>NZ_JBJMAV010000007.1:0-125584 GCF_046600715.1 Novilysobacter viscosus
TCGTCGCCCGCCCGGTCCCCGCCACCCCGGCTCCGCAAGTGGGCGGGCTGGGCTGGCCGGTCGCCGGGGCGCTGCTGGCGCGCTACGGCGGCAAGCTGCCGGACGGTCGCGGCAGTGAGGGGCTGCTGATCGGGGCCAATGCCGGCGCCCAGGTGAGCGCGGTCGCCGACGGGCAGGTGGTGTATTCGGAGTGGATGACCGGCTACGGACTGCTGCTGATCATCGACCACGGAAATGGCTACATGAGCCTGTACGCCCACAACGACGCCCTGCTCAAGGACGCCGGTGACCGCGTGTCGAAGGGTGACACCGTAGCCGCGGTGGGCAGTTCCGGCGGCCACGGCCGGCCCGCGCTCTACTTCGAACTGCGCCGCAACGGCGAGCCGGTCGACCCGGCCACGTGGCTGCGGCGTTGAGTGGCGGGGTTAACGAAAGCTTGCCCCGGGCGAACCTAACGTGGCCGGCCGTGCCGCATCATCGAACCCGCGCCGCACACGCTGCGCCCAGCGTGCCGGCCCAACGGCCCTACCGGAGTGATCCATGCGCCTGCGCTGCCTGATTCCCCTGTTCCTGATGCCCGCCTGGGCGCTGCCCGCCTACGGCCAGGAAGCGTCTCCGCCCGCTGCCGAAGAAGCCATGCCCGCCGCTGACGCCGCCGATGCCCCCGGGGTACCGATCGACGAGATCCGGCGCTATGTGGCGGTCTACAACGCGGTGAAGCAGGCCTACGTTGAACCGATCGATGACGCCCGGCTGATGCAGTCCGCGATCCGGGGCCTGCTGCTGGACCTGGATCCCCACAGCCTCTACCTCGACAGCGCTGCCGCCGAGAACTTCGACGACAACGCCCGGGGCGCCTACGAAGGCGTTGGCGTTGAGCTGCAACGCCTGCCCGACGGCACCCTGCAGGTCATTGCCCCGATCGACGACACGCCCGCGGCGCGTGCCGGCCTGCGCCCCGGCGACCGCATCACCGCCATCGACGGCAAGCCGCTGCAGTCGGAAGACGGCGACAGCTCGGCGCCCCTGCGCGGACCTGCCGGGAGCGAGGTCAAGCTGACCCTCCAGCGCGAGGGCGTGGATGAACCGTTGCAGGTGACCCTCACGCGACAGACCATCCGGATCGCCAGCGTGCGCGGGCGCATGCTCGAACCGGGCTATGGCTACATCCGGCTTGCCGCTTTCCAGGCCGATACCGCCACCGACTTCGCCACCAAGGTCGACGCGCTCAAGGCCGAATCCGGTGGCGAGCTCAGAGGCCTGGTCATCGACGTGCGCAGCAACCCCGGTGGTTTGCTGACATCCGCGGTCCAGATCGCCGATGAATTGCTCGAAGCGGGCGAGATCGTCGCCACCCGCGGTCGCATCGCCATCAGTGACGCGCGCTTCAGCGCCACGGCCGGTGACCGGCTGGACGGCGCGCCGGTGGTGGTGCTGGTGGACGCGGGGTCGGCCAGTGCCTCGGAGGTGCTTGCTGGTGCGCTGCGCGACAACGACCGCGCCCGCGTGGTTGGCAGCCGGACGTTCGGCAAGGGGTCGGTGCAGACGCTGCTGCCGCTGGACAACGGCGATTCGGTCAAGCTGACCACGGCGCGTTATTACACGCCCAACGGGCGCTCCATCCAGGCCCAGGGCATCGTTCCGGACGTGGTGTTCAAGGCCGAGAACGGCCCGGACGAGCCGGTCCGCCCGAGCGTCAGTGAAGCCAGCCTGCCCGGACACCTGCAGGGTGATGCCGACGCGCTGGCCGGCAAGAATGCCGGCGAGGTCCTGGAGGGCACGCGCTACATCGATGCCGCGCTGGCCGAACTCAAGCGCGCGACCACGAGCCCCGTCCCTCCTGCCCGCTGACCCGGGGACGCCGACGCCGTCGACAGGTCCGCTCGCCAAGTGCCCGGTCGGCGCGGACCCGGTCGGGGAGCCGGCGGAGACACCCTATTTCAGCTGGCGCTGTACGACAGCGGGTTGGCCGCCGTGGATCAGCGCGGCTTGGCCGGCAACGGAAACGGCGTGACCACCCGTTCGCCGGTCGCGGCGTCGCGGATCGCGGACACGCCCTTACGCTCGACTTCCTCGATCCTCACGATGCTCTGCATCGGCAGGTGCAGGACCCGGGTCTGCCCGAATTCGTCGCGCAGGCGTTCCTCGGTGGGGTCGACCAGCACGCCCTCGTGCACGTCGAACACCAGGTCGGCCACCTCGGTAAAGCCCCACAGCGCGCCCGATGCCACGCGCCGGGCGTACAGCTCGTACACCTTTCCGGCATTGAGGAACGTCACCTTGTAAAGCGGCTTGGACATGGGTTGGCGGGCACGGGTGGTGGACTACGAAACGGTGGGGGCGCGATTGCCGCAGCGCAAGCGCCGGCGGGGTCGGGCAACGCCAGATCCGCTGGGCCTAGTACCCGCGGCTGCGCCGCAGCCGCCGCGCGATGCCCGCCCGCGCCAGCAGGGCGAACGCGCCGCCGAACGCGAAGCCGGCCAAGTGCGCCGACCACGCGACCGCGCCGTAGGCCGGGCCTATGAAGGTGAAGACGAACTGCAGCAAGGCCCAGATCCCGATCAGCAGCGCCGCAGGTACCTTGACGAACTGCAGGAACAGGCCCAGTGGCAGCACCAGGCCAAGTCGCGCGCCGGGGAACAGCGCCAGGTAGGCCCCGATCAGCGACGAAACCGCGCCGCTGGCGCCGATGATCAGCTGGTCGGGGGTGTTGATCACCGCCACCGCCGCCAGGTTGGCCACCGCGCCACCGGCCAGGAACAGCAGCAGGAAGCGCCACGGCCCCATCGCGCGTTCGGCGGGCAGCCCGAAGATCAGCAAGAACACCAGGTTGCCCAGCAGGTGGGCCCAGTCCGCGTGCAGGAACAGCGCGCTGGCCAGGCGCAGGCTGTTGCCGTCCTGCAACGAGGCCCGCCACGCTTCCGGCGACGCCAGGCCACCCGACAATGCCGCCCACTCCAGCAGCAGCCGGCGCTGTTCCCCATCGGGCGCCAGCACCACCCAGGTGAAACACAGCCACAGCACCGCGAACAGCAGCGGCGTTGCCCAGCGCAGGGGCGACTTCTGGCGCGACGGGACGGCGATGAACACCAGGCGGGGTTCCGGTCGGAGCGCTCCACGGCAGGCGGAGCGGGGCAGGTTCTGGGGGCCGCACGGTAGCGTGGCGCGGCCGGTCATATTGTTAGCGTCAGGTTAACCCGCACGCTATAGTGCATACGGCGCAGTACGTCGGATCGCTCCGGCCGCCGCAACCCCGCGACGACGGAGCCGCCCACGGCCCGCGACGACCATACAGAACACTCCACTGGAGAGACACGCATGCAACACGCACATCGCCTCACGCGCCTGTCCGCGCTCGCGCTGGGCATCACCGGCGCGCTGGCATTCGGCCACGTCCAGGCCTCGGGTTTCCAGCTCAAGGAAAACAGCGTCAAGTCCATGGGCAGCGCTTTCGCCGGCTCCGGCGTGAAGACCGGCGACACCTCGGTGGTCGTCAACAACCCGGCCACGATGACCCAGTTCGAGGGCACCACGGTGCAGGCCGACGTGACCGTGATCGACCTCAACTATGAATTCCAGGGCGCCGGCACCGACGCGCTCGGCCAGCCCTTGACCGGCAACAACGGCGGCAACGCCGGCGGCATCACGCCGGTGCCGGCGATGTCTATCGTGCACAAGCTCGACAACGGCCTGGCGCTCGGCGCCATGGTGTCCGCCCCGTTCGGCCTGAAGACCGAATACGAAGCCGGCTGGGTCGGTCGCTACTTCGCCCAGACCTCCGACGTGCGGGTGGTTGACCTGACCTTCTCGGCGGCAATGGACATCATCCCCGACCACCTGTCGGTCGGCATCGGCGCGATCTACTCGTCCGCCGACGTGACCCTGTCCAAGGCGGTCGACTTCGGCACCCTGCTGTTCTCCAACCCGGCCACGCGGCCGCTGCCCTTTGCCCGCCCGCAGGCGCGCGACGGCTTCGTCGAGATCCAGGGCGACGACACCGGCTTCGGCTGGCTGGCTGGCGTGAACCTGCGTCCGAACGACCGCCTGGCGCTGGGCCTGAGCTACCGCTCGGAAATCGACTACAGCCTCAGCGGTGAAGCCGACTGGACCGTGCCGCAGGACGTGGCCGCCGTTTTCGGCGCCAGCCCGATGACCTCGCCGCTGTTCCGCGATGGCGGCGTCACCGCCGCGCTGACCACCCCGTCGGTGACCTCGCTGGCCGCGACCTATGACGTGAGCGATCGCTTCATGGTCATGGCGACCTGGGCCGAGACCGGCTGGTCGTCGCTGCGCGAAGTCCGCGTCAACTTCGACAACCCGGACCCGGATGCCGTCGAGCCCTTCGAGTGGCAGGACACCGTCTTCGCCTCCGTCGGCGCCGAGTTCAAGCTGAGCGAGGCGCTGACCCTGCGCGGTGGCATCGCCCACGACGAGACCCCGACCAGCATCGAGCACCGCACCCCGCGCCTGCCCGATGACGATCGCGTGTGGTACTCGCTGGGCGCCACCTGGCAGGTCAGCCCCGCGCTGGACGTGAACCTGGCCTACACCCGGATCGAGCCCAAGGACCCCAAGGTCGACATCGCCGCCAGCGGCAGTCGCCTCACCGGTCCGTTCGAGGGCAACGCCAACCTGTTCGGCGTTTCGGCGCAGTACCGCTTCTGACCGGTTGACCGGTCGGAACAGAAAAAACCCCGCTTCGGCGGGGTTTTTTTTCGCCCCTGGGTCGAGGCGCGTGGTGGATCGGCTCCCCGGGTGCCAAACGCCCCGAAGCGGGAAGGACGGAACAGAAACCAACGGCGGATCTTTGCCGAATCGGTCCTTCCCATTTGCGTAGTTTATTTATTTGCTGTTAAAGACTCGACTGAGCCGACCGGCCCAGCGGTCGAGCGTGATGGACGCGCCACCCGTGAGAACCACCCCCTTTCCGGAGAGACGTCACGATGACGAAGAAGACCGCCCCGCGTGCGTCCGCACGCAACCCCCTGTCCGCCGGCATCCGACTGGCCATCATGGCCGCCGCGTTGTCCGCCAGCGGCCTGGCGATCGCACAGGAGGGCCAGGACGGGCCACCGTCCGGGCCACAATCCAGCGAGTCCACCACCACCCTGGACACCGTCTCGGTGCTCGGCACGCGCAGCAAGCCGCGCACCGAGGCCACCTCGGCGGTGCCCATCGACATCCTGGGCGGCGAGGAGTTCCACAACCAGCCGTCCGTGGACGTGCTCGACAAGCTGCGCGTGCTGGTGCCGTCCTTCAACGTCAGCACCATCCCGATCGATGACGCCGCCTCGCTGGTGCGCCCGGCCAACCTGCGCGGCCTGCCGCCGGACAACACGCTGGTGCTCGTCAACGGCAAACGCCGCCACCGCGCCGCGGTCATCACCTTCCTCGGGCACGGGCTGTCGGACGGCTCGCAGGGCCCGGACATCTCGGTGTTCCCCTCGCTGGCGCTGGAACAGGTCGAGGTGCTGCGTGATGGCGCGGCTGCGCAGTACGGCTCGGACGCCATCGCCGGCGTCATCAACTTCGGCCTGAAGCGGCTCGACCACGGCGGCACGGTGGAAGCGTTCGCTGGCGAGTACTACGAAGGCGACGGCTTCACGCAGCAATACTCGGCGCAGGTCGGCCTGCCGTTGAGCGAGCGCGGGTTCGCCACGCTCACGGCCGAATGGCGTAGCGCGGACCCGACCTCGCGCAGTGTCCAGCGCGACGACGCCGCGGCGGCCATCGCCGCCGGCTATCCGGACGTCCCCGACCCGGCGCAGATCTGGGGCTCGCCCGAGGTCAACGAGGACTTCAAGTTCGTCGCCAACATGGGGTTCTCGGGTGACACCGTCGACACGTACCTGTTCGGCAACTACGCACAGCGCGACGTCACCGGCGGGTTCTACTACCGCGACCCGACCACGCGCGGGGGCGTGTACTCCAACGATGGCGGGCAGACCCTGCTGGTCGGCAGCCTGAGCGGCGGCACCTGCCCGACCATCGCGCTGCGCGACGCGAATGGAAACCTGCTGCCGTACGCCGGCGTGGGCGCCGCCGTCGATGCGCTGCCGGAGGACTGCTTTACCTTCCTCTCGCAACTGCCGGGCGGCTTCACCCCGCGTTTTGGCGGCGAGTTGGAGGACAGCTCGGTCGTGGCCGGCATCAAGGGCGTCTGGGGCGAAGGCTGGCACTGGGATCTGAGCGGCTCATACGGCCGCAATGAAATCGACTTCTACTTGCTCAACACCGTCAACGCCTCGACCGGCCCCGACCAGCCGGCCGGGCTGCGGTTCTCGCCAGGCGGCAATGTCCAGACCGAGACCAACTTCAACTTCGACCTGAGCCGTGACTTCGATACCGGCTTCACCAGCGGTCCGCTGACGCTTGCAACGGGCGTGGAGTGGCGCGAGGAGGAGTTCCAGATCAAGGGCGGCGACGGCCCGTCGACCGCCATCGGGCCGCTGACCGAACAGGGCTTCAGTATCGGCTCCAACGGTTTCCCCGGCTTCAACCAGAGCACGGTCGGCACCTTCGCGCGCGACAACTGGGCGGTCTATTTCGACGCTGAGGCGCGTTTCACCGACCAGTTGCTGCTTGCGGCCGCGGTACGCCACGAGGACTTCAGCGACTTCGGCGGCACCACCAACTGGAAGTTGACCGGCCGCTTCGACTTCACCGACACGTTCGCCGCGCGTGGCGCCGTCAGTACCGGCTTCCGCGCGCCGACCCCGGGCCAGGCCAACGTCAGCCAGGTGACCACCGCGTTCATCGATGGCGAACTGCGCGACACCGCCACGCTGCCGCCGACCAACCCGATCGCCGCGTTCTACGGCGCCGAACCGCTGACGCCGGAAGATTCGCAGAACGCCTCGCTGGGGCTGGTCTGGAACGACGGCCCGTGGCTGGTCACCGCCGACTGGTACCACATCCAGGTCGAGGACCGGATCGCGCGCAGCACCGACTTCACCCTGACCGACGAGGACCGCGCTGCGCTCGTCGCCGGCGGCAACCCGGAGGCCGCGTCGCTCAGCCGCGTGGGTTTCTTCGTCAACGACTTCGACACCACCACCAGCGGCGTGGACCTCGTGGGCAGCTACACCAGCAGCCACTTCGGTGGCGACACGACCTACTCGATGGCGGCCAACTGGAACAGGACGGAGGTCGACGACTTCACGCCCGGGATCATCACCGAGGCGCGCATCAAGAAGATCGAGGAGTCGCTGCCGCGCACCAAGGGCTACCTGGGGATCGACCACCGGCGCGAGGCCTTCCACGCCAACCTGCGCGTGAACTACTACGGCTCGTTCTACGAGGACCACCTCGACAGCGACGTGGTCACGGTCGAGGATGGCGGACTGCCGATCTACGGCGACAGTGCCGTGACGGTCGATGCCGAGATCGGCTGGCGCTTCGCCTCGGGCCTGTACTTCAGCGCCGGCGCACAGAACCTGTTCGACCACGTCCCCGACGACAACCCGTGGGCCGGCATCGCCGGGGCGCAGTACCCGGTCCACGCGCCGTACGGTTTCAACGGTGGCTTCTACTACGCGCGCGTGGGCTACACGTTCTGACCTGGCACCGTCGCCCGCAACGAAAGAAGCCCCGCTCCGGCGGGGCTTCTCTTTCATGCCTCATGCGGACCTGCGAGCGGGGCGGCGATTGGAATTGCCACCTCCGGGGGGGGGGGGGGGGGGGGGGGGGGGCGCGCCCCCGCCGGCGGGTGGGGGCGGCGCATTCATCGGCGGCACGATACGGGTCGCGGCGGCCCGGGGCCAGCGCCGGCCCGTCCGCAGCGGGCCGGGGCAGCGATCAACCCGGCGGGCGCGCCACCACCGCCAGCGTCAGCCGGGACACGCACACCAGCCGGCCGCGCTCGTCCTCGATGCGGATCTCCCAGACCTGGGTGCTGGCGCCCACATGCAGCGGGCGGGCGGTGCCGGTCACCGTGCCGTGGCGGGCGGCCCGGACGTGGTTGGCATTGATCTCGATGCCTACGCACAGCTTGCCTTCGGGCACGCTGAGGTTGCCGGCACTGCTGCCCAGGGTTTCTGCCAGCAGCACCGAGGCACCACCGTGCAACAGGCCGTAGGGCTGGTGGGTGCGGGCATCGACCGGCATGGTGCCGCGCAGGTAGTCCGGGCCCAGCTCGGTGAAGACGATGCCGAGCGTGGCGATCGCGGTGTCGGCCGACAGGGCGTTGAGTTCGGCGAGCGCGGGGCGGTGGCGGAAGGGCGAGGGCGAGGGCGAGGGCGTGGCGGCGGTATCGGTCATCGCACCACGATAGCCGAGCGAAACGGCCGGCGGCAGCACGGACAAGGCCGGTGGGCTACGCGGAGAGGGACGTAGCGCACCGGCCGGGGTCGCAGGGGAGGGTGTCGTGCGTGGCCCGTTCGGGGAGGGGACGGGCGGTCAGGGCGCGCCAGCCCTCACGCACAACGGAACAGGCGCTGGTTGAACAGGGTCGCGTAGCGGCGGGTGCAGCCGTAGCCGCTGCTGCTGCCATAGCCGATGCCGACATCGCGTTCGCGGCGGGCGGCACGGCGGGGCTGGGTCGACGGGGCAGCGGCGGCCGGGGGGACGGATGCTGCCGGGGCGGCTGGCTGGGCGATGGCGGGGCGATCGGTGGCGAGGAGGTTCATTTCAGTGTCCTGGGGGGCGGAGTGAAACGGCGGGAGGAGAGAGGAGGTGCGACTCGGGATGGATCAGGCGAAGCGGAACAGCGGACGGTTGACCGGGTTCGCGTACTGCCGGGTGCTGCCATATCCGCTGCTGTGTCCGTAGCCGATGCCGGTGGCGCGCGGGCGGCGGGCGACGTAGACGGCGGCCTGGAGGTTGCGCGGGGCGACGGCGGCGACGGGGCGGGCGAAGGTCGGGGAAGCGTTCATGTCGTGGGTCCTGTTTGGGTGGGCTGGTGCCTCGGTGTGTTGGTAAAGTACAACACCTAATCGGACGCACCATGTGCCGGAAGTCACCCCACCGACGACCTGGGTCCAGACAGGCGCGAACAGCCGGGGAAGACGCCGGCCGGGACATGCGTTCGGTGGCGAAGACACGAGGTGAGGGCCCAGCGGGGCCACGGGGCCACGGGCAAGGCGGCACGCGCGGCACGCCGGTCGCAACGCGAAGGGCCGGGTCGATCACCCGTATCGATGCTCCAGCGGGCCGCTCGCCCCGCGGGCCCGTTGCACTCAGAGGATCGGGGCCAGGCCTGCGCCGAATGCAGTCACGAACCGCGTACCCAGGCCCTTGAATCCGACCAGGTCGACCTCCGGAAAGTCACCTACCGGGACGTAGCAGGCGCGGAATCCCGGGTGGTCCGGCGGCAACGGTTGCGGGCAGTCCGGACCGGCCTGGAATTCATAGCTGGTCGCGTAGCGCAGCGGCCACAGGTCGAACAGCGGCAGGTACTCGAACAGCTTGCCGACCGAATAGTCCAACCCCCACAGCACCGGCGGCTTGTCGCGCGGCGCGATGGTCCAGGAGTTGGCCGGCGAGATGTCGCGGCGGATGCTGGCGGCCAGCTCGCCCGCGAACGCCGCGTCCTCGATCACCACCGCGCTCTCGGTGTTGTAGTGGTCGCCGCGCGGGTCGAAGTTGTGGGTGCCGACCACGCCGATGCGGTCGTCGATCACCAGCGACTTGGCGTGCAGGCCGATGCGCACGCCGGCGCGCTTGAGCGGCACCGGTTCGTTGGCGCGGCGGCTGGCATAGCGCAGCGCGGCGTACTCGCGCGACAGCGCACGCCGGTAGCCGTCACGCCCGCGCACGGTGCGGGTGTCGTAACGCTCGCGCAGCGCCTGGTGGTCGGGCGGGACGCCGCCATTGCCCGGCTCGAACGCCGGCACCGGCACCCCGGTGGCGCTGAGGTCGACCGGGGCGTCGGCCGGGAACGGCTTGTACTCGTAGATGTCGAAGCCGAACTCGCGCAGGTAGCGACGTTTGTACTTGTGCGAAAGCGCGTAGACGATGAAGGCGTCCGTCGCCGCCAGGCTGTTGGTCGAGACCACCACCCGCGGCGCATCGGGCCGCTCGTGCATCGCCCGGAAGGTGTCCTGCGCCGCGCCCGACAGCACCAGGTACGGGGTCTGCAGCAGCACTTCCTCGCGCGCCGACTCCACCAGCCCGCGCAACGACGTCGATGCCACCGCGCCGCCGCTGCCCGGCTCGTGTTTGTCGGGCGAATCGGAGATGTAGCGGACCTCGCCCACCGGCAGCGCCCGGTCGGCCAGCCGCGCCTGCACCCGGGCGGGGTCGCCGGCGTCGCGCTGCATGGCCTGCGCGCGCTCGGGCAAGGCATAGGCCGGCGGCGCCAGCGCCGGGACCCCGGACCTGAGCAGGTGGCGGCCGACGTCGGCCAGCTCCTCCACCGCGATGCTGCGCGGGTCGTCCCAGAAGCGCAGGAAGTCCGCGTCCATGGCCCGCGCGACCGGACCGGCGACCAGCAGGTCGCGGTCGCGGAAGTTGTACTCCCGGTCCCAGTCGTAATAGGCGTCCTGGTAGTTGCGCCCGCCGGTGATGCCGACTGCACCGTCCACCAGGAACAGCTTGGTGTGCATGCGCTGGTTGAGCTGCCGCCAGCAGCACGCCGCCGCCAGCACGTACTGCGGGTAGCTGATGCGCGCCCGCCCCAGCACCGGGTTGTACAGCTTCACCTTCAGGTTGGCGTGGGCGCCTGCCAGCGCCGCCAGTGTCTCCACCCGCTCCAGACCCGACAGCTGGTCCATCAGCAGGCGCACGCGCACGCCGCGGCGGGCCGCGACCAGCAACTCCTCCAGCACCAGCCGGCCGGCGTCGTCCTCGTCGAAGATGTAGGTCTGAACGTCGATGGTGGTGGTGGCGCTGCGCAGCAGGTCCAGCCGCGCCAGCAGCGCGTCGGGGCCTTCGTCCAGGATCAGCGCGTAGTGTCGCGGTGCCCCGGGCGTGGACTGGGCGAACGCACTGCCGGCCAGCCTGCGCAGCGGTGAGGGCTGCGCGCAGGCGTCGCGGTCATCACAGGTGGCGACCTCCGAGCGCGCCGCCGCGGCGATCGCGCTGGCGCGTTCTCGCTGGTCCGGCGACAGGGTCATGCAGGCCGAGCACGCGAGCGCCAGCCACACCGCGAACACGCGCAGCGTGGCGTGGGGCAGGAACCGTCGGGGTGCAGGCATCAGGCGGGGTCGGTGGCGCTCGGCGCGACGGGGCGCAGCTTAGCGCAGGGCATGCTCAACCCCCGGCCGGGCGCAGCCGCAGCTGCATGCCGAACAGGACCTGGTGGCCCAGGGCGACACGATACCCGTCCAGCCCGTAGCGGCGGCGGTCCACGCTGCCGGCGGCCACCACCGGGCAGTCCAGCCCCGGGCGCGCACAGGACGAGGGCTTCACCTGGAAGGTTTCCTCGTGGGTCACGCCATGCATGGACAGGCGACCACGCAGTGGTCCTCCGTCCTGCACCAGCGCCGCCGGGTGCGGATCGGACACGAATTCGATCCACGGGTGGCGCGCGGCGTCGAAGAAGCCTTCGCTGCGTGCCACCCGGGTATAGCGGTCCGAGCCGGCGACCTCGACCGCGCCGGTGCGCAACCGGATGCGGACCTGGCGCTGCTCGCCGGGCAGGGCCAGCACCTCGCCTTCGAACGACGGGAACTCGCCCATCACCCGTTGCCCCCAGCGGGTACGCAATTCGAAGCGGATACGGGTCTGGTCGGCGTCCAGCGTGCCCAACGCCTGCTGCGCGGCCACGCCGGCCGGCCATGCCGCGAGCAGGGCCAGCAGCGCGGCCAGGGCGACTGCATGCGGTGTCCTTGCGGAGATGCCCGGGCTCACGGCCACCAGAACGCGGTGAGCCGCGCGATGCCCGGCTCCAGCGCGGCTTCGGTCTCCATCGTCAGCACCGCCACCCCGCCGGGCGGCATCCCGCGGTAGTCACCGGACTGGCCGCTGTGCAGCAGCGCGGCCAGGCGCTCCAGCCCCGGGTTGTGGCCCACCAGCATCAGCCGGCCCACTTCGCAGTAGGCGTCGGCCAGGGCGATGAGGTTGCCCGGCGTGGCCTCGTAGATCGACGGCTCGATCCGCTGGTCGATATAGCCGACCTCGCCGAGCACCGCCTCCAGGGTCTCGCGCGTGCGCCGCGATGGCGAGCACAGCACGCAGTCGGGCACCCAGCCGCTGTCCTTGATCCAGCGCCCCGCGGACTCGGCTTCGGCCAGCCCTTCGGCCGACAGCGGACGGTCCAGGTCGGCCTGCCCGGGGGCGGCGGGTTCGGCGTGGGCGTGGCGGAGCAGGATCAGTTCGCGCATGGGGGCTCGCAGGCAGGGGATGGAGGTCGGAGCAGGGAACGCGGGGCGTGGGACACGGCGCGCCTCACTTGCGCAGCCAGCGCAACAGCGGCTGCCAGTCGGCCTGGTGGTCGCGCACCTGCGCGGAGTGGTAGTCGAACAGGCTCTTGCCCAGCGAGGTCAGCACCACGTAGGCCTGGCTGTCGCGCAGCTGTGCCACCACCGGGTACGGCCAGGCCTTGAGCAGGTCGAGGGCCTGCTGGGAGGCGTTGGTCCACGGCTTGAGCCGGTTGCCGACCAGCCCCACGCGCAACTCGCCCTTGCGCACCCGCGGGTGGCGGGCGAGCGAGTCCAGGAACGGCACGGTGGCTTCGATGTCCAGGGTGGAAGGCTGCACCGGCACGACCACGGCATCGGCGATTTCCAGGAACACGTCCAGGTCCTCGGCCATCGCCCCGGCGCGCGCATCCACCACCAGGCGCTGGGTGCCGTCGGGGATCTGCCGGCGCCAGGCCTTGCGGCGGGTGCCGTCGAGCGGCAGGACCGCCGACTCCAGCCCGGCGCGACGCTGCGCCCAGTGCGTGGACGAGCCCTGCGGGTCCGCGTCCACCAGCACGGTGTTGAGTCCGTCCAGCGCCGCCTGAGCGGCGAGGTGGGTGGCGATGGTGGTCTTGCCCACACCGCCCTTGGAACTGGCCACCAGTACGGTCTTCATCAAGTCCCCTTGGTGTTCTGCCGACCCGGCACGGCCGGTCCCGCAGCCTACAACGGTGCGGTCAATGCGGTCATCACGGGCCCGGGGCGTCAGCCGTCGGGTGGCGGCCGGCCGGTCTGGATGAGGCTGCGGTAGTGCGGGTTGTCGGGCAGCCAGCCGGCCGGCATGGTGATGCCGCGGCGCTGCATCAGGCGCTCCCAGGCCTGGAGCTCGCCCAGTCGCGATTGCTCACGCAATGCCTGCATATCGAGGAACCGGCTGGCTTCCTGCGTTATCCAGGAGAAATGGCGCAGGCGCTCCTGCCAATGCCGCCGGCCCGTCGCGTCGCCGGTCATCTGCACCAGGTGGCTGAGCGACATCATCTGGGCGAGCGCCGTATCGCTTGCTGCCATGTGGCGCCAGATGCGATGGCAGTTGGCGCGGTTGCCCAGGGACACGCGACGCGCCGAGCACAGGCCGGACAGTCCTACCGTCGAGGGCAGCGGATGCGCACCGGCCACGATCAATGCATGCAGGTCCCGGGGATCGTCGGCGGCAGCTGCGTCATGTGACTCCAGCCCCGACCACGCCATGCTTCGGCGGAAAACATGCGGGTCCAAGGGCGGCGAAGGCACGCTGGCAAACGCCCGCGCGTAGTCGCCAACCGTGCGCGTGTAGCCCATGTCGTAGTAGTCGGCATCCGCCGCCCGGGCCAACCACCGGTCGATGGCGGCTCGGTCGCCGGCTTCGAGGGCGGCATCAAGCGCGAACAGTGCGCCCAGGGCATTGTCCGGCTGCAGCCGGAGCAGGTCTTCGATGGCGGACGCGCGGTCGCAGCCGCTGTAGGCGACGCCGCATTCGAGGGCGGCGAGCAGCGCGAGGTGGACATCGTCCGGCGCAAGTCCGCGCGCACGTTGCAGGATCGACGACCGGTCACGGCTGTACTGTTCGAATGCCTCCGCTGGCCCCTCCCCGTCGCCAGCTAACTCGCGGAAGGCCCCACTACCGGGCATGAGCAGGTACGCCTCGTACAGGCTCCCGGCGTCGCCCCGTTCAAGCAGCATGGCCACCCGTTCGGCGACCGCCGCTTCGAACTGGCGCGTCCATCGGTCCAGCTCGCGCTTGTCCTCGAGTTCGACATTGGTGGGCACCCGGTCAAGGCCCGCCAGTCCGCCCGGCAGCCCGGCCGCGCGGACGGCGGTCGACTCCACGACGGGACCGCCCGGGGCATCCCCCGCCAGCGCCGGGGACGCCGACCCCCCGGCTTCGGTGGGCCGGCCCATCCCATCGCCGTCGACCAGCAGGGCCGCGACCGCCAGTGCGACCACCCCGACGACCCCCGCTCCTACCCTCACGCTCCTTCGCATCGCCAACTCCCTGTCGTCCCCTTGCCCGGACCCACTGTAACGGCAGGTCGCCGCGCCTACCCCACTGCCACCCGTGCCCACAACGGCAGCGTCAGCAGCGACAGCAACAGGCCGTACCCGACCATTGCCGCGGCCAGCCGCGGCGCCATGCCCTGGGCGATGGCGAGCGCGCCCGCGGTGACCATCGACGGCATCGCCGCCTCCAGCACGGTGGTGCGGGCCATGTCGCCGGACATGCCCAGCAGCGGCACCAGCAGCAGCGCCAGCGCCGGCATCAGCGCCAGCTTCAGCACCAGCCCGGCCGCCAGCGGCTTGAATTCGTCGCGCGGCAAGGCGAACTGAACCGACAGGCCGATGGTCAGCATCGCCAGCGGCAGCAATGCCTCCGACAGCCGCAACAACGCCCCTTCGATCCACGACGGCGGGGCCGCGGGCATCACCGTCAACCCCACCACCAGCGCCCACAGCGGCGGGAACAGCAGCACCCGGCGGGCCATCTCCCGCGGGGAGGGCACTGCATCCCCGCCATAGCGGGCCAGCACCCACAGACCGAACGTGGACATGATCAGGAACGCACCGAACTGGTCGTAGACCACCGCATACGGCAGCGCGTGCTCTCCGATCAGCGCACGGGTCAGCGGATAGCCCAGGAAGCTGGTGTTGCCCAGGGCGACGGTCAGCAGCAGCACCCCGTGCTGGTCGCGGCGCAGCGACATCACCCGCGCCAGCGCGCCCACCAGCAGCACCGTGGCCGCCAGCAGCAGCCAGGGCACCGCCGCCACCCCCAGCAACGCCGGCGACAGCTCCAGCCGTGGCGCATAGCGCAGCACCGCCGCGGGCAGGCACACGTACAGCACGACCAGCGTCAGCGCCTGCGCGGCATCGTCGGGCAGCACCCTCAGCCGCTGGAACAGGTACCCCAGCACCAGCATCGCCAGCACCAGGGCGAACGCGTCGAACGCCATCGCCTACTCCTCGTCGAAGGCCGATGGTGCCCTGCCCGGGCCCGTGGGGCGAGGACCGCAGCCAGGCACCTGGCTGCAAACCCGTGTCTTGCTGCCCGGGCGCCGCACCATCGAGGCACCCACGCTCGCCGCGGCGTCGCTCCGTCTTGCCGGTCGTCAGCCGGATGGCCCACCCGTTGCGGGCACGCTATCTGGCCAGCCACCAGCCGGTGATGGCCAAACGGTCGGTCCCCGCCCACGGCGCGACCATGCTCACCGCATGGCCGGCGGGCACGGCGAACACCGACAGCGAGTTCCATCGCGGCATGAAGGTCCCGGTGACCTGTCCCGCCTCGTCGATGAACTGCAGCAACCCGCCCCAGTCCGCCTGCCAGCCGCGCGACAGGTTGAGCACGTACGCGAAGCGCCGGCCTTCGCGGCTGTCGACATCGGTGTGGTAACGCAGGAAGTGGCCCGGCCGGTAGCAGGTCGCCTGGGCATTGACCCGGCGGATGGACCTGTCGCCCGACAGCGCCTGCACCAGGCCCAGGTAACCGGGCGAATTGAACAGTTCCAGTACGCGGTGCAGCAGCAGGTCGGGGTCGCGCCCCTCCTGGTAGGCACGCACCATCATGTAACTGTCGTAGGCGAAGCTGAAGCCGGCCTCGGCGTCCGCGCCCGCCTTCCCGGTATCGGCGGCGGCCGCCAGCAGCCGGCGCACCTGCTCGCCGGGCATCGCCCGGTACTGCTCGTGCGCGATGGTGCGCGCGCCGTCGCGGTCGCGGATCGCCAGGGTCCAGGGCACGTCCCGCGCCAGGCAGTCATGGAGGTGTCGGGCGGCTTCGGCCTGCAGGAAGTCCTCGACCTGCACCCGGCCATCGCGGCCGAGGCGTTCGCGCCAATGACCTACATCCAGCGTGTTGTTGATCACCCGCGCGCGCTCCCTTCCACCACCGTCAGTGCCGCCGGGCGCCTGCCCGGTCCGGCAATCGCCGGCGGCAGGCCCCGCCGCATGCTAGTTCAGGGCCGGGATGCCGGGCACCTGTCAGGGATAGCGGGGCGGGTTGGCGGCCCACGCGGCCTGGACCTCGGCCAGCCGTTCGCGCTCGGCCGGCGTCCAGTCCGCCAGCAGCGACGGGTAACCGGTGGTCGTGCGCCACTGCTGTGGTTCGGAACGCACCGCCGCGGCGTACCACTGCACGGCCTCCTCCTCGCGCCCGACCGACCACAGGGCCAGCGCCAGCGTGTGCGGCATCCACGTGCTGCTGAGTCCCTTCGACGCGACCAGGGTGGTCCACTGCTCGAGCGCCCCGGCGGGGTCATCGGCGCGGTACAGGTCCCAGCCGTAGCCCCACAGCACCGGCCGGTAGTTGCGGTCGTTGGCGTCGAGTTGCGCCAGCGCGCGGCGGTAGAGCTCCTGCCCGAGGTCTTCGCGACCGCCGGCCATGGCCAGGTGCGCAAGCTGCGCGGTCGCCGCGACGTCGCGCGCGTTGCGGCCGATGCGGTCGAGCAGTTCCTGCACCGCGGCATCACCGGTCTTGTCGGTGGCGGCCAGGCGCTGGGTGGCGCTGGCGTCGGCATCGAAATAGAACTCGGCCGGCCTGGGCAGCGTTTGTGCATGGGCAGCGCCCGCCAAGAGCAGGCAGGCGGTCAGGACAACGGTGCGAACGGACATCGGTATTCCCCCTGTATGACCTGCCCATTCTAGACCGTACGGGTCAACGGCTTTCCGACTGGTACAATTCCGGGGCTTTGCCCGGCCGTTTTCATCGACATGGTTCCTACACGGTAGCGACCCGCGCGCCGGCGACTTGAGCGCCCGTGCGCCCGGCGCCGTCGCCATGCCATGCCCCGGCCCGCCCTGCACCCCCCTGCCCAGCCACCTCGCGGCCCGCGCCGCGCCGGAGCCCCGCATGACCAGCACCGCCGAACTCAGCTCGCCGTCTTCCGCCAGGTCCGGGCTTACCGGGGGCGTGATGGACCGCGACTACACCCTCGACCACAAGTACAGCCGCGAGTCCGGCCGCATCTACCTGTCGGGCGTGCAGGCGCTGGTGCGGCTGCCGCTGATGCAGCGCATGCGCGACGCAGCCGAGGGCCTGGACACCGCCGGCTTCATCTCCGGCTACCGAGGCAGCCCGCTGGGCGGGTTCGACCTGGAGCTGTGGCGCGCTCGCAAGCACCTGGACGGCGCGGGGGTGAAGTTCGTCCCCGGCCTCAACGAGGACCTCGGCGCGACGATGGTCTGGGGCACCCAGCAGACCGGGCTGTTCCCGGGGGCCAGGCACGATGGCGTGTTCGGCATGTGGTACGGCAAGGGCCCGGGCGTGGACCGCTGCGGCGACGTGTTCAAGCACGCCAATGCTGCCGGCACCGCGCCCCGGGGCGGCGTGCTGGCATTGGCCGCCGACGACCACGCCTGCCGCAGCTCGACCCTGCCGCACGGCTCCGAGCACGAGTTCGTCTCGGCGATGATGCCGGTGCTCAACCCCGCGGGCGTGCAGGACATCCTCGACATGGGCCTGGTGGGCTGGGCGATGAGCCGCTTCACCGGTCGCTGGGTCGGCTTCAAGACCATCGCCGAGACGGTGGAGTCCTCGGCCTCGGTCGACGTCAACCCGCTGGCGCGCCGCATCGTGCTGCCGCAGGACTTCCAGATGCCGGCCGGCGGGCTCAACATCCGCTGGCCCGACCCGCCGCTGGACCAGGAGATGCGCCTGCACCAGTACGCGGTCAAGGCCGCGCAGGCATTCGCACGCGCCAACGGCATCGACCGCCTGGTGATCGACCCGGCCAACGCACGCCTGGGGATCATCACCACCGGCAAGAGCTACCTGGACGTGCTGCAGGCGCTGGAGTACCTGGGCCTGGACGAGCGCGCGTGCCTGGACCTGGGCATCCGGGTGTACAAGGTCGGCATGACCTGGCCGCTGGAGCCGGTCGGCCTGCAGCGCTTTGCGCGCGGGCTGGAGGACATCCTGGTGGTGGAGGAGAAGCACGCCTTCATCGAGAGCCAGATGAAGGAATCGATGTACAACTGGGTCGGCAGCGCGCGGCCGAGCATCGTCGGCAAGTACGACGAGCACGGCGAGTGGATCCTGCCGTCCACCGGTGAGCTGACCCCGGCGCGGATCGCCCGCGTCATCGCAGGACGCATCGCCAAGTTCCACCGCTCCGAGCGCATCGACCAGGTGCTGGCGTGGATCGCGCAGAAGGAAGGCGAACTGGCGCTGCCGCGCGCGCAGTTCCCGCGCGTCCCCCACTACTGCTCCGGCTGCCCGCACAACACCTCCACGGTGGTGCCCGACGGCTCGCGCGCGCTGGCCGGCATCGGCTGCCACTACATGGTTACCTGGATGGACCGCTCCACCGACACCTTCACCCACATGGGCGGCGAAGGCGTGACCTGGGCCGGGCAGGCCGCATTCACCGACACCCCGCACGTGTTCCAGAACCTTGGCGACGGCACCTACTTCCACTCCGGAAGCCTGGCCATCCGCCAGTCGGTCGCGGCCGGCGTCAACATCACCTACAAGATCCTCTACAACGACGCCGTCGCCATGACCGGCGGCCAGCCGGTGGACGGCACGCTGAGCGTGCCGCAGATCGCCCACCAGGTGCGCAGCGAAGGCGTGGACACGATCGTGCTGCTGTCCGACGACATCGCCAAGTGGAATAAACGCGAGATCTTCCCGTCGGGCGTGGAGTTCTTCGACCGCAAGGAACTCGACGAGGTGCAGAAGCGCCTGCGCGAGGTGAAGGGCACCAGCGTGCTGATCTTCGACCAGACCTGCGCGACCGAAAAGCGCCGCCGTCGCAAGCGCGGCAAGATGGTCGACCCGCAGAAGCGCGTGGTCGTGAACTCGCTGGTGTGCGAGGGCTGCGGCGACTGCGGCAGGAAATCGTTCTGCGTGTCGGTGCTGCCCAAGGAAACCGAGTTCGGCCGCAAGCGCGACATCGACCAGTCCAACTGCAACAAGGACTATTCGTGCGTGACGGGTTTCTGCCCGAGCTTCGTCACCGTCGAAGGCGGCCGCCTGCGCAAGCAGAAAGGCAGCGGCGCCGCCGACCGGCTGGGCAGCCTGCCGATGCCGGTCCTGCCGTCGCTGGACCGCCCCTGGAACATCCTGATCACCGGCGTGGGCGGCACCGGCGTGGTCACCATCGGCGCGCTGTTGGGCATGGCCGGGCACCTGGAAGGCCGCGGTTCCAGCGTGCTCGACCAGACCGGCCTGGCGCAGAAGGGCGGCGCGGTCACCACCCACATCCGCATCGCGAAAACGCCGGCCGACATCCACGCGGTACGCATCGCCGCCGGCGAGGCCGACCTGGTGCTGGGCTGCGACATGGTGGTGGTCAACGACTACTGGGCGCTGTCGAAGGTGCGTGCGGGGCGTTCCCACGTCGTGCTCAACAGCTACGAGGCGATGCCGGGCACGTTCACCACGCGCCCGGACATGGAGTTCCCCGCGACCGACATCATCGACGCGGTGCGCAAGGCGCTGGGCGAGAGCGCGAAGGACGGCCTGCACGT
This sequence comes from Novilysobacter viscosus, assembly GCF_046600715.1. Classification (NCBI taxonomy): domain Bacteria; kingdom Pseudomonadati; phylum Pseudomonadota; class Gammaproteobacteria; order Lysobacterales; family Lysobacteraceae; genus Novilysobacter; species Novilysobacter viscosus. Next base: position 19,782 of record NZ_JBJMAV010000007.1, read on the forward strand.
GGTCGACGCCACCCAGCTGGCCACCGCGCTGATGGGCGATGCGATCGCCACCAACCTGTTCATCCTGGGCTACGCGTGGCAGCAGGGACTGGTGCCGCTGTCGCTGGACGCGATCATGCGCGCGGTCGAGCTCAACGGCGCCGCGGTCGAGATGAACAGGACCGCGTTCGCCTGGGGCCGCCTGGCGGTGGTCGACATGCCGGCGGTCATGCAGTCCGCCGGCCTGGTGCGCAACGCGCAGACCGTCGCCGAGGCCACGCCGCACGCCCTGCCGATGCTGCCGGCCGGCGAATGGGAAGGCCACGAGTGGGGTGCCAACGCGGCACCCGCGCCGCTGCGCAACGAGGACGAACTGCGCCACGTACCTGCGCACGCGGCCGGCGACAACGTCGCGTTCCTGCCGCTGGACGACGCGCGGCTGTCGCGTTCGCTCGATGAACTCATCGCGCGCCGGGTCACCTTCCTGACCGACTACCAGGACGCGAAGTACGCCAAGCGTTACGCCGACTTCGTCGCACGCGTGCGCCAGGCCGAGGCCGAGCGCGCGCCGGGCAGCACCGACCTCACCGAGGCGGTGGCGCGCTACGCGTTCAAGCTGATGGCCTACAAGGACGAGTACGAGGTCGCGCGCCTGTACACCAGCGGCGAGTTCCAGCGCCGCATCGCGCAGCAGTTCGAGGGCGACTACACGCTGAAATTCCACCTCGCCCCGCCGATCATGGCGAAGAAGGACGACCAGGGCCGGCTGGTCAAGCGCGAATTCGGACCGTGGATGCTGAAGGCCTTCGGCGTGCTGGCCAGGTTCAAGGGCCTGCGCGGCACCGCACTCGACATCTTCGGCCGAACCGAAGAGCGCCGCATGGAGCGCCGCCTGATCGAGGAGTACTTCGCCACCGTCGACGGCCTGCTGGGCACGTTGGACCGCGGCAACGTGGGCCTCGCCGCGGAGATCGCCTCGATCCCAGAGCACATCCGCGGCTACGGCCACGTCAAGGAAGAGCACCTGCACAAGGCCAAGGCGCGCGAGGCGGAACTGCTGCCGCAGTGGAACAATCCGCTGCGGGTGGTGCAGGTGGCCTGACGGTCGCCGGCATCGCCGCCCACGAAAAAGCCCCGCACCTGCGGGGCTTTTTTTGGTTTGTCTGACGAAGATTCCCGTTCGTTTCGAACAGGGCTTCGGCAGGAGCGGCTTCAGCCGCGATCTCAACGCCCACGGTCCAGGAGCTGCGCGGTCGCCACCCACGCTCAAGGCGTCCGAGCTGCTGGGATCCGGTAGGAGCGACGTGAGTCGCGATCGCAGTTTCCCGGAGCTGCGTGGTCGCGACTCACGTCGCTCCTACAAAGGGGCCGTGCGAGAAAGGAGCCTCGCGACGACCCGACGGATTGGGAAGCGTCGCACGGCAATCCTGCGCAACGCGGGAAGCCGTTCCTGGCGTGACACGCAAACGCCGGACGGAAAGATCCGCCCGGCGTCCGGGGTACTCACGTGTCCGGATCCAATGATTCCGGATCCACCTGTTCGATCAACGCACCCGGAACAGGCCACTGCCGGCGGGCGCGTTCTCGTTGTAGTCCGGCACCTGGTCGTACGGCGAGTTCGATGCCTCGATGTAGGGCGAGGTGAACGCCTCGCGTACACCGGCCCGTGCCCGCTCCCAATCCAGGCGGGAACCACCGCTGTGGCGCTGCCAGTCCTGCGACAGCTCGTTCTCCAGCGAGTCGTCCCAATCGCGTTCGCCGTAGCGGGTCTTGGCCAGCACGCCGTAGCGGTAGGCCGGACGGTAGTCGTCGAAGGTCTCGTCGTTGGCGGTGTAATCGGCCTGCTGGAAACGCTCCTGGAAGTGCTGGTCAGCGGCGGCGTACGTGTTGTGGGTCAACTCGGCACGCCCCCAGGAATCGCGCACGGCCGGCTTGGCCTGATCCCAGTCGAGGCGGGACTGGCCACGGGCCTGCTCCCACTTGTTGCGCAGCTCGCTCTCGGACTGCTCGAAGCCACGGCTGCCGTACTGCTCGCGGGCCTGCAGGCCGAACCCGTAGGCCGCCGAGTAGTCACGGTCGTAATCGAACTTGCTGGTGTCGGTGTAGGGGCGCTCGGCATGCGCCTGGCGCCAGTACTCGACCTCGCCGGTCGGGTCGACGCGCTCGGCCACGCTCTTGCCCGCGGCGGCACCGGCGATCACGCCGACGCCGGCACCGACCAGGGTGCCGATCGGTCCGAACACGGTACCGGCCAGCGCACCGGCCGCGGCGCCACCGGCTGCACTCCCGACGCCGACGCCGACCGGGTGCGAGCCGGCCTCACCGGTGATGGGGTCGCGATTGAGGTCGCGCTGCGAAGTGTCTTTGTTCTGGTTCATCTCGTGCTCCTGCTGGACGCCGGATCACCGGCCGGGGGAGCGTCCACCATCGCGCATCGGCGGTTAACCGGCCGTCGCCATGGGGTGATCGGACCATGAGGGCGGACGCCCGCGCTTGAACGGTTCAGGCGTGTGACCGTCGCGGCGGGATATCGCGGGCCGTGCCTATCGGCCAGGATTTCCCGCCCCCGATGCAGCCGGATGGCTTACCGGGTCCGGCGCCACACGATGCAGCGGTTGTTGGCCGGCATTGCCGCGTCCTCCAGCAGCGCCAGCCCGATCCCGCGGGCCAGCGCGTCCACGGCCTCGAAATCGCGGATGGCCGAGCGCGGATCGCGCGCCTTTAACCAGTCATCGAACCGGCGGTTGCTTTCGCTGCTGTAGGCGCCGCCACGGTTGAACGGCCCGTACACCGCCAGTACCGCGTCATCCGCCAGCGCGTGGTCCAGCCCGGCGAACATCGCCACCACCTCCGGCCAGCCCATGATGTGCAGCGTGTTGGCGCTGAATGCGGCGTCGAAGCGGGCGCCGGGCGCCGCCGACGGTCGCGGCCAGGGCCCGGTGGCGACATCAAGCTCTGTGGCCGGGGACGTGTTTGGCAGGCCGGCATGGGTTAGCCAGGCGCGGATGCCGGGCAGGTGCTCGACCCGGTCGCTGCAGTGCCAGTGCAACCCGGGCATCGCCGCGGCGAAGTGCACGGCGTGCTGCCCGGTTCCACTGCCGACCTCGAGCACGTGGCGCCGGTCGCCGAAGTGGCGCTGCAGGACGGCGAGGATGGCGTCGCGGTTGCGTTCGCAGGACGGCGCGTTGGGCAGGGCGTCGGGCATGGGCGGTTCACGCTCGCGGCTGGCGGGTGCCCCTTCGCTGCGGGTGCAGGTGCAGGGAAGGTTGGCGGGGCTTCCAGCCTACAGGGCGGCCAAGGCGTGCCACCCACGCCGCGACCCCGGCGGCGATGGCTCCGACGGTGCCGGCGGGTGAAATCGGCGCACGGTCGGCGGGATACTGGCGCCCCTCCCCACGGCGGCTGCACCGGTGCGCACCCTCGAGTTCACCCCCTCGCTCGTCCTGCAGATTGGCGCCGCGCAGTGGCCGCCACCGGACGCGCCGGTCACGGTCGGGGGCATCACCCTGCACCCCAAGGCCGAGCTGCACGTCACCCTGGTCGGCTCCGCGCTGGGTGGGGAACTGCTGCGCACGGTCGCGCGCCCCCTCCTGCTCGACACCGTGTCGCGCGCCCTCGCCGCGCACGACGCCACGCCGCGGCGAACCGGCGTTCTGCTGCTGCTGCGCAAACCGTTCAACGAGGGCGGACGCGGCGGCGTCGCGCACTCGGTGATCGAGAAGGTGTCCCTTGAGGCGATGGCGCCCCTGCACGCCGCGCTGGGCCACCTGCTGGGGCGGCGGCTGCCGGTGCCGCCGCCGCACGTGACCCTCTACACCGCGGGGCTGGACAGCGGCATCGGGGTGTCCAGCCCGCAGCGGCTGCGGGCACTGTCGGTGCGGGCCATCGACCCCGCCGAACTGGCGCGCTGACGCGGCCAGTCTCACCCGGTGCGACGCCGCTGGTGCCCACTGCCCGCCTTTGGCGGGACGGGTGGAGACGGGCATGGGACGGGCACTGGCGAGGCGGGTCGACGACGAACAGCAGGCCCTGGCACTGCCGGGCGATGGCCGTCGCGCGGGTGACGGCGGCGCGTTGACGCAGGCGCTGGAGCGCCGCTACGCCGACCGCATTACCGGCAGCTTCACCCTCCCCGGCCGCGAGGGCCGCTACGCGCCGATCCCGGATGACGTCCCGGACGCACTGGCATCTGCACTGCGCGCACGCGGCATCGACCGGCTCTACGCGCACCAGGCCGAGGCGTGGGACGCGACTCAACGCGGCGAGCACGTCGCCATCGTCACCCCCACCGCCTCGGGCAAGTCGCTGTGCTACACGCTGCCCGTCGCCGCCTCGGTAATGAATGCGCGCAGCACGGGCGGCGCGGCCAAGGCCCTCTACCTGTTCCCGACCAAGGCACTGGCGCAGGACCAGGTCGCCGAGCTGCTCGAGCTCAACCGCGCCGGCGACCTGGGGCTGAAGGCGTTCACCTTCGATGGCGACACGCCGGGTGATGCGCGACAGGCGATCCGGTTGCACGGCGACATCGTGGTGTCCAACCCGGACATGCTCCACCAGGCGATCCTGCCCCACCACACCAAGTGGGCGCAGTTCTTCGAGAACCTGCGCTTCGTGGTGATCGACGAGGTGCACACCTACCGCGGCGTGTTCGGCAGCCACGTCGCCAACGTGCTGCGCCGGCTCAAGCGGATCTGCGCGTTCTACGGCGTGCGCCCGCAGTTCATCCTGTGCTCGGCCACCATCGGCAACCCGGCCGAGCACGCGCGCGCGCTGATCGAGGACCGCGTGCACGCGATCACCGAGTCCGGCGCGCCGACCGGCGACAAGCACGTGCTGCTGTGGAACCCGCCGGTGGTGAATCCCGACCTGGGCCTGCGCGCCTCGGCGCGCTCGCAGAGCAACCGCATCGCCCGCATCGCGATCAAGTCCGGGCTCAAGACACTGGTGTTCGCCCAGACGCGGCTGATGGTCGAGGTGCTGACCAAGTACCTCAAGGACATCTTCGACAACGACCCGCGAAAGCCACCGCGGATCCGCGCCTACCGCGGCGGCTACCTGCCGACCGAACGCCGCGAGGTCGAACGCTCGATGCGCGCCGGCAACGTCGACGGCATCGTCAGCACCTCGGCGCTGGAGCTGGGCGTGGACATCGGCGCGCTGGACGTCGTCGTGCTCAACGGCTACCCGGGCACGGTGGCGGCGACCTGGCAGCGCTTCGGCCGCGCCGGGCGCCGGCAGCAGCCCAGCCTGGGGGTGATGGTGGCCAGCAGCCAGCCGCTGGACCAGTACGTCGTGCGCCACCCGGACTTCTTCGCCGACGCCTCGCCCGAGCACGCGCGCATCGCCCCGGACCAGCCGCTGGTGCTGTTCGACCACATCCGCTGCGCCGCCTTCGAGCTGGCGTTCACCGACCGCGAGATGTTCGGCCCGATCGACCCGTCGGTCTACCTGGAGGCGTTGGCCGAGACCGAGGTGGTGCATCGCGAGGGCGAGCGCTGGGAGTGGATCGCCGACAGCTATCCGGCCAACGCGGTGTCGCTGCGTTCGGTGGCCGACGGCAACTTCGTGGTCGTGGACCGCAGCGACGGCCGGCAGACGATCATCGCCGAGGTCGACTACTCCGCCGCCGCGCTCACCCTGTACGAAGGCGCGATCCACATGGTGCAGTCCACGCCCTACCAGGTGGAGCGGCTGGACTGGGAAGGGCGCAAGGCCTTCGTGACGCGGACTTTCGTTGACTACTACACCGACTCGATCGACTACACGAAGCTCAAGGTGCTGGAGCGCTTCGACGGGTGCGCCGCCGGCCAGGGCGATGCCCAGCACGGCGAGGTGCACGTGGTGCGCCGCGTGGCCGGCTACAAGAAGATCCGCTACTACACCCACGAGAACATCGGCTACGGCCCGGTCAACCTGCCCGACCAGGAGCTGCACACCACCGCCGCCTGGTGGCAGCTGCCGCAGCCGGTGCTGCTGTCGTGGTTCGCCTCGCGCCAGGACGCGCTGGACGGGTTCCTCGGCGCGGCGCACGCGCTGCACGTGGTCGCCACCGTTGCGGTGATGGCCGACGCGCGCGACCTGCAGAAGGCGGTCGGCAACGGCGACGGGGCATGGTTCGCCACTGCCGATGCGAAGGGCCGCGGCCAGCTGCGCGGCGTCGAGGGCGGCAATGCGCTCGTGCCCGGGGCGGCCGGCGAGGACCCGCTGGAGGCATCTCGCCAGTTCATCCCGACGGTCTACCTGTACGACAACTTCCCCGGTGGCGTCGGCCTGAGCGAGCCGCTGTGGACCCGCCAGGAGGAACTGGTGCGGCGTGCTGCCGAGCTGGTGGAGCGCTGCGACTGCCGCGCCGGCTGTCCCGCCTGCGTCGGTCCCGTGCTGGCCGTCGACGAGGGGCGCGAAGAGGCGACGCCCAAGTCGCTGGCGTTGCGCGTGCTGGGGTTGCTGGTGGATGCGGCGGCATGAGTTGGCACCACGCCGCCGTATGTAGGAGCGGCTTCAGCCGCGATCGACTGCATGGCCGCCCGCCCGGATTCCGTTCGCGGCTGAAGCCGCTCCTACAAAGGAGTGCGTTCGGACGATACCGCCGCGTTGGGCCGCGCCCTTGCAGGGGCGACGTGGGTTGCGATCCGCGCGCGGTTTCGGCGGGTTCGCGGATCGCGACTCACGTCGCTCCTACAGGGACGGCTCTGTCCAGGGGCCACACATGAGTGTCACCCTGGAAAGGCTGCGCGCGCTGAAACGGCAGGCCGGGACCGCCGCACCTGCCGAGCCCGGGGCGCCCGTTCTGCCACAAGGATGCGCGACTGCTTCGATACCGCCTGCACACGCGCCGGCCGCCAACGACGGCGCGGCCATGACTTCCATCGACACCCTGCGCCGCCTGCTGGGCGTGCGCGAACGCAAGCCGTTCGTGGCCATGGCGCGCGGCCCCGTTGACCGCACCCTGCCGGGCGATGAGATCGCCCCCGGCCTGCGGTTGCTCGAGTCGCACCTGCCGCTGCCGGCGCCGGTGGCCCCGTTGCCACTGGCGTTCGCCAAACGCGAGGGCGAGCACGTGGACCCGCGCGACCTGCTGTTCTTCGACACCGAAACCACCGGCCTGGCCGGCGGCACCGGCACCCGTGCGTTCCAGGTCGGCGCGGCTGACTGGTTCGTGCACCCGGTGCACGGCGATGGCCTGCGCGTGCGCCAGCTGCTGATCACCACGCTGGCGGCGGAGGTGGCGATGCTGCGCGAGTTCGCGGGCTGGCTGGCGCCGTCGACGGTGCTGTCGAGCTACAACGGGCGTTGCTACGACGCCCCGCTGCTGAAGACCCGCTACCGGTTGGCGCGCCTGCCGTGCCCGATCACGCCGCTGGACCACGTCGACCTGCTGTTCCCCACCCGCCGCCGCTACCGCGGCACCTGGGAGAACTGCCGGCTGGCGACCGTCGAGCGCGAACTGCTGGGGATCGTGCGCGAGGACGACCTGCCCGGATCGCAGGCCCCGGCGGCCTGGCTGTCGTACCTGCGTGGCGGCCCGTCGTCGCTGCTGCGTCGCGTCTGCGCCCACAACCACCAGGACGTGGTCACGCTGGCACGGCTGATGCAGCGGCTGGTGGCGGTACACGATGCCGATACGCCCGCCACGGATTGACGCGGTCGCAACGCAGAACCGCGCACACTGCGCGGCGTCGTATCGCTGGAACACCGATGTCCGCCCCGCTTCCCCCGCGATTGCACCTGCCGCTCTCCCTCCTGCTTGCGGCCTCGGTTGGCGCGTGTGCGCCCGGCTCGATGACCGACACCGAACGCACCACCCGCACTGCCGCGCCGACCCCGCCGAAGGCGGCAACGCCGGCTGCCCCGCGGGCCCTCCCGCCCGCGACGACGACCGACCCGGCCGCCGCGCCCGGGTGCGACGCCCGGCGCGTCGACCCCCTGTCGGGACACGCCGCCACGCCGTCCAACCTCGACCTGGCCCGCGAACTCAGCGGCGCCGACAGCGTGCGCGTGATCGGGCCGGACCAGCCGGTCACCGCCGACTACAGCGCGTCGCGGCTCAACCTCGAGGTCAGCGACGAGCAGGTGATCCTGCGCGCCGCCTGCGGCTGACCCACGCCGCGGCGACCTTCATGTGCCCCACACGCGGGCGGCGGCAGGCTGCGGCGGTCCCGACACCGGAGCCGTGCCATGAGCCGCAGCGAGTTCTCCCTCTCCGCCGTGCCCGCCCTGCCCGCCATCGTGCTGGCGCTGTCCGTGGCGGCCTGCGCCACCATGGCGCCGCCGCCTTCCGCCAATCCCGTCGCCGGCCCATGCAACGCCGAAGGTGCCCGCTGGGCGGTCGGACAGGCGGTGAACGACGAGGTGGTCAACCGGATCCTTCGCGACACCCACAGCCGCGAGGCGCGCGTGCTGCGGCCGGGCGAGATGGCGACCATGGATTACCTCCCCGACCGGATCAACGTCGACGTCAACGAACGCGGCGCGATCACCGGCCTGCGCTGCGGTTGACCGCGTGCGGATCAACCACTGCACTCCCCTGGAGCCCGACCGATGCGCCACGCACCTGCCCTTTTGCTGCTGCTTCCCCTGTTGATGCTCACGGCGTGTGCCGAGCGCGCCGACGGGACGGCCGCCACGGAGGACGTCATGAACACGGCATCGGACTCGCCCGACCGCGAGGGCTCCAACCATTCCGATGACCCGGCCGGATCTGCTTCCGCGGGCGATGCGGCGGGCCAACAGGATGGGCACGACAGCGACACGTCCCCCACCACCGGCACCATGCCCGCCCAGCGTTCGGAGGCCCAACGCGCCGAGGCGCCCCCCATGTCGGACCCGCTGCCGCCGCTGGAACGCACCTGCAACGCCGACGCCGCGGCTGGCCACGTTGGCCACGAGGCCACGCCGGGCATGGTGGAAGCGGCGCGCCGGGATGCGGGCGCGGCCACCGCGCGCGTGCTCAAGCCCGGCCAGATGGTGACCATGGAATTCATCGAGGGTCGGCTGAACATCGACGTCGACGCCAACAACATCATTACCGGCGTGCGTTGCGGCTAGCCCGCGACTCTCCCTGCCTGCCAACCGGCACCGTCAGGCCGCTCCTATGGGAGCGGCCTTTTTCGTTCCCCTGGCGGGCTGCGCCCCTGCAGCAACGGCAGCAGCCGCGATGACGAAGAACACGCACGCCAAGAACACGCGCGCCGTGGGGGTCGCGGCTGAAGCCGCTCCCACAATGAGACCGTTGGCTACGGCGAAGCCCGCTGTTTCCGCCGGCCGCTAGACTCGAATCTTCCTCCCCACACGCAGGCCCGCCGTGCGCCGCACCCCCGTCCTGATCGCGCTGGCGTTGCTGGCCGGCCTCTGGCTCTGGCTCCAGGCCGGTTCCGGCCCGACGCCGCTTGAGCCGACGCCCTCGGCACCCGCAGGCGGGCGCGCCGTCGGGCAGCTGCAGGCGGGTCAGCGCGACCTGCCTGCCTGGCTTCCCGCGGAGGCGCGGCCGGTGCTGGCTGCGATCGAAAGTGGCAGCCCCCATGCCTACCCGCAGGACGGCGGGGTCTTCCAGAACCGCGAACGCCTGTTGCCACCGCGACCGCGCGGGCATTACCGCGAGTACACCGTCGACACACCCGGGTCGCGCGATCGAGGTGCGCGCCGCATCGTCACCGGGGGCGACCCGCCGTCCGAATACTGGTACACCGCGGACCACTACCGCAGCTTCCGCGCCTTCGACGTCGAGGCGCCTCGATGAACGGCATCGACCTGCGTTCCCTGCTGGCCGATCCGTCGCAGGCCGGCACCTATTTCGTCGATGCCCGCGACCGCCTCGCATTGGCCGAAGCGGCGACGGCGCTGGATTTCGCGGTGGCCACCGTCGACCTGGCAGGCTGCGTCGGCAAGGACGATGCGATCGCCCGGCTCGCCGGTGCGCTGGGGTTTCCCGACTGGTTCGGCGGCAACTGGGACGCGCTGGCCGATGCCCTGGGCGACCTGGCGTGGTGGCCGGCCGCGGGCCATGTGGTGTTGCTGGTCAATGCCGGCCCCTGGCGCGAGGCCCATCCCGAGGAGGTCCTCACGCTGGTGTCGATCCTGGACGGTGCCGCGGATGCGTGGCGCTCGCGCCGTCACCCGTTCTGGGCGTTGTGGCCGGTCCCGGCCGACACGCTCGAGCAGCTCGCACCCTGACGCTCAGACCCGGTCGTCGAGTCCCTTGACCCCGGCCTTCTTGGCGCAGTGTGCGCAGCAGTAGAACGTGCCGTCGTGCTCGCTGCCGTGGCCGATGATGCGGCACCCGCAATTGGCGCAGCTCGGGGCCAGCGCGTGGATCGCACACTCGAAGCAGTCGTAGGTGCCGCTGCGTTCCGGCGTGGTGACGGTGAATGCCTTGTCGTAGTCGTTGCCGCAGACGTCGCAACGGGCCATGGCGGTGCTCCTGCGTGGGGGGACGTGCGAGTGTCGGCGTGGCAGCCGTCACGCGCCGTGAAACAGGTGCACGGGTGGGCCACCGGCATCCGGCACGCGGCGGTCAGCGCGGCTTCTTCCCCGCCGGCCTGGCCTTGCGCCTGGCCTCGCGGCGCGAACGCTTGAGGAACTTCAGCGTCGCCGCTTCCCACTGCCGCGCGCCGCGTGCCCCGTTGGCGGCGCGCACCAGCGAGCCATCGCGCCACCCGGCCAGCACCGAAGGGTCGACGTAGGCCTTGCGGCATACCGCGGGGGTGTTGCCCAGCACCTGCGCCACGTCGGCGATGACCGACTTTTCCACCGCGCGCAGCGCGGTTTCGCTGGGCGCGTCGCCCCGCACCGGTTCGGGCAGCGGGGTGGCGGCAAAGCGCTGGAACGCGGCCAGGGTGCCGCCCCAGGTGCGGAAGTCCTTGGCGGTGAAGTCCTCGCCCATCGACTCGCCCAGGTAGTCGTTGACGTCGCCGGAGTCGACCGGCTGCAGGGTCCCGTCGTCATCCCGGTACTGGAACAGTGCCTGCCCGGGCAGCTGCTGGATGCGCCGGATCGCGCGGCCCAGCTTTGCGTCATCCAGCTCGATGTCGTGCGCCAGCCCGCCCTTGCCGCGGAAGCTCAGCCGCGCCCGCCCCCCGCGCAGGAACGCGATGTGGCGGTTGCGCAGCGTGGTCAGTCCAAACGACTTGTTGCTGCGGGCATAACTGTCGTTACCGACCCGGATCAGCGTGGCCGCCATCACCGCCACCGCGATCGCCAGCACCTTGTCGCGTGGGTAGCCCGGCAGGGCGAGGTCGCGCTTGAGCCGGCGACGCAGCCGCGGCAACGCTTCGCCGAAGGTGATGATGCGGTCGAACTTGCCTTCGCCACGCACGCGCTGCCATTCGGCGTGGTAGCGGTACTGCTTGCGCGAGCGCGCATCGCGTCCGGTGGCCTGCAGGTGGCCGCGCGGATGCATGCAGATCCACACGTCGGTATAGGCCGGTGGCACCGCCAGTGCGCTGATGCGCTGCAGCTCGCCGGCGTCGCGCACGACCTTGCCGGCCGGGTTGCGGTAGCTGAAGCCGCCGCTGCCGCTCCGCTGGCGGTCGTAACCCGGATCGAGGTCGCTGACGTAGCGCAGGCGGGCGGCCCGCGCGTGCCCGATGGCCGCCTCGTTCCCGGCCGCGGCGGGCGTGGCGGGCTTGGAGGCGGGGCGTCGGCTGGCCATCGGGCGAGCATCCGGATGCGGCCGTCAACGCAGGGTGCAGCGGGGAGAAGGAGGCTCGGGGAGTGAGGAAATGGAGAAACGAACGCACGATTCGCCGGCGGGCACGTGCCCCGCCGCCGGCGAGCCACCCGACCTCAGCTCGACAAATGCTCGATCGCCGCCACGCTGCCCAGCCGGTCGCTGAGCCGCTTGAGCAGCGCAAGGCGGTTGGCGCGCACGGCCGGGTCCTCGGCGTTGACCATGACCTCGTCGAAGAAGCGGTCCACCTGCGGTCGCAGCCGCGCCAGCCGACCGAGCACCGCCACGTAGTCACGCGAGGCGAGCAGCGGGTCGGTGTCGGCTATGGCGGCGTCAACGGCCCCGGCGAGTTCGCGTTCGGCGTCGTCGGCGAACAGCGCGGGGTCGATCGCGGTGGGCACGCCGCCCTCGACCTTCCGCAGGATGTTGCGGCTGCGCTTGTTGGCCGCGGCGAGCGCTTCGGCCTCCGGCAGGGCGGCGAACTCGACCAGCGCCCTGAGGCGGCGGTCGAAGTCGAGAAGGGAGCCGGCCGACGACGCGCCTGAATTGGCGTTCGCGGCTGAAGCCGCTCCTACAGTGCCCGCGACCACCGGGAACACCTGCGCCACGGCCTCGAACTGCTGCGGCGTCACGCCCTGGTCGGCGTAGTAGCCGCGCAGGCGGTCGAGGATGAAGTCCCGCAGGTCGGCGGCGGTCGACTCGGTGTTGGCATCGGCCGACAGCTTGACGTCCTGGGCGTCCAACGCGGCCGCGAGCATCGGATCCAGAGCGACATCCACTCCGCCCTCGATCAACGTCCGCGCCAGCCCCAGCGCATTGCGCCGCAGCGCGAACGGGTCCTTGTTGCCGGTCGGCTTGAGGCCCGCGGCAAACCCGCCGGCCAGCGTGTCCAGGCGCTCGGCGATCGCCAGCACCTGGCCGAGTTTCGACGGGGCGATCGCATCGCCGGCGAAGCGCGGCATGTACACCTCGTCGATGGCATCGGCCACCGCGGTGCGGTCGGGCATCGACAGGTCCGACAGCGCGGTGTCCTGCATCACGTAGTGGCGACCGGCGATGCCCTGCAGCTCGGGGAACTCGCCGACCAGGCGCGACTGCAGGTCGGCCTTGGACAGCTGGGCGGCGCGGCGGGCCAGTGACGGCTCCACGCCGACCCGCGGTGCGATCGCCTCTGCCAGCGTGGCGACCCGCGCGACCTTGTCGGCCACCGAGCCCAGCGCCTTCTGGTAGGTGACCGTGGCCAGGCCTTCGTTCATCGACGCCAGGCCCTGCTTCATGTCCTCCAGGAAGAAGAACTTGGCGTCGGCGAAGCGCGGGCGGATGACGCGCTCGTAGCCCTTGCGGACCTCGGCCTCGTCCTTCGACTCGATGTTGGCGATGCCGACGAAGTGCTCGCTGAGCCGGCCCTGCGCGTCCAGCACCGGGAAGAACTTCTGGTTGGTTTCCATGGTCGCGACCAGGGCTTCCTGCGGCACGGCCAGGAACTCGCGTTCGAAGCTGCAGGCCACGGCCTTCGGCCATTCAACCAGGTCGTTCACCTCTTCGAGGATGCCCTCGTCGATGCGCGCCACGCCGCCGGCGGTACGCGCGGCGGCTTCGACCTCGGCCTTGATGCGTGCCCGGCGCTCGTCCGGATCGACCAGCACCTTGGCGCCACGCAGGGCGTCAACGTAGTCGTCGGCGCCGCCGATCCACACCGGCTTGTCGTGCATGAAGCGGTGGCCGCGGCTCATCCGGTCGCTGCGCGCGCCCATCACCTCGGCGTCCACGATCTCGCCGCCGAGCATCAGCACCAGCCAGTGCACCGGACGGGCGAAGGCGTGCTCGTGCGCGCCCCAGCGCATCGGCTTGGGGATGGGCATGGCGGCGATCGCCTCGCGCACGACCTCGCCCAGCAGCTCGGCGGTGCGCGCGCCCGGCGTCACTGCGCGGTGCACGAAGCGCTCGCCCTTGGCGTCGGTGGTCTTCTCCAGCGCGGTCCACTCCACCCCTGCCTTGGCGGCGAAACCCTGCAGCGCGCGCGTGGGCTGGCCGTCGGCGTCCAGCGCGATGTTGAGGTACGGGCCCGGCACTTCCGAGCGCTGCTCGGGTTGCTCCACCGCCACCGCCGGCAGCGCGACCGCCAGCCGGCGCGGCGAGTACAGCGGCTTGGCCGCGCCGCGCTCCACGGCGATGCCGCGCCGGGACAGGCCGTCGAGCACGCCGTCCAGGAACGCCCGCGCCAGTCCAGGCAGCGCCTTGACCGGCAGTTCCTCGGTGCCCAGTTCCACGAGCAGGGGCAGCATCGGCAGGGGTGGGGTATCGGTCATGGCGTGGTGCCTTCTGTGGTTGCTGGGGTCGTCCTCCCGATGGGAGACAAACCGGCCGTGACCGGTCTGGGCGGCGATGCCGCCACGGAGGTGGAACACATGGCGCTGGATCTACAGGCCCGGGGCGGTTGGGTGCGGCGCCAATTGGTGCCTGGGCGGGTGGATGGCTGCAAGGCAAGCCGGTCGCGTCCCCTGGGTCGCCGTGACCGGGCGCTCAGGCAGCCTTCGACACCGGCTTGAGCCCCGGGAACCCGAGCTTCTCGCGCTGGGCGAAGTACGCCTCGGCCACGCCCTGCGCGATGCGCCGCACGCGCAGGATGTAGCGCTGGCGCTCGGTGACCGAGATCGCGCGGCGCGCATCGAGCATGTTGAAGCTGTGGCTGGCCTTGCACACCTGCTCGTACGCCGGCAGCGGCAGGCCGAGCCCGGTCAGCTTCACCGCTTCGGCCTCGCAGGCATCAAAGCGGTGGAACAGTTCGGCCACGTCGGCGTGCTCGAAGTTGTACGTGCTCTGCTCGACCTCGTTCTGGTGGTAGACGTCGCGGTAGGTCACCGGCGCGCCATCGGGGCCGTGCGTCCACACCAGGTCGAACACGTTGTCGACGTTCTGCAGGTACATGCACAGCCGCTCCAGGCCGTAGGTGATCTCGCCCAGCACCGGCTTGCACTCGATGCCTCCGGCCTGCTGGAAGTAGGTGAACTGGGTGACCTCCATGCCGTTGAGCCACACCTCCCAGCCCAGGCCCCAGGCGCCCAGCGTCGGCGACTCCCAGTTGTCCTCGACCAGGCGCAGGTCGTGCACCAGCGGGTCCACGCCCAGCGCCTTCAGCGAGTCGAAGTACAGCTCGACGATGTTGTCGGGCGAGGGCTTCATCGCCACCTGGTACTGGTAGTAGCGCTGCAGCCGGTTGGGGTTGTCGCCGTAGCGGCCGTCGGTCGGTCGGCGGCACGGCTGCACGTAGGCGGCGTTCCACGGCTCCGGGCCTAGCGAGCGCAGGAAGGTGGCCGGGTGGAAGGTGCCGGCCCCGACCTCCAGGTCGAGCGGCTGGACCAGCACGCAGCCCTGCTCCGCCCAGTAGGCGTTGAGGCGCTGGATCAGTTGCTGGAAGGTGACCGCGGTGGGCCGGGCGTCGCTCATGGCGGAAAGGGCCGTGGGTCGGGGCGCGCTAGTATAACGAGCGCCTTCACGGCATCCGTCCGTCGCGGCGGGCACCTTCACGACGTCCCCTCTTGGCACACGGCGAAGCCCTCCACGGCAGTGCGCCCGCGCCGACCGCATCCGCAGGAGCGATGGCTTGAACGAGCCGCGACACGTCCCCGGCGAAGCCACCCCGCCGGTGCCATCCCGCCTTCCGTCCGGCCGCCTGTCGCTGGCCCGGGTCGCCGCGGCGCTCGCCGAGGACGGGTTGATCGGCGCGACGGATGCCGAGCGGGTCCGCGCCAGTGCCGGCGCCCGCCAGGCCGGCGACGTGCACCCGCTGGTCCTGCTGGCCAACTTCAAGCTGGACTCGCGCCGCCATCCGGGCACCGAATTGAGCCTGGAACGCCTGACCGAGTGGCTGGCGCACGAGACCGGCCACCGCTACCTGCGCATCGACCCCACCCGCGTGGACGTCGCCGCCGCCACCGCGGTGGTCTCGCATGCCTATGCCCGCCGGCACCGGATCCTGCCGCTGGCGGTCAGCCACGAGCGCGTGCTGGTGGCCACCAGCGAACCCACCGACCTGGCCTGGTGGGACGACCTGCAGCACCTGACGCGCCGCCCGGTCGAGCTGGCCGTGGTCAACCCGTTGGACCTGCATCGCTACACCATGGAGTTCTTCGGGGTGACGCGCTCGGTGCGCGGCGCCCGCGATACCCGCGACGCAGCGGCAGGCGTGCCCAACTTCGAACAGCTGATCGAACTGGGCCGGGTCGGCGAGGTCGGCGCCGACGACCACCACGTGGTCCACATCGTTGACTGGCTGCTGCAGTACGCCTACGAGCAGCGCGCCTCCGACATCCACCTGGAACCACGGCGCGACATGGGCCGCATGCGCTTCCGCATCGACGGCGTCATGCACAAGGTCTTCGAGCTGCCGCCGGCGGTGATGACCGCGGTGGTCAGCCGGATCAAGGTGCTGTCGCGGATGGACCTGGCCGAGCGCCGGCGTCCGCAGGACGGGCGCATCAAGACCCGCTCGCCGGGCGGGCGCGAGGTCGAGATGCGGGTGTCGACCATGCCCACCGCGTTCGGCGAGAAGTGCGTGATGCGCATCTTCGACCCCGACACGGCGATCAAGGACATCGCGCAACTGGGCTTCAGCGCCGACGAGGCCGCCGGCTGGAACGCGCTGGTCGAACGCCCGCACGGCATCGTGCTGGTCACCGGGCCGACCGGCTCGGGCAAGACCACCACGCTCTATTCCACGCTCAAGCGGCTGGCCACGCCGGACGTCAACGTGTGCAGCGTGGAGGACCCGATCGAGATGGTCGCCCCGGAGTTCAACCAGATGCAGGTGCAGCCGGGCATCGACCTGGACTTCGCCAGTGGCGTGCGCACGCTGCTGCGGCAGGACCCGGACATCATCATGATCGGCGAGATCCGCGACCTGGAAACCGCGCAGATGGCGGTGCAGGCCGCGCTGACCGGCCACCTGGTGCTGTCCACGCTCCACACCAACGACGCCGCTTCGGCGATCACCCGCCTGCTCGACCTGGGCGTGCCCCACTACCTGGTGGCGTCCACGCTCAACGGCGTGCTGGCGCAGCGGCTGGTGCGCACCCTGTGCCCGCATTGCAAGCGCGCCACGACCCTGGATGCCGAGGACTGGCGCGGGCTTCTGGGCGAGGCGCCGCCACCGGCCCAGCAGCACCCCAACGCCGCGGTGGGCTGCCTGGAGTGCCGGCGCACCGGGTACCTGGGCCGGGTAGGGCTGTATGAACTGCTCACCGTGACCCCGCGCCTGCGCGGGCTGATCCAGGCCGACACCGACCTGGCCGCGTTCTCGCGCGCGGCCGCCGAGGAGGGTATCTGCACGTTGCGGATGGCCGCGGCCGACAAGGTGGCCCGGGGCCTGACTACAATTGCCGAAGTGGTTTCCGTACTACCGCCGCAAGACTAGTCTCCCGCAGGTCCCATGCCCCCTTTCCTGATCCTGGAGACCGGCCAGCCGGTCGCCTCCATGCGCCGCCACGGCGGCTTCCCCCACTGGATCCGCGTCGCCGCCGGCCTGGCCGAGTCCGACGCGATCGCCGTGGACGTCCAGGCCGGGCAACCGCTGCCCGCGCGCGAGGGTTTCGCCGGCGTGATCGTCAGCGGCTCGGGCGCGATGGTCACCGACCGTGCCGACTGGTCCGAGGCCAGCGCCGACTGGCTGCGCGACGCCGCGCACGCCGGGCTGCCGGTGTTCGGCATCTGCTACGGCCACCAGCTGCTGGCGCACGCTCTGGGGGGTGAGGTGGGCGACCATCCCGGCGGTCGCGAGATGGGCACGGTCGACATCCAACTGCTGCCGCCGGCGCAGGACGACCCGGTGTTCGGCCCCATCCCCGAGAGTTTCGCCGCCCAGGTCACCCACCTGCAGACGGTGCTCGCGCCGCCCGAGGGTGCCACCGTGCTGGCGCGCTCGGACCACGACCCCTGCCACGCCTTCCGCTGGGGCGAGGCGGCCTGGGGGGTGCAGTTCCACCCCGAGTTCAGCGCCACCCACATGCGCGGCTACGTGCAGGCACGGCGCGTCGCGCTCCAGCGCGAGGGCCTCTGCCCGAAGACCATCACCGGCGACGTGCGTGCCGCGCCCGAGGCACGCCGGGTGCTGAAGCGGTTCGTGCACCACGTGCGCGGACTGCCCCCCCGGTAGGGGGACCGGCGGCCATCGCGTTTAAGATGGCCACCCAGGCGACACCACCGATCCACCGGGAACCCGATATGACGCAGATTCGCAAGGTGCCGTTCAATGCCGGCGCGGAATGGTTGCTGGCCGGCTTCGGCCTGCTGCGCAAGGCGCCCCTGGCACTGGGGCTGCTGGGCGTGATCTGGGGCGCGCTGTCGATGCTGGCGGCGATGTCGGGGCAGTTGTGGCTGACCTTCATCGTCGCGGTGCTGGGCCCGATCCTGTTCGGCGGCCTGATCTACGCCGCACGCGAGGTCGACCTGGGGCGCAGTGCCCTGCCGGTCCATCTCGCCCAGGGCGTGCGCGAAGGCAAGCTGCCCCGTCTGCTGGCCATGCTGCTACCGCAGATCGCCGCGCTGGCGGTCCTGGTGGCGCTGCTGATGGCCATGTTCGGGGCCGAGCAGTTGCAGCAGATGGCGCTGGTGATGCAGCAGCTGCAGGACGATCCGGACCCTGCGCTGGTCGAGAGCCTGCCGACCGACCGCATGTTCGGCTGGCTGGTGCTGGCGATGGTGGTCGGCGTGGTGGTCGGCTTTTTCACCTTCATCGCCATTCCCGACGTGATGTTCACCGACCGCGGCGCCTTCGCCGCGATGGGCGCCAGCTTCCGCGCCTGCCTGCGCAACCTGCCGGCGGTGCTGCTGCTGGTGGTGCTGATGTTCATCGCGGTGGTTGCCATCAGCATCGGCGTCAACATCCTGACCGCGCTGCTGGGCTTCGCGATCGGCCAGGCCGCGGCGCTGTTCGTCGGCCAGTTGCTGATGATGGGCGTGCTCATGCCGGTGATGGCCGGCGCGCTGTACAACGCGTGGAAGCAGATGCTGGGCGATGCACCGGTATCGACCGCGGTAACGCCGGCGTCGGGCGGGTTCGAGGCCTAACCCGAAACCCCGGTCCCACCTGTAGGAGCGGCTTCAGCCGCGATGGCCAGCTCACCGCATCCTCTCCCCTGCAGGAGCGACGTAAGTCGCGACCGCGCAATTCCGCGGCCTGACGGGTCGCGACTTACGTCGCTCCTACAAGAGACCGCGGGTGCCGATCGCGGCTGACGCTGTTCCTGCAGCTTTGGTGTCCGCGCGCCTCCGGAACGATCAGGCCCCGCCCCGCGGCGCCACCACGCGTGCGGCGACGATGCCGACCTCGTACAGCAGGCACATCGGTATGGCCAGCATCAGCTGCGAGACGACATCCGGCGGGGTGATGATCGCGGCGACCACGAACATGCCGACGATCGCGTACCCACGCGACTCGGCCAACTGCGCCGGTGTCACCCAGCCCATCAGCGCCAGCACCACCAGCGCGACGGGAAGTTCGAAGCTCAGCCCAAACGCCAGGAAGATCACCAGCACGAAGTCGAGGTAGGCGTTGATGTCGGTCATCATCGCCACGCCCTCGGGCGTGACCCCGGCCAGGAACCCGAACACCGTCGGCAGCACCAGGTAGAACGCGAACGCGCAGCCGGCGTAGAACAGCGCGACGGCCGATACCAGCAACGGCAGCGCCAGGCGCTTCTCGCGCTGGTACAACCCGGGCGCAACGAACGCCCACGCCTGGTACAGCAGCCACGGCATGGACAGCATCACTGCGACGAAGAACGCCAGCTTGAGCGGGGCGAAGAACGGCGAAGCGACCTCCACCGCGATCAGCTGGCCGCCGGCGGGCAGCTTGGCCAGCAGCGGCGCCGACAACCACGCGTAGAGATCGTTGGCGAACGGCAGCAGCACCAGCAAAACAAGCACCAGGCCCACCACCGCGCGCAGAAGCCGGGCGCGCAGTTCCAGCAGGTGGTCGATCAGGCGCGGCTCGGCGGGCGTGCCAGCAGCGGCGCGCTCAGCCTCGTCGGGGGTCATGGTGGTCCGGCACCGGCGTGGGCGTGGGTTCGTCCGGGCCCGGCGGCGGCTCCTGCACCGGCACATCGACGCCGGGGTCGCGGCGCGGCAGCGCGCCCGGGTCGGGATCCCCCGCGGGCGGCCCGCCGGGGTCGGGGTCGCGCTTTTCGGGGCCGCCGGGCAGCGGGTCACGGGCACCGGTGCCGAAGCCGTCGCGGACCGCTTCGCCGCTGGCCACGACCGCGGCGCGCGCGTCGTCGAGGTCGGCGTGGGCCTGGCGCAGGCTGCGGCGCAACTCCTCGTCGGCCAGTTCGTTCTCCAGCTCGGCCTTGACCGAGTACCACTGCGCCCGCGCCCGTCGCACCCACAGGCCTGCAAAGCGCGCGGCCCGGGGCAGGCGCTCGGGTCCCAGCACGATCAGTGCCACGACGGCGACGAGGAACAGCTCGGAGAAACCGATGTCGAACATGGGCCGGGCCCGCGCACGCCGGGGCGCGCGGTCAGGGCCGGGTCTCGTCGCGCGGCGGCGTGGACGACTCCGGGCGCGGCGGCCGGGTGCGGTCCTCGTCGTGGCTGTCGGTGCGCGGGTCCGGCAGGCGGGCGTCCGGACGATCCGCGTCGCCATCCTGCACGCCCTGCTTGAAGCCCTTGACCGCCTCGCCGACGTCGCGGCCGACGTTCTTCAGCTTCTTGGTGCCGAATACCAGGACCACGACCACCAGCACGATCAACCAGTGCCAGATGCTGAAACTGCCCATGGGGATGCCTGTGCGGACGGGCGCTCAGGATACCGCAGCGGGTCCGGCCGCGCCCTGCGCCGACCGGACCGCGCCGCTCACGGCAATGGTTCGATGGTGGCGGGGTTGTCGATCGTTTCGAACGGCTCGGGCTGCAGCGGGTCCTGCGGCGCGGTGACTTCCACCGGCGCGGTCACCGCGCCACCGGCCGGCACCGGTTCGCGCGTGCCCGCATTCCGGTGATCGGTGCCGCGCGCGATGCGGGCACTGGCGGTGGCCTCCTCCAGCTGGTCGCGCACGTCGACGATAGCATCCGACGGTGCTTGCAGGGTGCGGCCCTCGAAGATCATCCGCGGCGTGGTGCCCGCGCCGTAGACCGCCTGGTTGGCGGCGTCGTCGATGGACAGCACCGCGCCGTCCAGGGCGACGCCGGCAAACAGCCCGCGTGCACGCGACCACGACCAGATCTCGGCCTTGAGCTGGCCATCGGTGGCCAGGCCGGTGGTGCGGCCGACGGGTCCGGCGGCCACGCTGGCGTCCGCGCCCAGGGTGATCTTGCCGTTGACGATGGATTCCAGCCCGCGCTGGCCGGTGAACACCAGCACCACGTCGGAGGACTGCACGCCGGCCTGGAAACCGATGCTGCCGCCGGTCAGCTTGACGAACGCCGGGCTCGACCAGGTGCCGTCGGGGTTCTTCATCGACACCACGCCGTGGCCGCGGCGCCCGCCCAGTACCAGGCCGATCTTCAGCGTGTCGGGCACGATCACGATCGCGCGCGCCTCGTCCAGCAGCTTGTCGGGGATCGCGGCTTCGGGGATGTGCTGGATATCGTCGAGCACGCGCAGCGCATTGCGGGCGCGGGCATCCTCGGTGGGGCCGGCGACGGTCGCGGACGCGAAGGTGAGGGTCAGCAGCAGGACGGCAAGGCGACGCATGGCGGTCTCCAGAAGGTGATCACGGGTAAGCCGGGGCTGGCCTGGGGTGAAGCTTGGACCGCGCCGGTGGCGCGGGGTTCGACGCGCCGAGGATCCACGCGCGGGCCAGTGGGCCCCGGTACGGCCGGCTCAGGCTAGTGGTGCGGCAATGAATCGGTGCCCAACTGTGGAACGCGCCATTGCGACCCGACGCGGCTGCCGGGCACCGCGGCAGCTGTCATCCTATGCCGATGAACGCGACTTCCGCATCCAGCGCCGACCCGGTTACGGGTGGCGACGCGCCGCCCGACACCGCCATCGTACTGGTCAACCTGGGCACGCCCGACGCGCCGACCGCGGCGGCCGTGCGCCGCTACCTGGCCGAATTCCTCCACGACCATCGCGTGGTCAGCCTGACGCGCTGGCTGTGGTGCCCGCTGCTGCACTTCGTGATCTTGCCGCTGCGCGGGCCGAAGGTGGCGCACAAGTACGCGTCGGTCTGGATGCCCCACGACGCCGAGGGGCCGGGTGGCTCGCCGCTGGCGGTGTACACGCGACGGCTGGCGATGGGCGTGCAGCGCGAAATGCCCGGCGTGCGCGTGGTCGATGCGATGCGCTACGGCAACCCGAAATTCGCCACGCTGCTGGAGCGGCTGCGCGGCGAGGGCATCCGCCGCGTGCTGGCCGTGCCGCTGTATCCGCAGTACTCGACCTCCACCACGGCCTCCGTGGCCGATGTGCTGGATCGCGCGACGGGCATGGAGACGCGCATGGTCGCCGACTACCACCTCGATGCCGGCTGGGTCGGCGCGGTGGCGACCTCGATCGGCGACTACCGCGCCCTCCACGGGGATGGCGGCCACCTGCTGTTCTCTTTCCATGGCCTGCCGCAGCGGCTGGTCGACAACGGCGATCCGTATGCCGCCCAGTGCCGGGCCAGTGCAGCGGCCATCGCCGGCGCGCTCGGGCTGGCGCCGGACCGGTGGAGCATGAGCTACCAGTCGCGCTTCGGCCGCGAGCGCTGGCTGGAGCCATCCACCAGCGATACCCTCGCCGCGCTGGCCGCACGCGGCATCCGCACGGTCGATGTCGCCGCGCCCGGCTTCGCGGTGGATTGCCTGGAAACGCTGGAGGAGGTGGCGATGATGCTCGCCGAGGAGTTCGCCGCGCATACCGCCGGCGGCAGCCTGCGCTATATCCCGTGCCTCAACGACCGGCCCGACCATGCGCGCGCGCTGGCCGCGGTCGCCCGTGGCCAGCTGGACGGGTGGCAATGAGCGGTGACGGCGCCGGCGCTGGCGCGGCCGGCATGCGCGAGATCACCCTCGACAGCCCGTTCGGGCGGCTCGCCGGCTGGCGGCGCGATGGCGGCGGAGCCCGCGTGCTGGCCTTGCATGGCTGGCTGGACAACGCCGACAGCTTCGCCCCGCTTGCCGCGCACCTGCCCGGGCTGGACCTGGTCGCGATCGACATGCCGGGCCACGGTGCCAGCGCGCACCTGCCGCCGGCGGCCGACTACACCATGGCCGGGTTCGCCCGCGCCGGCTTCGCGATGGCCGATTCGCTGGGCTGGGACCGCTTCGACCTGTTGGCCCACTCGCTGGGCGGCGCGGTCGCCAGCGTGATGGCGGCCGCGCGCCCGGAGCGCGTCAACCGGCTGCTGCTGGTGGAATCGCTGGGGGCACTGGCCGAGCGTGAGGACCGCACCGCCGAGCGCCTGCGGGATGCGTTCAAGGCCTTCGCCGCGCCGCGGCGGCCGCTGCGGGTGTTCCCGGACATCGCCACCGCGGTGCGTGCCCGCATGCAGGCCAACGGCCTGAGCGAGCCGGTCGCGCGGCTGCTGGTGGAGCGCGGGATCGTCCCCACCCAGGACGGCGCGGGCGGCCGCGGCTATGCCTGGCGCAGCGATCCGCGCCTGACCCTGCCCACCGCGATACGGATCAGCGAGTCACAGGTGCGCGACCTGGTGGCGGGCATCCAGTGCCCGGTTCGCGTGGTCTACGCCAACCCGGCGCCGGCGTACTTCCCCGACGTGCTGCGGCATGCCCGCGCCGGCTGCCTGCAGCGGGGCGAAGTGGTGGTGATGGACGGCAGCCACCACCTGCACATGGAAGACCCGGCCGGCGTCGCAGCGGCGATCGGCGACTTCTTCGGCCGCTGATCCGCGGGCGCGCGGGTTACTGGCGGCTGTCGCGCAGCTGCACGCCCACCTGCACCTCGCCACCGTCGGCGCCGTTGAAGGACAGCACCGTTGCGCGTTCGCCCTTCTCGAAGGCGAGCATGGCGTTGTCGGCGTCGTGCTGCATGGCCATGGTCTGCCGCCAGCCCGACTTCTCCATCGCCCCGCGTGCCTCCTCGAACAACGCGTTGGCGCGGCCACGCGTGCTCAGGCTGACCACGTGGGTGCCGCCCATGTCCATGACGCTGGTGACCCGGTAGTCCGGCGGCAGGTAGATGTCGTCGGGGAATGCATCAGGCAGGGCCAGGTCGTCGCCGCCGGCGATGCGCATCTCGCCCTGGTCGGTATTGAAGGTGACCTGGTCGCCGTCGCGCTCGACCTTGACCTCGTGCCCGGTCGCGGCGCGGATCGCGGCTTCCGCAGCGAGTTCGTCCGGGGACTTGCTGCAGCCGGCCGCCAGGAGGAGCGCGGGCAGCGCCAGCCAGAGGACCGGGACGGATGGTAGCCGGACGTGCGTTGAAAGCGACATGGCAATGGACCTCGGCGCGGCAGGAGCGCCGCCACCGGTCCAACGCGACGCGCGGCCGGCGCCGGCCAGTCAGCCGCCCAGCAGGCCGCGCAGCGTCGCCTTCAGGCGACGTCCTTCGGCGCGGAAGTAGTCGCGCTCGACGCGCCAGTCCGGGAAGCGCGACTCGACTTCGGCCCAGAACGCGGGGGAATGGTCGGCGCGGGCCAGGTGGCAGAGTTCGTGCACCAGCACGTATTCGAACGCCCGGGGGCGCGCCAGCACCAGAGACAGGTCCAGCCGCATGGTGCCGTCGGGCGCCAGCGAACCCCACTGCGAAGACATCACCTTGAACACCACCCGCCGCAGCGGTCGCGGCAGCCCGTGCGCGTGGCGCGGCAACCAGCGGCCCGCGTCGCTGCGCGCCTGGGCCTCGTAGAACTCGCGCAGCGCCCGGCGCAGGGCGGCATCGCCGGCGCGCGCGGTGGTGGTGAACTCCGCCCGGGGCGGGTCGCCTCCGGTTTGCGCGGCCGCGTCCGGCTCCATCTGCAGGCGGGTGAACCGGCCCTCGCGCCACTCCAGCGCACAATGGCCGCCACGCAACGGCAGGGTGGCGGTGGTGCCGCGCACCAGTCCAGGCACCGCGTCCAGCGCGTGGCGATCGATCTGCTGCGCCAGCCAGTCGCGGTGCTCGCGCACGAAGCGCTCGCCGGTGGCCACGCTGGCCCGCAGCGGCAGCGACAGCCGCGCACCGCGCTCGTCCACCGACAGCTTTACCCGCCGCGAGCGCGCATCGTGCACGCACAGCACCGGCACGCTGCGGCCATCGGCCAGCTCGATGTCGAACGATGCGCGTTGCTGCACACGCGGGGTCGGCGCAAGCAGGCGGCGGGAGGCGGGTATGGGCGGCAACGGACTCGTACGCAAGCGCCGGTGGGCGGGTCGGGCGCCCGTCCCTGGCGCGCCCCGGATGGTATCGCGGCCGGCCCCCGCACGGGGCGCGTCGCGCGGGGCTTCAGGCGTCTGCGCGACTCAGCTTCAATGCGCGCTCCAGCACGACGAACAGCCGTTTCACCTCGGCACTCATCAAAGCGAAGCGGGCGTCCAGCTCGGCCAGCATGTCGCCGGCATCGCCACTGTCGAGCTGGTCGACCGCGCCGTCGAGCAGCTTGAACTTGCGGATCACCAGGTCCTCGCCCAGCACGAACTGCACGTGGTCGTCCAGGTTCAGCGCCAGCCGGGTGACCTGCTTGCCGGACTCCAGGTGCTTGGCGATCTCGGCGTTGTCGTCCAGCTCCATGCGCTGGCACTTCACCACCGCGCCCTGGTCGACCGGATCGCGCAGTTCGCACTCGTCGCCCAGCGACAATCCGTCCGGCAGCGGCTCGCCGGCCACCCAGCCGGTCAGCACCGAACGCGGCGCGACCTCGGCGTTGAGCGGCAGCGCCGGGAAGCTGCCCAGCGCGCGGCGGATCTCGCTGGCGACATTCTCGGCCGACTTGCGGCTGGAGCTGTCGACCACCAGCAGGCCGTGTTCCTGGTCGATCAGCGCATCGGTGCGGCCCGGCTTGATGAACGCGCGCGGCAACAGGTCGACGATCAGCTCGTCCTTGATCCGCTTGCGCGTACGCCCGCCGGGCTTGCGACCTTCCTTGCGCTCGATCTCGGCCAGCTTCTTGCCCAGCAGGTCGTTGACCACCGAGCCGGGCAACAGCCGCTCCTCGCTGCCGACGCTGACCCACAGCGCGTCGCCGCTGCGGTGCGACAGCGCCTCGGTGTCGCGGCCCAGCGGCGGCACGAAGCCGCGGCTGGACAGTTCCATGGGGCCGACCGGCTTGAGCAGGCACTCGGCCAGGCCGGTGTCCAGGGCGTCGAAGGAATGGGTGGTGGGGAAGCGGAACAGGGTCAGGTTGCGAAAGAACATCGAAAGTCCGGTGGGTGCGAATGGGGGTCTGCGGTGGTGCTGAACGTGCCGCGGGGCAGCCGGTGGGATTGGTCTGCCGAAGCTATTGCGCGGGTGCGCTGCCTGTCGCGCGGGCGGCGCCTGCGTCGAGCGCTGCCGCAGCGGCCACGTCCGCCATCGACCCGCGCAGGCCCAGGAAATCGAACAGCTTCGGATCACCCAACTGCGACGGCCGGACGTCGCCCAGCGCGCGCGCGATCGTTTCCAGGCGGCCCGGCGAGGCGCGCTCCCAGTCCGCCATCATCCGCTGCACCTGCTTGCGCTGCAGGTTTTCCTGGCTGCCGCACAGGTTGCAGGGGATGATCGGGAACTGCATGGCCCGGGCATAGCGCGAGATGTCGTCCTCGCGCACGTAGGCCAGCGGGCGGATCACCACGTGCCGGCCGTCGTCCGACAGCAACTTGGGCGGCATGCCCGAGAGCTTGGCGTGGAAGAACAGGTTGAGGAAGAAGGTGGCGATGAGGTCGTCGCGGTGGTGGCCCAGCGCGATCTTGGTGAACCCGTGCTCGGCCGCATGCGTGTACAGCGCGCCTCGGCGCAGTCGCGAACACAGCGAGCACATCGTCTTGCCTTCCGGCACCACGCGCGACACCACCGAGTAGGTGTCCTGCTCCAGGATGGTGTAGGCGACGCCGATCGATTCCAGGTAGCGCGGCAGGACGTCGGCGGGGAAGTCGGGCTGCTTCTGGTCGAGGTTGACCGCGACCAGCTCGAATTCGATCGGCGCCTTCCTGCGCAGCTGCAGCAGCACGTCCAGCATCGTGTAGCTGTCCTTGCCGCCGGACAGGCAGACCATCACCTTGTCGCCGTCCTCGATCATGCCGAAGTCGGCGATCGCCTGGCCGACCTGGTGGCGCAGGCGCGTGGCCAGCTTCCCCTGCGCGTCGGCACGCGACTGGGGTGCGGCCAGCACGATGGGGATCGACGGGTCGCTCGCGGCCGGACTCGGGGCGGCGTCCGCAGAAGAACTCGCGGGGGGGCCGGGATGCAGGGGAAGGACGGCGCTCATGGACCGGCCATTCTACCGGCCCCCCGCCGGTCGACGCGGCGGCGGCGGCAACGCGGCCCGCCGTGTTCAGCCATGGCCTTGCAGCTACCACGGGGGTCTGTGTCGAGTGTGTCCCGGCGCTGACGCGTGCCGCCGCGCCGCGCTAAGCTCGCGGCATGCACGAGAGCGACGACCCTGCGGCAGTGACCCGACGCCTTGCCGGACTGCGGCAGGAGCATCGGGACCTCGATACCGCGATCGCACGCCTCGCCCTGCTGGACATCGACAAGAACGATGACCTGACGCTCAAGCGCATGAAGAAGCGCAAGCTGTGGCTGAAGGACTGCATCGCCCAGCTGGAATCGGCGCTGATCCCCGACGAGCCGGCATGAGTGGCGCCGTGTGGGAGCGGCTTCAGCCGCAGCGGATCCGGGCACTGCTTCCCAGGTAGGAGCGACGTAAGTCGCGATCGAGGCTGCGGGGTGCCATGCGGTCGCGACGTACGTCGCTCCTACAAGGATTCCCGCCCAGTTGAACCCGTTTGCGGCTGAAGCCGCTCCTACAGGGTCAGGCTTCGACGCAGGATGGTTGTTCGCTTTCCGCTTCAGGCGGCGCCGCCGGCGCGCCCTGCTGCGGCCGCAGCTCCTGGATGATCCGTCCCTGCTCCAGTACAAGCACGCGGTCCGCACTGGCAATGGTCTCGGGGCGGTGCGCCACGATGACCTTGGTCAGCTTGAGCTGCTTGACCGCATCGTTCACCAGCCGCTCTTTCATCACGTCCAGGTGGCTGGTGGCTTCGTCCAGGAACAGCAGCTTCGGGTCGCGGTAGAGCGCGCGCGCCAGGATCACGCGCTGCTTCTGCCCGCCGGAAAGCGAGCTGCCCATGTCGCCGATCAGGCTGTGATAGCCCATCGGCATCGCGGCGATCTCGTCGTGGATCGCCGCCAGGCGGGCGGCGGCTTCGATCCGTTCCTGATCGTGCGCGGTGTCAAAGAAGCTGATGTTGTCGGCGATGGAACCGGCGAACAGCTGGTCGTCCTGCATCACCGCGCCGACGATGCCACGGATGTTTCGAGGTCCGACCTGGTGCAGGTCCAGCCCGCCCACGCGGATGTGGCCCGCAGTCGGCTTGAGCAACCCCAGCATCAGCTTGATCAGCGTGGTCTTGCCGCAGCCCGAGCCACCGATAATCGCCAGCGATTCCCCCGCCTCCACGGTGAAACTGCAGTCCTTGAGCACCCACGGCTCGCCGTCGGCGTAACGGAACGACAGGTTCTCGACCTCGATCCGGGGCGAGTCGGGCGCCGCAACTTCCGGCCGCGGCTCGGCGTCCTCGGGTTCGGTCAGTACGATGTCGGCGAGCCGTTCGCCGTGCAGGCGCAGCATGCGGAACTCGACCCACTTGTCGATCAGCGCCGCCATGCGACCGGCGAACTGGTCCTTGTAGGCCAGGTACGCGATCAGCATGCCGACCGAGAACACGTTCTGCAGCGCCAGCAGCGCGCCGATCCAGATCACCGCAATGCGCTCGACACCGAACACGAACTGGCTGGCGCTGTTGAAACCCAGCCCCATGCGCGCCAGACGCACGTCGTGATTGACCGTGTCGTGCATCAGGTTGTCGTAGGTCGAGCGGCGCATGGACTCATGGCCGGCGACTTTCAGGCTCTGCATGCCGCGTAGGGATTCCAGCAGATGCGTCTGCTGTTTGGCCGCGGCGACCAGCTGCTGCTCGGTGCGGTCGCGAACCGGACGATAGGCAATCGCGCGGATGCCCAGATACAGCACCACCGCCGCCAAGGTTACCAGCGCAAGCTTCCAGCTGTAGAGCAGCATCATGCCGAGTGTCACCACCGCCATCAGCCCATCGATAAGGGCTTCGACGAAGCTGGTGGTCAGCGTGCGCTGGATCGCCTGCACCGACGACATCCGCGAAGTGATGTCGCCCAGATGCCGCTTCTCGAAATAGTCCAGCGGCAAGCGCAGCGCATGGGCGAAGACGTTGCCCATCCATTGCAGTCCAAGGCGAGAGGACAGGTACACCACCGACCAGCCACGCAACAATCCGATGCCCACCTGCAGCAGCATCGCCAACCCGAAACCAAGCCCCAGTACCACCAACAGATCCCGGTCGGCCGACACCAGCACCTGGTCGATTACCCATTGCATAAGAAAGGGGGCGAGGACTACGAAAATCTGCAGCGCAATCGACAGCAGCAGAATCTGCGTCAGTGCGCGCCAGAGACCTTGCACAGGTCCAGTCAGCTCACGCACTCGGACGGTAGGAGCAGCCTTACGCGTCTTGAACTCGGCGGTGGGCGTCAGTTCCAGCGCAACGCCTGTGAAGTGCTCCGACACTTCGGAAATCGGCAGTACCCGCTGGCCGAGAGCAGGATCAAGAATCGTGACCCTGGATTTACCCACTTTGACCAACACTACAAAATGATTCAGACCCCAATGCAGAATACAGGGGAGCTTGAGCCTACCCAGATCGGGCAGGTCCAGCCGCAGCGGACGAGTATTGAAACCCAGCTCGTGGGCAACGTGGATTACTCGACTGAGCCGTGCCCCCTTTAGTGAAAGCGGGAAGCGTTGGCGCATTTCCAGCATGCTTATGTGCAGCCCATGCGCGTGGCCCACCATCGCCAAAGAAGCCAAGCCGCATTCAGCACCTTCGGATTGGATGATTGGGTTTAGCGTTCTCTTCATACTTTGTAAGCTTCCCCGAGCAGTGTTGGGATGCCCAAGGCATCTTCCTGCCGTCGGGAACTAAAGAGAACGCCCAGGTCTAGGAGCGCTATAGGGACCTGTCACGTAGAGCCACGGGCGCCCTCCCTCTGCAATAAGGGCAGAGTTGCGACCTTTGGCAACGGTGTCGCACAGGTCGTAGGCTGAAGCGTGCAGCCAGCAACCCTGATTGCCTGTGCCCCAAGCACCAGTGGCACCCCGGCAACATAAGAGACGGAACACTATTGCCACGGCACCTTGATCTTTATTTTCTTTGTCTCACTGGCTAGATCTGATTTTTCCCCGAAAACAGCAGGAAACAGCAGGATCATCATACTGCTGAAAAATATCAGCGCCATCACCTTTGGCTTGTAACCAGAGGCAGCTCCAGCACTCGCAAAAGCCAAGCTCGAGACGACGAAAAGATAAGATCCCTTGATCGTAGTGAAATACAACCCGATCAAGGCCGCACCTGAGATTATGGCCGAAGCCGAGTAGAATAACCCCGTTTGAAAGTGGTTTCTACTGAAATCGGGGGGGTTGTCGACCGCTATACTAATCACGGTCGCAAGACTGCCTGCCAGAAGGAAGAATATTCCACCTGTAAATGCCCATCTGATCTTGAGATCCAGGCCCTGTACAAATTTCATGGCATTACCCTCAAGGTGCCAGGCGGTAACCGCCTGGCACCAGCTTTCACTCGATGTCCAGCGCGTCAGCTACCAACAGAACGCCGCCACCGATTGCAACGCCAATGCCGAAACCTTTGCCGAATGCAATGGCGATGGGGATCAGCGGAACTAGCGGAAGAAGGCCTCCGTCAACGTGGGCAACCTCAAGATCCGAGAGGTCTCTGAACTGGCTATTCATTTTTTGAGCTCCTTAATCCTGGGCAGCTGCGATCGTTACGGCGGTCCCTACGGCAATGCCGACCCCGGTTGCGATCTGGGTCGCCGAGTAGACTGCTACAACATAGTTGTACGCCATGAATCCCGCTGCGATGGCGGGGATAATTCCGCCTTCAACCGCGTTTACTTCCTGTTGACTCAAGGTTTTCATTACCTGTTCCTTCTGTTTGGGCGCAGTACCACGCGCCATAGATCCGGAAAAACTCCGGCAGCTTCCTGCTTTCGACCCATGCTGCAGTCATCGGCCGAATACAGTTCCTTGAAGTGAGTACAGCGGTTCCAGTACCCACTCGATCAGTGTGCGTCGTTCGCCCAGCACGTCGGCATCCAGCACCATTCCCGGCTTGAGCGCTTCGGGCTGGCCATAGGCGGTGATGGCTTGACGGGACAGCGCGACGTTGACGCGGTAATACGGTTCGCCCATGCCACCACCGGCCGGCGACGCCGGCGAGCCTGCGCTCACCGTGCTGCGACTGATGCGCGCGACACGTCCCTGGTGATGGCCAAACTTCTGGTACGGATATGCCTGGTAGCGCAGCAGGACTTCGTCGCCCGGGTCAATGAACCCGATGGCGCGGCTGGGCACCAGGAGTTCGGCTTCCAGTGCGCCGTCGCCGGGCAGCACGCTCATCAGCGGCTGGCCGGCCTGCACGGCCTGGCCGGGCTTGAACAGTTGGGTCGCGATGACGCCCGTGACCGGCGCGGTGATGGCCAGTTCGCCACGGGCCTGCAATTCGAGCTGTTCCTGCTCCAACAGCGCGAGGTCGCGTTGGAAGCCGGCCTGGCTGGCCTGCCGCTGGCCCGGCAGTTCCTGCGTGGCCTGTTGCAGCTGGGCGATCAGGCGGCCGGTGGCGATGGCCTGGCGCTGGAGGGTCTGGACCTCACTCACCTGCGCCAGTGCCGTGGCTTCCTGTTGCTTGAGCTGGAGTTCGCTGACGTACTTGTCGTCGCGCAGTTGGCGCAGGCGCTCCAGGGTTTCGTTGGCGAGGCGGACCTGCTCCTGGCGGGTGGCGACCTCGGCGTTGATCTGCGCCAGTTCGCGGCGCGCGGTAGCCAGCTGGCTGGTGAGTCCCGACGTCTGGGCGTCCAGCAACTGTTGCTGGGCCGACTGTGCGGACTCCAAGCCGTCGGCACGACGCGCGAGACGTTGCTGGAGCGCGACGACGGTATCTCCACCGGCCACGGTGGCGCGCGGGACGCTGACGATTGCGATGGTCTCGCCGGCTTGCACCCGGCCGCCCTCGGGAATCTCCACCCGGGTGACCACGCCGGTTGCCGGCGCCAGCACGGTGGCCATGCCCTGCACGGGCACGAGTTGGCCGACCACGCGCGAGCGACGCGTGTAGGTGCCGAAGACGAGGAACAGGATGACTGCGATCGCGACGAACGCGGCGAAGGCGGTGAGGACCCAGAGCCGGATCGGCTGCGCCAGCGAGATGCCGCCCAGCCAGCTGGTGCGTTTCGCTGCGAGGACTTCCGGCCGGAAAAGTGGTTGCGTCATCGTCCCTGATCCTGCCGTGGCCCATCCGATGGGCCACCCCCTGAGCCGCGAACCTTATGGCGCTCCTTATCTCGTTGTCAACCGTTCATATTGCCTGAATAGGCGCCGGTCCGAGGTGGGCGCACCAGGAACCGGATGGGGGCGCATGGCGAGGGGAGGCGGGCGATGGGATTCGGGGCAGGAGCGACGTCGGTCGCGATCCGCCGCGCATGCCGGCGATTCGAATCGCGACTTGCGTTGCTCCTGCAGCGGGGTCTGATTCGGGCGGCACCTGTTCGCGTGGATCGGTCCTGCCGGCGTAAGTGCGCAGCGGAAGGACGCCCCTTTTCGGGGCGCGCCGGAGTCATTCGGGCGGTGGCTGGGGGTCGCCGGGCGTCTGTGGCGGCTTGACCGCTTCCGGGCTGACTTTCTCGATGCTGTGGCGGAGTTCGCGGCCGAGGATGAAGCGGGCGTCGCGTGCCCACGCCTCCAGGCGCTGGTCGAAGGCGAGCTTGCCGTTGGCGTCGGGCCAGACCAGTCCGAGCTCGCGCAGCTTCTGGATGAAGCCGCGGAACAGGGTCTTGTCGAAGAACTCGGGTGCGGCCGGCGCATACAGCAGGCTCAGCCGCTGGGCCGCCAGCTGGCAGAGGCTTTCGAGTTCCGATGCGGTCAACGTGCCCGCGCCGTTCTTGGCCAGCACGGAGATGGCGATGTAATAGCGCTCGAACGCCTGTTGCAGCGAATGCCCGATCGCGCGCAGGCGGAACACCTCGTCGGACTGGCCGGCATTGCGCGAGAGGATGCCGCCGTCCTCGCTGCCGACATGCTCGAGCAGGCCCTCGCGGACGAACACCTCGATGGTCCCGGAGAGCCGCTCGACGAAGGTGTCCTCGTCCCACGGCAGGAACAGCTCGGCCTGCAGGAACGGGTACACGCTGCGGCCCAGCCGGAGCACGCCGCCGCGGCTCATGCGGCGGTTGTGCTGGAAGCAGCAGGCGATCCACGAGGCCGCGGTGAACAGGTGCACCACGTTGTTGCGGAAGTAGGCCAGCAGCACCGCCTTGTCGTCGTCGGCGACCTCCAGCACGTCGCCGAGCGGGTGGCGGACGCGCGACAGCACGCCGATCTCCTCGCCGTGGGCGACGATCTCCACGGGGCTGTGCGGGGTCACGGTGACGCGGTCCGAGTAGGGCAACTCGGCCAGCAGGGTCTTGCTCAGCGCGATCTGCGCCAGCAGGTCGCCCTCGCCCATCGCGTGCTTGGGCGTGGACAGCAGCGCCAGCGACAGCAGGTTGATGGGATTGACGTCGGCGGCGCGGTTGACGTTGACCTGGATGCGCTGGGCCAGCGCGTCGACGGTGGCCGAGAGCCACGAGGGCTTCTCGTCGTCCGCCACCGGGCGGCCGTCCCACTCGGGCGCGCGCTCGGCCAGCACCTCGCTCAGGCGGATCGGCTCGCCGAAGTTGACCACCACCTGGCCGTAGTTGGAGCCCAGCACCTTGGGGATGCCCGAGAGCAGCTGCCAGACCGATTCCTTCTGCTTGGGCTTGCCGGACAGCTCGTCCAGGTAGCTGTTGCCCTCCATCAGCTTTTCGTAGCCGATGTAGACCGGCTGGAACAGGACCGGGCGGGTCGGCTGGCGCAGGTAACCGCGCACGGTCATCGACACCATGCCGCCCTTGGGCGGCAGCAGCCGGCCGGTGCGCGAGCGCCCGCCCTCGACGAAGTATTCGATGGAGTAGCCACCGGCCATCAGCTGGGCGACGTACTCGCTGAGCACGGCCGAATACAGCGCGCTGCCGCGGATGCTGCGGCGGATGAAGAACGCGCCGCCCTTGCGCAGCACGGTGCCCACCACCGGCAGGTTGAGGTTGATGCCGGCCACGATGTGCGGCGGTACCAGCCCGCGCGAGTACAGCAGGTAGCTCAGCAGCAGGTAGTCCATGTGGCTGCGGTGGCACGGCACGTAGACCACCTCGTGGCCGGGCGCGTCCTCCTTGAGCCGCTCCAGGTGGTGCACCAGCACGCCGCGGTAGATGCGGTTCCAGATCGGGGTGAGGATCAGGCTGAGCGAACGAACCACCGGGTGCGAGTAGTCGGCGGCGATCTCGTAGGCGAAGCGGTGGGCCTTGCGCCAGGCCTCGGTCAGGTCGCTGCCGTCGCGGCGCGCCGTCTCGGCGATGGCCTCCTTCACCGACGCCGCGGCCAGCACCCGGTCCACCAGCAGGCGGCGGGTCGACAGGTCGGGGCCGATGACGGTGGCGCGTATCAGCCGAAAGTGCGTGCGCAGCACCCGCGAGAGCTTGCGTACGGTGCGCTCGGGCGGCAGGCCTTCGTCCACCACTCCGCGCAACGACACCGGAGGTGCGAAGCGCACCACCGTGTTGCGTCCGTTGAGGAGGATCGCCAGCAACCGGCGGAAGCGGCCCACCAGGGCCCAGTTCTCCGAGAACAGCACCGAGAACCAGCCGCTGGTCTTGTCCGGGGCGCGGCCGACGAAGATCGACACCGGCACCAGCTGCACGTCTTCGGCCGGGTCTTCGCGGTGCGCGTCGAGCAGGCGGGCCAGAGAGCCGGAGTGGGTCTTGGCCGACGGCGGGCCCGGGGTCAGCGGGGACAGGGGCGACAACGCGCCACCGGTGTTGCGCCGCGACAGCGCGACGTAGGCCCGCTTGCGGCCCAGCGGGTCGCCCGGCAGCGGCTGCAGCGGCGACGGCAAGCCGGCTTCATGGCAGGCGCGCTCCAGGATCAGCGCGTTGGACATGCCGTAGTCCTCCAGCACGTAGCAGACCGGGCGGCCGTCGTCGTGCTGGGCGGGTTGTTCGGGCTCGATGGTCAGGCTGACCCACGGCTTCATCAGGCGGCCGAGCAGCCGGGCCCACCAGGGCCGGCGGGTGGCGCCGGCGCGAGGCCGCGCCAGCCGCTCGCGTGGCGGCGGCGGCATCGGCAGCGCCGCCTGGGAGCCGGGAGGTTCGGGCTCGAGGGGCTCGAGGGGCTCGAAGGGTTCGACCGGATCGGGTCGGGTCGAGGTGGGCGCGGACGCAACCGGCGACGGGGCGTCGTCGGCGACCTCGGGCGTCCACGCCTCGTCCGCCCCCGGCCCCCGCATCGCATCGTCCGCGGCGCCTGCATCGTCCGGGACCGGCGTTCTTTCCGAAGCCGCGATGTCATCGGCCCCGGTAGCTTCCATGGCGCCCGGCGGCGGACGCGATGCCTCCGCGGCATCGGAATCGGACGCGGCGTGGACCGGGTGCTTCGGGTCCGCGGGTCGCCCCGCGGCGGGGCCTTCGGGGAACGGCAGGGGCGTCTGGTCGGGCATCCGCACCATTATGCCGGTTCGCCGGGCGGCGCCCGGCCGTTCAATCCGTCGCCGCGGTGGTGGGGGGAGCCACGTCGGGCGCCGCGGGGAGCGGGGTCGAGTCTGCTGCGGTGACCTGTTCCAGCGCATGCCGAAGCAGGTCGGTGAGGTACCAGCGCTCGCCCCGGCGCTCGACCCGGACCTCGGTGTCCACCGCCGTACCGGCCAGGGTGTAGCGCAGCCGTACGCGCGCCTGGTCGCCGGTGCGGTCGAGCTCGTCGACCTGCACGCTGTCGAGCGCGGCGTCCAGGTCCAGCCCGTACT
Source organism: Novilysobacter viscosus (assembly GCF_046600715.1). Classification (NCBI taxonomy): domain Bacteria; kingdom Pseudomonadati; phylum Pseudomonadota; class Gammaproteobacteria; order Lysobacterales; family Lysobacteraceae; genus Novilysobacter; species Novilysobacter viscosus. The sequence goes on from NZ_JBJMAV010000007.1 coordinate 55,465, forward strand.
GCGCCGCCAGCACCTGCTTGAAGGCGGCGGCAAACGGGGCCAGCCGCGACAGCCCGTCGGCCATGCCCGCGGCGGCAAGGGCCTCGGGACCGTCGATCCGGGTGGCGCGCGCGGCGGCCGCCAGCGTTGACAGCAGGACCTGCGCGCGCTCGGGGTCGCCCAGTGGCGCCTGCTGGCCCCAGCGGCCAAGCGCGGCGATGGCCTGGACGTAGTGGTCGCGCTCGCTGTCGCTGTAGCGCGGCTCGCCCTGCACGTACTGGGCGGCGAACAGGCCCAGCGCGGCAGCGGTGGAGCGCAGCTCGCCGTGGGCGCCGGCGAACTGGGCCCGGTACTTGTCCATCAGCACCTGCTCGGCATCCGGCGCGGACAGCGCCCCCAGCATTGCGGGCACCTGGGCGTGCAGCGGCAGTTCGCTCAACGGCCAGGTCGTCGCCCCCTCGCGCCAGCGGGTCTCCACGCGTGCATGCAGGTCCGGGGGTAGTGCGTGGCGGGCATAGGCGGCCAGGTCGTTGCGGCGAAGATCCTGCGCCAGCAAGGCGACCGCCTCGGTCGGTCGCGTGGCCTCGGGCTGCGTGGGCGCCGCCGCCGGGTCCACCGGCCGGCAACCCGCCAGCGCGACGGCCAGCAGCACGGCCGCCCCCGCGGCGTGGTGGGTGATCCCCTTCAAGTGCACCTCCCCTTCGGACGAGCCGCTCGGCGATGGACGGCACGGCGGCAGGACCGGGCGATGCCGGTCCGAGGTCGCATCTTGGAGGCCGCCCCACCCCGGGGCAAGCCAACCCGGTCCCGGTTCAGCGGACGCGGACGTAGCGGGGAGCCGGGAGGGGGCATGAAAAAGGCGGCCCCTTGGGCCGCCCCTTCCTGGCACGTAGACCGACGCGACCCGCGCGGTCGTGCGTCGCACACCACTGCGTGGGTCAGCGGGCGAGCTCCAGCGCGGCCCGCTTGGCCTGGCGGCGCTGCGCCCGCGGCTGTCGCCAGTCGTTGTTGAAGGTGGCCGGCTCCCACGAGCCGTAGGTCGGGTTGGGCAGCATCCACCAACGCTCGCCGAACCAGTCGCCGTATTCCTCCATCAGCGCCCCGCGGCCGTCGGGCGTGTTGACCGCGACCTCCATGAAGTCGCCCAGCTGGTCGCCGAACTGCATCAGCACCCGGTAATGGCGGCCGGCCCACTGGCGGCGGCAGTTCTTCTCGCTGCCGTCCTGTTCGCAACCCTCGACCACCCGGCCCAGGCCGAGGAACACGCTGTCGTCCTTCACCGGCAGGCCCAGCGCACGCAGGTTGGCCAGGGTTGCCTCGTTGAGGTGCTGGGCGCGGTTGGAGATGTACAGGATCGTCACCCCACGGGCCTCGGCGGCCCTGGCGAAATCGGTCACCCCCGGTACCGCAGCGGCTTTTTTCTCCGCCACCCATTCGGCCCAGGTGACTTCGTTGTACTCCTCGCCCTCGTGCACCAGTCGTGCCTGGTAGGGCGAGTTGTCCAGCACCGTCTCGTCGATGTCCATGATCACCGCCGGCGGCAGCCCGTCGGCGGCGTTGGCCCGTTCCTCCGGCACCAGCGCGTCCCAGTTGGCCTCCGACAGGGCCTTCTCCAGGTGGTCGGCGGCGGCGCGGAAGGTCTGCGTGGCCAGTGCTTCGTACTCGGTGGAGGTCTGCACCCACAGCACCGCATTGAGGTTGTCGTCGGCGCCGATGGAGGTCTCGGCAGAGGCCGGGGACGCGGTGGACGCCGCGGCGACCGCCGGTTCCGGCACCGGCGCGGTGTCGGTGCGCTTGCACGCGGCCAGCGGCAGGGTCAGGGTCAGGGTCAGGGCAAGCAGGGGCAGCAGCAATCGCATTTTCGGGGCGCCGGCGGGGTCGGCCCGCGAGTGTAGCCGAGGGTCGCGACGGCACGTTTACAGCACCGCTCAGCCGTCCAGCATCGCCCTGATCGCCGCCAGCCCGGCGCTGGCCCGCTCCTGTTTGCGTGCCGCATCGGCGACCGGGTCCGCGCCGTCGCGCTGCAGTTCGTCTGCGGGCAACTCGTCGATGAAGCGGCTGGGCTTGAGCCGGATGCGGTCGCCCCAGCGCTGGGTCTCCCGGGAATGCGACAGCCACAACTGCTGCTTGGCGCGGGTAATGCCCACGTACAGCAGGCGCCGTTCCTCGTCGATGCGACCTTCCTCGATGCTGGCCTCGTGCGGCAGCGTGTGGTCGTCGACGCCAACGATGAACACGCAGCGGAACTCCAGCCCCTTGGCCGCGTGCAGGCTCATCAACCGCACCTGGTTGCCGGCGTCGCCCTTGTCGGCGTGCGAGAGCAGCGCCAGCTGCGCGGCCAGCTCGCCCGGCCCGCCACCGCGGGCACCGTCGAACCAGTCGGCCAGTTCGTCGAGATTGGCCTTGCGCCGCTGGTACGACGCCTCGTCCTTGCACTGGGCGCGGATCGACTGCAGCAGGCCACTGCGCTGGGCGAGCACGCCGACCAGCTCCGACACCGGTATGCGCCGCGCCTCTTCGCGCAGGCCGCGCACGATCGACACGAAGCCATCGAGCGCGTTGGCCGAACGCGGTGCCAACTGCTTGAGCGCACCCACCGACTCGGCCGCGCGCGACATCGGCATGCCCGCCTGCCGGGCCAGTTCGGCGAGCCTGGCCAGCGTGGTCGCGCCGACTTCGCGCTTGGGCGACTGCACCGCGCGCAGGAAGGCCGCGTCGTCGTCCGGGTTGGCGACCAGCCGCAGCCATGCCAGTACGTCCTTGACCTCGCCCCGTTCCAGGAACGCGGTGCCGCCGGTGAGGTGGTAGGGCACGCGCAGCAGCTGCAACGCCTTCTCGAGCGCGCGGCTCTGGTGGTTGCCGCGGAACAGGATGCAGATCTCGCCCCACGGCACCTGCTTGGCCGTGCCGAGGAACTGGATCTCCGCGGCGACCTTCTCGGCCTCGTGCGCGGTGTCGCGGCATTCCCACACCCGGATGCGTTCGCCGTCCGGCTGGTCGGACCACAGCGTCTTGGGGTGTTCGTGCGGGTTGTGCGCGATCAGCGCGTTGGCCGCGCGCAGCACGCGGTTGGAGCAGCGGTAGTTCTGCTCGAGCTTGACGATGCGCAGCGCCGGATAGTCCTGTCCCAGTGCCAGCAGGTTGTCGGGGTTCGCGCCGCGCCAGGCGTAGATCGACTGGTCATCGTCGCCCACGCAGGTGAACAGCCCGCGCGGCCCGGCGATCGCCTTGAGCAGCCGGTACTGGGCGTCATTGGTGTCCTGCGACTCGTCCACGAGCAGGTAGCCGATGCGCTCGCGCCAGCCCAGCGCGCAGTCCTCGTCGCTTTCCAGCAGTTGCACCGGCAGGCGGATCAGGTCGTCGAAATCGACCGCGTTGAAGGTCGACAGCCGCGCCTGGTACAGCGCGTAGATGGTGGCGGCGTCGACCTCGCGCGGGCTGCGTGCCTCGGCCATGGCCTGCTCGGGCGACAGTCCGGCGTTCTTGGCGCGCGAGATGAGGCCCCGCACGCTGTCGAGCGCATCGGGTTTGGCGCCCGCGCCGAGCAGGTCCTTGATCTGCGCGGCGCTGTCATCGGCGTCGAAGATCGAGAAGCCGCGCCGCAGCCCCAGCTTGGCGTGCTCGACCTGCAGGAACTTCAGCCCCAGCGCGTGGAAGGTGCAGATCGTCAGCCCGTCGGCGGCGGCGCCCTTGATGCGCCTGGCGACGCGCTCGCGCATCTCCTTGGCGGCCTTGTTGGTGAAGGTGATGGCCGCGATGCGCTTGGCCGGCATCCGGTTGGATGCGACCAGGTGCGCGATCTTCTCCACGATCACCCGGGTCTTCCCGCTGCCGGCGCCGGCCAGCACCAGCAGCGGACCGTCGGTGTGCAGGACCGCTTCGCGTTGGGGGGGATTGAGGCCGTGCACTTGGGTGGGGGTATGGGAGGGGGGATGTGAAAAGTGGGAACGGCGTGGGCGTTGCGGACCTGCAGACCGGGGTGCACAACGGATGGGGATTCTACAATCGCATCCGCACCCCACCGGTGGCGCCGGCTGCCTGGCCTTGACCGCTACCGGCTCCCGATTCCCTCTTCCCTTCTCCGCGTCCCTTCATGGCCAAACTCTACTTCTACTACTCGGCGATGAACGCCGGTAAGACCACCACCCTGCTGCAGTCGGCGCACAACTACCGCGAGCGGGGGATGCGCGTGGCGATCCTGACGCCGGCGCTGGACCACCGCGGCGGCAGCGGCACGGTGGCTTCGCGCATCGGCCTGAGCGCCGACGCGGCGTGCTTCGGACGCGGGGACGACCTGGAAACGCGGATCCGGGCGGACATCGCGTCGCGCGGCCCGCTGCACTGCGTGCTGGTGGACGAGGCGCAGTTCCTGAGCCGCGCCCAGGTGTGGCAGCTGTCGGACGTGGTCGATGGGCTGGGCATCCCGGTGCTGTGTTACGGGCTGCGCACCGACTTCCGCGGCGAGCTGTTCGAGGGCAGCCTGCACCTGCTGGCGTGGGCCGACGAGCTCACCGAGATCAAGACCATCTGCCACTCCGGCAAGAAGGCGACGATGACCGTGCGCGTGGATGCGGATGGCCACGCGCTGCAGGACGGCCCGCAGGTGGAGATCGGCGGCAACGAGCGCTACGTGTCGGTGTCGCGGGCCCAGTTCAAGGCGGTCATGCGCGGCGAAGGACGGATCGACCCCCTGCAGCAGCCCCTGCCACTGGAGTAGCGGGTCAGGACCTGCCCTCGGCGAGCGTGGCGGTGCGGTCGCGGCAGGCCTGGCTGATCGCGGCCACCTCGCGGCGCAACGTGCCGCCTTCGGGGTGGGCGCGCTCGATTTCCGCCAGGAGCGCTTCCAGTTCGTGCCCCGCGTCCCGCGCCCGCCCTGAGCGGCAGTCGACGTCGGCCGCATAGGCGCGCGCACGCCAGGCGGTATCGCGTTGCGGCGGCGTACCGGTGTCGGTCGCCGCAGCCAGGCCCCGAAGCCGGGCGCTGGCCCCCGCCTCGCCGGCCAGCGCCTCCCGCCACGCAAGCGCCAACGTCGCCTCCCGAACGCGGGGGTCGTTGGCGCCATGGGCAGCATCCAGTCGGGGCACGGCCTTGCGCATAGCGGCCAGGCCACGCTCGCCCAGGCCCAGGTCGAACTCGACCGCGCCCAGTTGCAGGCCTGCCTCGGCCACGCTGGCGTCCTCGTCTCCCAGCGCACTTGCGCGGCGGGCACGTGCACGAATCAGCAATCCACGCGCCTGCGCGGGGTGGTCGTCCCGGCGCAGGGCGGCGAGGTCGGCCTCGGCCTCGGCAATGCGGAGCGGGTCGCCACTGCCGCGGCTGATCGCCAGCGCGCGTTCGGCCGCGGCGACCGCGGCATTGGCGTCGTCCAGCTCGTGGGCGACGCGAGCCAGTTGCGCATGGCTGCCCGCGAGGTCGACGTGGTGGGGGCCGAGCCGCGCCAACAGCCGCCGATGGGTTTCCTCCAGCTCGATGCGGGCCTCGCCCAGCCGACCGTCGTGCATCAGCAGCGATGCCAGCTCGCGCCGAACCGCAAGCGTCGACGGATGCGAGGGGCCGTCCACCGCGAGCGACACCGCCAGCGCACCGCGCAGGTCGCGTTCGGCCGCGTCCGGCTGGCCCAGGGCGCGATGCAGCCGCCCCAGGTTGTGGCCGATCCCGACCGCCAGCGCGTGGCGCTCGCCCACCTCGCGGGCCAGTTGCACGCGCGCGCGCGCGAATCCCTGCAGCGCCACCTGCAGGTGACCCGCGTCGGCCTCCAGACCGGCCAAGTCCATCCGGTTCTCGACCTCGCCCAGCGCGTCGCCACCGACTCCGACCCGCAGCGCCAGCGCACGCTCGAACAGCTGGCGCGCCTGCTTGCGGGCTCCGACGGCGCGATGGCAACGGCCGAGCTGGGATTTGAATTCGGCCGCCTGCAACGGCAACTGCGCCTGCTCGGCGCGCGCGTACCGCAGTGCCGGGGCCATCAGCCCGATGCACGCCTCCGGCTGGCCGCGCAGCCGCAGGACGCGGCCGCGCTGGGTCAGCGACTCCAGGCGCAGGCCGTGCGGAATCCCGTCGACGGCATCCACGATCAGCGCCTGGCGCTGCAGCAGTTGGGCGGCCTGGTCGTAGTCGCCCAGTCCGATGCGCACGCGCGCCACCACCCCCAGCAGTTCGGCGCGTGCACGCGGCTGCCGCGCCAGTTGGCGGTTGCCGCGCTCGACCGCGGCATCCAGCAGTGCGCGCAGGTCCACCGGTGCGTCTACGCCGCCACCGCCGCGGGCACTTTCGAACAGACCCACGACGAACTCCTGCATGGCCTGCGCGCGGCTGGCCTCGGCGACGGCTTCGCGCGCCTGCCAGGCAACGCTGGCCAGCGCTACCGCCACCACGCAGCCGACCAGGGCGGCGCTTGCAACCGCCCAGCGGTGGCGCGTGAGGTACTTGCGCAGCCTGTAGCCCACGCTCTGCGGCCGCGCCAGCACCGGGCGCCCCGCGGCGTGCCGTTGCAGGTCCAGCGCCAGCGCTTCCACCGAGGGGTAGCGCTGCTCGGGCCGCGGCGCCATCGCCTTGAGCACGATGTTGTCCAGGTCCCCCGCCAGCGCGCGCGCCCGACGTCGGCTCGCCGATCCGGACCGGCCGGTTACCCCGCCTTGCACCGCGGCCAGCGACGGCCGCGGCACGTCGCCCGCGAGAATGGCCTCTTCCCACGCGGCATCGCTGGTGCGCGACGGCCGGTACGGCTTGCCGCCGGCCAGAAGCTCATACAGCACCACGCCCAGCGAGTAGACGTCGGTCATGGTGCTGACCGGCTCGCCGCGGATCTGCTCGGGCGCGGCGTAGTGCAGGGTGAAGGCACGCGTGCCGGTGCCGGTGTGCCCCTGCATGGCGGTTTCGCCATCCAGCAGCTTGGCGATCCCGAAGTCCAGCAATTGCACGTCACCCGTGGGCGTGACCAGGATGTTGGAGGGCTTCAGGTCGCGGTGGACGATCAGGTTGGCGTGTGCGTGGCTGACCGCCTCGCACACCTGCCGGAACATCCGCAGCCGTGCCTCGAGCGGGACGTCGTGCTCGCTGCAGTAGTCGGTGATCGGGCGACCGTCGACGTATTCCAGCGCCAGGTAGGGCTGGCCGTCGCCGCTGATGCCGGCATCCAGCAGGCGGGCGATGTTGGGATGCGCCAGGCGCGCCAGGATCTGCCGCTCGCGGGTGAAGTGCAGGCGCAGGTTGGTGTCGGCCAGGCCGGGCCGCAGCAGTTTCAGCGCCACCCGCCGCTCGTACAGCCCGTCAGCACGCGAGGCGCGCCACACCTGGCCCATGCCGCCCTCGCCGATCACCCGGTCCAGCCGGTAGGGACCGACCTGCTGTCCGCTGCGCGGCCCCTCCGGCGGCGCAACCGCCGGCTCGGCGAGGAAATCCTCGCGCCCGTCTTCCAGCGCCACCAGCGCGTCCAGTTCCGCAGCGAGCGGCGGGTCGTCCTTGCGCAGTTCGTCCAGGCGCCGTTCGCGTGCCGGCGGGTCCAGCTCGAACAGTGCATCGAGCAGCGGGGACAGCCGTTGCCAGCGCGCGGCATCCATCGACGGCTCGCCGGTCAGGCGTCCTTGAGCGAGGCGAGCAGGAACAGCCGCGCCTTCTGCCAGTCGCGGCGGATGCTGCGTTCGGACCGCTGCAACAGCGATGCGATCTCCAGCTCCGACAGGCCGCCGAAGTAACGCAGCTCCACCACGTGGGCAAGCCGCTGGTCCACCGCCGCCAGCTTGGTCAGCGCGGTATCCAGGCCGAGGGTGTCCTCGTCCAGGCGGACGCCCCCTTCCAGGTCCTCCGGCAGGTCGGTGACCCGGTGCAGGTCGCCGCCGCGCTTCTGCGCCAGCCGTTGGCGGGCATAGTCCACCACCACGCTGCGCATGGCCGACGCGGCGTAGGCGAAGAAGTGCGCGCGGTCGTCGAATTGCGCCTCGCGCCGTCCGATCAGTTTCAGGTAGGCCTCGTGCACCAGCGCGGTCGCGTCCAGCGTGTGGCCGTGCTGCCCCGCCAGCTGGCGGCGCGCCATCGTGTGGAGCTCGCGATAAAGCGTTGCCAGCACGCGGTCCAGTGCCCCGCGGTCGCCGTCGCGCGCTGCATCCAGCAGAACCGTGATCTCGGCGGTGTCGGCCATCGTGTCCCCCGTGGCGAGTTCGCGGACTATAGCGCGTGGTTGCCGCCACTGAATGCGGCAAGCGTGGTCCGACCCGGCCGACGGCCATGGGGCGTCCCCGCCGTTTGCGCGGGGCCGGCTCAGCGTTGGCAGCGGCCGCACCACACGCTCGCGCGTTGGCCGATGCTGGCCTGCCGCAGCGGGCGCCCGCAGCGCGGGCACGGCTCGCCGCCGCGCCCGTAGGCCGACAACTCCTGCTCGAAGTAGCCCGGGGCGCCGTCCGGGCTGATGAAGTCGCGCAGGGTGGTCCCGCCCCGGGCGATGGCGTGCGCGAGGATCGCCTTCACCGCAGCGGCCAGGCGGGCATAGCGCTCGCGCGAGATCCGGCCGGCCGGCCGCAGCGGCGAGATCCCTGCCGCAAACAACGCCTCCGCTGCATAGATGTTGCCCACGCCGACCACTACCGCCTGGTCCATCAGGAAGGTCTTGACCGGGGCGCGGCGTCCCCGCGAAAGGGAAAACAGGTGCTCGCCGTCGAACGCGGCCGACAGCGGCTCGGGGCCCAGGCCCGCCAGCAGCGGGTGCAGCTGGCCAGTGGGCTGCCATAACAGGCAGCCGAACCGCCGCGGGTCGTTGAAACGCAGCACCCGGCCGTCATCCAGCACCAGGTCGACGTGGTCGTGCACGCGCACGGGCGTACCGCCCGGCAGCACGCGCAGGCTGCCGGACATGCCCAGGTGCAGCAGCGCGCTGCCGGCGGCGGTATCCACAAGCAGATATTTCGCGCGCCGGCGCACCGCGTCGATCCGGTGTCCGGGCAACCGGTCGACCACCTCGCGCGCAATGGGCCAGCGCAGGTCGGGGCGCCGCAGGACCGCGTCCACGACGCTGCGGCCGACCAGGTGCGGCGCCAGTCCGGCGCGGGTGGTCTCGACTTCGGGCAGCTCGGGCATCGCTAAAGCTTAGCCCCGCGCCAATGCGGTCGAGGTGGCCCCGCAACGCCTCGGCACCCAACATGAACACGTGCAGCCCCGGGCGCGGGCGCTGACGCAACTGAACGACGGGCCGCGGCGGCCATGCGATGCGCGGTGGCCGATGGCATCATCACCCATGGACCGGGCCGCCTGGCCGGTCGCAATCCGTTCCGGAGTCACGCAATGCCCGCTTCCCTGATCGACTTCCTTGCCGGTGGCCTCGTGCAGGCCAGCCTCGCCACGCTCGCCATCTACTTCCTGGTCGCCACCCAGCTCACCATCTTCTCGGTGACGCTGTACCTGCATCGCTCGATGGCCCACCGCGCGGTGGACTTCCACCCTGCCATCGCCCACGTGTTCCGGTTCTGGACCTGGCTGACCACGTCGATGATCACCCGTGAGTGGGCGGCGATCCATCGCAAGCACCACGCCCGATGCGAGACCGAGGACGACCCGCACAGCCCGCAGGTCAAGGGCATCCGGACCGTGTTCTGGCGCGGGGTCGAGCTGTACCGGGAAGCACGCAGCGACCGCGAGTCGATCGAGAAGTACGGCAAGGGCTGCCCCGACGACTGGATCGAGCGCACGCTCTATACCCCGCACGCGACGCTGGGTCCGACCCTGCTGCTGTTCGTCAGCTTCGCGCTGTTCGGCTTCGCCGGCGTGGCGATCTGGGCGCTGCAGATGGCGTGGATCCCGTTCTGGGCCGCCGGCGTGGTCAACGGCCTGGGCCACTGGTGGGGCTACCGCAACTTCGAGAGCGCCGACACCTCCACCAACCTCACTCCGTGGGGCGTCTGGATCGGTGGTGAGGAGCTGCACAACAACCACCACGCGTTCCCCAGCTCGGCCAAGTTCGCGCTGCGCCGGTTCGAGTTCGACATCGGCTGGAGCACGATCAAGCTGCTGGAGAAGGTCGGCCTGGCCAAAGTGCTGCGCGTCGCCCCGTCGCTGGACGTACGCCCGAACATCGCCATGCCCGACGCCGAGACCCTGCGTGCGCTGCTGGCGATCCGCTTCCAGGCGATGACCGACTACTACCGCGGCGTGACCCTGCCCGCGCTGCGCGAGGGTCGCGACAAGCTGCCCCGCCAACTGCGCAAGGCGCTGGCCGATGGCGGCCGCTGGCTGGACGATGACAAGCGCGCGCGGCTGCAGGCGTGGATCGAGCAGAACCCGAAGATGGCCACCCTCGCGCAGTTCCGCGAGCGATTGGCGCAGGTGCTGGACGACCGCTCTCACGACGCCCAGGCCACGCTGCAGCGCCTGCACGCCTGGTGCGCCGAGGCCGAAGCCAGCGGGATCCAGGCGCTGGAGGAGTTCTCCCGGCGCCTGAAGGGGTATTCGCTGGCCCCGGCGCGGGCCTGAGCGCGACCGCGATGACCTCATCGCACGCCCGCCGGGCAATGGCCGATCACAGCCGCGCCGCGCGCGCCCGCGTCGGGCGGTACCTCGTGTCCGCCGCGCTGCTGGTGGCCTTCGCGTCGCAGGCCCAGGTCCGCGACACCGCGGCCTACCTGGCGCGCATGGATGCGGACGGTGACGGCTGGGTTTCGCTGGCCGAGTACCAGCACTGGATGGGGTACGCGTTCGAGCGCATGGACCTTGATGGCGACGGCACCCTGTCACCGCACGAGTTGCCGGGCGGGCGTGGCCGCGCGGTCACCCGGCAGGCGCACCTGGCTACCCTGGCCGATGCATTCCGTCGGCAGGACGTCAACGGCGACGGCGCCCTGGACGCGCGGGAACTGGCCGCCCCGCCCCAGTAGTGCCGCTGCGGCGGTCAGCGCTCCGGTGCCGACAGGGCGACCGTGTCGCTTCCATGCAACCACTCAAGCGCATCCCCGCGCCCGAAGAAGCGATGGAACGCGTAACCCCGTGCGCCCGCCAGCGTTTCCAGTGCCATGTTGAAGCGGCTGGTCTCGGGCCCGACGAATGCGATCCGGCATTGCCGCAGCATCTCGTCGGCCGCCAGCCTCGATGCGAATCCACTGACCCGCGCCAGCGGCTCGGCGGTCTGCCGGGCGTTGCTGAAGTCGATCAGGATGCGGCAGGGCGCGCCCTCGCCCAGCAGCGCACTGGTTTCCTTGAACGCGGCCTCGCGTTGCTCCACCGGGACGCAATCCCAGTAGCGCACGTCGATGATGCCGCGCAGTGTGTCCAACGTAACTCGATAGGCCATCGGTTCCCCCGCGGCCATCCTGCACGCCCGTCCATGACACCCGCAACCGGCGTCGCCACTCTGAACCGTTAAGCAAGAGGCACCCGGGTGCGTGCCTGTTGCAAACCGGTGCGGTGGACCGTTCCCGCCGGTGCGGGAGACTGCGGCGCCGTGCCTGCGGCACACTCGTGCACTGCCCACCCGGGAAAGCGCCATGAGCCACTCCGCCCCTGCCGTCCGCCCTGCCGTGCACCCTTTCGACGAGGCCTTTGCATCCACCGCACGCGTCACGCGTGCCGACTACGCGCGCGACTACGAGGCGTCGGTGCGCGACCCCGAGGCGTTCTGGGCGCGCATCGGGCAACGCCTGGACTGGATGACGCCGCCCACCACGATCCAGGACACCAGCTTCGACCCCGATGACTTCCGCATCCGCTGGTACGCGGACGGCGAACTCAACGCCAGCGTCAATTGCCTGGACCGGCACCTGTCTACGCGCGGCGACAAGACCGCGCTGGTGTTCGAGCACGACGACCCGGCCCTGTCGCCCGAGCACATCAGCTACCGCGATCTGCACGCCCGCGTGTGCCGGCTGGGCAACGCGCTGCGTGCGCTTGGCGTGCGCAAGGGCGACCGGGTCACCCTCTACCTGCCGATGATCCCCGAGGCCGTGGTCGCGATGCTGGCCTGCGCACGCATCGGCGCGATCCACTCGGTGGTGTTCGGCGGCTTCGCGCCGCAGTCGATCGCCGACCGCGTGTCCGACTGCGGCAGCAAGCTTGTCATCACCGCCGACGAGGGGCGACGCGGCGGCAAGCGCATCGCGCTCAAGGCCAACGTGGATGCCGCGCTCGCGCTGCCGGGCACCAACTCTGTGGAGACCGTTCTGGTGGTGCGCCATGCCGGTGCCGCGGTGGACATGCAGATGCCGCGCGACCGCTGGTTCGATGCGGTGGTCGACAGCCAGCCCGACACCTGCGAGCCAGAGCGGATGAATGCCGAGGACCCCCTGTTCATCCTCTATACCTCCGGCAGCACCGGCAAGCCAAAGGGCGTCCTGCACACCACCGGCGGGTACCTGGTGTACGCCAGCTACACCCACGAGTGCGTGTTCGACCTGCGCGAGGACGACGTGTACTGGTGCACCGCCGACGTCGGCTGGGTCACCGGACACAGCTACGTCGTCTACGGCCCGCTGGCCAATGGCGCGACCACGCTGGTGTTCGAAGGCGTGCCGGGTTTCCCGGACGCCTCGCGCTTCTGGCAGGTGGTGGACCGCCACAAGGTGACCGTCTTCTACACCGCGCCCACTGCGATCCGGGCGCTGATGCGCGAGGGCGACGGGCCGGTGGAAGCCACCTCGCGCGCCTCGCTCCGGCTGCTGGGGACGGTCGGCGAGCCGATCAACCCCGAGGCGTGGCGGTGGTACTACGAGGTGGTGGGCGACTCGCGCTGCCCGATCGTGGATACGTGGTGGCAGACCGAGACCGGCGGCATCCTGATCACCCCGTTGCCTGGGGCGACCGAGCTGAAGCCGGGCTCGGCGTCGAAGCCGTTCTTCGGGGTGCAGCCGGCACTGGTGGACGCCGAAGGCCAACTTCTGGAAGGCGAGGCCGAGGGCATGCTGGTGCTCACCGACTCCTGGCCGGGACAGATGCGTACCGTCTACGGCGACCATGGGCGTTTCATCGACACCTATTTCCGCACCTATCCCGGCCACTACTTCACCGGCGACGGCGCGCGACGGGATGCAGATGGCGACTGGTGGATCACCGGCCGGGTCGATGACGTGATCAACGTCAGTGGCCATCGGATCGGCACCGCCGAGGTGGAAAGCGCGCTGGTATCGCACCCGAAGGTGGCCGAAGCCGCGGTGGTGGGCTTCCCTCACGAACTCAAGGGGCAGGGCATCCATGCCTACGTCACGCTGTTCGCCGGCGAGGTGGCGGGAGACGATCTGCGCGCGGAACTGGTCGCGCACGTGCGCCGCCAGATCGGCCCGATCGCTACACCCGACCGCCTGCAATTGGCGCCGGGCCTGCCCAAGACCCGCAGCGGCAAGATCATGCGGCGCATCCTGCGCAAGATCGCAGAGTCGGGCTCAGCCGAATTGGACCCCGGGCAACTGGGCGACACCAGCACGCTGGCCGATCCGTCGGTGGTCGACCGGCTGGTCAGGGACCGGCGCGCGGACTGACCCAGCAGGCGGGGGCGTAGGAGCCGGGCGCGGCTGATCAGTGGGCGTGGGTCGAACCCGCGTGCACGGCGTGCTCGACGCCGGACGGGCGATCTTCCCGGGTCGGCGCCGTACTGATGACGCGGACGATGTAGCTCCAGAGGGCCAGGCAGGCCGTCAGCACCACCAGCCGCACCACGTTGACCGGGGCAAGGATCGCCTCGCGCATGGCGCTGATGTCCAGCCGTGCCTCGAAGACGAGCACGAACACCGTCAACAGGCCGATCGCCACCGCCGCGGCCACGCACGTCCAGAAGCACTCGCCTGCGCAGTAGGTGAGCCAGCTTCGTGGCTTGGCATCGGACGGGGCGGTACGCATGGGGATCGGCGGGTGCGGGAACTGAGGCACAGAATGGAAGCGCGGCGGTCACGGCGGTGTCGACGCGAGGCCCGCGCGGAGGTGTTTCCTGAGCCGATGGTCAGGGTGCAGACAGCTTCTGCTGCCCGGGAGGTCGCGCCTCCGGGGGCCCAAGGCTCCACCCCTCAGCCCGAAGCCCGGCAGGAGGCGATACGGGTGGGCATAAAGAAAGCCCACCTTGCGGTGGGCTTCCAGGTTCCGCTTGCGCGGGAAATGACGCGTTGGAGGGCGATCGCGCTATGCGCAACCGCGCCACTGCATCACTTGATCTTGCCTTCCTTGTAGACCACGTGCTTGCGGACGACGGGATCGTACTTCTTGATCTCCATCTTGCCCGGGGTGTTCTTCTTGTTCTTGTCGGTGGTGTAGAAGTGGCCGGTGTTGGCCGTCGAGATCAGGCGGATCTTGTCGCGCTTGGAAGCCATCGGTCAGTCCTCAGATCTTTTCGCCGCGGGCACGGAGATCGGCGATCACGGCATCGATGCCGTTCTTGTCGATGGTGCGCAGGGCCTTGGTGGAAACACGCAGCTTGATCCAGCGGTTTTCGCTGGCAACCCAGAACCGGCGCTCGTGCAGGTTCGGGAGGAAGCGGCGGCGGGTCTTGTTCATGGCGTGCGAGACGTTGTTGCCGGTCGTCGTTCGCTTGCCAGTGACTTGGCATACTCGGGACATGTGCACCTCGAAAAGGATGTTGGGCTTCCCTTGGCCAGGGAGGCGGCGGCCCCGCCGCCCAGGGCGGCACGCGATGCGGGAGACAGCCCTGACGCCGTCCGGCAGGCCGGTTGGAGCATCAGGCGGGTGCGTCGGGCGGGCCCGGAATCGCGTTCCCGGGCGCGCCGGCGGCGACCCGGAAGGGCGGCCAGACGCAGCGAGCCGCGCATTATGCGGGCCTTTCCCTTTGCCCGCAAGCACTTAGCAAGGGGCTATCCGGCGCGGGAGTCACGCCGGCAGGCGGCCTTCAGGCGGACGGGCCGCGCAGCTTCTCCAGCACGCCTTCCAGCGAGTCCAGGTCGCTGTAGTGGATCACCAGGCGGCCCTTGCCGCCGCGGCCGTGCAGCACGTTGACCTTGGTATTGAGCGACTCGGCCAGTTCACGCTCGAGGCTGACGATGTCGGCCTGCGGCTTGGCCCGGACCGGCTTGCTGCGCTTGCCGGCAGGCAGCTTGCCCAGCGCGAACTGCTGGGCCCGGTGCTCGACCTCGCGCACCGACCAGCCGTGCTCGGCGGCATCGGCTGCCAGCTTGGCGGCCAGGTCGGGCGCCAGGGTCAGCAGTGCACGGGCATGGCCCATCTCCAGCCGGCGCGACTCGACCAGCGCCCGGATCGCCGGGGGCAGCTCCAGCAGCCGCAGCAGGTTGGACACCGCTGCGCGCGAACGCCCCACCGCACCGGCGGCCTGGGCGTGGGTCAGGTCGAACTCGTCGATCAGCCGCTGCAGCGCATTGGCTTCCTCCAGTGGATTGAGGTCCTCGCGCTGGATGTTCTCGATCAGCGCCATCGCCACCACGGTGCGGTCGTCGACCTCGCGCACCACCACCGGCACCTCGTCCAGGCCCGCCAGCTTGCTCGCCCGCCAGCGGCGCTCGCCGGCGATGATCTCGTAGGTGCGCCCGCCGTGGTCGGCGATCTCGCGGACCACGATGGGCTGGATCACGCCCTGGGCCTTGATCGACTCGGCCAGCTCGGCCAGCTTGTCCTCGTCCCAGTGCTTGCGCGGCTGGTACTTGCCCGCGGTCAGGGCGTCCACCGGAAGCGAGTGCAGGGTGTCGCCGGGCGCGGCTTCCAGTGCCGGGGCTTCGCTCTTCGGGCCCAGCAGCGCCTCCAGGCCACGGCCGAGCCCACGCTTCTTGGCGGCCGATGCGGTCTTGGCGGCGCTCATGCCGGGGTCTCCTGTGCGGTGGATGTCGGGGTGGCGGCCCGGGTGGCCTGGTCGCGCTCGCGCTGCCGGCGCAGTACTTCGCCGGCCAGCCCCAGGTAGGCGATGCCGCCACGGCTGGCCTTGTCGTAGCCGACGATGCTCTGGCCGTGGCTGGGCGCTTCGGCCAGGCGCACGTTGCGCGGCACGATGGTGCGGAACACGCGGTCGCCGAAATGGTTGGTGAGCTCGGCCGAGACCGCGTTGGCCAGGTTGTTGCGCACGTCGAACATGGTGCGCAGCACGCCTTCGATTTCCAGCGCGGGGTTGAGCCGCCCGCGCATGCCCTCGATGGTGTCCAGCAGCGCGCTCACGCCTTCCAGCGCGTAGTACTCGCACTGCATCGGCACGATGATCGAGTCGGCGGCGGTCAGCGCGTTGATCGTCAGCAGCGACAGCGCCGGCGGGCAGTCGATGAGGATGAAGTCGTACTCGTCGGCGATCGGCGCCAGCGCGCGCTTGAGGCGCTGCTCGCGGTCGTCCTCGCCCATCAGCCGGATCTCGGCGGCGGTCAGGTCGATGTTGCCCGGCAGCAGGTCGAAGTCCTCCGAGGTGCGCACGCGCGCGGTGGCCGCGTCGCTTTCGCCCAGCAGCACCTCGTAGACCGAGTCCCCGAGTTCGCGCTTGTTGACGCCCGCACCCATGGTCGCGTTGCCCTGCGGATCCAGGTCGACCAGCAGCACCTTCTTGGGCGTGCGCGCCAGCGCGGCGGCCAGGTTGACCGCGGTGGTGGTCTTGCCGACCCCGCCCTTCTGGTTGGCGACGGCGATGATGCGGGCCATGCGGCTCGTCCCCTGTAGTGGCCGGCGCTGCGGCGGCGGCGTGCGAAGCGGACGGCCCGCGCGGGGCGCGGGCCGGACCGGGGATTATGCCCGCGGCGGGCCGGCCTTGCCGAACGCGTGCGCAAGCGGCGCTGGCCGCGCCCGCCGCGGCGCGTCCCGGGGGCGTCAGGACCGGCGCACCACCACCAGGTGGCGCTGCGCCGGCAGGCCGGGTACGTGCAGGGCATGCACGGCGTCGACCCCCCAGCCGTCGGGCAGGGCGGCGATCTCCTCGTCCGGCACCACGCCCTTCATTGCCAGAAGCACGCCGCCGGGCCTGAGCAGCGGCCCGCCCCATTCCACCAGCAGGGGCAGCGTCGCCAGCGCGCGGGCGGTGATCGCATCGAACGCGCCCGGCCGGTCCAGGGCCTCGATGCGCGACTCGGCCACCTCGACGTCGGCCAACCGCAGCTGGCGCACGGCCTCGCGCATGAAGCGTGCCTTCTTGCCGGCGCTCTCCACCAGGGTGACCCGCAGGCCCGGCTTGGCGATCGCCAGTGGGATGCCGGGCAGGCCGGCGCCGGTGCCCAGGTCGGCCAGTGCACCGCCGGCGCCGGCCAGCGCGTCCACGAAGGGGTGCATCGCCAGCGAATCAAGCAGGTGCTTGGTGACCATCTCGTGCGGATCGCGCACGGCCGTCAGGTTGTAGGTGCGGTTCCAGCGCAGCAGCAGCGCGAGGTAGTCGAGCAGCGGCGCATCGAGCGCCGGATCCAGTTCGAGTTCGGCCAGCCCCGCGCGCAGAAGGGGGGCGAGGTCGGGGGGAAGGGGCGTGTCCATGACCGGACAGTATCGCCGCAGCCGCGGTCAGCCGGCCACGCGCGGGCGCCACGCCAGCGCGCCGATGTAGCCGGGGGATGGCACCAGCTCCCGCAGGTGCCAATCGCGGGCTAGGCCGAGCGCGGGATCGCAGTCGCGCAACACCAGGCCGCCGCCGGCGTCCTCGAAGCGCAGCCGGTGCAGGCCGAACGACAGGCCGTGGCCGTGCGCTTTCAACACCGCCTCCTTGGCGCACCACAGGCGCAGGAATGCAAGGTCCCGATCATCCCCTGCCGCTTGTGTGGCCAGCCAATCGGCCTCGCCGGGGGTGAAGTAGCGTGCCGCCACCGCCAGCGCGCGCGGACGGGGTCGCAGCCGCTCCATGTCGATGCCGACTGCCACGTGCTCACCCAGGGCCACCAGCAGGCCCTCGCCGCTGTGGCTCCAGTTGCAGTCGTGGCATCCGCGGGGCGTGCACAGCAGGGGCCGTCCGCGCGCGTCGCGCTGCATCGTCACTGGCCCTTCCTCGCCTGCCAGCCGGGTCTCCAGCCAGGCTTGCGCCTGTGCCTGGGGAGGCACGCCGGGCTGGCGGGCCTGCCATGCCCAAGCCGGGACCGGGCCCGCGACGGGTTGGGGAGTCGATGGCATGGGGGCGGGCGGGCGGTGGCGGAACAGGCAGCGTAAGCTACCCCGGAGCGCGGCCGCGACCGCGCCCACAGGGGGCGGCGAAGGACCGGCAACACCGGGCATCGCCGCGAACACGGACCGCAACCGGCCACGCAACCATGTCAGCGGTGATCGACACCGGCCACGCCGGCCCGCCACGACGCCGGGCCTCGCCCATGACCGTGGGCCACGCCTCGCGCGCGATCGCGTTCGATGGCAGCGGGGAGCGCCCGCTCGCGCAGTTCCATGCCGAGGTCCGCGGTCTTGCCGCGCTGCTGCCCGATGCCGCCTATGCGGTCAACCTGTGCGACGACCGCTATCGCTTCCTGGTCGCCTTCTGCGCGGCGGCACTGCGCGGCCAGGCCACGTTGCTGCCGCCCTCGCGCGCGCCCCGGGTGGTCGAAGAGGTGCTGGCCCAGCACCCGGGGGCGTACTGCCTGGGCGACGTGCCGCTCGCGCCCCAGCCCCCCCGCTACCTGCGCCTGCCCGATCCGTTGCCCCAGTGCGACGGCGCGCTGCCGATGCTCGAGGACGACGCGCTGGTCGCGATCGGCTTCACTTCCGGCAGCACCGGCCAACCGCGACCCAACCCCAAGACCTGGGCCGCATTCCGCGCCAGCACGGCGCAGAACCTGGCGGCCCTGTCCGACCTGCTGGCGCCGCACGGCAGCACCCATGTGGTCGCCACGGTGCCGCCACAGCACATGTACGGCATGGAGATGTCGGTGCTGTTGCCGCTGCTGGGGCCGGTCGCGCTCCACGGTGCGCGGCCCTTCTTCCCGGGTGACGTGGCGCGCGTGCTGGCCGACTCGGCCACGCCGGCGCTGCTGGTGACCACGCCCGTGCACCTGCGTGCGCTGCTGGAATCCGGCGTCACCCTGCCACCGATGGCCGGCATCGTCTCGGCCACCGCGCCCCTGCCGGCCGCGCTGGCCCGGTCGGCCGAGGCGCGCTTCGGCTGCGAGGTGCGCGAGCTGTTCGGCTCGACCGAAACGTGCATCTTTGCCCGCCGGCGCACCGCCATCGACGATGCCTGGACCCTGCTGCCCGGCGTACAGCTGTCGCCGCAACCCGACGGCACCGCCGTGCATGCACCGCACCTGCCCCAGCCGGTTTCGCTGGCCGACCTGGTGGAGCTGCTGGACGACGGACGCTTCTTGCTGCGTGGACGTAGCGCCGACCTGCTGGAGATCGCCGGCAAGCGCGCGTCACTGGGCGACCTCACCCGCAAACTGCTTGCCGTGCCGGGGGTGGTGGATGGCGTCGTATTCCAGGCCGAGGCGGCTGACGAGGCCGGCATCCGGCGCGTGGTGGCGCTGGTGGTGGCGCCCGGGTTGGACGAGGCGCAGGTGCTGCGCGGGCTGCGCGGGGGGATCGACCCGGTGTTCCTGCCGCGACCGTTGCGCTGCGTTGCAGCATTGCCCCGCAACGAAACCGGCAAGCTGCCGCGCGATGCACTGGCCGCGCTGCTGGCGTCCCCGTCCACCTGAGCGCGTCGCCTGTACGGGGCCGGACGGAGCCCCGCCGGGTGAGTGCCGCGCGAACGCACGAACCCCCACATCCCCGTCACACGGGCCTCGCAAGACTGTCTACGCCCCTACGCAGGGGAGCACGAATCCCTACTGACCGGACTTAAGGAGACACACGCGATGGGTATCATCATTTGGTTGATCGTTGGCGGCATCATCGGCTGGATTGCCAGCATGATCATGAAGACCGATGGCCAGCAGGGCATCATCTTGAACGTCATCGTCGGCATCGTCGGCGCATTCTTGGGTGGCTGGGTCGGCGGCATGCTGGGTATCGGCGGCGCGGACATCAACGACGGCGACTTCAGCCTGTCGGGCCTGCTGCTGTCCCTGGTGGGCGCGGTCGTGCTGCTGGCGATCGTCAACCTGTTCCGTCGTGGCCGCGTGCGCTAAGCACCGCCGCTACATCGGACACGCGAAGGCCCGGCATCGCCGGGCCTTCCTTGTTTTCGGGGCAGGGAGTGGGAATACGCCGATCCCGCACCGCTCACGTGGCCGGACTGGCCGCCCCGTCCCCGTTCCCCGTTATTCCCGTCAACCCAGTTCCACCCACGCGGGGGCGTGGTCACTGGGCCGGTCCCAGGTGCGCGGCTCGCGGTCGATGCCGGCGCCGCTGCAGCGTTCGCGCAGCGCGTCCGATACCAGGGTGAGGTCGATCCGCAGGCCCATGTCGCGACGGAAGGCGGCCTGCCGGTAGTCCCACCAGCTGAAGACACCGCCCTCGTCGTGGTGCAGGCGGTAGGCGTCGTGCAGGCCGAGGCTGCACAGCTTGGCCAGCGCCTCGCGTTCGGCGGTCGAAGTCAGGATGTGGTGCTCGTTCCAGACCGAGGGGTCATGCACGTCGCGCTCATCGGGGGCGATATTGAAGTCACCCAGCACCACCAGCCTGGGGTGGGCACGCAGCTCGTTCTCCAGCCAGCCATGCACCGCCTCCAGCCAGCGCAGCTTGTAGGCGTACTTCTCGGCGCCCACGTCCTGGCCGTTGACCACGTACAGATTGACCACCCGCAGGTCACCCACGGTCGCGGCGATGACCCGTTTCTGCTCGTCGTGGAAACCGGGGATGCCCACCTGGACGTCGGCGGCGGGCATGCGCGAAAGGATCGCCACCCCGTTGTAGGTCTTCTGCCCGGCAAACACACTGCGATAGCCCAGTTCGGCCAGTGCCGCGTCCGGGAAGCGGGCGTCCTCCAGCTTGGTTTCCTGCAGCCCCACGATGTCGGGGCCGGCATCGCCGAGCCATTGCTGCAGGTGCGGCAGGCGCACGTTGAGCGAGTTGACGTTCCAGCTGGCGATCTTGGTCGGCGTCGAGGTCATCGGCGAAGTCTAGTCCAGCACCCCGAGCCAGGCTGGCCCGGGCTGGCATGATCGGATGCTGGCCCCCGACGAGTACACCGCGCGATGCCCAACGACTGGATCGACCTGCGCAGCGACACCGTCACCCGACCGACCGTTGCGATGCGCGCGGCGATGGCGTCGGCCGAGGTCGGCGACGATGTCTACGGCGAGGACCCGACGGTCAATGCCCTGCAGGAGCGGCTGGCGGGCGAACTGGGGTTCGACGCCGCGCTGTTCGTGCCCAGCGGCACCCAGTCCAACCTGGTGGGACTGTTGGCCCACTGCGCGCGCGGCGACGAATACATCGTCGGCATGGACGCGCACACCTACAAGTACGAGGGCGGTGGCGCGGCGGTGCTGGGCGGGATCCAGCCGCAGCCATTGGCGCACGCGACCGACGGCACGCTGCCGCTGGACGCGGTGGAGGCGGCGATCAAGCCCGACGATGCGCACTTCGCCCGCACCCGCCTGCTGTGCCTGGAAAACACCTGGCACGGCCGTGCCATGCCCTTGCAGTACCTGGCCGAGGCACGTGCGCTGTGCGAGCGGCGCGGGTTGGCACTGCACCTGGATGGCGCGCGGGTGTTCAACGCCGCGGTAGAGCAGGAGGTGCCGGTGCGGGAGATCGCGCGCCACTTCGACAGCGTGTCGGTATGCCTGTCCAAGGGACTGGGGGCGCCGGTGGGCTCGGTGCTGCTGGGGTCCTCGCACCTGGTCGCGCAGGCGCGGCGCTGGCGCAAGGTCACCGGTGGCGGGATGCGCCAGTCGGGGCTGCTGGCGGCTGCCGCGCTGCACGCCCTGGACCACCACGTTTCACGGTTGGCGGACGACCACGACCGGGCGGCGCGACTGGCCTCGGCGCTGCAGGCGCTGGGCGTGGCCGTGAGCGGTCGGCACACCAACATGGTGTTCGTGCAGGTAGCGCCGGACTCGGCCGGGCAGCTGGTCGCGCACATGGCCGACGCGGGCATCCGGCTGTCGCCCGGCAGCGGTGGCACGCTGCGCCTGGTGCTGCACCTGGATGTCGACGACGCCGGGTTGAAGCGGGTGGTCGAGGCCTGGTCCGGCTTCAACGGATAGCTAGCGCGCCAGCCAGCGGATCACCCGGTCGGCCATGCCGCGGTACGGCGGCTTGAGCAGGTCGCTGCCCGCCCAGCGCCGCTGGTGGAACACCGGCAGCTGCTTGCTGAAGGTGTCGAACCCGTGGCGGCCGTGGATGGCGCCGATGCCGCTGGCGCCGATGCCGCCAAAGGGCAGTCCGTGCACGCCGAAGTGGATCAGGGTGTCGTTGACGGTGACGCCCCCGGCCAGGGTCGCACCCAGGATGCGCTCGATCGCATCGCGGTCGAACCCGAACGGATACAGCGCCAGCGGCCGGTCCAGCGCGTTGATGCGGTCGATGGCCTCGTCCAGCGTGTCGTAGGCCAGCACCGGCAGGATCGGCCCGAAGATCTCCTCGCGCATCAAGGGCGCGTCGGCAGGCGGGTCGATCACCAGCGCGGGCGGCATCAGCCGCTCGTACGCGGCGAACCCGGCGTCGGCACCCAGCGGTTCGAGTACCCGCAGGCCGCGCTGGCGTGCATCGTCGAGATACCCGCGCAGCCGCTGGACCTGTCCGTCATTGATGATCCGGGTGTAGTCCGGTGATTGCGCGAGCTCGCCATAGCGGGCGCGCAGCTCGCCCTCCAGCGCCTCGGCCAGCGCATCGCGCTGGCTGCGATGGACCAGGACGTAATCCACGCCGATGCAGGTCTGGCCTGCGTTGAACCACTTGCCGGTGGCGATGCGCGCCGCCGCCAGTCCGACCGGAAAGCCTTCGCACACCAGCGCCGGCGACTTGCCGCCCAACTCCAGCGTGACCGGGGTCAGGTGGGGCGCGGCGGCGGCCATGACCTTGCGGCCCACCGCGGTCGAGCCGGTGAACAGCAGGTGGTCGAAGGGCAGGGCGGAAAACCGTGCCGCGACCTCGCTGCCGCCCAGCGCGACCGCCACCCGGTCGGCGGGGAACACGTCGGCCAACAGCTGGCGCATCCACGCGCTGGTCCGGGGACTGTGCTCGGACGGCTTGAGGTAGACGTGGTTGCCGGCGGCTATGGCCGAGACCAGTGGCATCAGCGCCAGGTTCACCGGGTAGTTCCAGGGCGAGAGGATGCCGACCACGCCAACCGGCTCGCGTCGAAGCTCGGCGCGGCCGGGCCAGAAACGCCAGCCCGCGGCCACGCGCCGGGTCCGCATCCAGCGCCGCAGGTGGCGCAGCGCGTGGGCGATCTCGGCCTGCACCACCATCGCCTCTGAGATCAGGTTCTCGTGCTCGCTGCGGTGGCCGAAGTCGGCCTCGATCGCGGCGTTCATGGCCGGCAACTGCTCGCGCAGTGCATCGCGAAGGCGTTCGAGATCACCGCGGCGCTGGGCCTCGTCGGGTTTGCGTGCCCCCCATGCGGTCCGCAGCCGGCGGTGGGTGGCCTCGAGCTGGTCGGGGGTGGTATCGGCGACGGTGTCCATGGCGCCAGTGTAGGCCGCGGCTACGTGCGACGCGGACAAAGGCCGGATGTGGCCACCGGGCGGGCGCACTAGAATCACGCCATGAATCTGCGACCCTACCTTGACCAGCGTCCCCGCCTGGGCGCTCGCGTGTACGTCGACCCCGCCGCCAGCGTCATCGGCGACGTGGAACTGGCCGACGATGTCTCGATCTGGCCCGGCTGCGTGGTCCGCGGCGACGTCAACTTCATCCGCATCGGCGCGCGCACCAATATCCAGGACGGCACCGTGGTCCATGTCAGCCACGACGGCCCGCACGCCCGGCTCGGCGGCTTCGCCACGGTGATCGGCGAGGACGTGACCATCGGCCACAAGGCGATCGTGCACGCCTGCCGCATCGGCGATGCGGCATTGATCGGCATGGGCGCGATCGTGCTCGACGGTGCGGTGGTGGAACCCCACGGCTTCGTCGGCGCCGGCGCGGTGGTGCCGCCCGGCAAGACCGTCGGCCGCGGCGAGCTGTGGCTGGGCAACCCGGCGCGCAAGGTGCGCATGCTGTCGGAGGCGGATATCGAAGGGTTGTACTACTCGGCGCAGCACTACGTGCGCTTGAAGAACCGGTACCTGGGGATCGACGCGGCCTGAGGCGCAATGCCGGTCCTGCCGGAGCGGCTGCAGCCGCGATGCTCTTTCCCCTCGGTACGAAAGTCCGGGGGCCTTTTGTAGGAGCGACGTGAGTCGCGACCCACCGGCCGCCCGGGTTGCGATCGCGACTCACGTCGCTCCTACAACGGCCTCGGCTTCATGCTCATGCCGTGGCACGGGTGCCGAAGGGCTTCGCGGCTGAAGCCGCTCCTGCAGTGGCGTTGGGTCCACCAGCAGCGACACCTCGGGCCGGGTGAGCGTTTCCAGTTCCGCCAGCCGCGCCAGGGCATCGCCGCGGTCGCGGCCGCACATGTCGTCGGAGGGGCGCAGCGACGCACAAAAGGCGGGCCGTTCGGCTCGACCGAACAGCTGGCAGCGCAGGTGGTCGTCCAGTTGCACGCAGGGAATGCCGGCGGGCTTTCCGTGCGGCATGCCCGGGATCGGCGAGGTGATCGACGGTGCGATGCAGCAGGCGGCGCAGCCGGTGCGACAGTCAGGAGCGGGCCGGGTGTTCACATCGACGCCTGCAACGCGTGACCGTAACGCCGATTCAATCGGCGGTGACCAGCACGTCCTGCTGCTCGCGCAGCATTGCGTATACCGGGTCCGTGTCCGGATGCACGCCGTGCCAGCGAAGGAAGCTCTCGGCCGCCTGCTCGACCAGCATGCCGAGGCCGTCGATGGTCCGGTCGGCGCCCGATGCACGCGCCCACGACAGGAACCCGATCGCCGCCTCGCCGTAGCTCAGGTCGACCGCGTCGCCGCGCGGTGCGAACAGGCCGCCGGGCAGGTCCAGCGGGGTGCCGACGCGCGCGGCCGAGGTCGCATTGATCACCAGGTCGAACACGCCCAGGGTGCCGACGTCGCTGAGGTAGCGCGGGTGCACGCGGCCGGGCTCGCCGAGCGCGTCGGCGAGCGCATCGACGTGGCTGCCGGTGCGGTTGACGATGAACAGGTCTTCCACGCCTGCGTCCAACAACGCCGGGGCGACCCCGTGGGCGGCCCCGCCCGCCCCGATCAGCAGGGCACGGCGCCCGCGCAGGTCCTGGCCGTGGCGCTCGGTGAGATCGCGCACCAGGCCGGCGCCATCGGTGTTGTCGCCTTCCCAGCCGGTGTTCGTGCGGACCAGCGTGTTGACCGCGCCGGCGCGACGGGCTCGCTCGCTCAGGTGCTGGCAGATGGCGGCGGCGCGTGCCTTGTGCGGCAGGGTGACATTCGCGCCGCGGCCGCCCTCGGCGGCGAACTCCGCCAGCACTGCGTCGAAGCGCCCGCAACCGGCGTCGATCGCGGTGTACTCCAGCGCGATGCCGGTCTGCTGGCCGAATGCGGCATGGATGCGGGGCGACAGCGAGTGGGCCACGGGGTGGCCGATCACGGCGTAGCGGACTCGGGACATCGGACACCTCGCTGGACGGATGGGAGGCACGGGGCCCGGGCCGGCACGCTTGGACCGGGGCCGCGGCGACGACCTGCACGACACGCCGCGCCGCGGCGCTTTGAGTCTACCCGGCCGCGCACCGGCGCCGGCGCGGCCCGCGCAGTGATCGAAGCCGCCACGCGCGCACGGCCCGGGGCGCAGGCAGCGGCGTGCGTCTCGCACCACGGCGGACGATGGTTGCGTCCGCCCACGTGGTGACCCGCCGCACCTCAGCCCTCGCGAAGCCAGCGGGCGGCATCCATCGCGTAGTAGGTCAGCACCGCATCGGCACCGGCGCGCCGGATCGACACCAGCGCCTCCAGCGCGCAGGCGCGTTCGTCGAGCCAGCCGTTCTGCGCAGCGGCCTTGAGCATCGCGTACTCGCCACTGACCTGGTAGACGAAGGTCGGCACGCCAAAGGCATCCTTCACCCGCCGCACGATGTCCAGGTACGGCAGGCCCGGCTTGACCATCACCATGTCGGCCCCTTCGTCCAGGTCGAGTTCGACCTCGCGCAGCGCCTCGTCGGTGTTGGCCGGGTCCATCTGGTAGGTGGTCTTGTCGGCCTTGCCCAGCGCCGAAGCGCTGCCGACCGCGTCGCGGAACGGGCCGTAGAACGCGCTGGCGTACTTGGCGCTGTAGGCCAGGATGCGGGTGTGGACGTGGCCGTCCATCTCCAGCGCACCGCGCACCTGGCCGATGCGCCCGTCCATCATGTCGCTGGGGGCGACGATGTCGGCACCGGCGGCCGCGTGCGACAGCGCCTGCCGGACCAGCGCCTCGACGGTGGCGTCGTTGAGCACGTAGCCGGCGTCATCCAGCAGGCCGTCCTGGCCGTGCGAGGTGTACGGGTCCAGCGCGACGTCGGTGATCACGCCCAGCTGCGGGAAGCGCTGCTTGAGCGCGACCACCGCACGCTGCACCAGCCCGTCGTCGGCCCAGGCCGCCTCGGCGGTGGTCGACTTGGCGTCGGGCGCGGTGACCGGGAACAGCGCCAGTGCCGGGATGCCGAGCCCGCTGGCCTGCTCGGCCACGCGCAACAGGTCGTCGATGCCGATGCGCTCCACGCCCGGCATCGAGGCGACCTGCTCGCGCTGCGCGTGTTCGTGCACGAACACCGGGTAGATGAGGTCGTCGGCGGTCAGGACCGTCTCGCGCATCAACCGGCGCGAGAACCCGTCGCGGCGCATCCGCCGCGGGCGCGTGTAGGGGTAGCTCATGGAGCGCGATTCTACGCCCGGGCCGGCGGTGGGGCCGCGTCGCGCCTGGATCGGCGCCAACAACAAAGCCGGGCATTGCCCGGCTTCCCGTTTCGTTCCTGCACGTGATCGTGCAGGGGGGGCGAGCTCAGATCACCCCGCCGCCCAGGCTCAGCCGGGCGATGCCGACCACGATCACGATCGCATTGAGCACCAGGCCGGCCTTGGCGCGGCCCCGGTTCTCGGACCGGGTGATGGCGATGCCGATGGCGCCGATGATCGCCCCGATGGCGGCGAACGGGATCAGGAACCAGTTGCCCCACCCCAGCAACGGGATCAGCGCGATCACCATCCAGACCATCGCGACGATGCCCCACAGCAGGCTGATCAGCCCCATCGTGTCTCCTCCACTCCCGGCCGGTGCGGCCTTCGATGCGCCAAGACTAGTGGCTGCGGGGCCGCCTGCAAAACGCGGCGCGCGGCGCCGGCCTGCGTCGCGGGACTTCTGCCAGACCTCTAACCGGCGACGTCCCCGTCCATCGCGGCGCCGTGCACGCCATCGATCTCGATGCGCAACTCGCGCCGGCAGATCGCCGCATGCAGCACCACGCGCTTCACCGCCGGGTCCAGGCGTGCGTCCAGCAGCGTCCGCACGCGTGCCATTTCCGAGGCGTCGCGCACGTAGACCTTCAGCCACGTGTCCGCACCGAAGTGCGCGGGCAGGTGAGGTGCACGCGCGCGCGCGGCCACCAGCAGGCTGTCGAAGTTGGCCAGGGTCTCGTCCAGCTGGGCGGCGACGCAGTCCGCGTGCCGCGACTCATGGCCCACCACCGCGGCGGTGCCCGACAGCAGCAACGGCATGGCGCTGCCCGCCGGCGGCAGCATCGCGCGGGCGAAGCTCGGCGGCTGCGGCCCGTACTGGCGGGGATAGCGGTAGGCACTGACCTGGCGGGGGTTCTCCAGCGGCACGCCGGCCACGCGCGCAGCCAGCAGGAACACCTGCAGCCGGCGCACGCCGTCTACCCGGCCGATGGCCGTGGCCGCCGGCAACGCGCCCGGGTCGAACGCACCCAGCCCGCGCGCCCGGCCGACACAGAAGCGGCGGTAGCGCTCCGCATCGCCCTCGCCGGCGGTGATGCCGTCCAGGTAGTTCCACATACGCAGCAGGTGCGGGTATCCGCGCGCATCGGCGAACGCCGAGAGCCCTGCGTAGGCCGTCTTCGCGGCCCGCTCGATGTCGTCATCGCGCGTGTCCTCCGCCAACGCCTGCTCGTCGACCTCCATTGCCGCGAACAGCAGCGCGCCATCGTCCGACCACGCGACCGCGCCGTCGCGACCGCATCGCACGGGGGCGTGGCCGCGCCAGACCTCCAGCGGCGCAGGGCCACCGGGTTCCAGCGCGACCCGCAGGTAGCGAGGATCCCCGTTTTCCGGTGCAGCGGATCCGAAACCGAACACTGCCAGCACGCGGTCGTCGTCCAGCAGCGCCGGCAACGGGACCTGGCTGTAGTCGACGCGAAGCCGCGGCAGGTCGGGCGCCCGGACCGGCAGTGCGCTCATGGCGCTCCCCGGGTGGCAGCGCGAGCAGGCTTCGACGGGTCGACGCGGGATTCCGGCGCAGGGCGACTGCGGCGACCGGCAGCGACCCCGGGACCGGCGGCAGCGGCCGGCACGCATCGGTGGTTCATCCGCCCATGATAGCCGGGCCCCGCGCGCCCGGTGCTTGCACGCGGGCGCCCGATGCCGGATCGTGGCGCCCCGAAATGTCTCCGGACCGCCCGATGTCTGAACAGAGCACCGCCGAACGCGAGCTGGCCGAACTGCTGGTCGAGAGCCTGAACCTCGAGGGCGTCGATCCGGCCGGCATCGACCCGGAGGCGCCGCTGTTCGGTGAGGGCCTGGGGCTGGATTCGATCGATGCGCTGGAGCTGGCGCTGGCCGTGTCCAAGCGTTACGGCTTCCAGCTGCGTTCCGACAGCGACGAGAACCGCCGCATCTTCGGTTCGCTGCGGGCGCTGTCGGCGCACGTCGAGCAGCACAAGACCGCCTGAGCACCTCGCCCCGGTGCCGCGGTTCTCCTGCCACCGCACCGCCGCGGACGATCGCGACGCGACCCTTCGATGACCGGAACCGTGCTCCGCATCGCCCTGCTGGTGGCCTACCCGCTGCTGGCGCACTGGGCCAGTGCGGGCGGTGGCGCGCTGGCCGCGGTGCTGGCCCTGCTCGACCTGGTGGCGCTGGTGCTGGCCGACGCCCTGCTGCGTCCACGCGCCTGGGCCTGGGCGGTACTGGTCGCCAGTGCCGCCGCGCTGTGGCTGCTGCTGGACACCCCGTGGCCGGCACTGCTGCTGTTGGCACCGCCGATCCTGTTCACCGGGTTGCTGGCATGGCTGTTCGGACGCAGCCTGGCCTCGCCACGGGGTGCACTGATCACCCGGATCGTGTCGGCGCTCGAGCGCCTGGCACCCGCGGAACTCCCCCCCGACCTGCTGCGCTATTCGCGCGGCCTCACCGCGGCATGGGCGCTGGTACTGGCACTGCTGACGGTGGCCAACGGCGTGCTGGCGCTGGTGGTGGTGCCCGACGGCGTGTTCGCCACGCTGGGCATGGCCTCGCCGTGGCCAGTATCGCAGGAGGCCGGCTCGCTGTTCGCCAACATCCTCAACTACGGTGTCCTGGGGGTGTTCTTCATCGGCGAGTACGTGCTGCGGCACCGCCTGTTCCGCGACCGCCCGTACCGCAACTTCGTCGACTTCCTGCGCCAGATGGGAGCGTTGGGGCCGGGGTTCTGGAAGGACCTGTTGCGGTAGCCGGCGCGGCAACCGTCGCTACGCACCGCTTCGGGGCTGAAGCCGCTCCTACAGGGCTCGGCCGTTGATCTTGCCCCTATTGGGCATCCCGGGCGCCAGCGCACCAGCCAGGCCCGGAGGGCGGCGCACACGGATGTGCGCCGTTTCCCGACCGAGCCATGGATGGCGAGTCGGGAAAACCGAGGCGACACCGGCGTGCCAACGGGAGGCTCGTCGGGGAAGACCCTTTCTTTTGGTGACTTTTCTTTGGGTCGGCAAAGAAAAGTTACCCGCCTTCAGGCGGAAGTATTTGATCTTGCTCCGGAAGCTCGGGAACAACCGCAACAGCTTTCGCCTGAAGGCGAGTTACTTTCTTTGAAGCGCCAAAGAAAGGTAACCAAAGAAAGGCGCTATCCACGACAGTTCGAATACCTCGCGTGGGGCGACGCGGGGACTTTCCGACTCGGCATCCATGCCGAGGGCGGAAAGCGGCTTCAGCCGCGAAGCCGCCTCTTGCCCCTCGCCCACGCGTCCACGCAAACCCGCACCCGCAACCCCGCCATCCGCCCGGTCGCTTATCCTGTGCGGCCGCGCTTTCCGACTCCTTCCATGCGCTTCACCATCGAGCCCGACCACCCCTGCCTGCCGGGCCACTTCCCGGGGCGCCCGGTGGTGCCCGGGGTGGTGGTGCTGGACCGGGTGGTGGAGGCGATCGAGGCCGCGCATGGAGCGCTGGGACCGCTGCGCCTGCCGCAGGTCAAGTTCGTGCAGCCGCTGCTGCCGGGTGAAACCGCCGACATAGAACTGGAACCCGCCGCGCCCGGCCGCTGGCGGTTCAGGGTCCGTCGCGGCGACACGCTTCTGGCCAGCGGCGAAGTGGTCGCATGAACGGTGGGGGCGCGCGCGACTGGACCCGGCGACCCGAGGGCGGGGGCTGGTTCGCGCTCTGGCTGATCCGCGCCGTGGCCCGCCACGGCGGCCGTGTCCTCGGCCGTGCCTGCCTGTACCCCATCACCGGCTACTTCCTGCTGCGTCGCGCACCGGAGCGCGCCGCCTCGCGCGCCTACCTGTCGCGTGCCCTGGGCCGGCCCGCCCGCCTGGGCGACGTCGCCCGCCACATCCACACCTTTGCCTCCACCATCCTGGACCGGGTGTTCATGCTGAGCGGGCAGATGGAGCGGTTCGACATCCGCACCTCGGGGCTGGAAGGCCTGCACACGCAGCTCGACCGGGGCCAGGGCGTGCTGGTGTTCGGCTCGCACCTGGGCAGTTTCGACGCGCTGCGTGTGCTGGCGGCGACGCGACCGGACGTGCAGGTCCGCGTGGTGCTGGACAAGGGCCACAACCCGGCCATGACCCAGCTGCTTGACGCGCTGAACCCCGAGCTGGCGCGCACGGTCATCGACGCCGGCCAGGACGGGCCGTCGATCGTGCTGGCAATCAAGCAGGCCACTGACCAGGGCGCCCTGGTGGCGCTGCTGGTGGACCGGGCGCGTCCCGGCGAGCCCTCGCTGCCGGCGCCGCTGCTCGGCGTGCCCGCGCCCCTTCCGGTGGCGCCCTGGCTGATCGCCGGCGCGCTCAAGGTGCCGGTCGTGCTGGCCTTCGGCCTGTACCGCGGCGGCAACCGCTACGACCTGGATTTCGAGGTGTTCAGC
Organism: Novilysobacter viscosus; assembly: GCF_046600715.1. Lineage (NCBI taxonomy): Bacteria > Pseudomonadati > Pseudomonadota > Gammaproteobacteria > Lysobacterales > Lysobacteraceae > Novilysobacter > Novilysobacter viscosus. The sequence continues at coordinate 86,500 of NZ_JBJMAV010000007.1, forward strand.
GAAGGCTTGAGCATCACCCGTCATAACCGTACGGCCCAGTTGGGCGATCTTGTCGCGCGCTACGCGCTGCGGCTGGAGGAGCACGCCCGCCGGGCGCCGTTCAACTGGTTCAACTTCTACGACTTCTGGCAGACCGATGACCCACCTGCACGCACCGATGCAAAGCCCGACCCCGCGCCGTCCGCGCCCGCCGATCCGCCTGTCGCGGGCGCTGCCCCCATTGCGGATGCAGGTGCTGGCACTGCTGCTGGTACCGGTGCTGCTGGCGCCGGCCTCCGCCGCTGAGCCGGCCACGCCGGCCTCGCGGGCCGACGCCGAGTGGATCCTGTCACGGCTGGCGCGCCCGGCGCCGATGCGCACGGGCTTCGTCGAAGTCCGCGGCTCGGCCCTGTTGAAGGCGCCGCTGCGCCTGACCGGCGAGTACCGCCGGCCGGGCGGCGACACACTGGTGCGCGAAGTGCGCGCGCCGTATGCCGAAACCACCACCATCCAGGCCGGTGAAGTCCGGATCGAACGCACCGGCCGCGGAGACCGGACGTTCTCGCTGTCGCGCGCGCCCGAGCTGGCCGCCCTGCAGGCCAGCTTTGGCGCGCTGCTGTCGGGTGACCGGGCGTTGCTGGAGAAGCACTACGTGATCGACACCCGGGGCAGCCGGCGCGCGTGGACGATGGCGCTCAAGCCCCGCGATGCCGGCGTCGCCGCCAGGCTCCAGGGCATCACCCTGCACGGCCGCGGTGCGGAGTTGCGCTGCATCGAGACGCGCCCGGTCAAGGGCGACGTTCAGCGCACGTTGCTGGCCGGTGCCGCGCGGTCCGCCGCGACGGTCTCCGACGCCGCCGCGCTGGCGGCGCTGTGCAGCGGCACCGCCGCCTGATGGGATCGGGCGCCCGGCTCGGGCTGGCGCTGCTGTGGCTGGCGGCGCTGCTGCTGGCCGGGTGGGCGGTGTCGCGGACGCTGGAGCTCAGTGGCGACCTGCGCAAGTTCATGCCGGCGCCGCAGACCCCGGCGCAGACGCTGTTGATCGACGAACTGGGCGAGGGCCCGGGCTCGCGGCTGCTGCTGGTGGTGCTGGAAGGCGACGCGCCCGAGACGCTGGCGGCGATTTCCCTTGCGATGCACGACGCGCTGGCACGCGACGGCGCGTTCGCGCTGGTCGCCAACGGGGGCGACGCCGGGCTCGATGCCATCCCCGAATCGCTGCGCGCCTACCGCTACCTGCTGACGCCCAACCTGGATCGCCAGCGCCTGGATACCGGCCTGCTGCGCGATGCGCTGGCGCAGCGGGTGCAGGACCTGGGCTCGCCCGCGGCCGCCCTGATCGAGCCGCTGGTGCCCAGCGACCCCACGCTGGAAATGCTGGCGGTGGCCGAGGCCTTGCAGCCGGCCGGTTCACCGCAGCGCCTCCACGGCGTGTGGTTCGACCGCGCGGGCCAGCGGGCGTTGCTGGCCCTGGAAACCCGCGCCGCCGGCTTCGACCCGACCGGGCAGGCCGCCGCCGTGGCCGCGGTCCACGACGCCTTCGACCGGGCGCGCGGGCAGGGCCGCGCCACGCTGGCGATGACCGGCCCGGGTGCGTTCTCGGTGGAGATCGGTACCCGCACGCAGCGCGAGGCCAGCCTGATCGGCACGGTCGATTCGATCGTGTTCGCGCTGTTGCTGATGCTCGCCTACCGCAGCTGGCGCGCACCCCTGCTGGGGGCGCTGCCGCTGGCCACCGGCGGGCTGGCCGGGCTGGCGGCGGTGGCGCTCGCATTCGAGGGCGTGCACGGCATCACCCTGGCGTTCGGCTTCACCCTGATCGGGGTGGCGCAGGACTACCCGATCCACCTGTTCAGCCACATCCGGCCTGATCGCTCGCCGCGCGACAGCGTGCGCGGGCTGTGGCGGACGCTGGCCACCGGCGTGGTCGCCACCTGCATCGCCTACCTCACGTTCCTGGCCTCCGGCGTGGAAGGCCTGGAGCAGCTGGCGGTATTCACCATCGTCGGGCTGGGCACCGCGGGGCTGGCCACGCGCTTCGCGTTGCCCGCGTTGATCGTGCCGGGACAATGGGACCCGCTCGCCACCCCCGGGCTGGCGACGGCGTGGCGGGCGATCGACCGCCTGCCACGGCTGTCGGCGACCGCCGCGCTGGCGCTGGCCGCCGCGGCCATCGCGGTGGCAGCGCTGGCGCCGGGCCGGTTCTGGGAGAACGACCTCTCGCGCCTGACCCCGGTGCCGGAGCCGGCCATGAAGCTGGACTCGGAACTGCGACGGGAGCTGGGCGCACCGGACGTGCGCTACGTGATCGCCCTGGAGACCGCCGATGCCGAAGCCGCGCTGCAGGCCGGCGAGGCGCTGCAGCCGCGGCTGGAGCAGCTTCGCGTGGCCGGCGCGATCGACGGATTCGACCTGGCCTCGCGCTACCTGCCCAGCGCCGCCACCCAGCGTGCGCGCCAGCAACGCCTGCCCGGCGACAACGAGTTGAAGCTGGCGCTGGCCGCCGCACTGGCCGACAGCCCCTTCGTGGCCGACGCGTTCGACCCCTTCGTGGCCGACGTCGCGCGCGCGCGCCAGGCCCCGCCACTGCGCGTCGCCGACCTGGCCGGCACGCCGCTGGCCACGGGCGTCGACGGCCTGCTGGTGCAACGCGACGGCCGGACCACCGCGCTGGTGTCGCTGAGCGGCCTGCACGACCCCGGCGCGGTCGCACGCGTGGCGCAGCAGCACGGCGGCCGGTTGCTGGACCTCAAGCAGGCCAGTGAATCGCTGGTGGCCGAGTACCGGGGCCGGGTGCTGGCCGCGCTGGCGCTGGCGGCGGTGCTGCTGGCGCTGACGGTGCTGGCCTCGCTGCGTTCACTGCGCCGCACCCTGCGCGTGCTGGCGCCGATGGCCCTGACCACCGTGCTGGTCCTGGCCGCGCTGCGCGCGCTGGGCGTGGAGCTCAACCTGTTCCACCTGGTCGCGCTGATCCTCGGCGCCGGGCTGGGGCTGGACTACGCGCTGTTCTTCGACCACGCCGGCGAGGAACGCGACGAGCAGCTGCGCACACTGCATGCGGTGATCGTGTGCAGCGTGATCACCTTCGCGGTGTTCGCGCTGCTGGCGGTCTCCTCGATCCCGGTACTGCGGGCGATCGGCGGCACGGTTGCGTTGGCGGTGGTGTGCAACTTCGTGCTGTCGTTGCTGGTCACCCGTCGCCCGGTCGCGACCTATGCCGACCAGGGCGCCCACGCACCATGACCGCATCCCCCGGATTCTCGAACCCGATCGACCGCGCGCGCATCCTGCAGCTGGTCCCCCACCAGGGCGACATGTGCCTGTGGGATGCCGTCGACGCATGGGACGCGGCCCGCATCCGGTTGCGCAGCGACAGCCATCGCAGCCCGACGCACCCGTTGCGAAGCGGCGACCGGCTGCGCGCGCTGCACCTGTGCGAGTACGGCGCGCAGGCGATGGCGGTGCATGGCGGCCTGCGCGCCGCACGGGCAGGCGGCACCGCGCCGGCCGGGATGCTGGTCGCGCTGCGCGGCGTGGAGCTGCACGTGGTGCGCATCGACATGTTGCCCGGCGAACTGGAATGCGACGCGCAGGTGCTGGCCGAGGGCGAGGGCAGCCAGCAGTACGCGTTCCAGATCCATCATGCCGGCATGCTGCTGGCCGAGGGCCGCGCCGCGGTCATGCTTCGCCAGGCGCCCTAGTCCACGCGGCCGAACGTAGGAGCGGCCTCAGCCGCGATCCGTGCCAGATCGCGGTGCACGCCCACTGCAGGAGCGGCGAAAGTCGCGATCCACCGCACCCAGGACGTGCGCGGTCGACATCACCTCGCTCCTGCAAAAGGCGTGCGGCTGCCCACGGACGAGGCCGCGCCTGCAGGGACTTCGCACCCGCAGGTCCCGACCGCCGTGGCGCCCGCATGCGCGGCACCGTCGCCTCGGGGGACAATGCCGGCTTTCCGCCACCCGGAACGCGCCCATGACCCCCACAGCCGCCACCAGTGCCCGCCGTGCCCTTGTCACCGGCGGCAGCGGCGACCTCGGCAGTGCGATCTGCCAGCAGCTGGCCGAAGAGGGCTGCCACGTCATCGTCCACGCGCACGCCAACCTGCAGCGCGCGCAGGAGGTGGTCGACGCCATCCACCATGCCGGCGGCAGCGCGCAGGCGGTCGCCTTCGACGTGACCGATGGCGAGGCCACGCGCGCGGCGATCGAGGCGTTGCTGGCCGATGGCCCGATCCAGATCGTGGTCAACAACGCCGGCATCCACGACGACGCCCCGATGGCCGGGATGGGCGATGCCCAGTGGAAGCGGGTCATCGACATCTCGCTGCACGGGTTCTTCCACGTCACCCAGCCGCTGCTGCTGCCCATGGCTCGCACGCGCTGGGGCCGCGTGGTCAGCATTTCCTCGGTGGCGGCGGTGCTGGGCAACCGGGGCCAGGCCAACTACGCGGCCGCCAAGGCCGCGCTGCACGGGGCCAGCAAGTCGCTGGCCCGGGAAATGGCCTCGCGCGGGATCAGCGTCAACGTGGTTGCACCGGGCGTGATCGAAGGCCGGATGGCGAGCGACGCGTTCCCGCCCGAACTGATCAAGCAGACCGTGCCCGCGGGCCGGGCAGGCACCCCGGGCGAGGTTGCCGCGCTGGTCGCGTTCCTGTGTTCGGACGCGGCCGGCTACATCAACGGCCAGGTGATCGGCATCAATGGCGGGATGGGCTGACCCGCCGGCTGAACGCTTCAGCGCCGGGCCGCGCAGTGGGGGTGCAGTCACCCCCCGCCGACGCCCCGGGCGTAGCATCCCCGGCACGATCCACGCCCCGGAGACGCCCATGGTCCGCACCCTCATCACCGCCCTGCTGGCCCTGTCGCTGTCCGCGTGCGCGACTTCGCACATCCTCACCGGCCAGCCGCGCGCGCCGATCGACCCGGCGCAGGTCCGCCTCTACTTCGATCCACCGACCGTCCGCTACGAGGAAATCGCGCTGCTGGAAACCCGCAGCGGCGCGTTCACCTGGGGCGAGCAGAACAAGTCCAACCAGGTCATCGACAAGCTGCGCGTGGAGGCGGCCCGGCTCGGTGCCAACGGCGTGCTGTTCCAGGGCACGTCCGACAGCTGGGGCGGCACCGGCGTCAGCGTGGGCGCCGGCGGTGGCCGCTTCGGGGGCCGCGGCTTCAGCAGCGGTGGCGTCGGTGTCAGCGTCACCCCGACCCAGAAGTACGCGCGCGGCGTGGCCATCTTCATCGCCAACCCGCCGCCAACAGGCGCCACCCCCCCTCCCGGCGGCTGAGGCACATCCCAGGCCTGGACGCCGATACCCCGCTATGCGCGCCTGGCAGGCTGGACGTGCGGGCCGGGAGCGACGGGATTGCCGTCCGGACCTCCACGGAGGGCGGTTGCGACCCCCGTCATTCCTGCAGGCTCCGGTGATGCATCGCGACGAACACCATCGCGGCTGAAGCCACTCCTGCAGGGAGATCTGCGCTGGTCGCCGATGCCGACCTATGCCGCCTGGTACCAGCGCGCTTCCAGCGACTCGCCGCTTGCCCTGGCGGCCTCTCCCAATGCCGCCTCCAGCGCGTCCCCGCCGATACCGGGATGGGCCACGCGCGCGCGCGCCAGCACTTCCGCCGCCAGTGCTTCCATGCGCCGGACGCTGGCATGGATGCGCTCGACGAATGCATCTGCATCCAGCGTGTCGTTGAGTGCGCGGTTCATCTCGCGGAACCACGGGATGCGGCTCTGGTCGAGCATGTTGTTGGTGGCGATGTCGACCGTCTCGCCGGCTTCGGCGTTGCGCCGGCCCCACTCGCGCAGCAGCGCCTGCACGTGGACGTTGAGCACGCCACCGCGCTGGAACGCGGCGCGGGTCCGGCCCAGGGTCGCGATGTCGCACTGGCGCCCGGCGAAGTAGAGCTGCGCCAGCAGCGCCCAGTAGAAGGTGTAGTCCCAGATCACCTTCACCGGCATGACCTGCGCATCGCCGAAAAGCGGGTACTGGTCCTGGTAGAGGCTCAGGGTGTTTTCGTAGAAGGCGAAGTACAGCTGCTGGTAGAGCTGGGCGAAGGGCGCGAACGACAGGCCGGCGCGGTCCTTGGCGATGAGGTCGCAGATGTAGGTGTTGCCGATGGCGATGAAGTCGCTGCCTGGCGAATAGAACGGGTCGAGGAACAGCCCGGCCTCGCCCGTCAGCGCCCAGCGGTCGCCCGAGAACACCTGCTTGCACGAGTAGGAGAAGTCCTTGAGGAACAGGAAGTCCTGCACCGCCGGCTGCGTCCGGTCCAGCTCGCGCGCCAGCCGCGGCTGGTGCTTGCGCAGCCAGTCCATGGCCTTGGCGTGGGTGTTCATGGTCTCCAGCGGGTGCGCCCTGGCGTCGCAGACCACGCCCAGCGAATGCGCACCCGAGGCCAGCGGGATCATCCAGAACCAGTAGCCCGGCCCGCACAGGTGGTTGGTCGAGCGCCAGCGCTCCGGCGGCGTGCAACGCGCGCGCCAGGCCGGGTCGTCGGACCAGTCGTCGGGCTTGATGAAGCCGTCCACGCGCCACCAGACGGCATTGACGTCGTGGTCGTTGGACTCCGCCAGCCCGCGCTTGCGCTTGACCATGCCGGCGCGGCCGGAGGCGTCCACCAGCCAGCGCGCGGTGAGCTGGCGGGCGCTGGCATCGTGGTCGTAGCGGACGGTGTGCGGTGCGTCGTTCTCTTCGATATCGAAGCCGCGAACGACGGCGCCATCGAGGAACTCCACGCCCAGCTCGCGCGCGTGCTGGCCGAGGAAGTTCTCGAAGCGGCCGCGGTCGATCTGCCAGGACGGGGTCGGAAGCAGTTCGCTGACACCCAGCTCCAGGGTGCGGTCGAAGTCCTCGCGGCCCTCGCTGAAGAAGAACCGGAAGCCGAACTTGCGGATCTGCGCGGCATCCAGGTGCGCGCGCAGGCCGAGCACGTCGGCGAAGTAGTGCGCGCCGATCTCCACCGTCGATTCGCCGACCTTGAACGCCGCCTCGCGCACCGGGTGGGCGCGCCGCTCCAGCACGGTCACGGTGATGCCAGGCTCCTGGCGCTTGAGCTGGATGGCGAGCGTCAGGCCGGCGAGGCCGCCGCCGAGGATGGCCACGTCGACGTGGCGGGCGGCGGCGGCGGCGGCGGCGGCGGCGGGGATCATCGGGACTTGGCCGGTTGCGCGGAGGGGAGCGGTGCGAACTCGCCGTCGGGGTCGTGGATCAGCGGCGGGTTGGCGCGGATGCGGCGATGCAGCTCCAGCATGCCGCCGCGCGCCAGCACCTGCCCGACGATGTGCGCGGTGATGCGCGAGAAGTCGCGCAGCGGCTTGAAGTGGCTGGCGCGGAACTGGTGCTCCGGGTCGTCCCCGGCGTGCACGCAGGCGTAGCGCGATTCGATCGGCACCGACACGCATCGCGTTCCCAGCGTGCGCGCCGCCGAGATCAGGATCTGCGCCTCGTACACGAAGTCCTCGCCCGGTACGTCGCCCAGCGCCAGCACCTCGGCCGGGTAGAAGCGCTGCCCGCTCTGGGTGTCGGCGATGCGGTAGCCGGTGCCCCAGGCGATGCCCCAGTCTCCGAACTCGTTGGCCAGTCGCCGGTAGGTGGGTTGCTGCTCGCGCTTGCGCAGGCGTGCGCCGATGACGATGTGGCGCGGGTGGTAGCGCGCGGCGTCGAGCAGGCGCGGGATGTCGCTGGCCGCGTGCTGGCCGTCGCCGTCCATCGTGACCACGCCGGTGACGCCGCGGCGCAGCGCCTCGCTGAACCCGTCGCGCAGGCTCGCGCCCTTGCCCATCCGCCGATCGTGGCGGATCAGCACCACCGGCAGGTCGGCGATGGTGTCGGAGGTGCCGTCGTCGGAGCCGTCGTCGATGACGATGACGGTGGGGCACTCGGCCAGCGCGCCTTCCACTACCCCACGCAGGCGCAGCGCCTCGTTGAGCGCCGGGATGACGACGGCGATTGAGCTTCGATCAGGCATGCAGGGACTCGTCGGTGACGGTTCGGGTGGCGGGTGCCGGTACCAGCGACAGCTGGAGCACCCGCCCGGGTCCGGCGTCCAGCACGGCGCTGGCGTGGCCGGCAGCCAGCGCATCGAACAGCGGCAGCATCGTGGCCATCGCGTTGCCAGCGGCAAGGCGCGCGAGCGGGCCGTCGTTGGCCGGCGCATCGCCGTCGCCCAGCGTCGCTGCCAGGGTCATCGGGTCGCGGCCGCCGGAGGGGTCACGTGCCAGCACCAGTGCGCCGCCCAGCAGGCCTTCGCTCGGGGTTACGCCGGCGAGCGGTCCGGCGGAGGCGCCGTCGTAGCCGACCAGCAGCACCGCCGGTGCACCGTCCGCCAGTTGCGCGAGGGCTTCGAGCAGGCCCTGCGCGAAGCTGGCATGCAGCGCGCTGATCGCGGTGGCGGCGGCCATCGCGCCGGCGCCAATGGTCCAGTAGCCGGCGGCGGCGTTGTGGACGGAGTTGTGGAAGCGGGTCGGCGAGATCGTGCGCGGTTCGGTGGCCAGCGTGCGGCACATGTAGTCGGTGATGCCCAGCTCGCCGTGGGTGGAGGCGAACACCGATGGCAGCGAGGCGGGGTCGCGTCCCGCGGCCTGGCAGGCGGCGAGCGCGACCTCCAGCGCAACGGCCACCGTTTCCGGCGCGCGGCGGCGCTCGTTGGGTGCCAGCAGTTGCGGCGAGGGCCGGGTCGGCGCGTCGCCGGGCATCGCGCCGCCGCGCGCATGGGCCACCGCGTCGCCCCAGGTGGGCAGGCCCCGGGTCCACAGGGCAATGCCTTCGATACGGGCGGTCAGGGTGGTCATGCGCGCCCGAACACCAGCGAACAGTTGTTGCCGCCGAAACCGAAGGAGTTGTTCATCGCGTAGCGGATGTCGCGTTGCGCGTTGTCGAAGCGGATCTGCGGGCCGCAGGCGGGGTCCGGCGTGTCGCTGTGCAGGATCCCGGGCAGCAGGCCGGTTTCCAGCGCGAGCAGCGCGATGACCGATTCGACGATGCCGGCCGCGCCCAGCGTGTGTCCGGTCCAGCCCTTGGTCGAGCTGGCGTGCAGCGTGTCGGGGAACAGCGCGGCGACCGCGGCGGCCTCGATGGAGTCATTGGCCGGCGTGGCGGTGCCGTGCAGGTTGAGGTAGCCCACCTCGGCCGCGTCGATGCCGGCGCGGGCGATCGCCTCGCGCATCGCCATGCGTGCGCCGAGGCCGTCGGGGTGCGGCGCGGACATGTGGTGGGCGTCGCTGGATTCACCGTAGCCGCGCAGCTGCAGCCCGCTGTCGCCCGGTTGCGCGCGCTCGATGACGGCGAAGCCGCCGGCCTCGCCCAGCGACAGGCCGGTGCGCCCGGTGTCGAAGGGACGGCACGGCGCGGTGGCCACCAGCTGCAGCGAGTTGAAGCCGTACAGCACGCTGCCGCACAGGGTGTCGACGCCGCCCACCAGCGCCGCATCGGCCAGGCCTGCGTTGATGAGGCGTGCGGCCTGCGCGAAGACCTTGGCGCTGGACGAACAGGCGGTGGCCACGGTGACGCAGGGACCGCGAAGGCCGGTGGCGTGCTGGATGAAGTCGCCGAGCGAATGCGGGGTGTGGACGATCGGCCGCGCGAGGTCGTCGGGGAAGCGCGCCTCGCCACCGTCGCCCTGGAGCCTGCGGTAGGCCTCCTCGCTGGCGCCGATGCTGGAGGTGGACGTGCCAATGACGACGGCGACGCGGTCGGCCCCATGAACCGCCACCTGCGCGGCAACCGCCTCCAGCACCCCGTCGGCCTGCAGCGCCATCCAAGCCAGCCGGTTGTTGCGGCACTCCCATTGCGCCAGCGGTTCGGGCAGCGGGGCGTCCTCCACTCCGTCGACACGGCCGATCCAGCAGTCCAGCGGTGCCTCGCCGTCGGGCAACGGGCCGAAGTCGTTGCGCCGCAGCCCGCTCCGGCGCGTGCGCAGGGCATCTGCCTGGGCCTGGCGGCCGCGGCCGAGCGCGGTGGTGGCGGTATAGGCGCGCACCGCCATGGGCGGCATCGGCGCAGGGGCGATCGGCGGCGATGCGGGAGGCGCGATGTCGGCGGGCACGACGTTCCTGAACGAGAAAACCGGACGAAGCGCCGAGTATAGCGAGGCCCCTGTCCACGCCCCGCGCTTAGAATCCCCGGGCCGTCCATGCCGTCCGGCGTGCCCTCGAGCTACCGATCCCACCCCACCCACGTGTCCAACCGACTCGCCCACCGCCTGGCGCTCAGTGCCGACCGCGACGTGCTGCATGCGGCCGCGGTGGCCGGCGCCGCCTGCGTGCTCAGCCTTGGACTGGTCTACGTCGGGTATTTCGTCCATGTGTTGAGGGTCGCGCGCAAGGCGCCCTGCCTGCCGGCGCGTGGCGAATGCCTGCTGGTATTCGGCAAACACGCGCCGGGCGGCCGGCTGGACGTGGACTTCGAGGCGCGGCTGGATCGCACCGTGTCGCTATGGCGCGATCGGTCACCGCGCAGCCTGGTGCTGCTGGGCGGCGGCGCCCCCGGCGATCCGACCGAGGCCGAACTGGCCAAGGCGGGCCTGCTGGCCAGGGGGATCACCCTGGACGTGCCGGTGACCCTGGAGTCGCACTCGCGCGACACCCTGCAGAACCTGCGCAACGCGCGCATCGTGCTGGGCGAGGGTTTCGCGCGCCGGGTGACCCTGCTGAGCAGCCGCTACCACCTGGCACGCTGCGCGCTGTTCGCGCGCAACCTGGGATTCGACGCGGAAGTCTGCGCGGCCGAGCCGCGGCTGCGGCTGGGCCCGCAGATGCTGCTGCGAATTGCCGGGGAAGCCGCCTACCTCTGCCTGACCGACATCGGCACCCGCTGGGCGCGGCTGATCGGGCACCGCCGGATGATCGACCGGAGCAGTTGAGGCGCGGCCGCGTCGCAGGTTCCGGTGCGTTGTAGGAGCGACGTGAGTCGCGAACGGGAGCTGGTTCACTGGATGCGTCCACTGGATGCGTCCACTGGATGCATTCACTGGATTCCGGTTCCGCGAGGCTGGAGTACGCGAACGGCAGCCCTCTCCAACCCTCCCCTGCACGCGCAGGGGAGGGAGCAGGAACACCGTAGGAGCGCCTTCAGGCGCGATCGCGATCCGGTGGGCAGGCGCGTCGGCCGGCGCGGCGGCCGGCACTGGCGAAATCGCGGTTGAAGCCGCTTCTGCAGAAGCGTCACCGCTGCAGGCAGCGTCCGAAGAAGTCCTCGGTCAGGCGCAGCCGGTGCAGCAGGTCGGCGCCCCGCAGCCCGTGCTTGGCGCCCGGGTAGGTCATCAGCTCGAAGGTCTGTCCGCGCTTTTGAAGCGCACTCATCAACGCGGTGGTGTTGCTGAAGAGCACGTTGTCGTCGGCCATGCCGTGGATCAACAGCAGCCGGGGTGCGTCCTCGCCGACCAGGCCGTCGAGGTGCTCGAGCACGCGCGCGTGACGGTAGCCGTCGGCGTTGGCCGCCGGCAGGTTCATGTAGCGCTCGGTGTAGTGGGTGTCGTACAGCGCCCAGTCGGTCACCGGCGCGCCGGCCACGCCGCAGGCATAGGCATCGGGCGCCTGGCCGAGCAGCATCAGGGTCATGTAGCCGCCGTTGGACCAGCCGTGGACACCGATGCGGTCGGCATCGACCCACGGCTGCGCGCGCAGCCAGCCGACGCCGGCACGCTGGTCTTCGACCTCCACCGTGCCTTGCCGGCCATACAGCGCCCCGCCAAAGGCCGCGCCCCGCCGCGGGGTGCCGCGGTTGTCCAGCGAAAACACCACGTAGCCCTGCTGGGCCAGGTACTGGTTGAAGTCCGGCGCCCAGGTGCGGCGCACCGTCTGCGCGGCCGGCCCGCCGTAGACGAACACCACGACCGGGTAGCGCCGTCCGGGGTCGAAGCCGCTCGGCTTGAGCAGGCTGTAGTTGAGCTGGGTGGTGCCGTCGGCGGCGGTAAGGGTGCCGAACTCAACCGGCCGGTGCGCCGCGCGGAACGGGGCGTACGGATGCCCGGGATCGCCCAGGTCGTTCTCGACCAGGGTGGCGATGCGGGTGCCGTCGTTGCGGTGCAGGGTCAGCTGCGGCGGCGTGGACGGGTTCGACCAGTTGTCGACGTAGACGCTGGCGTTGTCGGCGAAGCTGGGTGCGTGCACGCCGGCCTCGCGCGACAGCCGTTTCACCGCGCCGCCCGCCAGAGGCACCCGGTAGAGCTGGACGTCGAGCGGGGAATCCTTGCCGGCGGCGAAGTAGACCTGCCCGGTGGCCTCGTCCAGCGCGAGCACGCGATCCACCGGCCACGCCCCGGAAGTGAGTGCGGCCGCGCGGCCCTCGCTGTCGATGACGTACAGGTGCTGGTAGCCGCTGCGTTCGCTGCTCCACAGCAGCCGGCCGTCGGCCAGGAAGCGCAGGTCGTGGTGCAGCGGCACCCAGGTGTCGCTGGTTTCGGTGATGAGCGTGCGTTGCACGCCGCTGGACAGGTCGGCCTCGACCAGCTCCAGGCGCTGCTGGTCACGCGACTGCCGCTGGAAGGTGAGGCGCTGCGGGTCGCGCCAGTCCACGCGTGCCAGGTAGATATCCGGGTTGTCGCCCAGGTCCACCCACTGCGTCGTTGCGCCCGTGCGCGGGGCGACCACCCCCAACCGCACGCGCACGTTGGGGTCGCCCGCCGACGGGTAGCGCTGCTCGATGACCTCGGTCCGGTCCGGGTAGACCTCGTAGCGCTTCTGCACCGGCACCGGTGACTCGTCGATGCGGGCGAAGGCGATGGCCGAGTCGTCGGGCGCCCACCAGTAGCCGGTGTGGCGGTCCATCTCCTCGTCGGCGACGAACTCGGCCACGCCGTTGCCGATGGTGTCGCTGCCGTCCGTGGTCAGCTGCATCGCGCGGCCGCTGGCCAGCTCGATCACCCACAGGTTGCGCTCGCGGATGAAGCTGACGAAGCCGCCCTTCGGTGACAGCTTGGGGTCGGTGGCGAAGCCGCCGCCGTCGGTCAGCTTGCGCACCGCCTCGCGTCCGGTCCGGCGCAGGTCGACCAGGTACAGCTCGCCACCCAGCGGGAACAGCACCGACTGCCCGTCCGGCGCCCACTGGTAGTCGACGATGCCACTCAGCGCTGCGGTGCGCTGGCGCTCGCGGCGGGCCTTCTCCTCGTCGGACAGCACCTCCTCGCCCGGCAGCACGTCGTCGGCATCCACCAGCCGCGCGCTGGTGCCGGCGTCGATGTCGTAGGCCCACAGGTCCAGCCGGTTGCGGTCGTCTTCGCGCCCGCGCAGGAACCCGACCCGCCGGCCATCCGGAGAGACCTTGGGCTTGACCAGGCTGGGCCCGGACAGCGCCGCGTCACCGGCCAGCGCCTCCAGGGTGAGTTTCCGGGCGTCGGCGGATCCGGCGTCGGGAGCGGACTGTGCGCTGGCGGGGCTCATCGACAGGCTCGAACAGGCAATAAGGAGGGCAATCCAGGCACGGGTCATAGGTCGTTCATTCAGCCGGACAGGCCCGTGAGTGTACGTCGGTGGCCGCAGGCGCCTTTCGGGGGTCACCAAGGGGCGTTTTCGTTCATGGACATGAAGTCTGCGGCGAAAACTGAACAGGGATTTCCCGATAAGGTCGGCGCCCCGTGAAGACGCCGCCTGGCGCCCTGACTCCCGACTGGAGCCGCCATCCCCGGACTGCCCGCCACCTTCGTCCACGAAGCCGTGACCGCACCCGACGCCGGCTCCGGGCGCTCCCACGTCCCCGGCCCGCCCGCCGCCGCCAAGCCCGCCGCCCAGGAGTCCATCGCATGACCCGTGACCCCGCTTGCGACGCACCCTTCCGTACCGGCGCGGTCACCCCGCCCCGGGCCCCGGTCGGCACCGGTCAGGGCATGCCCGCCGCCCACGGGCCGGACACCGGCGTGCCGGACACGCAGTCCCCGGCGCGGGCGATCCAGCCCCATGGCTACCTGGTCAGCGTGGTGCTGCCCGATTGGTCCGTGCGCCAGGCCTCGGCCAACATCGACCGGCTGCTTGAGGTGCCGGCTGCGGACCTGCTGGGAACATCGCTGGCCGACTACATCAACCAGGACGTGCTGGACGTACTTGCCGATACCGTCGGCCTGGCCGAGGCCGATGCCCCTCCCCAGCGCGCGGGCGTGGGCAACATCGGCGCGTTCGGCGTGCTGTGCGACCTGGCGGTGCACGTGGCCGATGGGCTGGTGCACATCGAGATCGAGCCGCAGCACTACCACCGCCGGGGCAACGCGCCAACCGGCGTGGCCCAGGCGATGATCGCGCGTGTCGCGGCGGCGGGGCACGCTGACGATTTCCACCAGCGCGCCGTGCAACAGGTCCGGCAGCTGACCGGTTACGACCGGGTCATGGTGTACCGCTTCCGCGAGGACGGCACCGGCGACGTGGTGGCCGAGGCCATCGCCCCGGGCATGGCGCCGTTCGTCGGCCTGCGCTACCCCGCGTCGCTGGTCCCGCCACAAGCCTGCGCGCTGTTGCTGCGCAACCGCCTGCGTGTGATCCCCGATGCCGGCTACGTGCCGGTACCGGTGGTGCCCGGCCGCACCCCGGCGGGCGAAGCGCTGGACATGAGCCAGCACGCGCTGGGCAGCGTGTCATCCAAACACCTCGCCTACCTGCGTGACATCGGGGTGGGCGCGTCGCTGACCATCTCGATCGTCAGCGGTGGACGCCTGTGGGGACTGATCGCCTGCCACCACCGGGAACCGCGTCCGGTGCCCTCGGACGTACGGGCGGCAGCGGACCTGTTCGGCATGTTCGTGTCGATGCGGGTGGCGGCCCGCGAGCAGGCCGACACCCTGCTCCGCTACGAGCAGGCGCAGCAGGTGCGCGACGCGGTGGGCTCGCGACTGTCGCAGGCGCGCGATTTCCAGGCCGCGCTGACCGACGAGCTGGCGCTGCTGCGCCGCACCCTGGACAGCGACGGCGCCGCGCTGTGGCTGGCCGGGGAGTGGAGCCACGAGGGCCACGTGCCCGGCGCCCTCGACATCGCGCCGCTGATGGACTGGGTGCAGCGCGCGGGCCGCCCGGCACTTGCGATGACCGGCCGGCGCTCGGACTGGAACACCGACGCGCTACAGGCCGGGGCCCTGGCCGGCCTGCTCGCGATCAACCTGGGCACGCCGGAGGACTGGCTGTTCGTGTTCCGCTGCGAACGGGTGGAACAGATCCGCTGGGCGGGCGCGCCGGCAGACGCCACCGGTTCGACCGCAGTCCGGCCCGGCACCACGCACGGTACGCGCTGCGCGGAGTGGCCGCAGACCGTGCACGGGTGCAGCGCCGACTGGACCGCGGGCGACCTGCGCGCCGCCGAGCGCCTGCAGCGGGTACTGCGCGAACAGCGCCGCCGGCTGCTGGCCCCGGCCGGCGACCGTGGCACCCTGGAGCGGTTGCGCCTCCACCAGTCGGCGCCGGACCGAACGGCCCGCCTGCAGCACCTGTCGGGGCTGGCGGACGGCTTGCCGGACCTGGACGCCTCGCAAGCCGCGCGCCTTGACCAGCGCATCGCCGCGCTGGAGGCCGACCTGCGCCAGCTTGCACAGTCCCGCGCCGACGACCTCCGCTCCAGCACCCCGTAGCCGGGTCGCCGGGCATGGCCGCGGGCGCGGCGGGCCGCTACCCTAGCGCGCCCGTCACCATCCCCGAGCCCCATGGCCGACACCCGACCCGCCCGCCTGAACCCGCTGCCTGCGCTGATCTTCAGTTCCCGCTGGCTGCAGCTGCCGCTGTACCTGGGCCTGATCGTCGCCCAGTGCGTGTACGTGTTCCTGTTCCTCAAGGAGCTGGTGCACCTGGTCAGCGACGCGGCGGGCATGACCGAGCAGATGATCATGCTGCTGGTGCTGGGCCTGATCGACGTGGTGATGATCTCCAACCTGCTGGTGATGGTGATCGTCGGCGGCTACGAGACGTTCGTGTCGCGGCTGGGGCTGCAGGGCCACCCGGACCAGCCCGAGTGGCTGAGCCACGTCAACGCCAGCGTGCTGAAGGTGAAACTGGCGATGGCGATCATCGGCATCAGCTCGATCCACCTGCTCAAGACTTTCATCGAGGCCGGCAGCATGGGCAGCGACCTGCCGCTGTGCGGCACGGTCGAGGCGGCCGTCGCCGCGCGCGAGGCGGCAGCGCTGGGCGTCGGCGCGGTCAAGCTGTGCGTGACCACCACCGAGACCGGCGTCATCTGGCAGACGATCATCCATGGCGCCTTCATCCTGTCGGCCATTGGCATCGCCTGGACCGACAAGCTCATGGCGCATGCCGGCAAGGCCAAGGCCGTCGCCGCGACCCCTTGACCCCCACCGCGGACGCCCCGCCGTGCAGGAGCGAGGTGAGTCGCGACCGCCGGCCCCGGCCACCGTCGCGGGATAGGGCCGACTGCGCGGATCGCGACTCACGTCGCTCCTTCGAAAGGACGTCAGCGATCGACGATCGCGGCTGAAGCCGCTCCTACGGTTGGACCACTCCCCCGGTCCCGGCCGCTGCGACGCCGGCCGGTAGAATGGCGCGATGGATGTTTCCCACCTGCTCGACGGCCTGAACCCGGCCCAGCGCGAGGCCGTCAGCGCGCCCCCGGGCCACTACCTGGTGCTCGCCGGCGCCGGTTCGGGCAAGACCCGCGTGCTCACCCACCGCATCGCCTGGCTGCATGAGGTGGTCGGGGTGCCGGCGCACGGCATCCTCGCCGTGACGTTCACCAACAAGGCCGCCGCCGAGATGCGCCAGCGCGTGGACGCGCAGTTGCGCGGCGGCACCCGCGGGATGTGGATCGGCACCTTCCATGGCCTGGCCCATCGGCTGCTGCGCCTGCACTGGCAGGAGGCCAAGCTGCCGGAAGGCTTCCAGGTACTGGATTCGGACGACCAGCTGCGCCTGGTCAAGCGCGTGGTGCAGGCGCTGGAGCTGGACGACAGCCGCTTCCCGCCGCGCCAGATCGCCTGGTGGATCAACGGGCAGAAGGACGAGGGCCGCAGGCCGGAACACCTGCAGCCCGAGCCCGCCGACCAGTGGGCCGACGTCATGCGGCGCTGCTACGCCGCCTACCAGGAGCGCTGCGAGCGCGCCGGCCTGGTCGATTTCGCCGAGCTGCTGCTGCGCGCGCACGAGCTGCTGCGCGACAACCCGGCGCTGCTGGCGCACTACCGCCACCGCTTCGGCCAGGTGCTGGTGGACGAGTTCCAGGACACCAACGCGATCCAGTACGCATTCGTGCGCGTGCTGGCCGGCGACACCGGGCAGGTGTTCGTGGTCGGCGACGACGACCAGTCGATCTACGGCTGGCGCGGCGCGAAAGTCGAGAACGTGCAGCGCTTCCTGAAGGACTTCCGGTCCGAGGACGGCTCGGCCGCGCAGACCATCAAGCTGGAACAGAACTACCGCTCCAGCGCCAACATCCTCGACGCCGCCAACGCGGTGATCGCGCACAACCCCGAGCGCCTGGGCAAGAAGCTGTGGACCGACAGCGGCAGCGGCGATCCGATCGACCTGTACGCGGCCTACAACGAGATCGACGAGGCGCGCTTCGTGGTCGAGCGGCTGCGGCAGTGGGTTCGCGACGGCGGCAGCCATGGCGAGGTGGCGATCCTCTACCGCAGCAACGCGCAGTCACGTGCATTCGAAGAGGCGCTGCTGGGCGAACAGGTGCCGTACCGCGTGTACGGCGGCCAGCGATTCTTCGAACGCGCCGAGATCAAGGACACGCTTGCCTACCTGCGCCTGGTCTCAAACCGCAACGACGACGCCGCGTTCGAACGCGCGGTCAACACGCCCACGCGCGGCATCGGCGAACGCACGCTGGATGAGGTGCGCCGCCGTGCCCGCGCCGACGGCGTTGCGCTGGCCGAGGCCGCTCGCCGGGTGTCGGGCGAGGCCGTGCTCGCCGCGCGGGCGCGCAACGCATTGGCCGGGTTCGCCGCGCTCATCGACGCTTTGGAAGCGGAGATCGCGTCGATGCAGCTGCAGGAGAAGATCGACCACGTACTGGCGCGTTCGGGGCTGCGCGAGCACTATGCGCGCGAATCCAAGGGCCAGCTCGACTCGCGCACCGACAACCTGGACGAGCTGGTGTCGGTCGCATCCCGGTTCTCGCGCAGCGAGGAAGACGAGGTCGCCGACTCGATGCCCGAGCTGGTGGCGTTCCTCAGCTACGCCGCACTCGAAGCAGGCGAAGGCCAGGCCCAGGCGGGCGAAGACGGCGTGCAGCTGATGACCCTGCACAGCGCCAAGGGGCTGGAGTTCCCGCTGGTGTTCCTGGCCGGGCTGGAGGAAGGCCTGTTCCCCAACCAGAAGTCGGTGGACGAGTCGGGCCGGCTGGAGGAGGAGCGGCGGCTGGCCTACGTGGGCATCACCCGTGCGCGCGAGAAGCTGGTGCTCAGCTACGCCGAGGCACGCCGCATCCACGGCCAGGACATGTACGGCATCCCGTCGCGGTTCCTGCGCGAGATCCCGCCGGTGCTGCTGCACGAGGTCCGGCCCAAGGTCCAGGTGTCGCGCCCGGTGTTCGCCGCCCGACCCCGCCGCGACTACGGCCACGCCGCGATCGAGACGCCGGCGGTGCAGCTGGGCGCATTGGTGCGCCATGCCAGCTTCGGCGCGGGTACGGTCACCGACGTGGAGGGCAGCGGCGCGCACGCCCGCGTGCAGGTCAACTTCGAAGAAGCCGGCAGCAAGTGGCTGGTGCTGGCCTACGCGAACCTGCAGCCCGCCTAAGGCCTCCAGGCACCGTGCAAGACCCCGCGAAACATGCGTTCCTTCACTCCGGGGTTCACCGTCGGCGGCCGCCTCTCCGCACCGCGCCGCTACTTCCGGTGCCAGTCCCCGTCCTTGCCCTTCTCGTACCCGTCCTTCACCGCCGCCCATGCGACGCGGTGCGCGGTTTCCTCGCGCGTGGCGTCCCCGCGCCGGTCGTCCGGGTCCGCGTACTGTTCCCAGGCGCTGTTGAAAGCGTCCTTGTAGATGTCCTGGGCGTGCGCGGGCAGGTGGACGCGCACCGGTTCGGGCAGGTCGCTTCGGCGTTCGTACGGCATGGCGTGCTCCTGTCGAGCTGGAAGCGCGCACGCTGGCAGTTGCCCGGTTAACCCGGGGCGAGGCCCGCGTTAACTGCGCGCATCACTCCAGCGCGATCCCGAAGTGCAGCGCCTCGATCCGCAACCGCTCGCGCAGGTAGAACGCGTGCGCATCCTGGCGCTGGGTGCCCGAATCCAGTTGCAGGCGGAGGCAGCCCTGGCGGCGCGCCTCCGCCTTGAGCCAGTCCAGCAGCGCCTTGCCGTGGCCGGCGCTGCGCGCCGCGGCATCGGTCACCAGGTCGTCGACGTACAGCTGGCGACCGGTCGCGAGCATCTCCAGCACGCGCCAGCCGGCGAATGCGCGGACCACGCCGCCGCCGTCGACCCGCACCGTGGCGCGGAACCCGTCACGCATCTGCCGCAACGCCTGCGCGACGAAGCCGTCCTCGTCCAGCTGCGGGCGCAATTGCCGCACCACCGGCCAGGCGGCATGCAGGGTGGCCGCATCGTCGGCCTGGCGGATGGATGCGTCGCCCACCGCCATCACCACTCGAACAGCTTGTACTGCACCGGCGAAATCGGACCCTCGCCCTTGCTGCTGTCCAGGGTGCCATCGCCGTCGCTGTCGACCAGGTAGTAGGTCGGCCCGCGCGACGGGGTGATCTTGACCACCCGCAACTGCCCGGCGATGCGGTACTCCTCGACCACGTCACCGCCATCGAGCGCGCGCCGGGTGACGTCGGCGCCCTCCAGGCCGGCGGTGGGATCGCTGTTGCCCATCGTGGCGCAGGCCGACAACAGCACGAGCAGCGGAGCGAAGGCGAGGCGCATGGCGGTTCTCCCGGGGTCGGAATGGCGTGGACGCCACAGGATACGCCGGCCGGCGTGGGGCGCGCGTGCGTGCCCGGCGCGCCGGGAGGACGGGGGTCGCGGCGTAGAATCGTCGGATGAAACGACTCGTGCTGATCGACGGTTCCAGCTACCTCTACCGCGCCTTCCACGCCCTGCCGCCGCTGGTCAACGATGCCGGCGAACCCACCGGCGCGCTGTTCGGCGTGGTCAACATGCTGCGCGCCACGCTCAATGAAAAGCCCGACTTCGTGGCATTCGTGGTGGATGCGCCCGGCAGGACCTTCCGCGACGACCTGGACCCGCAGTACAAGGCCAACCGACCGCCGATGCCCGACGAGTTGCGGGCACAGGTGCAGCCGATGTGCGAGATCGTGCAGGCGCTCGGCATCGACATCCTGCGCATCGACGGCGTGGAAGCCGACGACGTGATCGGCACGCTGGCGGTGCGCGCGGCGGATGCGGGCATCGACGTGACCGTGTCCACCGGCGACAAGGACATGGCGCAGCTGGTGCGCGAGGCCACCGGCGCCTCGGGCCGCGGCCGTGCCGGGGTCGCGCTGGTCAACACCATGAGCGGCAGCCGCCTCGACGGCGACGCCGCGGTGATGGCCAAGTTCGGCGTGCGCGCCGACCAGATCGTCGACTTCCTGGCGCTGATGGGCGACAAGGTCGACAACATTCCCGGCGTCGACAAGTGCGGCCCCAAGACCGCGGCCAAGTGGCTGGCCGAGCACGGCACGCTGGACGGGGTCATGGCCGCCGCCGACGGCATCAAGGGCAAGATCGGCGAGAACCTGCGCGCGGTGCTGCACCGCCTGCCGCTGAACCGCGAGCTCACCACCATCCGCACCGACCTGCCGCTTCCGTGCACGCCCGACCAGCTGGTGTTGCGCGAACGCGACACCGATGCGCTACGTGGGTTGTACGCGCGCTACGGGTTCAAACAGGCGCTGCGTGACCTCGACGGCGCCGCCGCGGCCGTGGTCGCGGACGTTGCCCAGGACCGTGCCGGCGTGCGCAACACCGCGGCGGGCTATGCACGCGTGGCCGCGCCGGTCGCGGACGATGTCGATCCATCCCTCTCGGCGCCCGGCGAGTACGAGACGGTGCTCGCCCAGGACCGGCTTGATGCGTGGCTGCAGCGGCTGCGTGATGCGCCGCTGTTCGCGTTCGACTGCGAGACCGATTCGCTCGACCCGATGCGCGCCCACCTGGTCGGGCTGAGCTTCGCCGTGGAGCCGGGCCGCGCCTGCTACATCCCGCTGGCGCACACCTACCCCGGTGCCCCCGCGCAGCTGGACCTCGAGTCGGTGCTCGAGCAGTTGCGTCCGCTGATGGCCGATCCAGCGATCGCCAAGGTCGGCCAGCACGGCAAGTACGACCTGCACGTGCTGCGCCGCCACGGCGTGGACGTCGCCGGCTACCAGCACGACACCATGCTCGAGAGCTTCGTGCTCAACGCCACCGCCACCCGCCACGACATGGACTCGCTGGCGCTGCGCTACCTGGGCTACACAGCGGTCAAGTTCAGCGATGTCGCCGGCAAGGGCGCCAAGTCGATCACCTTCGACCAGGTGGCCCTCGACGACGCCACCCGCTACGCGGCCGAGGACTCGGACGTGACGCTGCGCCTGCACCGCGCTCTGGGCCCGAAACTGGCCAAAGAACCCGGGCTGGAGCATGTGTACCGCCAGATCGAGATGCCGCTGGTGCCGGTACTGGCGCGGGTGGAAGCCAACGGCGTGCTGCTGGACTCGACCGAGTTGCGCCGCCAGTCCGCCGACCTGGGCCGGCGCATGCTCGATGCCAAGCAGCGCGCGACCGAGCTGGCCGGGCGCGACTTCAACCTGGATTCGCCCAAGCAGCTGTGCGCGCTGCTGTTCGAGGAGCTGGGACTGCCGGCGCTGGTCAAGACCCCAAAGGGCCAGCCTTCGACCAACGAGGAGGCACTGGAAGCGATTGCCGACCAGCACGAGCTGCCGCGCGTCATCCTGGAGTACCGCGGGCTGACCAAGCTGCGCAGCACCTACACCGACAAGCTGCCGGAAATGGTCAACCCGCACACCGGTCGCGTGCACACCAGCTACCACCAGGCCGGCGCGGCGACGGGACGACTGGCATCCAGCGACCCGAACCTGCAGAACATCCCGATCCGCACCGAAGACGGGCGCCGCATCCGCACCGCGTTCATCGCCCCGGAGGGTCGCCGGATCGTGGCGTGCGACTACTCGCAGATCGAGCTGCGGATCATGGCCCACCTCTCGGGCGACCCGGGGCTGGTGGAAGCGTTCGCGTCGGGCGCCGACATCCACAAGGCCACCGCGGCCGAGGTGTTCGGCAAGACGCTTGAAACGGTGGAACCCGGCGAGCGACGCGCGGCCAAGGCCATCAACTTCGGGCTGATGTACGGCATGAGTGCGTTCGGACTGGCCAAGCAGCTGGGCGTGGGTCGCGGCGAGGCGCAGGACTACATCGCGCTGTACTTCAACCGCTACCCGGGCGTGCGGGGTTTCATGGACCGCACCCGTGAGCAGGCGCGCGAGCGCGGTTATGTCGAAACCGTGTTCGGGCGGCGGCTGTACCTGGACAACATCCACGCCCGCAACCAGGGCCTGCGCGCGGGCGCCGAGCGCGCCGCCATCAACGCGCCGATGCAGGGCACCGCCGCCGACATCATCAAGCGCGCCATGATCGACATCGACGGCTGGCTGGCGGGGCAGCGGAACCCGGGGGGCGGATGCCCGGCGCTGATGATCATGCAGGTGCACGACGAGCTGGTGTTCGAGGTGGACGCCGGGTTCGTCGACACCCTGCTGGCCGAGGTCACCGCCCGCATGTCGAACGCCGCCAACCTTCACGTTCCGCTGGTGGTCGACAGCGGGGTGGGAGCCAACTGGGAAGAAGCGCACTGAAAACGCTTCCAGTCATTTGTTAACGTCATGTTAGGCGAAGTTACAGGTCTGAATCGGTCCTGAATCCTGCCGTTTCCCGCGCCTCGATCTTCACGAACCGTCCATGTCCCGGATGGTCCTATAGCCCCGCGACAGGTGCAACGCCTGCCGCAGATCTCTCCCTCCCCTGGAGTGATCCCCGGAGCGACGACCCCTCCCCAGGTCCCGCTCCACCAGCCCCGCCGGCCCCCCCTGCCGGCGGGGCTTTTTGTTGGCTGCAATGCGGGTCGCGCGGAACGCGCGGGGCGCCCGTTCCGGCCCGGCACCAAGCGCGCCGTCCGACTTTGTCGCCAGGGCAACGCAGGGTGCGAGGCGCCCCCCCGATCACCCGGTAACGGGCTCCAAGCCGCTCCCGAGCCCGTTCCCCTAGGCCAGCTCGTCCAACCAGTCGCGGGGTCGCAGGTAGTCCGCCAGCCGCGCCTCATCGCTGTCGGGTTCGGGCTGGAACCCGTATTCCCACCGGACCAGCGGCGGCAGGCTCATCAGGATCGATTCGGTGCGCCCGCCCGACTGCAGGCCGAACAGGGTGCCCCGGTCCAGCACCAGGTTGAACTCGACGTAGCGGCCGCGGCGGTACAGCTGGAACTGCCGTTCGCGCTCGCCATAGGGCTCGTTGCGACGACGCTCGACGATCGGCAGGTAGGCGTCGAGGAAGCCATCGCCCACCGCGCGCTGGTAGGCGAAGTCGCGCTCGAAGTCATCGTGCAGGTCGTCGAAGAACAGCCCGCCCACGCCCCGGGTCTCGTCGCGGTGCTTGAGGAAGAAGTACTCGTCGCACCAGCGCTTGTGTGCCTGGTAACGGGTGTCGCCGCCGAACGGCTCGCACAGCGCGCGGGCGGTGGCGTGCCAGTGCCGCACGTCCTCGTCGCGGGGATAGAACGGGGTCAGGTCGAACCCGCCACCGAACCACCACGCCACGGTTTGCCCGTCACGCACCGCACGGAAGTGGCGGACGTTGGCGTGGGCGGTGGGCAGGTGCGGATTGCGCGGATGGAACACCAGCGACACCCCGACCGCGCGCCACGACGCCCCCACCAGCTCCGGGCGTGCCGCGGTGGCAGAGGGCGGGAGCGCATGGCCGGACACGTCGGAAAAGCCGATGCCGGCCTGTTCGAACACCGCGCCGTCCCGGAGGATGCGGGTGCGGCCGCCGCCGCCCGCCAGGCCGCCCCCGACGGCGCCGGCCGCAGGGGGTTCCCGGCGCCAGGCGTCCTCGATGAAGCGGGCCCGGCCGTCGGCACCCTCCACCGCGGCACAGATGCGGTCCTGCAGGCCGGTGAGGTAATCACGGACGCGGTCGAAGTCGGTATCGGGAAGGGTGCTCATCGGGCGCATTGTAGGGGCGGCCTGCGGCCCCCCCGGGCAGCGGCTAGAGTGTCGGGCCGTCCCCCGTCCCGGCCCGCGCGTGCTCATCGCCTTCAACAAGCCGTTCGGGGTGCTCTGCCAGTTCACCGACCGCAGCCAGCCCCCGCGACCGACCCTGGCCGGGTTCGCGCTGCCGGCCGGTGTCTACGCGGCGGGGCGGCTGGACCACGACAGCGAAGGCCTGCTGCTGCTGACCGATGACGGTGCACTGGCCCATCGCCTGACCGATCCCGCGCACAAGCAGCCCAAGACCTACTGGGTGCAGGTCGAAGGCGCGCCAACCCTCGACCAGCTGGCACGGCTGCGCGACGGGGTGGAGTTGAAGGACGGCCCCACGCGGCCTGCCAGGGTCGGGTTGATCCCACCGCCGCCGTTGTGGCCGCGCGACCCGCCGGTGCGGTTCCGCAAGACGGTACCCGACGCATGGCTGGCGCTGACCATCACCGAAGGGCGCAACCGACAGGTGCGGCGCATGACCGCGGCGGTCGGCCTGCCCACGCTGCGCCTGGTCCGTATCGCGATCGGGACCCACCGGCTGGACCGGCTGGCACCCGGCCAATGGCGCGATGAGGGCCCGTCTGCACGGCAGTGAACCGAAGGCGGATCGAGCTGGAACGGGCCCCTGGCGTGCAGTCCCCACCCGGAGCAGGCTGGCGGATCGCTGAATCATTCATGGGTCGCCGCATGGCTGCGACGGCTTTCTGCTAACTTTTGCCTGTTCAGCATTGCCAAGGCCACCCTGCGCGGGTGTAGCCGGCTTACGGGGATCCAACACGAGAATGAGCGCGAACGCCGCGAACGCCGCGAACACGGGCCGCATCCTGGTCGTCGACGACCAGGCCGCCAACCTGCGGGTGGTGAGCAACCTGCTCACCCGCCAGGGCTACGAGGTGGTGACCGCGGGCAACGGCGAGGAGGCGCTGCGCGAGTTCCAGGCCGCTACGCCCGACCTGGTGCTACTCGACATGATGATGCCGGGCATGGACGGGTTCGACGTGCTGACCGCCCTGCGTGCCCTGGCCCCGCCGTTGCGGGTACCGGTGGTGTTTGTCACCGCGGCCCAGGACCGCGACCTGCTGCTGCGCGCCTTCGACGCCGGCGTGGTGGATTACGTCACCAAGCCCTTCCTGCCCGAGGAACTGCTGGCACGCGTCAACGCGCACATCGGCCTGAAGATGACCCGCGACCGGCTCGAGCGCGTGGCACGCGAACGCGAGGAGCTGGTCAACCTGGTGGCGCACGACCTCAAGAACCCGCTCACCAGCGTGCTGTTCGCCGCCGACCTGCTGCGCAGCGACGGCTGCAAGCCCGAGCGCGTGCCGCGCTACCTTGAAATGATCCACGAAAGCGCCGACGACGCGCTGGGTTACATCCGCCACTACCTGGAGACGCAGTCCGGTGCGCGGCGGCCCTCAAGCGAAATGCGCGCGCCGTTGGGCGAGACGCTGCAGTGGCTGTGCAACCGCTATGAGATCCAGCTCGACGCGCGCGGCATCGAGGTGGAAGTGACGATGCCGCCCGACACCGCCGCAGTGGCCATTGACGAGCGGGTCCTGCGCCAGGTCAGCGAGAACCTGGTGACCAACGCGATCAAGTACGCACCCGGCAGCCGGCTGCTGTTGATGGGGCGCGCCGGCGCGCCCGGGTTCTGGCAACTGGTCGTGGCCGACCGGGGGCCGGGCATTCCCGCCTCCCGCCAGCGCGAACTGTTCAAGCCCTTCACCCGGCTGCACGAGGGCGACGACGGCATCTCCACCGGCCTGGGCCTGTCACTGGCACGGCAGATCATTGCCGACGCCGGCGGCCAGCTCTGGTACGAGGACCGCAAGAACGGCGGGGCGCGCTTCGTGATCGAACTGCCCGAAGCCGGCGCGGCAGCCTGAGCGCAGGCGCCGGTTACTGCTCCAACGGCGACACAAGGTCCAACCTCGACACAACAAAACGCCAGGCAATGCCTGGCGTTTTGTCTGGCGCGGGCAGCCCGGTCAGGCCACCCGATCTTTCCGCTGCACCAGGCCGGACGAATCAGTCGGCCGAGGCGGTGCTGCCGCGCGTGGTGCGCGTGCGGGCGGGGCGCTTGCGTGCGCTGGTGGAGCGCTTGGCATCGACACGCTTGGACGAACCCTCGATCGAGCCATTGCCGCTCTCGGCCTGGCGCGCCTTGCGGCGGGCGGCGTACCAGAGCAGGCCCGCACCGGCCGCGGTGGCGATCGCGATCGCCGGGTTGCGCCGGACGATCATGCCCGCGACGCGGGCACCGCCCTTGAGGGCGCCGAGCTTGGCGCCGGCTTCGAGCCACTTCCCGGCCTGGGGCACGGCGTGCTTGAGGTTGTCGCCGACCGAAGAAGCCAGGTCCAGCGCGCGATCTGAAATCGAATTTAACGTGCTCATCGTCGAACCCATGGGATTGGAAGGAAACGGCATTAAGTCTCGCCGGCAAGCCGTTGATGGGGTGTGAGCGGTGTGGGCGCTTGCCCGCCGGGCGTTGAATGTCGATGATGCCGCGTCCCGTTCGAGTCCCGCGCAATGATCCGCGTGCTGCCCACCGTGCTGTCGCCTCGCCAGCTGGCGACGGTCCAAGACCTGATCGGCCAGGTCCGCTTCAACGACGGCCGGATCACCAACCGCGAATCCGCCGTCAAGCACAACCTTCAGGCGCCGCACGAGGATCCGGCCAACGCCGCCATCGCGCAGATCGTTCGCGAGGCACTCATCCAGGTGCAGGACGTGCGCACGTTCGCGCTGCCCAAGCAGATGGCGCGAACCACGGTGGTGCGCTACGAACCGGGGATGGACTACGGCTGGCACGTCGACGAAGCACTGTTCGCCTCGACCCCGGCGATGCGCAGCGACCTGTCCTGCACGCTGTTCCTGACCCCAACCACCGACTACGACGGTGGCGAGCTGACGATCCAGCTGGGTGCGCAGGAGCTGGCGTACAAGCTCGAGCCCGGCAGCGCGATCCTCTATCCCTCCACCACGATCCACCGCGTCACGCCGGTGACGCGCGGTGTCCGCATCGCCGCCATCACCTGGTTCCAGAGCTGGATCGCGGACGCGGGACAGCGCGAGCTGCTCGTGCAGTTGGAGGAAGCGCGCGCCCTGACGGCGCGAACTCCACAGCCCGACGCCCGCCTGCAAGTGCTGCTGGAGTCACTGCGCACCAACCTGTTCCGCATGTGGTCCGATACCTGAAGTAGGCCGCGCTACCGGTACCGGTAACGGGCGCGATCAGCATCAGGCGCCGCCATCGATCCGGACGCCAAGGTTGCCTTCCAGTACGCGCTCCATCCACCGAAGCGCCTCGTTGCGGTGCCGAGTCGCCCGTGGAGCTTGCACGGCAACGTTTCGGCGCCTCAATTGCAGGCATGTCCGGCTTCGTCGCGGGCAGGTGCCTGGACGAGCTGCCCCCTGCCGGCCTACCGGGGTCGTGGCTTGGCGCGGTGGGTGGCCGTAGCGTTCCACGGATCCTCGGGCCACGGGTGGCGCGGGTACCGGCCTTTCATCTCCTTGCGCACTTCCGGATACGTGCGCTCCCAGAAACCGCGCAGGTCCTGGGTGACCTGCAACGGGCGGCCCGCCGGTGAAAGCAGGTGCAGGGTCACGGGTACGCGCCCCTGGGCGATGCGCGGGGTGTCGGCCAGGCCGAACAGCTCCTGCAGCTTGACCGCCAGTACCGGCGGCTGCGGCGTGCCGTCGACATCGACCGCGTACTCGATCTGGCGTTGCTGGCCGGATGGGACGGCGATACGCGTCGGCGCCAGCGCATCGACCCGGCTGCGCTGCGACCAGTCGAGCAGGGTTTTCAGCGCGTCGGCGAACGCACTCTCGCCGAGCGCGTCGAGTCGGGTCTTGCCGGCCAGCGCGGGCGCCAGCCACGCGTCGAGCGAGGCGAGCAACGCCGCGTCCGAGAGATCCGGGAGCCCGGCATCGGGTTGCCAGCCACGCACGCATTGCACGCGCGCGCGCCACTGGCGGGTCGCTTGCGTCCATGGCAAGGCGTCCAGGCCCGACTGGCGCACCGCATCGACCAGGGCTTCGGCGTAACGCGAGGGATCCGGGCGCGCCAGCGGCCGGCGGTCGAGCACGATCCGGTCGAAGCGCGTTTCGCGTATCGCGGCGATTGCACGCGACGCGCCGTCCCACACCACCCGGTCCTCGCTGCTGAAGCGCCCGGGAAAATCGCGGCGCAAGCGTGCCTCGTCCACCGGCGCTGCGCGCTGGATGCGTGCATCGCCGCGATCGTGGCGCAGCTCGGCCACCACCAGCCAGGGTTCGCCGAACAACGCGCTGTGGTCATGCAGGCGCGCACTGCGGCCATTGGCCAGCTGGTAGCGCCAGGCGTCGTCGGGGTGCTGGCGCGCGATGCGATCCGGATAGGCATGTGCCAGCAGGTCGCCCAGTCGATGCGCATCGATGGCGTCGGGGGGCTGCCCCGCGCGCACGCGGCGGCGCCATTGGCGTGCCACCTGGTCGATGGCGGCGAGCGCGGCACGCGAGGCCGATCCCGGCGCGCGTCCGCTGCGGAATGCCGCCAATGCGCGCCAGCGCGCGGC
The DNA here is from genome assembly GCF_046600715.1 of Novilysobacter viscosus. Lineage (NCBI taxonomy): Bacteria > Pseudomonadati > Pseudomonadota > Gammaproteobacteria > Lysobacterales > Lysobacteraceae > Novilysobacter > Novilysobacter viscosus. The sequence goes on from NZ_JBJMAV010000007.1 coordinate 115,177, forward strand.
CAGGGCATCGCCGCCATCGCGAAGCGGGTCGCGGGATTCGACCAGGGCCGCCAGGTCGCAGGCCAGCGCCGGTTCAACGCCGTCCCCGGACACCAGCAACATCGCGGCCAGCCGCGGGTGCGTGCCCAGCGCGAGCATGCGCCGGCCGAGCGCAGTAATGGACGTGCCGTCCACCGCTCCAAGCCGCTGCAGCAGGTCATGCGCGGCCGCCATCGGTCCCGGTGGCGGCGTGTCGACGAAGCGAAGGTCCGCGTCTCCCCAGGCCGCCAACTCCAGCGCGAGGCCGGCCAGCTCGACCTGCCCGATCTCGGCGCGGCGCTGCGGCTCCAGCCGTTGCGACGATGGCCACAAGCGGTAGGCCCAGCCCGCGGCGACGCGCCCGGCGCGGCCGGCGCGCTGGTCGGCCGACGCTTGCGGGATCGCCACCACCTCCAGGCGCGAAAAACCGGAGTTGGGGTCGTAGCGCGGCTCGCGCGCCAGTCCGCTGTCGATGACCACGCGCACGCCGGGCAGGGTCACGCTGGACTCGGCGACGTTGGTGGCCAGGACCACCCGACGGGCACCGTCGGGTGCGGGCTGCAGGACGCGCGACTGCTGTTCGACCGGCAGCTCGCCGTGCAGGGCCAGCACTTCCACCGGGCCCTCTCCGGCTGCGGGCGCGCGCATGGCAAGGAGCGACTCGACCCGGGCGATCTCGCGCCGGCCCGGCAGGAACACCAGCACGTCGCCCGGGTGCGAGGCCAATACGTGCTCGACCGCGCGGCGTGCCTGGTGCTCCATCTGCTCGTCCCGGCGCGAGGGGAAATGCGCGACCTCGACCGGGAACGCGCGGCCCTCGCTGGCCAGCCGCGGCGCATCCAGGAACGCGGCCAGGCGCTCGCCGTCCAGCGTCGCCGACATCACCACGATGCGCAGGTCCTCGCGCAGCGACGCCTGCACGTCCAGCGCCAGCGCCAGGCCCAGGTCGGCGGCGAGGTGCCGCTCGTGGAACTCGTCCAGCAGCACCGCGCCGACACCCTCAAGGGTCGGGTCGTCCTGGATCATCCGGGTCAGGATGCCCTCGGTGACCACCTCGATGCGGGTCGCCGCCGACACCTTGTTGTCGAACCGGATCCGGTAGCCGACGGTTTCGCCGACCGCCTCGCCGCGCTGTGCCGCCATGAAGTGCGCGGCGGCGCGTGCGGCAACCCGGCGCGGTTCCAGCAGCAGGATGCGGCGGCCCTGCAGCCACGGTGCGTCGAGCAGTGCCGGCGGCACCTGTGTGGTCTTGCCCGCACCCGGCGGCGCTTCCAGCACCAGCCGAGGGTGCGCGGCCAGGCTCTCGCGGATGCGCGGCAGCAGTTCGTCGATCGGAAAAGTCGGGCGGCTCACGCGGCCAAGGATACGGGTGGCCCGCGCCGATGCAGGCGCAACGACACTGGCGACCCCGAATATCGATGCGTTGGTGATCGCGACTGACCTCGCTCTGCAAGAGGCGGCCGCCACCACGGCCGTCGCCTAGAATGCCGCGATGCAGCTCATCGACATCGGCGCCAACCTCACCCATGAATCCTTCGACCGGGACCGCGATGCAGTGATCGAACGCGCCCGCGCTGCAGGCGTGACGCGCATGGTCGTCACCGGCGCCAGTCGCGAGCACTCGCCGAAGGCATTGGCGCTTGCGCATGCGCATCCGGGCGTGCTCTACGCCACCGCCGGCGTGCACCCGCACCACGCCACCGAGTACACCGACGAGTGCGATGTGCAGATGCGCGCCCTGCTCGCGCACGATGAGGTGGTGGCGGTAGGCGAATGCGGGCTGGACTACTTCCGCGACTTCTCGCCCCGCCCGGCGCAGCGCCGCGCCTTCGAACGCCAGCTGCAGGTCGCGGTGGACACCGGCAAGCCACTGTTCCTGCACCAGCGTGACGCGCACGCGGATTTCGTGGCGATCATGCGCGACTTCGAGGGCCGCATCGGGCCGTCGGTGGTCCATTGCTTCACCGGCAGCCGCGAGGAACTGTTCGAGTGCCTGGACCACGACTGGCACATCGGCATCACCGGCTGGCTGTGCGACGAACGCCGCGGCCGGCACCTGCGCGAGATCGTCGGCAATATCCCGCCCCATCGCCTGATGGTGGAGACCGACGCCCCCTACCTGCTGCCGCGCTCGCTCAAGCCGGCGCCGAAGGACCGCCGCAACGAACCGGTGTTCCTGCCGCATATCGTCGAGGAGCTGGCACGCGATCGCGGCGAAGCGGTGGAGGCCGTCGCCGCGGCGACGGCTGCGACCGCGACCGCCTTCTTCCGCCTGCCGCCGCTGTAGGAGCGGCTTCAGCCGCGAACGCGTGTGCGGACCGGCGGCGGATCGCGGCTGAAGCCTACAACGGCAGCTGCATCAGCTGCGCAACCCGGTGCCGCGCCGGAGCAGGGTCAGTGCCAGCGTGGCCAGCGCCACCACGAACCCCAGCATCAGGGCATAGGCGATCCACACCGGCACGTCGCTCACGCCGAGCAGGCCGTAGCGGAACGCGTTGACCATGTAGAAGATCGGGTTGGCGTGGGTGGCGGCTTCGGCCCAGCCCGGCAACAGGCTGACCGAATAGAAGACACCGCCCAGGTAGGTCAGCGGGGTCAGGATGAAGGTCGGGACGATGGCGATGTCGTCGAACTTGCGCGCGTACACCGCGTTGACGAAGCCGGCCAGGGCGAAGATCGTCGCGCCCAGCAGCACCGTGGTCAGGGTCACCAGCGGATGCGGGATGCGCACGTCGGTGAACAGCATGGCGATCATCAGCACGATCACCCCTACGGCCAGTCCACGCGCCACCGCGCCGGTGACGTAGCCGGCCAGGATCACCCAGCTCGGCATCGGGCTGACCAGCAACTCCTCCACGTGGCGGCCGAACTTGGCGCCGAAGAAACTCGAGGAGATGTTGCCGTAGCTGTTCTGGATGATGCTCATCATCACCAGGCCGGGCACGATGAAGTCCATGTAGTCGATGCCGTCCATGGTCCCGATGCGCGAACCGATCAGGCCGCCGAAGATCAGGAAGTACAGGGTCATGGTGATCGCCGGCGGCACCAGGGTCTGGCCCCAGATACGCAGGATGCGGGTGATCTCGCGGCGCACGATGGTGCCCAGCGCGACCAGGTTGCGCTGCATCGGGGTGGCTTCGGTGGTGGTATCGGTCGACATGGATTCCGGTTCTTCCACCCCGTCCCGGCGGGCGGGGTGGGGTCGTAGTGGGATTGCGGCGGAGGGAGTGGCGCCAGCAGGGCGCCGTTCCCAACGCTCCCCTGCATGCAGGGGAGGGAGCGGCTAGGCGACCGGTTCGGGCGATGGCTGCATGGTGGAGTCCTGCGCGTTCTCGCCGGTCATGCGCATGAACAGCTCCTCGAGCCGGTTGGACTTGGTCCGCATCGAGCGCACCCGGATGCCGGCCTCGCCCAGTGCGGCAAACACGCGGTTGAGGTCCATCGCGCGTGGCATCTCCACGTCCAGCGTGTGGTCGTCGACCGCCAGTAGCGTTGCGCCGGCGATGGTCGGCAGCGTGGCCGGCAACGCGCCATCGATGTCCAGCAGGAAGCCCTCCACGTCCAGGCGCGCCAACAGGGTCTTCATCGGGCCGGAGGCGACGATCGCGCCGCGGTCGATGATGGCCAGGTTGCGGCACAGGTGCTCGGCCTCTTCCAGGTAGTGCGTGGTGAGGATGATGGTGGTGCCGGCGGCGTTGATCTCGCGCAGGGTCTGCCACATGCCGCGGCGGATCTCGATGTCCACCCCCGCAGTGGGCTCGTCCAGGATGAGCAGCCGCGGCCGGGTCATCATCGCCCGGGCGATCATCAACCGCCGCTTCATGCCGCCCGACAGCGTGCGGCTCATCATCTGCGCCTTGTCCCACAGCTGGGCGCGGCGCAACTCCACCTCGGCCCGCTCGATCGCCTGCGCGCGGGGCACGCCGTAGAAGCCGGCATAGTTGACCAGGATGTCGAGCGGTTTCTCGAACATGTTGAAATTGAGCTCCTGCGGGACCAGCCCCATCAGGCGCATCGCCGCGTCGCGCTCGCGCACCAGGTCGGTGCCGAAGATCGACACGCTGCCCTCGGTCAGGTTGACCAGCGAGCTGACGATGCCGATCAGGGTCGACTTGCCCGCGCCGTTGGGCCCGAGCAGGGCGAAGAAATCGCCTTGGGCGACGTCCAGCGACACACCCTTGAGCGCAACGACGCTGGTGTCGCCGCTGCCATAGGTCTTGCGCAGCCGGCGTACCGACAGCGCGGGGACGGACGCGTCCGGGGCCGGCGCGTCCGGCGGGGTCTGGGACATGGTCACTCACCTGTACTGCGGGGCCGGGCGGGCCGGGCCACCGGGCGAATGCCGCTATTATAGGCGGCCCTGTGGCCTTGCCCCGCGCCACGCTGTGTTCCAGGCAGGCACCGGTCCGTGGCCATCCAGCACTTCCCCCTCAAGCTTGTATCGCGCCGCATGCTGGCCCCCTCGGTCGGCCACTACGCGTTCGTGCGCGACGACGGCGAACCGCTGGATTTCATCCCCGGCCAGTTCATCCAGGTCCACTTCCAGTACGCCGACGGCACGCCGACCAAGCGCTCGTACTCGCTGGCGACCATCCACGACCACGCCATCGGACCGGGCGAGGCGGTGGAGATCGCGGTCAGCTACGTGCCCGGTGGCGCGGCCACGGCGCTGTTCGAGGGGCTCGACGTCGGTGGCGCCATCGACGCCAGCGGCCCGTTCGGCCGTTTCTGCCTGATGCCCACCGACGCCAACGAGCGTTACCTGCTGATCGGCACCGGTACCGGGGTCACGCCGTACCGCTCGATGCTGCCGCAACTGGCGCAGGCCATCGCCGAGCGCGGCGCCCGGGTGGTGCTGCTGTTCGGCGCGCGCACGCCGGAGGAGTTGCTGTACGGCGATGAGTTCCGCGCGTTCGCCGAACGGCATCCCGACCATTTCCGCTTCGTCCCGTGCTTCTCGCGCGAGCTGCCCGCACCGGGCTCCACCCACGACCACGCGGACGTGCGCCACGGATACGTCCAGCAGTTCCTGGCCGAGTTCGCGCCCGACGCAGCCGGCGACATCGCCTACCTGTGCGGCAACCCGAACATGGTCGATGCCTGCTTCGAATCGCTGAAGGAATGCGGGCTGGAAGTGAAACAGATCCGCCGCGAGAAGTACGTCAGCAGCAAGTAGCCGCAGCGCCGGTAGCGGGCCATGCCCGTGCGCGGGGCGCGGGGGATGCGCAATGCGATGCGCCGCAAGCGGCGGCCGGCTGCCCACCAGGAACGTCATGAGCCAACCCGACCCCGTTGTCGACCCCGCCGCCCCGCCCCCGCCCCCGCGCAAGGCATCGTCGTGGGCCCTGCTACGCGCCTTCGTTCTGGGCGGGCTGGGTGGTGGACTGGGCGCGCTCGCCTTGATCCACGGGTTGCGCGCCATCGGCGGATCGATCCCCGCGCCGCCTTCCTTCGGACCTGGGCACATGCTCGCGCTGCTGGGCTGGCTGGTGCTGGCCGTGGTCGTTCATGAGCTGGGGCATCTGGTCGGCGGACGCATGGCCGGCATGCGCCCGTTGATGATCGCCGCGGGCCCGGTGCGCCTGACCCGCACGGTTGCCGGCTGGCGGTTGTCGCGCCACTCATTGCGGCACGGGTTGCTGGGGTTCGTGTCGATGCTCCCGGACATGTCGCGCCCCTTCGTGCCACAATTGCGGTGGCTCGCGGCAGGCGGGCCACTGGCGAGCCTGGCCTGCGTCGCGCTGTCCGCGGCACTGGCGGCGAGCCTGGACGGGGCGATGCGCTTCCATGCGCTGGCGTTCATGGCGGTGTCTGCACTGGTCCTTGCGATGACCGCCATACCGATGCGGGCCGGCGGCATCGAAACCGACGGTGCGCAGCTGCTGGACCTGGCCCGCGGTGGCCGGGGCACGCAGATCAAGGCGCTGGTGATGGGCCTCACCGCCCAGAGCCTCGCGGGCACACGCCCGCGCGAACTGGACCCGCGCCTGCTGGCCGATGCGATGGCACTGGCCGCCAGCGACACTCCGATCAATCCGGCGATGCGTGCCTTTCCGTCGCTGATGGCCGCGCTGCACGCCGACGACAGCGGCGATACGCCGGCGCGAGACCGGCACATGGCACACGTGGCTGTGCTGGCAACCGAGATGCAGCCGGCGATGCGCGCGCAATTCGCACTCGAACTGGCCTGGCATGCCGCCATGCGCGGTGATGTCGCCGCGGCCCGGGGCTGGCGCGAGCACGCCGCCGGTGGGGTCGCCGACACCTGCGACAGGCAGCGCATCGATGCCGCCATCGCGGTGCTGGAAGGCGACGTCGAGGGGGCGCGGCGCTCGATCCACTTGGCCCGTGCGGGATTGCAACGCAGCTGGGACGCCGGCGGCGCGAGGTGGGCCGGCGACCAGCTCGACCGCCTGGAGCAGAAGCTTCCCCGCTGACGGCCCGGCCCGATCACCTGACTTGTGTCACGTTTCCGCAGGTGGGCGCGTCTGTCATCCTGCGCGATCCAGCGCGGACACAGGACGATGCATGCTTTCCCACGGATTGAAGACAGCCGCGCTAGCGGCGGCGGTGGCCATGGCAGCGGTTTCGCTGTCGGGGTGCCAACCCGGCCAGACACCCCCTGAGGCGGGCGCCGACGGCGCCACTCGCACCTTTGGCTCCATCGCGTTCAAGCCGTGTTCGCTGACCGGGGTGGCTGGGGGCAAGTCCACCGAAGCGATGTGTGCGGACTTCGAAGTCCCCGAGGACCCCAGGGCGCCGGGGGGCCGCGCGATCGCGCTCAAGCTGGCCTGGTTGCCCGCCACCGGCAGCGGGGGTGGCACCGGCGACCCGGTGTTCTTCCTGGCGGGTGGTCCGGGTCAGGCCGCCACGGAACACGCGGCGACCGTCAACGCCGCGCTGAGGGAGGTACGCAAGCAACGCGACATCGTGCTGGTGGACCAGCGCGGCACCGGCGGCTCCAACCCCCTGGACTGCCTCGATGCGGACGGCAAGCCGCTTTCGCTGGAGGTGGCCGAAGCGGCCAGCGCCGACCAGCTGGCGGCATTCGCGCGCGAATGCCTCGCCGGGCTTGAAGGGCGCGCGGACCCAAGGCTGTACACCACCACCCATGCGGTCGCCGACCTTGAGGCGGTGCGCCTGGCGATAGGCGCGCCGCAGGTGAACCTGGTGGGCGGCTCGTACGGCACGCGCGTGGCCCAGCAGTACGCGGCGACATATCCGCAGCAGACCCGCAGCCTGGTCCTGGATGGCGTGGTGCCCAACGACCTGGTGGTGGGTGGCGAGTTCGGCCACACGTTCGAGGATGCACTGGAATTGCAGACGGAACACTGCAGCACGCTGCCGGCCTGCAAGGCACGCTTCCCGGTCGATACACGGACGCGCCTGGCCCAGGTAATGGAGACACTGGAAGCGGCGCCGGTCCAGGTCGAGTACCGCGACCCGTCCACCGGTGAGAGCCGCAGCGCCACCGTTACACCCGACCACGTGGTCGGGCTGGCGTTCTTCTTTTCCTATGCCCCGCAGACGGCGGCACTGTTGCCGCTGGTGCTGGACGAAGCCGCGCAGGGCCGCTACGCACCGCTGATGGCGCTTTCGGACCTGATGACCCAGTCCACCGGGGACCAGATGACCCGTGGCATGCAGTGGTCGGTGCTGTGCGCCGAGGACGCCGACCGCATCGACAGCGTGGTCGCTGGCGGCGACACCCTGCTGGGGCCCGAGGTCACCACCCTGTTCTTCGCCGCATGCGATGCATGGCCGCACGGGGAGCGGGGCGCCGACTTCACCGCGCCGCTGCGTTCGGATGTCCCCACGCTGCTGCTGTCGGGCACGCTCGACCCGGTGACGCCACCCCGCTACGGAGAGGCCGTGGCGGCCGGCCTGGCCAACGGCCGCCACCTGGTCCTGCAGGGTCAGGGCCACGGCACCCTGGCGCTGGGCTGCATGCCCAAGCTGGTCGGGCAGTTCATCGAATCCACCGACCCTGCCTCGCTGGACACCGCGTGCCTGGATCGCCTGGCGGGGGTACCGCCGTTCACCAGTTTCAATGGATGGGAACCATGATCACCGCACACGACCTGCACAAGACATTCAAGACCAAGGCCGGCATGGTGAAGGCCGTCGACGGCGTGGACTTCCAGGCGCCCGATGGCCAGATCACCGGACTGCTGGGTCCCAACGGCGCGGGCAAGACCACCACCCTGCGCATGCTCTACACCCTGATGGCCCCCGACAGCGGGCGGGTCGAGGTGGACGGCATGGATGCGGCGGCGCAGCCGGCCGCGGTGCGCCGGGCGCTGGGCGTGCTGCCCGACGCCCGCGGCGTGTACAAGCGTTTGACCGCGCGCGAGAACATCGCCTACTTCGGCGAACTGCACGGCATGTCGAAATCGGCCATTGCCGAGCGCACCCGGGCGTTGTCCAGTGCACTGGACATGGACGACATCCTCGACCGCCAGACCGAGGGCTTCAGCCAGGGCCAGCGCACCAAGACCGCAATCGCCCGCTCGCTCGTGCACGACCCGCGCAACGTGATCCTGGACGAACCCACCAACGGCCTGGACGTGATGACGACGCGCGCGATGCGCGGCTTCCTCACCGGCTTGCGCGACGAGGGGCGCTGCGTGATCTTCTCCAGCCACATCATGCAGGAGGTGGCGGCGCTGTGTGACCGCATCGTCATCATCGCCAAGGGACAGGTGGTCGCAGCGGGCACCGCCGATGAACTGCGCGAACGCTTCGGGGAGGCCAACCTGGAGGACGCCTTCGTCAAGGCGATCGGCTCCGAGGAGGGCCTGCACGCATGAAGCCGACCAACATGTTCGCCTCGCTGTGGGCGGTGATGCGCAAGGAACTGCTCGACATCTCGCGCGACCGGCGCACCCTCGCCCTGGCCCTGCTGATCGGCCCAGTGCTGTACCCGGCAATGATGCTGGGCATGGGTTCGCTGATGGAAGCCCGGCAGAAGACCCAGCTCGACAAGGTGCTGGAGGTGCCGGTGGTGGGCGCCGAGCACGCACCAAGCCTGGTCGAGTTCCTCGCCGGCCACGGCATCGCCGCGGTAGACCCGCCCGACGACCTGGACCAGGCGATCGCCGAGCAGCGCATCGACGTGGCGCTGGAAATCGACCCCGACTTCGCCCGGGACTGGCGTGCCGGCCGTTCGGCAACCGTGGCGCTGGTGCACGACAGCACGCGCCGCAACGCCGAGATCCCGGTCGCGCGCGTGCGTGGCGCACTGGATGGCTACGCCAACCAGGTCGGGATGTTGCGGTTGATGGCGCGTGGCATCGACCCATCGATCACCCGCCCGATGAGCCTGGGCAGCCGGGACCTTGCAACCGAAAGCGCGAAGCGCGGCGCCCTGCTCTCTGCGCTGCTGCCGTACCTGCTCATCCTCACGTCCTTCATTGGCGGCGCGTACCTGATCCTGGACGCCACCGCGGGCGAGCGTGAGCGGCAATCGCTGGAGCCGCTGCTGGCCACGCCGGCGACCCGCGGTTCGATCGTCAGCGGCAAGATCGCCGCGGCGTGTGCGCTGGGCCTGCTGTCGCTCCTGCTCACCCTGCTGGCATTCAAGCTGTCGGCGCAGATGGCCGGGGGCATGGCCAGGATGCTGGACGTGAGCTTCCTGGCGATCGGCAAGATGCTGCTGATCCTGTTGCCGATGCTGTTCATCGGCACGGCACTGCTGACCTACCTCGCGGCATCGGCAAAGAGCATGAAGGAGGCGCAGAGCCACATGACCTGGTTGATGCTGCTGCCGATGGTGCCGACCTTCGTGCTGTTTGTGAACCCGATCAAGACCGAGCTCTGGCAGTACGCGGTGCCGTTCCTGTCGCAGAACCAGTTGCTGCTCAAGGTGATCCGGGCCGAATCGATCGACGCGATTTCGTGGCTGGTCTACCTGTCGGCGGCGTTCGGCCTGGCGGCGCTGTTGTGGTTCCTGGCCGTGCGCCGCTACCACCAGGAAAAGCTTGCGATCAGCGGCTGACCGCGGCATGCGTGAAAAAGAAAAAGCCCGGCCGGAGCCGGGCTTTTTCAGTTTTGGGCGCGGTAGCCGCCGCGCCTGGCAAGCGGCGTTGCGTCAACCGCCCGGATTGAAGCCGATGGTGCGCCGGGTGGTGACCGGGTTGGGTATCGGTTGGAACCGCCAACTGCGTACCGCGCTGACCGCCTCGCGATCGAACACCCGGGACGGGTTGGATCGCACCACCCGTGCGTTGGTGACCGATCCGTCGGTGCCGACGGTGAACTCCACCTGCACCTCGCCCGACGTCCCGTTACGCAGCGCTGCCACCGGATAGCTGGGGGCCGGCGTCGAGATCGGCCGCAGGTCGGCGGCGGTCGCGGTGGCGGCAGCAGGGGGCGGGGTCGCGGGGGCGGC
>NZ_JBJMAV010000008.1:0-101314 GCF_046600715.1 Novilysobacter viscosus
GGCGGGCGCACGTGCCAGCCAGGCGCGCCTGGGCGATGACGGTGCCACCGCGACGGCCGCTGGCCGCGGGCGGGTGAGTTCGCTGCTCGAGCAGGCCGCGCAGGCGCGCGAGCGCGGCGACCTGCTGACACCCCCGGGCGAAAGTGCATTCGACAAGATTGCCGCCGCCCGCGCACTCGCGCCGCGCGATGCCGGGGTCCGGCGAGCGGCGGAAGAGCTGCTGCCCGCGGCGCGGCGGTGTTTCGAGAATGCGCTCCGCGAGAACCGCCTCATCGCCGCCGGTGCCTGCCTGGAGGCGCGTGAAGCGCTCGGCGAGGAGCGCGACACCGCCCTGGCCGCGCGCCGACGGTTGGCCCAGCGCTGGCTGGCCGTGGGCGAGGAGCGACTGGGCGCCAGCGAGATATCGGCCGCGCAGCGAGCGCTGGACCAGGCCCGCGCACTGGACCCGGATACGGATGGTCTGGCGGCGTTCTCGCAGAGGGTGGAAGCCGCATCCGCGGCGCTCGACTGAGCGGGCCCGCTCAGTCCCCGGGAGCGAGCAGCACCCGTCGCACCACCTCGCGCGCGGCATCGAAGGAGAAATGGCGCTGGACGTTGCCGCGCCCGTTGGCTGACAGCCGGTTCCACAGGCCGGCATCGCCATGCAGCCGCAGCACGGCGTCGGCGAAGGCTTCCGGCCCGTCGGCCACCAGCACATCCTCGCCGTCATTCAGGTACATGGCCTCCACCGCGCAGGGCGTGGCGACCACGGGCTGGCCGTGCGCCATGCTGAGGTTCACTTTTCCCTTGACCCCCGCGCCGTAGCGCAGCGGCGCCACCGCCACCCGGACCGCGTCCATGAATGGAGCGAGGTCGGGCACGTGGCCGTGGATGCGGATCCCGGCCTGCCCGTCGAGTGCCCTCACCGGCTCGGGCGCGTCATCGCCGACCACGTGGAACACCAGCTGCGGGCAGGCGGCGTGGACCAGCGGCCAGACCGCACCGGCGAACCACATCACCGCATCGACGTTCGGCGGATGCCGGAAGCCCCCCACGAAGACCACGTCCTGGCGCGCGTCGAAACCCGGGCCGGGCGGTGGCAGGCGGTGCACGTTGGACAGCACGTCCACGCTGGCACCGGGCGCCAGCTGCGCCAGCAACGCGCGCTCGACCTCGCTGACCACCAGCGTCGCATCGCTGCGCCGGACCATGTCCAGCTCCAGTTCCCGCGTACGCTTCGCGGTACGAAGCAGCCCGGCATCCCCGGACAGCTCGGCCGCACGCTGCTCGCGCAGGAAGTGCAGGTCGACGCTGTCGAAGACGACCCGCGCCTGGGGGGCATGGCGTCGCAGCAGGGGAAGGAACTCGCGAAGCACGTAGTGCCGGCTGACGATCACCGTGTCGAAGCGGGGGCCATGGGCCCTCATCCACGCCGGTATCGAATCGACGTGCGGCGTATGCCAGGCCTCCACCCCCATGCACTGCAACGCAGCTGTGGCGTCGCCTGCATGCTTTCGGTCCGCGGGCAGGAACACGACGTGAGCCTCTTCTTCCTGCAGCAGGCCGATCAGGTTCACCAGTCGGAGTGATCCGGAGTCGCGGTCCGGTCGCGGGGTCAATGCGTCGATCACCAGCACCACCCGGCTGTACAGGTGGTCGGTTGCAGCCAGTGGCGCGGCATCGTGGCCGGGCTGCCGGGCCAGGCGCTCGGTCCAGCGTGCGCGAAAGACGTCCCGGTTGTGGACCTGATGGACCTTGACGCCCCGGCGCGTGTCGGTGCCTGCCGTCGCGCCTTCGACATGCACGACCTTCGCCGCGGGCTGGACCAGTACCTGCAGCTGGCGCTCCCGTAGCCGGAAGCACAGGTCGGTGTCCTCATAGAACGCCGGCGAATAGCGCCGATCGAATCCGCCCATATCCAGGAACAGTGAGCGCGACAGGGCCACCGCCGCGCCGGAACAGTAGTCCACCCGCCGTACGAACGAGGTCGGGGGTTCCAGATTGGAGCGGTGGCGACCGATCTTCTCGGCCGACCCGTCGCATCGGACGACGCCACCCGCTTCCTGCAGCCGCCCGTCCGGGTACAGCAGTTGCGCCCCCACCAGCCCGGTGCCGGGGTGGGTCTGGAACGTGCCCAGGAGCGCATCGAGCCATCCGGGCTGCGGGACGGTGTCGTTGTTGAGGAAGACCAGGTAATCGCCCCGGGCCAGCGCGGCGCCGTCGTTGCAGGCGGCGATGAAGCCACCGTTGGCTGCCCGGCGGTGGTAGCGCAGCCCGGCCAACTGGGGGAGCGCTGTCGGGGTCTCGTCGGTGGAGCCGTCGTCGACCACGATGATCTCCACCGCAGCGACCGGCGGGTGTGCGGCCAGTGCGCGCAGACAGCCGAGGGTGTGGGCGAATTGCCCGTACACCGGGATGACGATGCTGGCCACCGGCGCGTCGCTGGAGGGCACCTTGAACGGGGTGAACGGGCCGCCATCGGGCTGGAAGAGCACCGGCCGCCGCGCCACGGGCACGCGGTGGAGCTGGCGCAGCACCCGCTGCCAGGTCGCGCGCAGGCCGCGCTGGCGGAGGCTGGCCATGCCGCGCCGGGCCAGCCCCGTCGCCCGGTCGGCCAGGAAACGCAGGTCGGTCCAGCTCATTCCCATCCGGCCTTCGGCATTGCTGAAGAAACTCCCAATCGTGGAGGTCGGCGTGCGCCGCCGGGGGCCGGGCGATCGCGTGGGCTGCGCTAGACTCGCCGCACGAGGGCGCAGCCCCGCCATTGTCCCATGCCGTGGCCCGAACCGATTACGACGACGACTTCGATTCCGACGACTCCCCGCAGGGCGATCCGCCCCAATGGCGCCGCCGGCTGGTCACCTGGACCCTGGCGGCGATAGGCCTGGGCCTGGGTTTCCTGATTCCGTACACGCTGTACCTCAACCACGAGGTCAGCGAACGCTTCGACCAGCTCCGCTGGCAGCTGCCGACCCGCGTGTATGCCCGCCCGTTGGTGGTGGCACCGGGCCTGGCCATGGGGCCGGACACGCTGAGGACCGAACTGGATGCGGCGGGCTACCGGGAAGGCGACGGTATCCGTCCGGGCAGCTACGCCCGCGATGGTGGGCGCTGGCGCATCTCCAGCCGCGGGTTCGACGACATCGACGGTGCGGTGCCGGCCCGCCGGCTGGAGGTCGTGGTCTCAGGCGGGCGCGTGTCCAGCGTCCGCGAGGCGGGGGGCAAGCGCGAGCTTAAGTCCGCGCGACTGGACCCGGCGCGCATCGCCACCCTCTACGGACAGAAGCAGGAAGAACGGCGCCTGGTGAACATCCAGGAGGTCCCCGACCTGCTGGTCACCGGCCTGCAGGCGGTGGAGGACCGCGACTTCGCCCACCACCATGGCATCGACCTGTCGGGCATGGTCCGCGCCGCGTGGGTCAACTTCCGCGCCGGCGAAGCCCGCCAGGGTGCCAGCACCCTGACCCAGCAGCTGGCGCGCAGTGGTTTGCTGGGGATCGGGCGTGAGCAGACCTGGTCGCGCAAGTTCAACGAAATCCTCTACGCGATGGTGATCGAGGCGCGCTACGACAAGGACGTTATCCTCGAGGCCTACCTCAACCAGGTGTACCTGGGCCAGCGCGGGGCGCAGGCGATCCATGGCGTGGCTGCAGGCGCGGAATTCTGGTTCGGCCGCGACCTGGCCGATCTCACCCCCGAACAGATCGCGCTGCTGGTGGGCATCGTGCGCGGGCCGTCCTACTACGACCCGCGCCGCCACCCGGAGCGCGCACGCGCGCGGCGTGACTTCGCGCTGGGTGAGATGCACGAAACAGGCCTGCTGGACGACGAACAGTACCGGGGCGCGCTGGCCGCGCCGCTGGGCGTGACCGAGAAAGCCGGCAGCGTCGCCGCCAACCGCTTCCCGGCCTATGTCGACCTGATCCGCCGCCAGCTGGCCCGCGAGTACCCGGCCGACGCACTGGCCGGCGCTGGCCTGCGGGTGATGAGCGCGATGGTGCCCTCGGCGCAGGCGCAGGCGGAGGGTGCGGTGATCCGTACGCTGGCAAGCCTGGACAGCGACAAGCGTCCGGCGCTGGAGGCGGGCGTGGTGGTGACCGACGTGCACAACGGCGACGTGGTCGCGGTGGTGGGCAGCCGCAAAGTGGCCGAGCACGGGTTCAACCGTGCGGTCGAGGCCCAGCGCCCGGTCGGTTCGCTGCTCAAGCCGTTCGTGAGCCTGCTGGCACTGGCCCAGCCCGAGCGCTTCTCGCTGGCGAGCTGGGTGGACGACTCGCCCGTTACGGTGACCCTGGGTCGCGGCCGGACCTGGAGCCCGAAGAACTCCGACAACCGCAGCCACGGCAGCGTGCGCCTGATCGACGTGCTGGCGCAGTCCTACAACCAGGCCACCGTGCGCCTGGGCATGCAGGTCGAGCCCGAGCGCATCGCCGGCCTGGTCCGCACCCTGGCCGGGATCGATGCCGAGCCCAACCCGGCACTGATCCTGGGCTCGCTGGACCAGAGCCCCTATGCGATGGCGCAGCTGTACCAGTTCCTGGCGTCGGGCGGCGAGATCCAGCCGCTGCATGCGGTGCGCGGGGTGGTCGACGCCGACGGCCGAACCCTCAACCGTTACGACAAGGCGCCGGCGCCGGCGCAGGAGGGCGACGCCATTGCAGCGCGCCTGATCACCATCGCGCTGCAGCACGCGGTCACCAACGGCACCGCCCGGCGGCTGGTCGCCGACGGCCTGGGCCGGCTTTCGCCCGCCGGCAAGACCGGTACCAGCAACGACGGGCGCGACAGCTGGTTTGCCGGCTGGACGGGCGACCACCTGGCAGTGGTGTGGGTGGGCAACGACCAGAACGAATCCACCGGCCTGTACGGTGCCAGCGGCGCCATGCGGGTGTGGTCGGCGATGTTCGCCCGGCTGCCCAGCGCAGCGCTCGAGGTGGGCGACGAGGGCATCGAGTGGCACTGGGTGGTGGGCGCGCACGCGCGCGATGCACAGTGTCCGGGTGCACGTCGCTTCGCATTCGTGGCCGGCTTTGCGCCCCCCTACGCGCCATGCCCGGCCCCGGCCCCGCCGCCGGTGCCGCAATCGGAGTCCGGCGGCTGGCGCGACTGGTTCGGCCTTGGCGAGCGTGATGCGGAGCCGCCATCGCAGTCGCGGGAGGATGAACGCTGATGCGGCGGGGTCACAGGTACCCGGTCGTGGCCATCGTGGGCTCCCTGCTGGCTGCCTGCGCTACCGTCGCCCCGGAACCGGTTGCGCCCGCATTCGACACCGCGGCCGCGGTCCGCGCGGTACGGGCGGCGGGCACCGTCCTCGACGCCGAGCTTTCGGTGCAACCGCTGCGCGACCCCCAGGTCGAGGACCTGCGCCAGGATGCGGACGCACTCGAGACCCGGGGCATGTTCCAGGGGGCCGCCGACGCGCTCGACCGCGCGCTGGCGATCACCCCCGATGATCCGGCCCTGCTCCAGGACCGCGCAGAAGTCGCCCTGCTGCTTGGTGACACGTCCGCCGCCGCGCGCCTGGCCACGCGCGCGTATCAGCTGGGTTCGCAGGTCGGGCCGCTCTGCCGGCGCCACTGGGAGACCCTCGCGCAGGTCCGCCTGGCGACGCCTTCCGCAGCCGACGGAATGCCCGCGTCGGCCTCGGTGGAGCAGGCACGCGAGCGCCGCGAAGCCTGCACCGTCGCCCCGCCGCCGCGGTTTTGACCGGCGTGGATGGCGGGCGGCTCGCGGCGGCGTCGCGTGCCGCCCTGGAGGAGGGCGGTGACCTGGCGCGTACGATCGCCGGGTTTGCACCGCGTCCAGCGCAACAGGACCTCGCGGTTGCGATCGCCGAAGCGTTCGAGGCACGCCAGGCGCTGCTGGCCGAGGCCGGAACCGGCACCGGCAAGACCTTCGCCTACCTGGTGCCGGCGATCCTGTCGGGCCTGCGCACCATCGTGTCCACCGGCACGCGCGCGCTGCAGGACCAGCTCTACCACCGCGACCTGCCGCGGGTGCGCGACGCGCTTGGCGTCGGCCTGAAGACCGCGCTGCTGAAGGGCCGCTCCAACTACCTCTGCCACTACCGCCTCGGGCAGGCGAAGGGCGAGCCGAGGTTTGGCAGCCGCGAGATGGCCGCGCAGTTCCAGCGCATCGTCGCCTGGGCCGGGCGCACGCGGATGGGTGACCTGGCCGAGCTGGAGGCGCTCCCGGACGATTCGCCGCTGCTGCCGATGGTCACCTCGACCGCCGACAACTGCCTGGGCAGCGAGTGCCCGTTCTTCTCGGACTGCTTCGTGGTGCAGGCGCGCCAGCGCGCCCAGGCCGCCGACGTGGTGGTGGTCAACCACCACCTGCTGCTGGCCGATCTGGCGCTCAAGCAGGAGGGCTTCGGCGAAATCCTCCCGGGCGCGCAGGTGTTCGTGGTGGACGAAGCCCACCAGTTGCCAGAGCTGGCCTCGCAGTTCTTCGGCGAGGCGATCAGTGCGCGGCCGTTGGTCGAGCTGGCACGCGACACGCTGGCCGAATGCAAGCTCGCGCCCTCGGCGCTGGCGGTGCTGCAGGAGCCGGCGCGCACGCTCGAGCACGCCGTGCGCGCGCTGCGGGCGGCCATGGACGAACTGCCCGTGCGCGGTACGCGCCAACGCGCGTCCGAAGACCTCGAGGTGGAGGCGGCCCTTGGCGCGCTCACGCTTGCACTGCGCACCCTCCACGCTGCGCTGCTGCCCCTGCGCGAGATGTCGCCCGGTTTCGACAGTTGCGTGGCACGGGCGAAAGAGTTTGAGAACCGGCTGCTGCGGTGGCGGGTCGGGACGGAGCGATCGGAGACGCCGGCGGCGTTGCCCGCTCAGGGCGATCCAGCGGGTGCAGGCAGTCCCATGGAAGACCGAGGGGCGCCGGGCGATGCCCCGGCGGCAGAAGGGGTGGCAACGCGCGACGGGCACGGCGCCCCGGACGTCCCATCGGGGGAAGACTCGACGACGACCGGCACCGCAGACGAAAGCGGCGACAGCGTGCTCTGGTATGAGCTCACCGCCCGCGGGTTCCGGCTGAGCCGCACGCCGCTGGACGTCTCCGGCCCCCTTGCCCAGCATCGCGTGCGTTCCCAGGCCGCCTGGGTGTTCACTTCGGCGACGCTGGCGATTGGCGGGCGCTTCGAGCACTACGCGAGCAAGCTCGGCCTGCGATTGGACGGCGAGGGACAGGCACGCACCCTGCTCGCGCCAAGTCCCTTCGACTGGTCCCGGCAAGCCTTGTGCTACCAGCCGCCGCGCCTGCCCGAGCCCGCGTCCCGGGACTACACCGCAGCGGTGATCGATGCGGTCCTGCCGGTGCTTGAGGCCTCCAGCGGGCGCGCCTTCGTGCTGTTCGCCTCGCACCGTGCGCTGCGCGAGGCCGCCGCCGAGTTGCGCGAGCGCGGGTCCTGGCCGTTGTTCGTGCAGGGCGAGGCGCCGCGCTCGATCCTGCTGGAACGGTTCCGCGCTTCGGGCAACGGGGTGCTGCTGGGCACCGCCAGCTTCCGTGAAGGCGTGGACGTGGCCGGCGACGCGCTCAGCGTGGTGGTGATCGACAAGCTGCCCTTTGCCGCGCCCGACGACCCGGTGTTCGAAGCGCGACTGGACGCGATCCGCCGGGGCGGTGGCAACCCCTTCCGCGACGAGCAGCTGCCGCAGGCGGTGATCGCACTCAAGCAGGGCGCCGGCCGGTTGATCCGCACCGAAACCGATCGTGGCGTGCTGGTGCTGTGCGACCCGCGCCTGGGCAGCAAGAGCTATGGGCGCGTGTTCATGGACTCGCTGCCGCCCCTGCCGCGGACCCGCCGGATCGAAGACGTCGCGGAGTTCTTTGCGCCAGAATCGCGGTCCTACATGGAATTGGAAGGCACCCATGGCCGGTGAAGTCGCGCGCTGCAAGGTGACCTGTCGCTGCATGCAGGAGCACGGCGGATGAAGCTGCTGGCGTTCGAGCTGGCGACCGAGGCGTGCTCGGTTGCCCTGTGGTCGGATGGCGAGGTGGCCGAGCGCTTCGAGATCGCGCCGCGCCGGCACGCCGAACTGGCGCTGCCCTGGGCCGACGAATTGCTCGCCGATGCGGGGATCGCGCGGTCCCAGCTGGATGCGGTCGCGGTCGGTCGCGGCCCGGGCGCCTTCACCGGCGTGCGGCTGGCGATTGCCATCGGACAGGGCATCGCCCTGGCGCTGGACCGGCCGCTGGTCCCGGTGTCCACGCTGGCGGTGCTGGCGATGCGGTCCACCGGGCCACGCGTGCTCGCCTCGATTGATGCGCGGATGGGCGAGGTTTACCTGGGTGCGTTCGAGCGCGATGCCGGGGGATCGCATGCCCTCGCGGACGAGGTGCTGGCCCCTCCCGGCACCATGGCGCTTCCCGAAGGGGACTGGCACGGCGTGGGCACCGGTTTTTCCGCCGTCGAGGGGGCGCTGGCGCACCGGCTGCAAGGAGGTGGCGCGGCCCGCCTGCTTTCGGTGGATGCCACCCAGTTGCCCCATGCGGCGGACCTTGCGCGCCTGGCGGCGGTCGCGTTCGACCGCGGTGGTGCGGTCGCCCCCGACGCGGTGGAGCCGGCCTACCTGCGCAACAACGTCGCGCTGACCCTGGCCGAGCAACGGGCGCGCAAGAAGTAGCGCGGGGGGCCCGGGCGTGGCAGCGCCGGCAGCGTGCTTCGGCAGCGGCAACGACGCGATCCGCGAACCGGCTCGGCTGGCAGGCGTCGTCGTGTCACGCGGCGCACCGGCAGGTCGATCCTGCGTGGCGGGGATCCATGGCGGGGCGCCCGCGCCGGGTTCAGTCGTCGACGAGCTCGCCCCCCGCCAGGAAGTTCCAGGTGCGGGTGACGTGCAGGATGTCCGGGTCTTCCTCGGTGCGGGGCAGCGGCGGGTACGGCTCGGCCAGCCGTGCGATGCGCATGGCGGACTCATCCAGCAGCGCGATGCCGCTTGAGCGGACGATGTCGGCGCGGTCGACGCTTCCATCGCGCCTGATCGCGACGCTGATGACCACCTGGCCCGCCAGCCGGCGTCGGCGTGCCTCGTCGGGGTAGTTGAGGTTGCCGATGCGTTCGACGCGATCCACCCACGCCCGCAGGTAGGTCGCCCAGGCGTATTCCTGCGTGCTGGCGGAGACGAACTTGCGCGACGGCCTCTTGGCGTATCGCTCCGAGCGCATGTGGATTTCCGCGGCCAGCCGTGCCATGGCCATGTCGCGCTCGACCTTCTCGCGGCCGCGGGGGAGCGGCGTGTCGTCGGCCTCGGGCGTCGACCGCGGCGTCGCCACCGGCGACTCGCCGCGGGCGCTGCTGACCACGCGGGCTTCCGGCGGGGGTTGGGGCGAAGGCGACTGCGCGCGCACCGGGCGCGGCGCGACGCCGGGCTGCACCTGCGGCGCGGCCCCGGACACCACCTCGCTGGGGCGCGTCGAGCGGTCGTGGTCGCCTCCCCCCTGGTTGCTGGCTTGGGCCAGAAAATCGGCCTGGGCCTGGGTCAGGGGGCTGCGGGTCTGGGTCAGGATCACATCCAGGGTCGGCATCACCGGTGCGGCGCTCTCGACCGCGAAACCGACGCCCAATAGCAACATCCCGTGCAACAGCAGCGACAGCACCAGGGTCGCGCCCAGTCGCTGGTTCTCCATTGCAGCCGATCCGGGCGCTGCCACCGCGTTCATCGCGGCGTGGTCACCCGTTCGATCGCATCGAACAGCTCGCCGGCGATGTTCAGACCGAACTGCGCATCCAGTTCGCGGATGCAGGTGGGGCTGGTGACGTTGACCTCGGTGAGGTAGTCGCCAATGACATCAAGCCCCACGAACAGCATGCCCCGGCGCTTCATCTCCGGCCCGACCTGGGCGGCGATCCAGCGGTCGCGTTCGCCCAGCGGCCGGCCCTCGCCACGGCCGCCCACGGCCAGGTTGCCGCGGAATTCGTCGCCCTGCGGGATGCGCGCCAGGCAATAGTCGACCGGCTCGCCGTCCACCAGCAGGATGCGCTTGTCGCCCTGGGCGATTTCCGGCAGGTAGCGCTGGCCCATCGCCAGCGAACGGCCGCCGTCGGTCAACGTCTCCAGGATCACGTTGAGGTTGGGCTCCCCGGCGCGCGCGCGGAAGATCGAGCGCCCCCCCATGCCGTCCAGTGGCTTGAGCACCGCTTCGCCGTGCTCGTTCACGAAGGCCTTGAGCGACGCGGCGTCCCGGCTGACCAGGCTGGGGGCGCAGCACTGCGGGAACAGCAGCGCGGCCAGCTTCTCGTTGTAATCGCGCAGGCCCTGCGGATCGTTGACGACCATCGCGCCGGCGGACTGGGCGATGCCGAGGATCTGGGTGTCGTGGATGTACTCGGCGTCGACCGGGGGATCGGTGCGCATCAGCACCACGTGGCCGGGTCCCAGCGGCTGTTCCCGCACCTCGCCCAATTCGAACCAGGCGCGAGGGTCCTCTCGTACCGACAGCGGCGACATCCGGGCCACCGCGCGTCCGTCGTGCAGCGCCAGTCCGCCGGGAGCGACGTACCAGAGCCGATGGCCGCGGCGCTGTGCCTCCAGCAGCATGGCGAAGGTCGAATCCTTGGCGATCCGGATCGACCCGATCGGGTCCATCACGACAACGACATCCAGCGGCTTGGGCACGGGCGAAGGCAAGGGTGTAGGTGGGGTCGATGGTAGCAGGGGCGCCGACGCGGCCGGGTCCGAAGTGCCGCGTTCAGACTGGATGTGACGGGAACTGCGGCTTGACAGTCTGCCCCGGGCTTGGAATAAAGGTAGCCTCGCGACATACCGGACACACGGCGTGCGCACACGGGGACTACTGAATGGGTGACGAGGGCCGCAACGGCAACCTCGATGGATTGCGGGTCATGGTGATCGATGACTCCAAGACCATCCGTCGAACTGCCGAGACACTGCTCAAGCGCGAAGGCTGCGACGTGGTCACGGCCACGGACGGGTTCGAAGCCTTGGCCAAGATCGCCGACCAGCAGCCACAGATCATCTTCGTGGACATCATGATGCCGCGCCTGGATGGCTATCAGACCTGTGCGCTGATCAAGAACAACCAGGCATTCAAGGGCACGCCGGTGATCATGCTGTCGTCGAAGGACGGGCTCTTCGACAAGGCGCGCGGGCGCATCGTCGGGTCCGAGCAGTACCTCACCAAGCCATTCACGCGCGAGGAACTCCTCGACGCGATCCGCACGCACGTCAACGCCTGACCGGGGGGTAGGGCATTCAATGGCACGCATTCTCTTGATCGAGGACTCGCCGACCGATACGGCGGTGCTCACCCAGCTGCTGGAGCGCAACGGCCACCAGGTACTGTCCTCGGGCAGCGCCGAGGATGGCATCGAGGTCTGCCGGCGTGAAAAGCCCGACCTGGTGCTGATGGACGTTGTCCTGCCCGGCATGAACGGTTTCCAGGCCACCCGGGCGCTTTCCCGCGATGCGGTGACCAAGGAGATCCCGGTTCTGATCGTCAGCACCAAGGGCATGGACACCGACAAGGCCTGGGGCCTGCGCCAGGGTGCCAAGGACTACATCGTCAAGCCGCCGCGCGAAGACGAATTGATCGCGCGTATCAACGGCCTGTTGGACGCCTGAGGTGGCGGGACTCTCGCCGTTCGATGCGCTGGCCGATTACGAGCGGCGCAGCCTCGCCCACGTTGCCGGCCTTCCGGAGCAGCTCGAAGCGCCGGGCCTGTGGCGCGGGGTCGGTTATCGCATTGGCGAGCGCCGGATGGCCTCGCCGTTCGACGAGGTGCGCGAGATCCTCACCCTGCCCCAGGTGACGCCGGTCCCGGGGGCGCAGCCGTGGATGCTCGGTCTGGCCAACGTCCGCGGCAACCTTCTGCCCATCGTCGACCTCAAGCAGTTCCTGGAAGGCGAGCGCACGGTGCTCCACGAGAGCCAGCGGATCCTTCTGGTGCGCCAGCCCGGCGGCGATGTCGCCGTGCTGATCGATGAGCTTTACGGACAACGCAGCTTCCACGACCAGCAGCAGATCCCGGACGACCGGCTCGCCGACGAACAGATCGCCGTCGGCCGCTACACCCACTTCATCGACCGGGCATACCGCCTGGACGAACAGCCGTGGGGCATCTTCAGCCTCGAGCGGCTGACCCGCACGCCCGAATTCCGCCAGGCCGCCGGCTAGGCCCTGCGCACACCGCCGCACACTTCCCCAATTGCCGCAGCACGCACCACACCAGAGGTCGTCGAACCATGAGCACTGACATCAACTCCGTCGCCGGCAAGGCCCGCAACCTTGGCGTTAAGACCTGGCTGCTGCTGCTGGGCATCGCGGTGACTGTGTTCGTCCTCAATGCCGGTTACGCGACCTACAAGGCGGCACGGCTGGGCGGCGCCAGTTCCTCGGCGTCCGACCTGCAGGTGTTGAGCCAGCAGCTTGCCAACCAGGGCCGCGAGGCGGTGGGCGGCGACGCGCAGGCGTTCGACGCATTCAAGGAGACGAAGGGGGCGATCGACGAGGACATCGCCACGCTCAACAACAACTTCGGCAACGAGGTGGGCGTGGCCGGTCCGATCGCGACCGTGACCGAAACCTGGGCGCCTTTGGGTGCCAGCGCTGAACAGATGATCGCCAGCGAGCCCGCGGTGCTCGGCCTTGCCGGCAACGCCAACAGCTTCGCCGAGCAGGTCCCGCAGTTGCAGGCCAACCTCGACGAGCTGGTGCGGGCAATGTCCTCCAGCGGCTCGTCTTCATCGCAGGTGTACCTGGCGCTTCGCCAGGTCGTGCTGTCGGGCACCATGGCCCGTCGCATCACCGTCATCCAGGCCGGTGGCCCGGGCGCGGCGGCGGCAGGCGATGCCCTGGCGCGCGACGCGGCAGTGTTCGACAACGTGATGACCGGCCTGCGCGAGGGGGACGAGACGCTGGGCGTGAGCCCGCTCAGCAATGCCGGCGCCCTGGCTGCGCTGGGCCAGGCCGAAGCGCTGTGGACGGACATGAAGGGCGACCTCGACGCGATCCTCTCGACCTCGCAGAACCTGTTCCGCGCGCAGGCGGCGGCCGACTCGATCACCGCAGGTTCCGACCAGCTGCTTGATGACAGCCGCCGGCTGTTCGATGCGTTCACCGCATTCGGCTCGCTGCGCGACACCAGCCTCCTGGGCAACCTGTGGATCTCGATCATCTCGGGTGCACTGGCCCTGGTCGCGCTGTTGGGCGTGCTGTACTCGGTCAACCGCCAGCAGAAGAAGCGCTACGACACCACCAAGGAACTCAACGACCGCAACCAGGAGGCGATCATGCGCCTGCTGGACGAAATGGGTTCGCTCGCCGAAGGCGACCTGACGGTAAAGGCGACGGTCACCGAGGACATGACCGGCGCGATCGCCGACTCGATCAACTTCGCCGTCGAGCAGCTGCGCAGCCTGGTGCAGACGATTACCGACACCTCGGTGCAGGTGGCGTCCAGCGCGCAGGAGACCCAGGCCACCGCCATGCACCTGGCCGAAGCCGCCGAACACCAGGCGCAGGAGATCTCCTCCGCGTCGGGGCGAATCAGCGAAATCGCGGCCAGCATCGACCAGGTCTCCAAGAACTCCGCCGAGTCGGCCGAGGTGGCGCAGCGCTCGGTGCAGATCGCGACCAAGGGTGCCGGCGTGGTGCGCCAGACCATCCAGGGCATGGACAGCATCCGCGACCAGATCCAGGAAACCTCCAAGCGCATCAAGCGGCTGGGCGAGTCGTCGCAGGAGATCGGCTCGATCGTCGAGCTGATCAACGACATCTCCGAGCAGACCAACATCCTGGCGCTGAATGCGGCCATCCAGGCGGCCTCCGCCGGCGAGGCGGGCCGCGGGTTCGCGGTCGTGGCCGACGAAGTGCAGCGACTGGCAGAGCGCGCGTCCAACGCGACCAAGCGAATCGAAACGCTGGTGCAGACCATCCAGTCCGATACCAACGAAGCCGTCAGCTCGATGGAGCAGACGACCTCCGAGGTGGTTGCCGGTGCGCGCCTGGCCGAGGACGCCGGTACCGCACTGGGCGAGATCGAGAAGGTGTCGTCCGACCTGTCGGGCCTCATCCAGGGCATTTCCACCGCAGCGCAGCAGCAGTCCGGCGCGGCGGCCAACATCACCCAGACGATGAACACGATCCAGCAGATCACCTCGCAGACCACGCAGGGCGCCAACCAGACGGCCGAATCGATCGGCAACCTGGCCCAGCTCGCCGCGGACCTGCGTCGTTCGGTGGCCGACTTCAAGCTGCCGGCGTAAGCGCGCCTGCGCCGGGTGTGCCCGGTGCTGCGCGGTGCGGTTTCGATGTGGGTCAGTTCAGTCGGTCAGTCAGTGGATACCAGCTCTGTGAATGTTCCTAGTCACGCTTCCCGGGCGGTCAAGCCGCCGACTGGTTCCCCGTCCAACGGGTGGCTGACCGTGTCCGGAGTGTGGGGATGACCGTGACGCGCGACGCCATCGATACCACCACGCTGGGCTGGATCAAGCCCGAACTCGACCAGACCCTGCGCTACGCGCGAGAGGAAATCGAGGCCTACGCCGAGAACCCCGCCGACGCCGAGCGCATGAAGGCCTGCGCGGGCCACCTGCACCAGGTGTGCGGGACGCTGCGCATGGTCGAACTGTCGGCTCCGGCCATGGTCGCCGAGGAAATGGAGCGCCTGGCGCTGTCCTTGCACCACGGCGATTCCGACGAGCGCCGGGACGATGCCTGCGCCGCGTTGATGCGTGGCGTGGTTCAGCTGCCGGACTACCTTGAACGCCTGCAGGGCGGCCATCGCGACATACCGATCGTGCTGTTGCCGTTGCTCAACGAACTTCGCTCGGCGCGGGGCGAGCCCGGGCTCAACGAAAGCGTGCTGTTCTCCCCCAATCTCGACCGGCCGCTGCCGCAGGACCTGCCTTCACCGGTGCTCGCCGCGTTCGCGGCAGCGCCCACTTCGCACCTGGCCGACTTCCGCGACGCCCTGGCCCAATGGCCGGCGGATGACTCGCCGGCGGATGCAACGGGGTTGGCCGCCGCCATCGATGGCCTGCTCGCCGACGTCGCACTGGAGCCCTTGCGTCGCATGCTGTGGGTGGCGGCGTCCGTTGCTGCCGCACTGCGTGATGGCGCGATCGAACCGTCGCAGTCACTGCGGCAGGCGTTCGGCGGCGTGGAGCGCGAGAGCCGGCAGATGCTGGAAGGGGATGATTTCAGCGGCCCGCGCAGCGAGCCCGCGTCCGAACCCACGCGCCAGCTGCTGTTCCATGCCGCCAACAGCAGCAACCCTCATCCCGCTTTGGCCGGCTTGCGCGACGCCTTCGAGCTGGATGCAGAGCGCCCCAGCGAGTCGGAACTCGAACACGCGCGCGGCAGCCTGAGCGGGCGCAACCGGGCGCTGCTGGACACCGTCTCGGCAGCGATCAAGGAAGACCTGCTGCGTGTAAAGGATGCGCTGGACCTCTACCTGCGAACCGGCCAGACCGACATCGGCGAGCTGCGACCCCAGGTCGATGCCCTGGGCCGGGTCGGTGACACCCTCGGCATGATGGGACTGAGCGTGGCGCGCGGCGTGGTGCTGCAGCAGCGCGACGCCATGCACGAGATCGTCACCGGGCAAAGGGCGGCGGACGAGACCGCGTTGCTGGACGTTGCCGGCGCGCTGCTTTATGTCGATGCCTCGCTGGACGAACAGGTCGCGCGCCTGGGCTTGCCCGAAGACGCGGCCGACGAGGACTTGCTGGCAAGCGAATCGCGCAAGGTGCTGGAAATCGTCGTCCGCGAGGCGATCGCCAACTTCGGCGACGCACGCCAGTGCTTCGTGGCGTTCGTGGAAACCAATTGGGACCACGCCGAATTGGCCGACGTCCCGCGCCTGTTGGATGAAGTCGCCGGCGCGCTCCGGATCCTCGAGCTGCCGCGGCCTGCCGAGTACCTGGTCGGCGTCCGGCGTTACGCGGAAGTGGAGCTGATCGGGCGCAAGCGCGTTCCAAACGGACAGCAGCTCGACACCATGGCCGATGCTTTGGCCAGCGTGGAGTATTACCTTGAGGCCCTGCGCGAGCAGCGGCCCAACCGCGAGCGGATCCTCGAAATTGCCCGGCAGAGCCTGGAAGCGCTGGGCTATTGGCCGCTGCCCGGCGACACGGGCCACATCCCCGCGGGCACGCTGGCGACAGGGACCGCCGCATCCGGTTCCCTGCAGGACCTGCCTGCCTGGGACGCCCCGACGGCTGCGCGCCCGGACGCAACGTCCGACGTTCCCGCGCCCACGGTTGCTCCCCCGACGCCCGCGCAACCGACGGAGCCCGTCGAGCACCCCGCCACCCCGACAGGCAGCGTTGATGCGGGCGCTGCCCCGTCGGCGGGGCTGTCCGTGCAGGACGGCGGCTTCGCGCCCAGTGCCGATATCGATGACGAGATCCGCGAGGTGTTCCTCGAAGAGCTCGAGGAAGAGATCAACCACCTGGGCGAATTGCTCCCGCCGTGGCGGGCCGCACCGGACAACGCCGAACTGCTGCGCCCGATCCGCCGCGTTTTCCACACCCTCAAGGGCAGCGGCCGACTCGTAGGTGCCAAGGCGCTGGGCGAATTCAGCTGGAAGGTGGAGAACATGCTCAACAGGGTGCTGGACGGCACCCGGTCGGCCACCCCGGCGGTCGTGGGGCTGGTCGAGCACGCCTTCGACAGGCTGCCCGAGTTGCACGGTGCGCTGCAGGGCAAGGTCGCGCTGACGGCCGACCTTGCGGGTATAGAGGCAGTCGCCGACCGCGTGGCGGCAGGCGAAGAAACCCTCTACCAGCCCGCAGCCGCACCCGTGCAGGCTGCTGATGCGCCCAAGGGCGACGATCTTGCCCAGGAGGACACGCATCCGCCGAGCGAAGGGGACGCGTCCGCACCCGTCGACGAACTGCCTGGCATCCCGGCGTCGGTGGATCCGGTGTTGCTGGAAATCCTCGACACCGAAGTCACCGGACACCTCAGCACGATCCAGTCGTGGCTGGCCGCGGCCGAAGCGGCGCCGCATCGTGCCAACGACCAGCTGCAGCGTGCGATCCACACGCTCAACGGCGCGTTCGCAATGACCGAGGTGCCTGTGATCACCGAGATCACCGCACCCACGGAGGCGTACATCAAGCGCCTGCTCGCTGTCGGCGAGGCGGCAACTGCCGAAGGCGTGGCGGGCCTGGGCGCGGTGACTTCCGCGATCCGCGACACGCTGGCGGCGCTGCAGTCCGAACACCCGCGCGTGCCGGTATTCCACGGCCTGGCCGAACGAATGGCCGCACTGCGCGACACGCTGCCCGCGCCGCGTCCGGCCGGCCATGGCCAGGACCTCTCGCTGGACGACGAACCGGTCGAATCCATCGGGGCCACCGAACCTGCCCGCGGTGAGCTGACATCCATCGACCTGAGCGAGTACATCGCCGGCGGTGGGGAAGCGCCGGGCGAGGCGATCGACGAGTCCGCCGACACCGGGTCCGTGGACGAATCGGCCGAGACAGGCGATGCCGAGGACGAGCTCCTGGCATCAACGCTCGAGCTGGAAGAACAGGTTCTCGAATCTGAACGGATCGAAGCCGAACGGATCGAAGCCGAACGGATCGAAGCCGAACGGCTCGAAGCCGAACGGATCGAAGCCGAACGTGCCGAGTCGGAACGCCTCGAGCAAGAACAGGCCGAAGGCGAGCGGGCAGAGCAAGAGCGGGTAGAAGCCGATCGTCGTGAAGCCGAACGCCTGGACGCGGAACGTATCGCGGCCGAGCGAGCGGAAGCTGATCGAATCGAGACCGAGCGAGCGGAAGCGCAGCGCCTCGAGGCTGAGAGGGTGGGAGCGGAGCGCCTTGAAGCAGAGCGCATCGAGGCGGCCCGTATTGAGTCCGAGCGGGCGGAAGCCGAACGGGCCGAGTCCGAGCGGATCGCGGCCGAACGACTCGAACAAGAGCGCGCCGAGCTGGAGCGTGCCGAAGCCGAGCGGCTCGCCGAGGAAGAACGCCTCGAGTACGAACGCCTCGAGGCCGAATACGCCGAGGCGGATCGCCTGGCCAAAGAGCGGGCGGAAACAGAGCAGGCCTCCGCTGACCCGGCCGACGACGAGCAGGCGCAAGACGAGCAGGCCGGTGAGCAGCGGGTGGTTGCCGAAGTGGAGGGCGACGCGCATGCGGGGCCGGCTGTCGAGCTTCTTGGCGAGGCTGGCGATATTTCCGACGCGGACGCCGCTGACCAAACGCCCGCGGAACAGGCCGACGAAACTTCGGTTCCGCCCCAATCCGTGATGGAGCCCGAGCCGGAGCAGGAAGCCGAGCCGGAGCAGGAAGCCGAGCCCGAGCAGGAAGCCGAGCCCGAGCAGGAAGCCGAGCCCGAGCAGGAAGCCGAGCCCGAGCAAGTGGCCGAGCCGGAGCAGGTGGCGGCATTCGTGGCCGTCTCGATACCGGTCGAGCCCGATCCCGAGGTCGCGCTGGACCTGTCGGAACTGGATCCCGAGCTGGTCGACATCTTCGTGGAAGAAGGTGGCGACCTGTTAGATCATTCCGACGGCCTGCTTGCGCAGTTGCGTCAGAACCCGACCGAACGCGAGCCGCTGGTGGGCCTGCAGCGCGACCTGCATACCCTGAAAGGCGGTGCCCGCATGGCCGGGATCATGGCCGTGGGTGAGTTGGGCCATGTCATGGAGTCGCTGCTGGAGGCGGTGGTCGACCAGCGCCGCGAACTGGGCGATGACGGGATTCCGCTGCTGGAGCTCGGTTTCGACCGCCTGCACGCGATGGTTACCCGGGTCGGCGATCACCGGGCCATCGCGATGCCGATTGCCCTGATCGCCGAGTTCGAGGCGCGTTCACGCGGCCGCACGACGATCGGCGCTGCCGCCCCATTGGCGGGCGAACCGGCAGCGCGCGCCGAGCCCGTGCGCGAGCTCAAGCCGCTCTCGGCACCGATGAGCGAGGCCGGGGCCGAGGACGAGGACGACATCTCGATCCGGGCGCCGCAGGAACAGGTGCGCATCCGCGCCGACCTGCTGGACCGGCTGGTCAACTATGCCGGCGAAGTGGCGATCTACCGTGCACGCCTTGAGCAGCAGCTGGGTGCCTTCCGTGGCGCAATCGCGGAAATGGCGGCCACCAACCTGCGAATGCGTGACCAGCTCCGCCGGCTCGAGATCGAGACCGAGGCGCAGATCGTCGCGCGCTACCAGCGCGAGGGCGACAGCGGCGAGCAGGCGTTCGATCCGCTCGAGCTCGATCGCTTCTCCAACCTGCAGCAGCTCTCGCGTGCGCTGTCGGAATCGGCAGCCGACCAGAACAGCCTGCAGCTGACGCTGGACGACCTCACCCGGCAGTACGAAACGCTGCTGTTGCAGCAGTCCCGGGTCAGTTCCGACCTGCAGGAAGGCCTCATGCGCACGCGCATGGTGCCGTTCGACTCGCTGCTGCCGCGTCTGCGCCGCGTCATCCGACAGGCATCGGGCGAGCTGGGCAAGCAGGTCCAGCTCAAGCTGGAAGGCGCGCAGGGCGAGCTCGACCGCAACGTGCTGGAGCGAATGACCGCGCCGCTGGAGCACATGCTCCGCAACTCGGTGGCACACGGCCTGGAAACCCCCGATCAACGCCAGGAGGCGGGCAAGGCGGAAGAGGGCTCGATCCGCATCGCGGTGCGACGCGAAGGGTCGGAAGTGGTGCTCGAGGTGGGCGACGACGGCCGCGGGCTGGATCGCGATGCCATCCGTCGTCGCGGTGAAGAACGCGGTCTTATCCGCCAAGACGCGATCCTCGGCAACCACGACCTCGACGCCCTGATCCTCGAGCCGGGTTTCTCCACCGCCAACGAGGTCAGTCGCCTGGCCGGCCGCGGCGTGGGCATGGACGTGGTGGCGAGCGAAGTGCGCCAGCTCGGCGGCACCCTGGACATCCAGTCGCGCCCCGGCAAGGGCGTGACCTTCACCCTTCGCCTGCCGCAGACCCTCGCGGTCACCCAGGCGGTGTTCGTCAAGATCGGCGAGACCACCTTCGCCGTGCCGATTGCCTCGGTACGCGGCGTTGGCCGCATGGCCCGCGAGGAACTGGTCGGTGACAACCCGAGCTACCGCTACGGTGGCGAGGACTACGCGGTCCACGACCTCGGCCAGCTGGTCGGGCATGGGGAGGCAAAGGCCGAAGGCAGCCTGCAGATGCCGCTCTTGCTCATCCGTTCGGGCGACCTGCGCGCGGCGGTCAGCGTCGACCAGGTGGTCGGCAACCGCGAAATCGTGGTCAAGCCGGTGGGCCCGCAGGTGGCATCGGTGCCGGGCATCTTCGGCGCGACCATCATGGGCGATGGCCGCGTGGTGGTAATCCTCGACATCGCGCCCCTGGTTCGTCGCCAGGCCGCCCTGCCGCGCGAACAGCGGGCCGTCCAGGGGCCGGTGGTGGAGCATCGCAAGGTGCCGCTGGTGATGGTGGTCGACGACTCGGTCACCATGCGCAAGGTCACCGGCCGCGTGCTGGAGCGCCACAATTTCGAGGTGGCGACGGCGAAGGACGGCCTCGACGCCCTGGAGCGAATGGCCGACGTGGTTCCCGACCTGATGCTGCTGGACATCGAAATGCCGCGAATGGACGGCTACGAGCTGGCCACCCACATGAAGGGCGATGCGCGCCTGCGCGACGTGCCCATCGTCATGATCACCTCGCGTACCGGGGAAAAGCATCGCCAGCGCGCGTTCGAGATCGGGGTTGAGCGTTACCTCGGCAAGCCGTACCAGGAGCCGGAGCTGATGCGGAACGTCTACGAGCTGCTGGGCATCGAGCGTCGCCATGACGGATAACGCCCGGCGCGTCGCCCTGCTGGCCCGGCCCGGCGTGGCCGCGGACCGCCTTCGCGAAATGATCGACGAGTCGGGCCTCGAGCGCGTGCTGAGCGCCGACCCGACCCAGCTGGAGGCCCCGGAGCTGATCGCCGCCGAGGCCCAGGTGGTGGTGATCGCGCTGGATCCGACTACCGAGGACATTCTGGAGCGCTTCGACGCGGTCCTGGGTGATCCCATGATCGACGTGATCTACGAAGAGGCCGAACTCGCCGTTGCACGCGAGGGTTGGGACGCTGCACGGTGGAAGCGCCACCTGGTGGCAAAGCTGCTGGGCCACCGGGATGTCCTGCCGCCGGGTACCGAGTCCGTTGCGCAGGACCAGGCGCAGGTTGTTGCTGCGCAGCCGATCCAATCCAGCTTCGACCCGGTCGAGGCCGAGTCTGGCGGATACGATGCCTACGACTCCTACGACGGGGGCGCAGAGGCGGGCGAATCCATCGATTTCGACCTCACCTTCGCCACCGACCTGGAGGGCAGCAACGGGCAGGCCCCGGCCGGAGCGGATAGTGACTCCTTGGCGGCAGCGAGCTTCAACGCCGATGTGACGCCCCGGTTCGAACCAGCCGAAGCGGCCAGCGATACTGACATTGACACCGATAGCGGGCTTGGCCTGGGCAGTGCGGGCCTGAGTCTGGTCGATGTAGATGACGACGCCGCGCAGGCACAGTCCGGCCAGGCCGAGCGTTTCCAGCACGACATGGCCGACCTTGAGCGCCGCATCTCGACCCTCGAGCTGGTTGACGACAGTCTGGCCAACAGCCCCGACAAGGCGAACGGGGCGGTGCTGGTGATGGCGGGCATCGGCGGTCCCGATGCCGTCAGACAGTTCCTGGGCGCTCTGCCGGAAGGGTTCCCACGGCCGGTCCTGGTCCAGCAACGGTTGGACGGCGGTCGCCATGACCGCCTGGTGGCACAGATGCAGCGCGCCACGCCGCTGCCGGTGCGCCTGGCTGAAGCCGGCCACCCGGCCCTTGCGGGCCATGTCTACGTGTTGCCCTCCGAGCTCGGCCTGGCGTTGGCCGGCGACGGCCTCGAGTTCGCCGAAGGCGCCGGGCTGCTCGAGGTGCTTCCCTCGGCGGACAGCGCGGTGCTGATGCTCAGTGGCAGTGATGCCACGCTGGTCGATATGGTGGTCAAGCATGGATGGGCGGGTGCACTGATTGCCGGGCAGGCCCCGGAAGGCTGCTACGACGCGGCCGCCCCCACCGACCTGGCCGCACGCGGTGGCCAGACCGGCCAGCCGATCGAACTCGCATCGCGACTGGCCGAACGCTGGCCGGGCTGAGGACGTCCAATGTCAAAGAACAAGCACAAGCAACAGGGCCAGCACGCGCCTTCCTCCGGGCAGCCAAATGGGCAGGGGCCTGGCCAGGAACCGGCAGGCCAGGCCGCGACCGCGCCTCCGGCGAGGGTCTCCGCGCCCGCCGACGAAGCGCCGATCGGCGATATCCGAGGCGTGCTGATCCAGGTCGTGGGCGCGCGGCTGCTGTTGCCCAACGCCACCATTGCCGAGGTGCTGTCGTATGCAGAACCCGAGCCGTTGGCGGCCGTTCCGGACTGGCTTCTCGGCCTGACGCGCTGGCGCGGTTGGCAGGTCCCGTTGGTGGCGTTCTCGCGCCTGGCGGGCCTGGGCCAGGAGCAGGTCGGGCTGGGCAGCAAGGTCGTGGTGCTCAAGGCCCTGGCGGGCAATGCCAAGACTCCGTACTTCGCCGTCGTGACCCAGGGCTTCCCACGCCTGGTGACGGTGTCGCGTGAGAGCGTCAGCGAGGACGCCGATGGGGGCGGCGCGCTACCGGCCGGGATACAGGCACGCGTGCGCTTGAACGACGACGAGGCCCTGATCCCCGACCTGGAGGCCGTGGAAGGCCTGGTGGCCGACGCGCTGGCCCAGGCGGCCTGACACAGGTGCGGGGACCTGCCTACGCGTTTTCCGATTGTTGACGGTCTTGCGTCCGCCGCAGTCGCGCAGCGGCCAGGATTAAATCGATCGGAACGCCACTGCGATCAACGCCAAGTGGCGGTTGCCTCGTCCACGCAACCTGCCGGGTGGGGGGCGTGTAGGGTGTCCGGCTCGCTAGCCGGACAGGTCCCCGAAGCGCGCCTGGAGGGCTGAAACAGCCGCAAGGGCAGCAGTTTCGGTGCGCAGGATGCGGGGTCCCAGGCGGACACCGCAAAAACCCGCAGCGGCCAGCTGCGCCCGGTCGCGGGGGGACCAGCCGCCTTCCGGGCCGACGGCCAGCACGAATGCACGGTCGTCCGGGGCTTCCATGCCTCCGAACGACAGCGGACCGTCCGGGTCCAGCAGCAGCCGCATCCCTCCCGGCTCAAGGTTGGCCAGGCCTGCGGCGAGGTCGCTTGGCGCGCTCACCGCCGGTACACGGCCCCGTCCACTCTGCTCGCAGGCCGACCCGACGACGCTGCGCCAATGCGCCAGCCGCTTGGCCGTGCGTGCGTCGTCCAGCTTGACCTCGCTGCGCTCGGAGAACACCGGGACGATTCCGCTGACGCCCAGTTCGGTCGCCTTCTGCAGCACCAGGTCCATCTTCTCGCCGCGGGCAACGCCCTGGACCACCGTGATCGAGAGCGGGGACTCGCGGTCAACGGCCACCGGCCGCCCCAGCCGCACCCGCACCTCCCGCTTGCCAACGGAGGTGATGCGGGCCGGCCAGTCGCGACCGTCGCCATTGAACAGGACGCATGCGTCCCCCTCGCGCAGGCGCAGCACCCGCGCCAGGTGCGCCCGCGCGGCTTCGGGCAGTGTCACCTCGTCGCCATCAATGAGTGCCAGGTCGACGTGGACGCGGGTCACGCGCATGCGGTGGCCTCCGCGATGGCTTCGGCAGTGACCTGCGCGAGCTGGTCCAGTGTCGCCTCGTCGACGCAGTACGGCGGCATCCAGTAGAGGGTGTCGCCCAGCGGCCGCAGCAGCACGCCCCGCGCGAGCGCCGCGCGGTATGCGCCCAAGCCGATACGCAGGTCGGATTCGAAAGGCGCGTCCCGGTCGCCGTCGCGGGCCAGGTCGAATGCCACGATCATGCCGGCTTGCCGCAGCTGGGCCACATGCCGGTGGCCAGCGACACCCAGGGCCAACTCGCCCATGTGCGCTGCCAGGGCCTGGTTGCGCTCCAGCACCCCGTCGGAATCGAAGATATCGAGGGTGGCTATCGCCGCGGCGCAGGCCAGCGGGTTGCCGGTGTAGCTGTGGGAATGCAGGAATGCGCGCTCTCGCGAGTCGTCGAGGAACCCGTCGTAGAGCGCTTGCGTGGCAAGCACCGCCGCCAGCGGAAGCGAGCCGCCGGTCAGACCCTTGGACAGGCACATCAGGTCCGGGGTGATCCCGGCCTGCTCGCAGGCGAACATCGTGCCGGTGCGGCCGAAGCCGACAGCGATCTCGTCGGCAATCAGGAACACGCCGTGCGCATCGCACAACGCACGGGCGCGCGCGAGGTACGCCGGGTGGTGCATCCGCATACCGCCGGCGCACTGCACGCGGGGCTCCAGGATCATCGCGCATACCTCGCCGGCATGCTGCTCCAGCACGGCGGCCAGCGCATCGGCGGCCCGCAACGCGCAGGCCTCGTCGGACTCGCCCTCTCGCGCGTTCCACGCGTCGGGCGAGGGCACGAAAACCGCCTCGGCCAGCAGCGGTGCGTAGACCCGCCGGTACAGCGGGATGTCGCCGACGGCGAGCGCCCCCAGCGTCTCGCCGTGGTAACCGCCCTCAAGCGCGATGAAGCGGGTGCGCCCGGTGTCGCCGCGGTTGCGGAACCAATGGAACGCCATCTTGAGTGCCACCTCGACGCCGGCCGAGCCGTTGTCGGCGTAGAACACCTTGGCCAAGGGCGGGCGACCGGGCTGCCGGGGCGCCAACTGGAGAAGGCGTTCGGCCAACTCGACCGCCGGCATGTGCGAGCAGCCGGCCAGGATCACGTGTTCCAGGGTGCGCGCCTGGCGCGAGATCGCCTCGGCGATGCGTGGCTCGGCGTGGCCGAACAGATTGGTCCACCAACTGGAGATCGCGTCCAGGTAGCGGCGGCCATCGTGGCCTACAAGGAAGGCCCCCTCGCCGCGGGCCACCGGCAGCAGCGGCATGGTGTCGGGGTGCTCGCGCATCTGGGTGCACGGGTGCCACAGCACGGCCAGGTCGCGGTCGCGCCAGTGCGACGCCGCGTCGCCGGGCTCTGCTAGCATCCCGGCATCGTCTGTCTTGGTTCGCATCCGGTGATTATCGCCCCTCTGCGCCCATCCTGCCTCCTGCATGGAGGCACGCGGTGAGTCGTCCGCTGCCCACCATCCATGGCATCACCGAGCACGACGCCGGGCCGTATCGACTGGAGAACCTGGACCTTGAGTTCAGCAACGGCGAGCGCCGGCAGTTCCAGCGGCTGCACGGGCGCGGGCATGGCGCGGTGGTGGTGGTGCCGATGATCGATGCCGCCACCGTGCTGTTGGTGCGCGAGTATGCCGCGGGCGTCCACCGCTACGAACTGGGCCTGGTGAAGGGCCGCATCGACGCCGGTGAAACCGCGCTGGAAGCGGCCGATCGCGAGCTCAAGGAAGAAGCTGGCTATGGCGCGCGCCGGCTCGACCACCTGCGCGCATTGACCTTGGCCCCCACCTACATGAGCCATGAGGCACAGCTGGTGGTGGCCCGTGACCTCTATCCCGAGCAGCTGGTGGGCGACGAACCCGAGCCCCTCGAGCCGGTGCCCTGGAAGCTCGCCGACCTCCACCAGTTGATCCTGCGCGAGGATTTTTCCGAAGGCCGCAGCATCGCCGCCCTTTTCATTGCCCGTGAGTGGCTCCGCGAGAACACATGACCGACAACGATTCGATCCTGACCCCTGACATCCGCGATGGCGCCATCGAGATCGCCCAAGCCGCCGCCGCCGCGATCCTGGAGGTCTATGGAAGCGACTTCGACGTGGTCCGCAAGGACGACACATCGCCGCTCACTGCCGCCGACCTGGCTTCGCACCGCTGCATCGTGAGCGGCCTTGGGGCGTTGACCCCCGAGGTGCCGGTCCTGTCGGAAGAGTCGACCGGAATCACCTCATCCCAGCGGCGGGGGTGGCGCAGGCTGTGGATCGTTGATCCGCTCGACGGTACCCGCGAATTCGTCAAGCGCAACGGGGAGTTCACGGTCAACATCGCTCTGGTCGAAGACGGCGTCAGCACGTTCGGCGTGGTGCTCGCCCCGGTGACCGGCGTCCTCTGGCATGGCGGCGCCCGCTGGGGGGCTTCCCGCCGGGAAAGAGACGGCACCGAGCGCGCGATCCGCACCCGCGCACCCGCCAGCTCTCCGCTACGCGTGGCTGCCAGCCGCTCTCACCGGGACGAGCGGACGGAACGGTTCATTTCGCGCATGGGTGAGGTCGAGCCGGTCGGGCTGGGCTCGTCGTTGAAGTTCTGCGCGGTGGCCGATGGAGGGATCGATGTGTACCCACGTTTCGGCCCGACCAGCGAATGGGATACCGCCGCCGCACAGGCGGTGCTGGAAGGTGCGGGAGGCGCGGTCCTGGACCTCCACGGTCGGCCGTTCCGCTACAACCAGCGCGAATCGATCCTCAACAACGAGTTCGTGGCACTGGGCGACACCACGCTGCCGTGGCGGGACTGGGCAGGCGCCTGAGCCACCATCCACGCGCCTTGCAGCGCGGCACGCACGGGTCCCGCGTTGCGAACGACCTGGGTCCACCCACGCGCGGGATCTCCAGTACTCGACGCCGTGCCACGTCCGTGCGCGCGAGACACGATCCAACCTCGAGCCCCTCCATGCCCCGCACCGACATCCAGCGCCTCACCGAGATCATGGCCCGCCTGCGAGACCCTGTGAGCGGGTGTCCCTGGGACGTGCAGCAGGATTTCGCCTCCATCGCGCCGTACACCATCGAAGAGGCGTACGAGGTGGCCGATGCGATCGATCGCAACGACATGGACGACCTTCGTGACGAACTCGGCGACCTGTTGTTGCAGGTCGTGTTCCACGCGCGGATGGCCGAGGAAGCGGGGGCGTTCGCGTTTGGTGACGTGGTTGCGGCGATAAGCGGCAAGATGGTGCGCCGGCATCCGCATGTCTTCGCCGGGGAGGCGGTCGCGGACGCGACGGAGCAATCTGCCGCGTGGGACGAGCACAAGCGTCGGGAGCGGGTGGACGCCGGGCAGGATGATGCGTCCGCGCTTGCCGGCATCCCGCGCGGCCTCCCGGAGTGGCAACGCGCGGCAAAGCTGCAGGCGCGCGCAGCGCGTAGCGGATTCCAATGGCCGGACGCCGGTCCCGTGCTGGAAAAGCTGGGTGAGGAACTTGCGGAGGTGCGGGTCGAACTGGACGCCGTCGCCGATGGTGACCTGTCCGCACACGATCGGCTGGTCGACGAGATCGGCGACGTATTGTTCGTGGCGGGCAACCTGGCGCGCCACGCCGGCGTTGAGGTCGGCACCGCGTTGCGTCGTGCCAACGCGAAGTTCGAACGTCGCTTCCGGGAAATGGAGCGTCTGGCACTCGCCGACGGCACGCCACTGGCCGCGCTCCCTCTCGGTGAGCAGCAGCGATACTGGAAACGGGTCAAGACGGACGAATAGCGCTCGCGAATGCCGTTGGCGCGCAAGGCACTTCATGAAGCGTGCAGAGCTGCCGGGGACGCCGGTATGAAGCTTGTCTGGACTGAGCGCGCTTCCCCCAACAAGAAGCCGTCCACCAGTTCACGCCAACCCTTGTCCCGGTTGGCCGCCCGCCCTTCTGCAGCCGCCCAACATCCGCTTGAAACGCCAACGTGGGCTGAATCGCCTGTCGGCATGAGCCCCTATTCCGTCCCTCTTCACGGCGCCTCGACCGGCAAGACGGCAGCCTTCACAAAACTGAAGGAAGGGAGACTCGTGTATGCAAGGTTCGCGGGACGGGGGCTTGGTCCTCATCGTTGAGGACAACCGCAATATTTCAGAGATGGTGGGCGAATACCTCGAGAGCCGCGGCTTCGAGGTGGACTACGCCGCCGACGGCCTGGACGGGTATCGCCTTGCGGCGGAGAACAGCTACGACGTGATCGTGCTTGACCTCATGCTGCCCAGGCTGGACGGCATCGAAGTCTGCAAGCGCCTGCGCGAGGAGGCACGCAAATCCACGCCGGTGCTGATGCTGACCGCGCGCGACACGTTGGACGAGAAGCTGACGGGCCTGTCGGTCGGCGCGGACGACTACCTGGTCAAGCCGTTTGCGATCCAGGAACTGGAAGCGCGGCTGCGTGCACTGATCCGGCGCGAGCGTCGGCAGGTGGGTGGCGAGGTGCTGAAGGTGGCCGACCTGGTCCTTGATCCGGCCAGCCTCCGCGTGACCCGCGGAGGGAGCGAATTGCAGCTCTCACCGATCGGCCTGCGGCTTTTGACCATCCTGATGCGCGAATCACCGCGCGTGGTCAGCCGGCAGGAGATCGAACGCGAAATCTGGGGCAACGGCCTGCCCGATTCGGACACGTTGCGCAGTCACCTGTACAACCTGCGCAAGACAATCGACAAGCCGTTCGACAAGCAATTGCTGCACACCGTGCAGAGCGCCGGGTACCGGGTCGCCGATATCTCGCAGCCGCCGGATTGATGTAGCGGTTCGACCATGTCAAACGGGCTTCCCCGGAAGATCAAGCTTGCGTTCATCACGCAGGCGGCGATCGGCAGCATCCTGATCTCGCTGGGAATCCTGCTGGCAGGTTTCGTCGTGCGCGAAGCGGTGTTGACCGAGCGCATGCAGCGCGAAGTCGACCAGTACTGGGCGGGGGTGGGCAGCGATCCCGACTACCCCCTTCCGTTGACGTCGTCGCTGGCCGGTTACGTCGACCGGCCCGGAGCCCCGAGTCCCGACCTCCCGCCCGTCCTGCGGTCGCTGGGGCCGGGGCTGCATCCGTTCCCCGACCAGGAACGCATGGTTTACGTTGACGATAGGGCCGAGGGCCGCTTCTACCTGACGTTCGCGTCTGCGCTGGTAGACCGCGCCATCGTCTTTACCGGCCTGGTGTCGCTGCTGCTCTCGCTGCTCGCAACCTACCTGATCTCCTGGCGCACCTATCGAATTTCCAAGCGACTGGTCGCACCCGTCAGCTGGTTGGCAGGGGTCGTGCGCGACTGGGACCCCCGCTCGACGGACGCGCATGTCATCGCGCCCGCCAACCTTCCGCCCGACTCGGGGCTTGAGGTCATGCAGCTGTCCAGGGCGCTGTCCGGGCTGGCTGACCGGGTCGGGGACTTCGTCACGCGCGAACGCGACTTCACCCGCGATGCCAGCCACGAACTGCGCACGCCACTGACGGTAATTCGCGTTGCCACCGACCTGTTGCTGTCGGACCCGGAGACCTCGTCCCGTGCGCAGCGCAGCCTGTTGCGGGTCCAGCGCGCCGGCCGCGACATGGAGGCGGTGATCGACGCCTTCCTGATCCTCGCCCGCGAGGCCGACGTGGCGCTGCAGAGCGAGGCGTTCGACGTGGCCGAAATCGTCCATGACGAGGTCGAGCGCATTCGCCCGATGCTGGTTGGCAAGCCGGTCGAACTGGAGGTGGTGGACGAAGGTGCGCCACGCCTGGTGGCACCGCCCCGGGTCCTCAACGTGATGGTCGGCAACCTGCTGAGCAATGCCACCCGTTTCACCGACCGGGGACGGATCCAGGTGCGCATGTCGTCCGACGGCATCGAGATCGGCGACACCGGGATCGGAATGGGCGAGGAGGCGCTGCGGAATGCCTTCAAGCCGTTCTACCGCCACGACTTTTCCCGCGAGGAAGGCAAGGGCATGGGGCTGTCCATCGTGCACCGGCTGGGTGAGCGGTTCGGGTGGCCGGTTACGCTCGAAAGTGCGGTGGGGACAGGCACGGTTGCCCGCATCCATTTTCCTGCCGGCGGCCCATAGCCGCGGCAAACCTCCGGTCGCCGTGGTACGCATCCCGCGCACCCAGGCTGCCCTCCAACGGCCTGGCCACGACGGCGCTATGCTCGCCCGGACTCCGATCCGGTGCCCGCCATGCGTCCCTTGCCGTTGCTGCTCGCCCTCGTTGCCATGACCACCCCTGCCCATGCCCATGCCGCGGCGCCGGGATCCGACTCCGACGCGCAGGCCCCGCGAACGACGCGCACGGCGCTGGTAATACACGGCGGGGCCGGTTTCGTGCCCAAGGACGCACTGAGTGATGCCGACGTCCGGGACGTGCACGCCACGCTTAACCGGGCGCTGGACGCCGGCCACGCGATCCTGGCCGACGGCGGCACCGCCCTGGACGCTGTGGAGGCGGCGGTGGTCGTGCTGGAGGAGTCACCGCGCTTCAACGCGGGCAAGGGCGCGGTGTTCAACGCCGAGGGTGGTCATGATCTGGATGCCGCGGTCATGTCGGGACATACCCGGCGTGCGGGCGCCGTGGCGGGGTTGACCACGGTCCGCAACCCGGTCCGCCTGGCCCGGGCCGTGATGGAACACACCCCGCATGTGTTCCTGGCCGGACAGGGTGCGGAGGGCTTCGCCGATACCCGCCCCGACATCGCCCGCGTGCCCAACAGCTGGTTCGACACGGACGGTCGCCTCCGGGCGCTTGAACAGGCGCAGCGAAAGGCGGTGCTTGGCGAGGCATCGGATGCGTACTTCGGCACGGTGGGGGCCGTCGCCCTGGATGTCCACGGCCACATCGCCGCGGCCACCAGCACGGGCGGCATGACCAACAAGAAGTGGGGCCGGGTCGGCGACGTGCCGGTGATCGGTGCCGGGACCTGGGCGGATGCCCGCTGTGGGGTATCCGGGACCGGC
This sequence comes from Novilysobacter viscosus, assembly GCF_046600715.1. Lineage (NCBI taxonomy): Bacteria > Pseudomonadati > Pseudomonadota > Gammaproteobacteria > Lysobacterales > Lysobacteraceae > Novilysobacter > Novilysobacter viscosus. The sequence goes on from NZ_JBJMAV010000008.1 coordinate 30,546, forward strand.
TGGGGCGAGTTCTATATACGCAACGCGGTGGCCCATGACATTTGCGCGCGCGTGGCCTACCGTGGCGACAGCCTCGCCCAGGCCGCCGACGCGGTTGTCAACCGGATCGTGCCCGAAGCGGGCGGCGATGGGGGGGCCATCGCCCTGGACGTGGACGGCAACATCGCCATGCCCTTCAACAGCGGCAGCATGTTCCGTGGCTGGATCCATCCGGACGGGCGCCGCGGCACGGCAATCCACGAAGACGCCGAGTAAACCGTCCCTGCGTCAACCTGCCCGGGTTCATGGCACCGGGCCAGGCCCGGGTGGATGTGGCAAAATCGCGCCCTTGCGCCTGGCCGGGACGGCCTCGCCTCCGCCTGCAGGCATCCCATGTCGAGAATGAATGTGCACCCCAGCTGGCCCTGTACCAAAGCCAGCCGCACCGCCGCGGCCAATGGCCGCGCCTGAGATGGCCGACGAACGCGGGCACCTCCCGCGCCGGCCAGGGCGCATCCTCAAGGCCGCCACCTGGTCGATGCAGGGCCTGGGCGCAGCGTGGCTCCACGAATCGTCGTTCCGGCTGGAGGTCTACCTGTTCGTGGTCCTCGCGCCCCTTGGATGGTGGCTGGGCGAAACACCGGTGGAGCGGGTGCTGCTGATCGGTTCGATGCTGCTGGTGATGAGCATCGAGTTGCTGAACTCGTCGATCGAGGCCGTGATCGAGCGCTACGGCGCGGAATTCCACGAGTTGGCCGGGCGCGCCAAGGACATGGGGTCGGCAGCGGTCTTCGTGCTGATGCTCAACGTGGCGCTGACCTGGGGCGTGATCCTCGTCCCGCGTTGGTTGTCACCGTAAAACACGTAACCAGGGAACCCAATCCGTGCTTGAAATGCTTGCCGATCCGCAGGTCTGGATCACCCTCCTCACGCTGAGCGCGATCGAGATCGTGCTGGGCATCGACAACCTGGTCTTCATCTCGATCGCGGTCAGCAAGCTGCCGGTGCACCAGCGCGAGGTGGCGCGGAAGTTCGGCATCGCGGTGGCGTGCATCTCCCGCATCGCGCTGCTGCTGACGCTGGCGTGGCTGGCCGGGTTGACGGATGACCTGTTCACCGTGTTCGGGCTGGGCATCTCCGTGCGTGACCTTGTGCTGGTGCTGGGTGGCGCGTTCCTGGTGGTGAAGGGCGTGATGGAGATCCGCGACGCGATCGTCGGCGAGCACGAGTCCGAGGACGTCCACACCAAGCCGCTGGCCTCGTTCTGGATGGTGATCGCGCAGATTGCGGTGATCGACATCGTGTTCTCGCTGGATTCGGTCATCGCCGCGGTCGGCCTGGCCAACCAGACCTGGATCATGGTCGTGGCGATCCTGCTGGCGGTCGCGGTGATGCTGCTTGCCGCCACCCCGCTGGGCAAGTTCATCGATCGCAACCCGACGATCAAGATGCTGGCATTGGCCTTCATCGTGCTGATCGGCGTGTACCTGGTGGCCGACGGGCTGGACCTGCATATCCCACGGGGCTACATCTACGGCGCGATGGGTTTCTCGGCGCTGGTCGAGATCCTCAACCTGTGGTCGCGTCGCAACAGCCGCCGCCGCGTGCTGGAGAGCTGACGCTCGCGCTGGCATCGTCACGCCGCGACCATTGCGCGTGGCCGGCGGGCGATGATGGAATGCGCCATCGCCCGCACTGGAGCCACCCCATGTTCCCGACCGTCCTGCGTCGCACCGCACTCCGTGCGGGCATCCTGGCCCTGGCAGCGCTGCTTCTTTCGGGCTGCGGCTACAACACGATCCAGCAGAAGGACGAGGCGGTGAACGCGGCCTGGTCCCAGGTACTGAACGTCTACAAGCGCCGCGCCGACCTGGTACCCAACCTGGTCGCCAGCGTCCGCGGCTACGCCAGCCATGAGCGCGAGGTGTTCATTGCGGTCACCGAGGCGCGCTCGCGCGTGGGCGGCGTCAACGTCAATACCGACGACCCCGCCTCGCTGGAGCAGTTCCAGCAGGCGCAGGGCGAGCTGCAAAGCGCGATCGGCCGGTTGCTGCTGGTGGCCGAAAACTATCCGCAACTCAAGGCAAACCAGAACTTCCTGCAGCTGCAGGCACAGCTGGAAGGCACCGAGAACCGGATCACCGTCGAGCGCCAGCGCTACATCCAGGCGGTGCAGGATTACAACACCTACATCCGTTCGTTCCCGCAGAACCTGACGGCCAAGATCTTCGGCTATTCGACCAAGCCCAATTTCTCCGTCGAGAACGAGGCTCAGCTTGCCGAGCCGCCAACGGTCGATTTCGAGTCGCCCGCCCCCGCGGCTGGCTGACCGCCGGTGGCGGCCTGGCCCATTCGGCAGCGCAACCGGTTGGCCGGGCTTGCCGCCTGCGCGCTGATGCTGATGGTGACGGCGCTGCCGGCCCAGGAGCTGGCAGCGATCCCGGCGCTGGATTCGCCGGTGGTGGACACCACGGCCACCCTGGATGCGGCGGCCCGGGCGCGGCTCGAGGCGCAGGCAGTGGACCTGCATCGCAGGAAGGGCAGCCAGCTGCAGGTGCTGGTGGTACCCACCACGCAGCCGGAGGACATCGCCCAGTACGCGGTGCGCGTGTTCGACCAGTGGCGGCTGGGCCGCGAAGGCGTGGACGATGGGGTGCTGCTGCTGGTTGCCAAGGACGACCGCCGCGTGCGCATCGAAGTCGGCTACGGGCTGGAGGGCCCCATCCCGGATGCGACGGCTTCGCGCGTGGTGCAGGAATACCTGGTGCCGCGATTCCGCGAAGGGGACTATGCCGGGGGCATCGAGCAGGCGACCGGGGTGCTGGTCGGGCTGGTCGACGGGGAGCCGCTGCCGCCCCGGATGGCTGGCACTGCCCGCGATCGCGGCGCAGGTGGTGGGGGCAACTGGATCTTCGCGCTGTTCGCCGCGGTCATGGTCGGGCAGTTCGTGCGGGCGATCCTGGGGCGCGCGCCCCGTCCTTTCCGGGCGCTGGCAGGCGGTTTGGCGGCCGGCGGAGCGGCCTGGATGCTGGCCTCGGCGGCGATCGGTGTCATCGGTGGCTTCATTGGCCTGGTACTGGGGTTGTCCGCCAGTTCGGGCGGGCGGTTCGCACGGGGTGGCCATGGCCATGCCGGCACCTGGGGGGGGTTCGGCGGCGGCCACTGGGGCGGCGGCGGGGGTGGATTCGGCGGCGGCGGCTGGTCGGGCGGTGGCGGCATGAGCGGGGGCGGCGGTGCGTCGGGGAGTTGGTGACATGGGCGGGTTGATGCGCTGGCTGCGCCACGTTTTCGCGCCTTCGGTCGAGGGTTGGCTGGATGCGGCCGCGATGGGGCGCATCACGCGCGCGATCGAGGATTCCGAGCGACTCCACGATGCCGAGCTCTGCTTCGCCGTCGAAGCGGGCCTGCCGGCCAGCGCACTGTGGGACGGCCAGTCGGTACGCGAACGTGCGCGCGAAGTATTCGCCCGGCTGGGCGTGTGGGACACGGCGGGCAACAACGGCGTGCTGCTCTACCTGCTCGTCGCCGACCACCGCATCGAGATCGTCGCCGATCGCGGCTTCGACGGGCGCGTGGACGCCGCACAATGGCGCGTGGCCTGTGAACGCATCGAGCACGGCCTGCGCGACGGGGGCCCGGGGGATGCGATCGTCGCGGGGATCGATGCGATGGCCGCGTTGATTGCACCGCATTTCCCGCCCGGCGAGACCGGGCGCGGAGACGAGTTGTGCAACCGGCCCCGGGTGCTGTGAGCCCGGAGGCATTCCGCGGGACGCCAACAACGTGCGCGCCGAATGGATCGGCCGTCCAGCCCGTCGGGCTCGGGCACAATAGCGGGCATCCCCCACAGCCCGAGGCCGCATGACCATCCTCCACCAGATCGACCCCATTGCCCTGGACCTGGGCCCGCTCCAGGTCCACTGGTATGGCGTCATGTACCTGCTCGGCTTCGGCCTGGCGTGGTGGCTGGGTCGCCGTCGCGTGCGTGAGGGCCGCTTGCCCGGCGTGGACGAACAGGCCTACGGCGACCTCCTGTTCTACGCCATGCTCGGCGTCGTCCTCGGGGGGCGGCTGGGCTACGTGTTCTTCTATGCATTCGATGCCCTGCGCGACGACCCGCTGATGCTGCTGCGGATCTGGGAAGGCGGCATGAGCTTCCACGGCGGGCTTGTCGGGGTCATGGCCGCAGCGCTGTGGTGGGCGCGGAAACACCGCCTGCACTTCTTCGACGTGATGGACTTCGTCGCGCCGCTGGTGCCTCCAGGTCTCGGCTTCGGTCGCCTGGGCAACTATGTCGGTGGCGAGTTGTGGGGCAAGACGACGGATGCGGGTTGGGGGGTCATCTTCCCGGGCGCGCCGATGGATGAGTACGCCGGCGCATCGATGGACCGCCTGAGGGAACTGCACGCGTCGGGCGCCCTCGATGCCTACGCCCGACATCCCTCGCAGCTCTACCAGGCTCTTCTGGAGGGGTTGGTGATGTTCGTCGTGCTCTGGTGGTACTCCCGCAAGCCGCGGCCACGCTATGCGGTTTCCGGTCTGTTCGCCCTTCTCTACGGCTGCTTCCGTTTGCTGGTGGAGTTCGTGCGCGTGCCGGATGCCCAGCTCGGATACCTCGCGTTCGGCTGGCTGACCATGGGCCAGGTGCTGAGCCTGCCGCTGATCGCGATCGGCCTGTTCCTGCTTTGGCTTTCCAGGCGTTCGCCGACCCTGCTGCCGGCGCCAGCCGGCTCGTCCGCGCCACTGGCCCGGACCTGACATGCACGCCTACCTCGACCTGCTGCGCCACGTCCTTGAGCAAGGGTGCGACAAGGCTGACCGCACCGGCACCGGCACCCGCTCGGTGTTCGGCTGGCAGATGCGATTCAACCTGGAAGACGGCTTCCCGCTGGTTACCACCAAGAAGCTGCACCTGCGTTCGATCATCCACGAGCTGCTGTGGTTCCTGCAGGGCGGCACCAACGTCGCCTACCTGCGCGAGAACAAGGTCTCGATCTGGGACGAGTGGGCAGACGCCGATGGCGAGCTGGGTCCGGTCTATGGCAAGCAGTGGCGCCGCTGGGCTGGTTCCGATGGCGTCGAGATCGACCAGGTCCGTTGGGTGGTGGAGGAAATCAAGCGCAACCCGGACTCGCGCCGGCTGATCGTTTCCGCGTGGAATGTCGCCGACCTGCCGCACATGGCGCTGATGCCCTGCCACACGCTGTTCCAGTTCTACGTGGCGGACGGGAAGCTGAGTTGCCAGTTGTACCAACGCAGCGGTGACATCTTCCTGGGGGTGCCGTTCAACATCGCCAGTTACGCCCTGTTGACCCACATGGTCGCGCAGGCCTGCGGGCTGGGGGTGGGTGACTTCGTGCACACGCTGGGCGATGCGCACCTGTACTCCAACCACCTCGATCAGGCACGCGAGCAGCTGTCGCGGTCACCGCGTCCATTGCCGAGGCTGCGATTGAACCCGGGCGTCAGCGACCTGTTCGCGTTCGGTTTCGATGACATCGCCATCGAGGGCTACGACCCGCATCCGGCGATCAAGGCGCCGGTCGCGGTGTGAGCGTGTCCGCGCCGCTGCCGGCGCTGGTGCTGGTCGCGGCACTTGATCGAAACGGCGCGATCGGCCGCGACAACGAGCTGCCGTGGCGCCTGCCCGACGACCTGAAGCGGTTCAAGGCGCTCACGCTGGGCAAGCCCGTGCTGATGGGGCGGCGTACCGCCGAATCGCTGGGACGGGCCTTGCCCGGCCGCAGCAACCTGGTGCTGACGCGCTCGGGCGTGGTGCCGTTCCCGGGCATGCAGCCGGTGGCGTCACTGGAGGAAGCGCGGGAGCTCGCGCGTGGGCTGCGCGCGCCGGAACTGTGCGTCATCGGGGGCGGCGAGGTGTACGCGCTGACGCTGCCAGCTGCGCACCGCCTGCGCCTCACCTACGTCGATACGCAGGTTGAAGGCGCGGACGCATTTTTCCCGCCGTTTGATGCGACCCGCTGGCGCGTCACCCACCGCGAAGCACATGCGGCGGACGCACGGCATGAATTCGCGTTCGAGTTCGTCGACTACGCGTCGCTGGCTGGCGGCGGAGACTGAGGCCGTGCGTCCGGGCGCCCGGGCTTGCCGCCGCGGCGTCCCGACCGCTGGCCATTGCGTTGGTTGCCAGCGGCCTTGTTGCCGGCACGCGGTCGGGGCGGGGTGGCCGGCACGTCGCGCCCGGCCACCTGCACCACGCGCAACTCATCCGTGTCGAGCTGCAGCGCCGTCAGGCGCCCTCCCCACACGGCGCCCGTGTCGATCGCATGGACGCCATGGCCGATGAACAGGCCCAGCGTCGACCAGTGACCGCACACGATTTTGAGGTCGCGCGCCACGCGCCCGGGTGTTTCGTACCAGGGGTACAGGCCGGCGGACTGGGTCCCGGGTTCGCCCTTTTCCTCGAACGCGATACGCCCGCGCGGCGAGCAGTACCGGAGCCGGGTGAACGCATTGATGATCGCCCGGTGGCGGTCCATGCCTCCAAGGCGGGGATGCCACGCCGGCTGGTCGCCGTACATGTGCTTGAGCAGGCGCGAGGGCTGGTCACCGTGCAGTTTCTCCTCCACCTCGCGCGCCAGTTTTTCGGCCTGCTGCGTTGTCCAGGACGGCAACATGCCCGCATGCAGCATCATCCAGCCGAGTTCGCGGTCGACATGCACCAGCTTCTGCCGGCGAAGCCATCCCAGCAGTTCGTCCCGGTCCCCGGCCATGACCACCCGCTGCAGGTCGGGGTTGACCTTGCGCTGCTCTTCTTCGCGGCGCTCGCCGATGGCAAGCAGCGACAGGTCGTGGTTGCCGAGTACCACCACGGCGTTCTCCCGCAGTGAATGCACCAGTCGCAGCGTTTCCAGCGACTGCCCGCCGCGGTTGACGAGGTCACCGCAGAACCACAGCGTGTCACGCGCCGGATCGAATGCGATGGCGTCCAGCAACCTGCGGGTGACGTCGTAGCAGCCCTGCAGGTCGCCGATGGCCCAGACGCTCATGGCCGCGCCATCAGTGCAGGGTCCGAGGCACGCTCAGCGTGAACGCCGGGATCGGAACCTCGAAGCGGGTGCCGTCGTCGGCGACCATCGCATAACTGCCCTCCATGGTGCCCAGGTCGGTCTCCAGTACCGCACCGGAGGTGTATTCGAAACCCTCCCCAGGATCCAGGTGCGGTTGCTCGCCGACCACGCCTTCGCCACGCACCTCCTGCACCTTCCCGTTGGCGTCGGTGATGCGCCAGTGCCGCCGCAGCAGTTGCGCGGGGACGCAGCCACGGTTGTGGATGTGGATCGTATAGGCGAATACGTAGCGGTCCTGGTCGGGCGCGGACTGCTCGTCCAGGAACCGGGTTTCGACTTCGACGTCGACAGCGTAAGTGGGGCGGGGCTCCATAGGACGCGAAGTTTACGTGGCCCGGCGGTGCATTGGGCATGAAACCGCCGTGTGCATCGGTGATCGATGGTCGGAATGTCCGCGCATCAAGTGCATGCGTGGAGCGGAAAGCATCAGCGCCGGATCCAACCGCCCCGGGTCAGCGAATGTCCGCGCCCCCGGCGAGTGAATTGGCGAGCCGCACGAAGTCGGCCACCGGCACCTGCTCGGCGCGAAGCGTGGGACTGATGCCGGCGGCACTGATCGCATCGGCGTCGCACACCCGGGAAAGTGCATTGCGCATCGTCTTGCGGCGCTGGCCGAATGCATCGCGCACCACGCGCGCGAACGTGTCCGGATGGCCAATGCCTATCTCGGTGGTGTCGAGCGGAACCAGCCTCACCACGGCGGAGTCCACCTTCGGCGGTGGGCGGAACGCACCCGGCGGCACGGTGAACAGCGCTTCGACCCGGCAGTAGGCCTGCAGCATCACGCTCAATCGCCCATACACCTTGCTGCCGGGCGGCGCGGCCATCCGGTCGACCACCTCCTTCTGCAGCATGAAGACCATGTCACGCACGACCGGCGCATGTTCCAGTACGTGGAACAGGATCGGCGAGGACAGGTTGTAGGGCAGGTTTCCGACCAGGCGCAGGCGCTGGCGAACGCCTTCGGCCAGCGCGGTGAAGTCGACCTTCAGCACGTCGCGGTGGATGACCGTCAGTTCCCCGTGGGCGCGGGCCGCCTCGGTCAGCGGCGAGATCAGGTCGCGGTCGAACTCGATGACCGTCAGCGCGCCATGGCGATCGAGCAGCGGGAAGGTGATGGCGCCCTGGCCCGGCCCGATCTCGACCAAGCGCTCACCGGAGGCGACGTCGACCGGTGGGCCCACCGCCTGGACGATGCGGTCCACGTAGGTGCGCTCGTGCAGGAAGTGCTGGCCGAGGTGTTTCTTGGCCGGTTCGGTGAAGTGGCTGGCGGGCATCGGATGTGGGGCCTGGGCGGAGTCGGGTGGGGCGCGGCCGCGTGTGCGCGTCAGCCGGCGGCGGCGCGGTCGAAGGCGGCCCGGGCATGGACGATACGCGCGCAGGTGTCGGCGGCGGCGTACAGGCTGGACGGGTCGGCGGTGCCGCGACCGGCCAGGTCGAGCGCGGTGCCATGGTCCACCGCCACGCGCGGGTAGGGCAGCCCGAGGGTGACGTTGACCGCTTCCTCGAACCCGCTGAACTTCAGCACCGGCAGGCCCTGGTCGTGGTACATGGCCAGGACGGCCGCGAAGCCACGCAGCTTGGCAGGAAGGAACGCGGTGTCGGCCGGCAGCGGCCCGACCAGCGCCATGCCGGTCGCCCGCAGGCGGTCCAGCACCGGCTCGATCACGTCTGCCTCTTCGCTGCCCAGGTGACCGGCTTCGCCCGCATGGGGGTTCAGTCCCAGCACCGCGATGGTCGGGGCAGGCAAGCCGAAGTCACGCTGCAGGGCGCGGTGGAGGATCCGCAGTGTCCGCTCGAGCGGCGCATCGGCAATGGCGTCGGCGACCTCGCGCAGGGGCAGGTGGGTCGTGGCCAGCGCGACCCGCGCGGTGGCATTGGCCAGCATCATCACCACGTCGCAGGCGGAATGATCGGCCAGCAGCTCGGTGGTGCCGGTGTAGGCGATGCCACCGAGGTTGATGGTGGCCTTGTGCACCGGGCCGGTGACCATGCCGTCCATTTCGCCCCGTTGGCAGGCATCGGCGGCGGCGTGGAGTGCAAGAACCACGCTGGCCGCGTTGGCCGGATCGGGCACGCCGGGCTGGGCAGGGTGCGCGTGCGGGGTGTCGATGAAGGCCAGCGTGCCGGGGCGGCTGCCGGCGCCGGCGGAGCGGGGGGCCACCAGTTCCAGCGGAAGCCCGAGTCGTGCGGCCGCCTCACGCAATGCATTGGCGTCGGCAAAAGCGGTCAGGGTGTAATCGCGTACTCGCTGCGCGAGCCGCACGCAGAGCTCGGGACCGACGCCGGCAGGCTCGCCGGGGACCAGCGCGAGCCGGGGCAGCGGGCCGGATACCACGTCAGCCGCCCGTGGCGGGCGCCTGGCTCTCCTGCGTTTCGGCTGCCGGGCCGACGCGAACGTCGACGAAGGCTTCGCCACGCATCTCCCGGAGGAAGCGGTTCCACTCGTCTTCCAGCTTGCGGCGGCCGATGGTCTCGCTCACCTGGACGCGAAGGTCGCTGTTGCCGACGTCGGCCTGGCGGCTCTCGTCGCGACGGATGATGTGCCAGCCGGCCTCGGTGCGCAGCGGCTGGGAAACCTCGCCGTCGGCCAGTGCCGCCACGGCGCTGCCGAACTCGGGCCCGAACTGGTCTGCGGTGAACCAGCCCAGGTCACCCCCGCGCGCTTGGGAGCTGGCGTCCTGGGAGCTTTCGCGGGCCACCTCGGCGAAGTCCGCGCCGCCGGCGATCCGGGCACGCAATGTGTCGGCGGCGGCCTTGGCTTCCGCCTCGTCCACGCCGTTGCCCACGCGGACCAGGATGTGGCCGGCGCGGTACTGGGTCACCAGGTTCGGACCGGCCTGGCTGGCGTCACGGACCTCGACCAGTTGCAGCAACTGGTACCCGCTTGGGCCGCGCAGGGGGGCGCTTACACCCCCGGGCTGCAAGCCGCGCACCAGTTGCGCGAACGCGGTGGGGATCTCGTCCAGGTTGCGCCAGCCCAGGTCACCGCCCTCCAGGGCGTTGGGGCTGTCGGAATAACGGACAGCCGCCGCGGCGAAGTCCATCTCACCCCGGTCAAGAAGGCTCTTCACGCCTTCGATCTTCTGCTGCGCGATCTGCAGCTGTTCGGGCGTGGCCGCTTCAGGCACCGCGACCAGGATGTGTGCCAGGCGGTACTGCTCGCCCGCACCCTGCTGGGCCTGCATTGCAGCGTCGATCTCCGCCTCGCTCACCGAAACGCGGCTCTGGGCGAACCGCTGTCGCAGGCGCTGGATCGTCAATTCATCCCGGATAGAGCTGCGGAACTCCGCGAAGGAGCTGCCGTCGCGCGCTACCTGCTGTGCCAGTTGCTCGACCGTCATGCCGTTCTGCGCCGCCAGAGCGGACACTGCCTGGTCGACTTCCTGGTCGTTTATGCGCACGCCGGTGGCGTTGGCCCGCGCCACCTGCAGCTTCACCAGGACCAGCCGCTCGATCACCTGCCGCTCGAGTATCTCGCGCGGCGGCAGCTGGTCTTCGCGCCCGGCGTACTGCGACAGGACGTTGGCCATGGCGCGATCGAGTTCGCTGCGCAGTACGACGTCCTCGTCGACCACCGCGGCGATGCCTTCGATCGGCTGCACGGACTGGGCCCGGGCAATGGAGGGAAGCAGGACGGGCGACGCGGTGAGCGTCGCGGCGAGGACGCACGCGAGGAGTGTCTTCATAGGATCGGGTCGGGGGTGTGTTCGACGTTGCCGGTCGGCAGGGAGGACGGCGGTACGAGGTAGAGGTCGTCGCGGTCGTAGCCGAGAATAGCACGCCGCAGAACGCCCTCCGTCTTCTGGCCGGCCGAGCCCAGGCCCTTGAGTTCGATCTCCAGGCGGAGGGAATCGTCAAGGTCGCCGTCACGGTCGCGGATGTAGCGGCGGGCCACCAGCCGGGCCGCCAGGCAGCAGCTTTCCCACTGGATGCCGGCAATGGACTCCAGCAGCTTGTTTTCTTCCAGCGAGTAGTAGTAGCGGCCCACCAGGCTCCAGTTCCGGTTGATCGGATACAGGAACGAGAAGTCGACCTGCTCCACCAGGTCGCGGCGGTAGCGGTAGCCCAGGTTGACCACGCCGTAGTCGCCGACCAGGTAGCGCGCGCGGATGCTGGCCAGGTCCTCCCGGCGGAACTTGGGGTCCCACTGGTAGGCGGCGTTGATGGTCCAGCGATCGGTGGGGGAAAAGCCCACGTCCGCCACCCATGCCGACCGGCCCCGCTCGACGGGGCTTTCGCCGGGCACCACCACGCGGCTGTCGTTGAAGTACTGGATCTGGCCAAGGCTGGCCGACAGGCGTTCGCGCCCGTCGGCTTCGCTGATGAAGCGGGTGGTCACCGCGGTGGTCAGCTGGTTGGCATCGATCTGCCGGTCCGGGCCGGTGTAGCGGTTGTCCCGGAACAGCTGGCCCCAGCTGAAGGTCATCGGGCGCGTGTCGAAAAGCGGCAGCCCGGTCTGGTCGCGGTACGGCGCGTTCAGGTAGAACATGCGCGGTTCAAGGGTCTGCAGGTAGCGCTTGCCCAGGACGGTCGTTTCGCGGTCGAAGAACAGCCCGGCATCCACCGAGGTGATGGGCAGGCTACGGGTCGGCGCATCGTTGCCCAGGCGGGCGGCCAGGTCATCGTCCAGCTGGTAGGCCGTATAGCGCCAGGCCACCTTGGGCGTCAGGAACCAGCTCGCGCCCTCCAAAGGCATTGCCAGATAGGGCTTGATGTCCAGCCGGCTGCCCTCGTCGCGTACCGAATGCTGGAAGCGCACCGCTTCGGCATTGAGCCCCGCCTGGAACCAGCGGCCGAACGGCTGCGACCAGTTGACGTAGGCACGGGGCAGGCGGTCGTAGCGCAACTGGCGCTCGGTCAGCGTGTAGTCGGCCAGTTGCTGGTGGTCCGCCATGAGGCCGGCGTCCCAGTAGCGGCCACGCCCGAACAGCCCCGCCGTGCTCGTGATCGTGTAGCGCGACACCGCATAGAGGCTGTTGCTGAAGTCCTCGAGATAGTGCGGGTCGCTGACCCAGCCCAGGTTGGCGCGCGCGTACCAGGCCCGGTTGAGGTCGTGGTTGGCGGTCATGCGGAACAGCCCGCGTTCGTCGGGCAACTCACCCATCGAGCGGAGATAGCGGTCCGGTTCGCGTTCGGGCAGGCGATCGTCAGGCATCCACTCGCCCGACAGGGTGCCGCCGCCTTCGGGATACAGCCAACGGAACTCCCCGCCCAGCTGCACCCCGCGGTCGGACATCAGGCGGGGGGTGAGGGTGGCGTCGTAGTTGGGCGCCAGGTTGAGGTAGATGGGCTGCTTGTAGTCGAAGCCGTTCCGGCCCGACAGCGAGATGGAGGGATACAACAGGCCGGTCCGGCGCCGGTCGTCGACGGGGAACATGAACCAGGGCACGTACAGCACCGGCACCTTGCCGATCCTCAAGGTGGCATTGCGGGCCACGCCCATGCCTTCCTCGGTGTCGATATCGATCCGGCCGGCTCGCAACTGCCAGCCGGGTTCGGACGGGTCGCACGTGGTGTAGGTCGAGCCCACCAGCGAGCCGTAACGGCCGCGCAATTCAATCCGGTCGGCCCCGCCGTGACCTCGACGATCGGTCAGCTGGTACTGCAGGTTCTCGATCCGGTGGGTGTCCGCGTTCTGGTCGCCTTCGGCGCGTTCGGCCACGATCCGCATCCCCGCGTCCTGGTAGCGGATGCTGCCCTCGGCGGTATAGCGGCCAGTGTCGGCGTTGTACAGGAGCGAGTCGGTGCCCAGGAACTGGTCGCCGCGGCTCAACCGGACGTTGTCCTGGACGACGATGTTCTCATCGTCCGAGGCCCGGGCCAGGCTGCCACCCTCGATGTCGGTGGGCGCCTGTGCACGCGCTTCGGGCGTACCGGCGCCTGCGGCGGCCGTGGGGGCATCGTCGAACGCCGGCACGACATCGGTGACGCGGCACAGGCCCCAGTCCTCGCTTTCGTCCTGGGCGTGGGCCGGCAACGCCAGCGCGATGCAGAACGAGAGCGGCAACAGGCGGAGGGGTTTGCGCACGCGTCGGTCCGGTCGGCAAAAATGGCCGCTAAGCTTGCCCCATCGTCCGCAGGCCGGCAACGCGGGGTGCCGGGGGGGCTGCCGGGCGTTCATGTTGTCGAGCACTGCGGGTGCGTGGCAGCTTGCGCTCCCGCCCTTCGCGGCCTCGCAATCGCGAAGGAGGCACGGCCGCCCGGGTCAGTCCAGGGCAGCCGTCAGCGCGCCGAAATGGGCCACGCTGCACTCGGCCAGGGCTTGCAGGTCGTACCCGCCCTCCAGCATCGACACGATGCGCCCCTGGCAATGGCGAAGGGCGATCGCCACCAGCTCTCCGGTCAGCCAGGCGTAGTCGGCGGCCTCCAGCTGCAACTGCGCCAGCGGGTCCAGACTGTGGCCATCGAATCCCGCCGAGACCAGCACCAGCTGCGGACGGAAGCCATCCAGCGCCGGGAGAAGTGTTTCGCTCCACGCGCGCCGGAACTCGGTACTGCCGGCGCCCGGGTGCAACGGAGCATTGAGCACATTGCCCACGCCCCGCTCGCTGGCGTAGCCGGAGTCCGGGTACAGCGGCGCCTGGTGGGAACTCAGGAACAGGACCCGGGGGTCGGTATCGAAGATGTCCTGCGTGCCGTTGCCGTGGTGGACATCGAAGTCGACCACGGCGACGCGCTCCAGCCCGTGGTGCTCGCACGCGTGCGCGGCGGCGACCGCGATGCTGTTGAACAGGCAGAAGCCCATGGCCACCGACCCGGTGGCATGGTGGCCGGGCGGGCGCACCGCGCAGAACGCGCGTCGGGCCTGGCCGGCCATGACCGCATCCACTGCCGCCACGCCGGCACCCGCTGCGCGCAAGGCCGCATCGGCAGATCCCGGGCCCAGGAACGTGTCCGGATCCAGAGCGATGCGATCAGCGGACGGGGTGTCCAGCACCAGCGCGATCAACGCCTCGTCATGCACGCGAGACAGCTGGCCGCGGGTCGCTGCGGGCGCGTGATGCCACTCCAGCATCGGCCATGCGGCAGCCACGGCATCGGTGACCGCAGCCAGTCGTGCCGGGCGTTCGGCGTGGCCGGGACCGGGATCGTGGGTGGCGCAGGCCGGATGGGTATAGGCCCGCGGCAGGCTCATGCCTGGCGGCGCTCGTGGTTCCAGACCACTTCGCCGTGGCCGCTGGCGCGTGCCAGCACCCGGGCCAGGACGAACAGCAGGTCCGACAGCCGGTTGAGGTAGCGCACCGCCTCCGGCCGCACGTCCTCTACCCGCGACAGGCTGACTGCACGGCGTTCGGCGCGGCGCACCAGCGTGCGCGCGAGGTGGCAGCGGGCTGCCGCCTCGCCGCCCCCCGGCAGGATGAATTCCTTGAGCGCCGGCAGGGCCGCGTTGAATTCGTCCAGGCGTTGCTCGAGTTGCTCGATATCGGCACCGAAGATCGCCGCATGCCCCGGGATGCACAGCTCACCGCCCAGGTCGAACAACTGGTGCTGGATCGCGGTCAGCAGCACCCGGACGTCGTCGGGCACCGGGGACGCCAGCACCAGTCCGATGGCGCAGTTCGCTTCATCGATCGTGCCGTAGGCCTCGACCCGCGCCGAATCCTTGTCCACCCGTTGGCCGTCGCCCAGCCCGGTGGTGCCGTCGTCGCCGGTCCGGGTGTAGATCTTGGAAAGGCGGTTACCCATGTGGGCGAGTCCCGGCGCGCCGGCGTCAGGCGGTCTGCGCGCGAAGTGCCGGCAGCCGCCGGCGCAGCAACTCGAACCCGCCGAACAGCAACGCCGAATAGAACAGCGTGCCCGCCACGGTCCATTGGAAGAACGGGACGCCGGCCACGTAAGCCGCGCCCAGGCCGCCGACGGTCTTGGGATACATCGGACTGCCCAGCCATGCGCCGAAATTGGTCACCAGGAAGAACAGCACCGAGCCGGCCAGCGAATAGCCCAGTACCCGCCCGCCACTGACGCGGCCTTGCAGGCCAAGGCCCATCGCCGTGGTCAGCGCGATGCAGCCGTAAACCAGCCAGATGCCAGAGCCGCTGAACCAGTTGGCGTACAGGCCGCCGTGCATCGAGGCCAGGACCAGGTCTGAAAGGGCCAGCGCAGCCAATGGCACGATGAACGCCCACGCGCGCGAGGCGAAGTACGCGCCTGCAAACAGCGCCACGGCCGCGACCGGAGAGAAATTCGGCGGATGCGGGAGCACCCGGCTCAGTGCAGCCAGGGCGATCAGGCCGGCGAGCGCCAGCGGACCGGGGGACAGCAACGAGGCGGCGGAACGATTCATCGGCATGTAGAAGGAGCGAGCGGACGGACCCGGTAGCATAGCGCAATGGCCAGCCCCGCCCCGGCACCGATGCCGCCGTCCAGCCCCGTCACGGCGACCCGCGACGCTCCCCGCGCGGAGCAGGCGCCCGTGCATGACGTGCTGGTTGTCGGCGGGGGGCTGGTGGGTAGCAGCCTGGCCATTGCCCTGGCCCGCCTCGGCGTGGACGTGGGGCTGGTCGAGGCGACTGCCCCCGGCGGACTGCCCCCGGTATTCGACCAGCGCAACCTGAGTTTCGCCGAGGCCTCGGTGCATGCGCTGACCGCGCTGGGGGTGATGCAACAGCTGCAGGCGCCCGGCGGGCCGATCCGCCGTATCCATGTATCCCGGCAGGGCGACTTCGGCCGCGTGCTGCTGGACTCGGCGCAATACGGACGCGACGCATTTGGACAGGTCGTGGTCGCCCGTGATTTCGGCCACGCGCTGGAGGCCCGGCTGGCGCAGGCGGAATCGGTGGTGCGCTACCGCCCCGCGTGTTTCGAAACGACGGCGCGGGCAGCACCGGAAGGTGGCGAGGTACTGCGCGACGTGGTGGTTTCCGATGAGCACGGGCGGCGCATGCTGCGCGCCCGGCTGCTGGTGGGTGCCGACGGCGCCGACAGCGCGGTGCGGCATGCCCTGGGCATCGGGCATGCCCGGCACGACTACCAGCAGGCGCTGGTGGTATGCCGGCTGCAGGCCGACAGGCCGCCCGACGGCACCGCCTACGAACGCCTGGGTCCCGGCGGCCCGACCGCGCTGCTGCCGCGCGGGGACCGGCACTACGGGCTGGTGCTGGGTGTGCCCACGCAGGAGGCGGGCGCGGTGGCGTCCATGGACGACACGGCCTTCCTCGCACGCGCGCAGGCCACGTTCGGTTGGCGCGCGGGGCGCTTCCTGGCATGCGGGCCACGCAGCGTGTATCCGGCCACGCGCACCGTCGCCGACGCGGTGGTCGGCGAGCGGGCGGTGCTGGTCGGAAACGCGGCCCAGGCCATCCACCCGCTGGGTGCGCAGGGGTTCAACCTGGGCCTGCGCGACGCCATGACCCTGGTCGACCTGATCGCCGACGCCCGCGCAGGCACGGGCGAGGCCGATCCCGGACACCCCGAGCTGCTGCACGCCTACCAGGCACGACGGCTGGAGGACCGCGCGGCGACCCTCGGGTTCTCGGATGGCCTGGCCCGCGTGAGCGCCAATCCCTCGCCGCTGCTGCGCCCGCTGCGGAGCCTGGGCCTGTTTTCGGCCGACCGCTTGCCGTCGCTCCAGGCCGGCCTGGTGGGCGGTGCCCTCGGCTACCGCGGGCACGTGCCGTCGTTGTGCCGGAGGCCCGGATGAGCCGCCGCGACCCCTTCGACGTGGTGGTGGTGGGCGGCGGCGTGGTGGGCGCTGCCGCGGCCCTGGCGTTCGCAGGCGAGGGTGCCCGCGTTGCGCTGGTCGAAGCCCACGTACCCGCGCCCTGGAAGGGCGTTGCCGCCTCCGGCCCGGGCGGGGCGGATACCTGCCAGCCGGACCTGCGGGTCTATGCCTTCGCGCCCGACAATGCTGCCGCGCTCGATCGCCTGGGGGTGTGGGCAGCGGTACGCGATACCCGCGCCCAGCCGTACCGGGCGATGCAGGTCTGGGACGCGGCGGGCGGGGGCGTACTCCGCTTCGATTGCGATGCGCTGGCCCGGCCCGAGTTGGGCTGGATCGTCGAGCACGGCCTGCTGGTCGACCGTCTCTGGTCCGCCCTGCCCGCGGCAGGGGTCCAGATCCGGGCACCCGTTCGCGTGGAGGCGTTCGGGCAGGACGATGCGCTCGCCTGGATCGACCTGTCAGGGGGCGAACGGCTGCACACGCGGCTGGTGCTGGCCGCAGACGGCGCCGAGTCGCATCTGCGAACGCTCGCCGGCATCCAATCCGATACCCGCCAGTACCGCCAGCGCGGCGTGGTGGCGTTCGTCGACAGCGAGCATCCCCACCAGGCGACCTGCTGGCAGCGTTTCCTGCCGACCGGTCCGCTGGCCTTCCTGCCCTTCGTCGATGGCCATCCGCACTCTCGCCGCAGCTCGATCGTCTGGACCCTTCCGGATGCCGAAGCCGAGCGGGTGCTGGGCCTGGATGACGCGGCGTTCCTGGATGCAGTGGACCGCGCGTTCGATGGTCCCCTTGGCCGATTGCGTGCGGTGTCCAAGCGGGCGGCGTTCCCGCTGCGCCGCCGGCTGGCGCGACGCTACGCGTCGGGCCGGCTGGTGCTGGCCGGAGACGCGGCGCACGTGGTCCATCCGCTGGCCGGGCAGGGTGTCAACCTCGGGTTGCGCGACGTATTCGCGCTTCGTGACATGTACGCGGGCGTCCGCTCGAGGGGCGGCGGGTGGGAGTCGGTCCGCTGGATCGAGCGCTGGGCGCGCATGCGCCGCAGCGAGAACGCAGTGGCCGCCCACGCCTTCGAGGGCCTGAACGGGCTGTTCTCGAACGATGCCGTGGTGCCGACCCTGGTGCGCGGCACCTTACTCGGCTGGGCGGGGCAGCTGGCACCGGTGACCCACGCACTGTGGAAGCGCGCCGCCGGACTCTGAAGCGGGCCGGGGCTGGCTTCCCCCGCCTCCACGAGAAAGCGCCCCGCACAAGGCGGGGCGCTATCCGGATCAACGATCCGGCGTCAACACGGGCCGAGCCAGGGTTGCCTGCGCCCGGCTCCCTGGGTCAGCGTCGGGCCTGCATTTCAGCCGGGCTGAGCTGCCCATCGCGGTCGGTGTCGACCATGTCGAACTCACCCGAAAGCGTGGCGTAGCCCGAGACCTCGTCGCGGCCCAGGTAGCCATTGCCGTCCAGGTCCAGCGACGAGAAATCCACGATCAGGGTTCCGTTGGCTTGGACGATGGCACCGGTGTAGACGGGTGCACCGACCGCGGGGGCGACCGGCACGACCGGCACGACCGGCACCACCGCAACGGCGGGCGCCGGTTCCATCGTGGCGTGGGCAGTGGCTTCCGCGGCCATCTGCGCGCGTGCCGCAGCAGCAGCAGTGGCGTTGCTTGCCGCCTCTGCCTTAATCGCGGCCTGGCGGACTTCGACAGCGGAACCGACCTTCTGGTCGCCATCGTCTGCTCCGGTCTCGGCGCCGAGCGCGTCGTTGGCGGCATTGACCGCCTCGTTGGCGGCCAGCTGCGCATCGACCGACGACTCATGTGCCGTGTGCGCGGTTGCCTCGGCCGTGGCCGCGCCATGGGCCGACATCGAACCCGAGTCGCGAATGGCGGCGGCAGCCTCCGCGGCTTCCTGGGCGGCCTCGGCGGCCTCGCGTGCGGCATTGGCGTCCATCACCGCCAGTTCGGCATTGGCTTCGGCTTCGGCTTCGGCGGCGGCCTCGGAGTCCTGCGCCACGGCGGCGCCCGACATGCCCAAGGCGGCCATGAGGGCGAGGGTGATATGGGTCTTGCGAACGTTCGAACTCGTGGTCTTCATGGTTCCGGTCCCTCTCGGGTATGGGGTCCGGCGACCCTAGGCGCCACGCGGTCAATCCAGCGTGTAGGGTCGAAACCGCGGCTGAATAGGGAGGGGCTGGAACAACCGCTTCCCTCTCCGGTCTCGCGCGCGTCTAGCGCGCCGCCGGCCGGGCGAAGACGGTGATCTCCTCGCGGTCGTGGTACAGCTGCCGCGCGCGGATCTCCAGCGGCCGATGGGCCTGCTGCTCCAGGCCCTCCAGGCAGATCCGGGTCTCTTCCCAGCGCTTCTTCATGGGCAACTTGAGGTTGAAGACCGTATTGCGGCACCACCCCTCCCGCAGCCACGTGGCCATGCGTTCTGCCACCCGCCTGGGCTGCTCGACCATGTCGCACACCATCCAGTCGAGCGTTCGCGCAGGCTGCCAGGTGAAGCCGTCGGCACGCAGGTGGTCCACGCGGCCGCTGTCGAGCAGGGCCTGACGCAGCGGACCGTTGTCGACCGCGGTGACCTTCATGCCGTGGCGCATCAGCACCCAGGTCCAGCCGCCCGGTGCCGCGCCGAGGTCGGCGGCCTGCATGTTGTCGCGGAGCATTCTCTCGCGCTCGTCCTCGTCCAGCAGGGTGAGCAACGCTTCCTCCAGCTTGAGTGCGGAGCGGCTGGGGGCGTCGGCATGCATGCGCAGGCGAGGGATGCCCATCGGCCACGGCGCGCTGTCGGCAGGATCGGACGTGGCCAGTACCAGGTGCGTGCCTCCGAGCAGCACCACGTGCAGGCGTGGCCGCCCCGGGTCGGGCTGGGGGGTCAGCCAGCGGGCCTGGCGCAGCAGCGGTCGCAGCGCATTTCCGAACCCGCGCGCAAGGCCGGCCAGCGGCTTGCCGGTGTCGGAGTCGGGGTGTTCGGTCCACAGCTCGCCGAACACCGGGACGTCGGGTTGCCCGCCGTATACCGATTCCAGCGCCGCCAGCAGCGGCGTCGCACGATCGCTCGGGTCCAGCCCCGGCAGATCCGCCAGCCGCCGCAACTTCTGCCGGGCGAAGATCAGGCGGTGCAGCGGCAGGACGCGGTCCAGCGCGTCGGGGCGGTCGCAGAAGAATGAAACGTGGCCGTCGCCGCGCTGGGTGCGTGCGTAGCCCGGGTGGCCGGCGTCGGCCGCACGGTCGACAAGTTCGGCGGCCAGTTCCGGCTCGAAGCCGGAACGGCAGTACAGCAGTAATCCATCGGCCTTCATCCCGCGTCCCTCCTTTGGTGCCGCCGGCCGGACAGGGCCGTTCGCCGGCTTCAGTAGTACGTGCCGCCCAGCTGGCCGTACTGCTCGAGCACCGCGCGCGCCGCGTCACGGTGCAGGTCGCGCACGACCTCGATTCCCCGGCGTTGCAGTTCCCCTGCCCAGTCGGCGGGCAGCGGTCCTTCGTCGAACTCGGTCAGTGACTCCACGTCCTCGCTCCGGGCGCCGATCAACAGCCGGTCGATGCCGGCCCAGAAGGTGGCGCCGTAGCACTGGCAGCACGGTTGGGCCGAGGTCGCCAGCGTAAAGGGTCCCAGCCGAGTGCCGTCCTCGAGCTCGTTCAGGCGCGAGCGCTGGGCGCGTTGTTGCGCGAGCATGTAGGCCATCGTCTCGGCGTGCGCCAGCGAGCACTGCTGCGGCAGGACCCGGTTGACACCGACCGCGACGATACGGTCGTCGGGCCCGAACACCGCGGCGCCGAACGGGCCGCCACTGCGCGCCTCGATGTTCAGGCGCGACAGCTCGATGGCGAGCGCGACCTTGGCTTCGTCGCCGGGCCAGGTACGGTTGCCGTCGACGTGCTCGTGCACCCAGGCCGGAAGCGTGAGGTGGACCTGCGCGTACAGCATCAGGCCCGGGCTGCCCACGTATCGCGCAGGGTCACGGCTCGGTTGAAGACCGGTGCATCGCTGCGATGGTCGTGGCGGTCGGCAACGAAGTAGCCCAGGCGTTCGAACTGGAACGCCGTCTCCGGCGCGGCCTGCGCGACCGATGGCTCGACGTAGCCGGCCACCGTGCGGCGCGAGTCGGGATTGAGCCGGTCCTGGTACGTGCCGCCGGCCTCGTCGTCGTCGGGATCGGGCACGGTGAACAGCCGGTCGTACAGGCGGATGTGCGCCTGGACCGCATGGCGCGCGCTGACCCAGTGGATGGTGCCCTTGACCTTGCGGTTGGCGCCCTCCATGCCGGGGCGCGAAGCGGGGTCGAGCGTGCCCCGCAGCTCCACGATCTCACCGGCGCCGTTCCTGACCACCTCGTCGCAGCGCACGATCCCGGCGCCCCGCAGCCGCACCTCGCCGCCGGGCACCAGCCGCTTCCAGCCCTTGGGCGGCACTTCGGCGAAGTCGTCGCGTTCGATCCACAGCTCGTTCGAGAACGGCACCTCGCGGCAGCCAAACCCCTCGTCCTTGGGGTGGTTGGAGAAGGTCAGCGTTTCGGCGTGGTCGTCGGACAGGTTGGTCAACGTGAACTTCAACGGCTCGACCACCGCCATGCGGCGCGGCGCACGCGCATCCAGGTCCTCCCGCAGGCACCCTTCCAGCACCGCGTAGTCGATCAGCGAGTTCTGCTTGCTCACGCCCAGGCGGTCGGCGAACAGGCGCAGCGATGCCGGCGTATAGCCACGGCGGCGGATGCCCTGCAGGGTGGGCATGCGGGGGTCGTCCCAACCGTCCACGAGGCCGGCCTGCACCAGCGCCATCAGCTTGCGCTTGCTCATCACCGTGTAGGTGAGGTTGGCGCGTGAGAACTCGATCTGGCGGGGTTTGGCCGCTTCGCGCGGCAGGCCCCTGGACGCCAGCGGCTCGAGCAGTTCCGGCGAGCCGGCCAGGTCGACCCTGTCCACGCACCAGTCGTACAGCGGGCGATGGTCTTCGAATTCCAGCGTGCACAGCGAATGGGTGATGCCCTCGATCGCGTCACTCAGGGAGTGCGCGAAGTCGTACATCGGGTAGATCGGCCACGCATCGCCGGTGTTCTGGTGGGCGACCTTCTTGATGCGGTACAGCGCCGGGTCGCGCAGGTTGATGTTGCCGCTGGCCATGTCGATCTTCGCGCGCAGCGTGTGGCTGCCATCGGCGAATTCGCCCGCGCGCATGCGCCGGAACAGTTCGAGGTTCTCTCCCACGCCGCGGTCGCGGAACGGCGACGGCCGGCCCGGCTCGGTCAACGTGCCGCGGTACTCGCGCACCTGCTCGGCGGTGAGGTCGCAGACGAAGGCATCGCCCTGCCGGATCAGCTTTTCCGCGGCAAGGTGGAACACCTCGAAGTAATCCGAGGCGTGGCGCAGGTCGTGCCACTGGAAACCGAGCCAGCGAACGTCCTCCTGGATGGCGCGCACGTATTCGGGGTCTTCCTTGGCCGGGTTCGTGTCGTCCAGCCTCAGGTTGCACACGCCGCCGAATTCCGCGGCGAGGCCGAAGTCCAGGCAGATCGCCTTGGCGTGGCCGATGTGCAGGTAGCCGTTGGGTTCGGGCGGGAAGCGGGTCTTGACCGTGGCGTGCTTCCCGCTGGCAAGGTCGTCGCGGACGATCTGGCGGATGAAGTCGCTCTTCTCGGGCGTGGCGCTGGCATCGGGTGTGTCTGGCGTTGCGGACATGCGTAGGGGTCGGCGCGGGAAAGTGGCCAGTCTAGCGGCTGGACCCTTGCGACGCCGGCTTCGCGGGCCTGCGACTATGCTTCGGCGACGCACTGGAGGTCCCCATGAAGCCTGTTTACGACGCCGCCAACCTGATCGATGCCCACCTGGTGCGACACGCGCTGGAGGCGGCGGACATCCCGGTGTTCCTGAAGGGCGAGGCTCTGGTTGGCGGCATGGGCGAGTTGCCGCTGTTCGGCGTGGTGCAGGTGTGCGTACCCGCGGCGGCCTGGCCGCAGGCCCGGGCGATCGTCGATGCGCTGGGCCTGGGCGAAGGTGACGCGGACCCGGCCCGGCTGGAGGGTCTTGGAGAGGGCCTTCCCGGCACTGCGTGATCCCCGCGGACGCGCGGTGAACCTTGATCCCCCAGGCGCACTCCCCGATATCCAAGGAACCCAGCCAACAGGAGCGTCGCCATGCCCGGCATCGGTGCCTACAAACAACGCATGCCCGGTCGCGGAGACGCCCTCCCCGGGCGTGAAACGCCGCCGCCGCTGCACAACAGCCACCACGTGCACGGCCGGCCGCTGAAGGGCTCGTTCACCGGGCTGGAACGGATCCATTTCGCCATGGGCTGCTTCTGGGGCGCGGAGCGGTTGTTCTGGAACAAGGAGGGGGTGGTCACGACGGCGGTGGGTTACGCCGGTGGCTACACACCCAACCCGACCTACCGCGAGGTGTGCAGCGGCCAGACCGGCCACACCGAAGCTGTGCTGGTGGTCTTCGATCCAGCGGCCACGTCGCTGGAGACGCTGTTGCAGGCGTTCTGGGAGGGCCACGACCCCACCCAGGGCATGCGCCAGGGCAATGACGCCGGCACCCAGTACCGTTCGGCCATCCACTGCACCAGCCAGGCCCAGTACCTCGCGGCGTTGGCGTCGCACGACGCGTTCCAGGCGCGGCTGACCGAGGCCGGCTTTGGCCCGATCACCACGGAGATCGTCCATCCGGCGCCGACGTTCTACTACGCCGAGGACGAGCACCAGCAGTACCTGTCCAAGAACCCCGGCGGCTATTGCGGGCTGGGTGGAACCGGCGTGGCCTGCGCCAGCGGCGTCGACGGGGCCTTCTAGGGCAGGCGTCAGCCCTTGCGGGCGGCTTTCGGCGGCTGCAGGAGCGCGGCGGGCAACCGCTTGAACTCGGCCGCCAGCTGCCCGAGGAAGCCGTCCATGGCCGAACTCCGACGCCACACCATGGCGATCTGGCGGTGCGGTGCCTCGCCCTTGAACCGCAGCAGTCGAACGTCGGGGGAGGGCGGCACCGGCGGCTGCACGGCCAGCATCGGCAACAACGTGATGCCCACGCCCGCCGCCACCATCTGCCGCAGCGTTTCCAGGCTGGTGGCGCGGAAACCGTCACGCTCGCTTGCGCCCGACAACCGGCACACGTCCAGTGCCTGATCACGCAGGCAGTGGCCTTCCTCCAGCAGCAACAGGTGCTGGTCGTCCAGTTGGCCGATGTCCAGCGAAGGCTGCTTCGCCAGGGCGTGCTCCTGGGGGACCGCCAGCAGGAAGGGTTCGTCGAACAGCGGCTCGACATGCAGCTGGTCGTCGTGGATCGGCAGGGCGAGGATGCCCGCGTCCAGGCGGCCGTCGCGCAGGCGCGCCAGCACCTGGTCGGTCTTTTCCTCGACCAGCAGCAGTTCCAGTCGCGGGAAGCGCTTGCGCAGGCCGGGCACCACGTGCGGCAACAGGTAGGGGCCGAGCGTGGGGAACAGCCCCAGCCGCACGGTCCCCGCCTCCGGGTCCTGGCTGCGGCGGGCAATCTCGGACATCTGCTCGACGTCGCTGATCACCTTGCGCGCGCGCTCGGCGATGTCGCGGCCCACGGGGGTCAGCATCACCCGCCGCGGAGCGCGCTCAACCAGCGACACGCCCAGCTCGTCCTCGAGCTTCCGGATCTGCGTGGACAGCGTCGGCTGGCTGACGAAGCAGGCCCCCGCGGCACGCCCGAAGTGCTTGTGGTCGGCAAGTGCAACGAGGTACTTCAGGTCGCGCAGGTTCATGTGGGCGCACCGTGGCCATGGCGTGGGGAGTATCGCCGTGGGCCCCGGCCTGCGCACGCCGGCCGCGACCCCCCACCGGCGCGGGGGCTCCGGGTGTTGCGCAAGGCCCTGACCGATGGCGTGTTACGGGCTCGGGCAATCAAGCAACCAACCTCCCTCAGGCCGGTTCCGATTCCGCCTCGGTCACCGGCGTGGCGGTCGCCGCGGCGGCGTCGGTGGGCATCCGGATCAGGTGGTCGAAGGCACTCAGGGCGGCGGTGCTGCCGGCGCCCATGGCGACCACGATCTGCTTGTACGGAACCGTGGTGGCATCGCCCGCGGCGAACACGCCCGGTACGTTGGTCGCGCCACGCTCGTCGATCACGATCTCGCCGCGCGCCGACAGCTCGACGGCGCCCTTGAGCCACTCGGTGTTGGGCAGCAGTCCGATCTGCACGAACACGCCCTCCAGCCCGATCGTGCGCGACGCGCCAGTTTCGCGGTCCTTGACCACCAGCCCGGTGACCCGGTTGCCGTCACCCAGCACCTCGGTGCTCTGGCCGCTGAGAACGATCTCCACGTTCGGCAGGCTGCGCAGCTTGCGCTGCAGGACTTCATCGGCGCGCAGGCTGGCGTCGAACTCCACCAGGGTGACGTGGGCGACGATGCCGGCCAGGTCGATTGCGGCTTCGACGCCGGAGTTGCCGCCGCCGATCACGGCCACGCGCTTGCCCTTGAACAGTGGGCCATCGCAGTGCGGGCAATAGGCCACGCCCTTGTTCCTGTAGACCTCTTCGCCAGGCACGCCCATCTGCCTCCAGCGTGCGCCGGTGGAGAGGATCACTGTCCTGGCCTTGAGCGTCGCGCCGTTCTCCAGCTGCAGCTCGATCAGGCCGCCCGGCGCGCGCGCGGGCAGCAGCGCGCTGGCGCGCTGCAGGTTCATGACGTCGACCTCGTACTCGCGCACGTGCTGTTCCAGCGCGACCGCGAGTTTCGGGCCTTCGGTGTACTGCACCGAGACGAAGTTCTCGATCGCCATGGTGTCGAGCACCTGACCGCCGAAGCGCTCGGCAGCGACGCCGGTGCGGATGCCCTTGCGCGCGGCGTAGATCGCCGCCGCCGCGCCGGCCGGCCCGCCGCCCACGACCAGCACGTCGAACGGTGCCTTGGCCTTGATCTGCTCGGCCGAGCGCGCGACTGCGCCGGTGTCGAGTTTCGCCAGGATCTGCTGGACTTCCATGCGGCCGTTGCCGAACAGCTCACCGTTGAGGAACACGGTCGGCACCGCCATGACCTCGCGCGATTCCACTTCTTCCTGGAACAGCGCCCCGTCGATGGCGACGTGGGTGATGTTCGGGTTGATCGCGCTCATCGCGTTGAGCGCCTGGATGGTGTCCGGGCAGCTCTGGCAGGACAGCGACATGTAGGTCTCGAAGCGGAACCTGCCGTCCGCCGCAGGGGCTTGCAGTGCCCGCACCTGGTCCTGCACCGCGTCGTCGATCTTCACCGGGTGCCCGCCGACCTGCAGCAGCGCGAGTACCAGCGAGGTGAACTCGTGGCCCATCGGGATTCCGGCGAAACGCACTTCCACATCCGAGCCGGGGCGAACGATCGCGAAGGACGGCCGGCGGGCATCGTCGTCGCGGCGCTCGTAGCTGACTTTCTCAGACAACGAGGCGATGTCCTTCAACAGCGACTCGAGCTCTCGCGAAGGTTCGCCCTCATCCAGCGAAGCGATGAGCTGGATCGGCAGCTGGAGTTTTTCCAGGTAGGCGGACAGCTGGGGCTTGAGGTCGGCGTCGAGCATGGCGTGGGGCTCCACGAGGGAAGGAAGAGTAGAAAGAGGGTCCGGAGGACTGGACAGATGCGCGCCGCCGCCCCCTGGGATGGCCGGGCCGTGTACGGGAGCCGGAGGCTAAGGGCCTTGGCTGGCGCGTGCAGGCGATGGAGACGTCGCCGCGGCGAGCCGGGATGCTTGCAGGAGCGGCCGGGGCCGGGGAGGAAGCCGGGAGGGGTGTGGCCGGCGAGCCCAGGCCGCTGATGCAAGCAGCCGCAGGGATGACCCGGGCGGCGGACCGCCCGGGCTTCCGCAACCGCGGTGGCCTTAGATCTTGCCGACCAGGTCAAGCGACGGCTTGAGGGTCTTCTCGCCATCCTTCCACTTGGCCGGGCAGACCTCGCCGGGGTGGTTGGCGACGTAGCGCGCGGCCTTGAGCTTGCGCAGTGCTTCCTTCATGTCGCGTGCGATCGCGTTGTCGTGCACCTCGTAGGCCTTGATCATGCCCTCGGGGTTGACGATGAAGGTGCCGCGCAGGGCCAGGCCCTCCTCATCGATATGGACGCCGAACGCCTTGGTCAGCGCGTGGGTCGGGTCACCGACCAGCGGGAACTTCGCCTTGCCGACCGCCGGTGAGGTCTCGTGCCACACCTTGTGCGAGAAGTGGGTGTCGGTGGTGACGATGTAGACCTCGGCGCCGGCCTTCTGGAACTCGTCGTAGTTGTCGGCCGCGTCCTCGACTTCGGTCGGGCAGTTGAAGGTGAAGGCGGCCGGCATGAACACGATGACCGACCACTCGCCCTTCAGGGTCTCGTTGGTGACCTCGACGAACTTGCCGTTGTGGAACGCCTGGGCCTTGAACGGCGGTACCTGGGTGTTGATCAAAGACATTCGCAATGACTCCTTGCATATGTGGGGGCAGGTGAAAGCTGCGGAGATGATAGGCGGGGACAATCAATCATTCAAATCGATTGATTGTATTGATTCGATAGACTGAATCTATCAAAGGCGCCCTTCCGCACTCCTTAGCTGGCGCCACGGCCGTCCGGATACAAGGTCGAGCTGAGGACGGACGGGGCGCCCAGGCGGGCTCACTGCGCCGGCGGCGGCGGTGTCCGGGCCACGAATCCGACGATTGCATCGAGCACCTGCGGCAGGCGCCCAGGGTCGTACAACGCCAGCAGGGGCGCGCTGTGGCCGGCGTCGGCCAGCATGAGCAACTCCGAGCGCACGCCCGCGCCGGTCAGCTTGTCGTCCATCTGCCGGCTGTCGCGCGCTTCCACCACGCGGTCGCCGGTGCCGTGGATCAGCAGGAACGGAGGCGAACGGCCGTCGACGAAATTGATCGCCTGGGCCTGCGGCCACTGCGCGATGGGGCCGAACACCTGGCGGTACTGGCCGGTGATCTCGAAGTCGTAGGGCCCCGCCAGCCCGATGACGCCGGCAAGGTCGCCTGGCTTCATGCCTTGGCGCTCCAGGTAACGCGCGTCCGTCCCCACCAGCGCAGCGATCTGCGCACCCGCCGAATGCCCGGCGACGAACAGCCGGCCCGGATCGCCGCCATGCTCGTGGGCATTGTCACGGGTCCAGGCGACGGCGCGCGCGGCATCGTCCACGAATGCGGGGAAGCCTGCGGTCGGGAACGTCCGGTAGTCGGCGACGATCGCAAGGATGCCGTTCTGCGCAAGACGCCGTCCGATGAACCGGTACTGCGCGCGCTCGCCGCGTTGCCAGCCACCCCCGTAGAAGAACACCACGGTGGGTGCGGGTGCGTTGCCCGGCTGCGGGCCCTGGGGCCGGTAGACATCCAGGGCGAGGCCGAGGTCGGGCGCATACGTGACCGAGACTTCCGGCGGTGCGACGTTGCGGTTGGCGAACGCGAACAGCGCGCTTTCGCAGCCGGTCGTGAGCAGGGCGGTGAGCGCCAGTGCCGAGTGGGTCAGGACATTGCGAACGGAAGACATGCGGGAGGGGTACCAGGGAGGGATGGGACGCCTGCGTGCCGCGTACGATGCGCGCTGGCAAGGCGAGGCGTTGGAAGTGGCTGAAAGGGGATACGGCACGATGGCCCGTATAGATGCGACGTTGCGTGATGCGCGCCAGCGTATCGACAGTGCCGATGCCGAAGTGCTGCTCGCGCATGCGCTGGGCCGGTCCCGCGCCTGGCTGTACGCGCATGCCGACGACGAGCTGGACGACGACGCACTGCAGCGGTTCCGGGGCTGGCTTGCGCGGCGCCAGGCCGGCGAACCGGTGGCCTACCTCATCGGTCACCGCGGGTTCTGGCGCTTCGACCTGAAGGTGTCGCCCGCCACGTTGATTCCGCGGGCGGACACCGAATGCCTTGTCGAGCTCGCGTTGGCGCGGCTCTCCACCGACACCCCAACGCGCGTGCTGGACCTGGGCACCGGCAGTGGTGCCATTGCCCTGTCCATCGCGACTGAACGGCCGGCCGCCCGCGTCTTGGCGACCGATGCCAGCGGCGACGCGCTGTCGGTTGCGCGTGCCAATGCGAAGGCGCTGGGCGTGGCCAACGTGGCCTTCCGCCAGGGCGACTGGCTCTGCGCGGTGGCCGGCGGGCGGTTCGACCTGATCGCAAGCAACCCGCCCTACATCGCCGACGGTGACGCACACCTGGTCCAGGGCGACCTGCGCCACGAGCCGCGCAGCGCACTGGCTTCGGGCGTGGACGGACTGGATGCGATCCGCACGATCAGCCGGGACGCCCCGGCGTTCCTCGAGCCGGGTGGCTGGCTGTTGATCGAGCACGGCTGGGAGCAGGGCGAGGCGGTGCGCAGCCTTCTGACGGGTGCCGGACTGGTCGATGTCCATACCGCGCAGGACCTGGAGCAGCGTGATCGCGTGACCCTGGGTCGCCGTCCGGGCTGAGGCTGCCGGCGCACGAAGGCGTCGTTACACTGGCGCGCCAGCTTTCCCCGCGAGATCCCCATGCGCAGCCTCTATCCCGAGATCCAGCCTTACGACATCGGCACGCTGGAGGTCGACGACCGCCACACCCTGTACTACGAGCAGTGCGGCAACCCCGAGGGCAAGCCGGTGGTGCTGCTGCACGGCGGGCCGGGCGGCGGCTGCAGCGACAAGATGCGTCGCTTCCACGACCCGGCCAAGTACCGGATCGTGCTGTTCGACCAGCGCGGCAGCGGGCGCTCGGTCCCCCACGCCGACCTGGTCGACAACACCACCTGGGACCTGGTCGAGGACATCGAGCGGCTGCGCCGCCACCTTGAAGTCGGGCGCTGGCAGGTATTCGGCGGGTCATGGGGCTCGACGCTTGCGCTGGCCTATGCCCAGGCGCACCCGGACAAGGTGAGCGAACTGGTGCTGCGCGGTATCTTCATGCTGCGCCGCTGGGAACTGGAATGGTTCTACCAGGAAGGGGCTTCACGCCTGTTCCCCGATGCCTGGGAGCATTACCTGGCGCCGATCCCCGAGGTGGAGCGCAAGGACCTGATCGGGGCCTACCATCGCCGACTCACCTCCGCGGAGGAGTCCGTGCGGCTCGAGGCTGCGAAGGCCTGGAGCGTGTGGGAAGGCGCAACCAGTTTCCTGCACATCGATGCTGACTTCGCCAGCAGCCACGAGGACCCGCACTTCGCATTGGCATTCGCGCGCATCGAAAACCACTACTTCGTCAATGGCGGCTTCTTCGAGTGCGACGACCAGTTGCTTCGCGACGCCGGCCGGATCGCCGAAATCCCGGGCGTGATCGTGCATGGGCGCTATGACGTGGTGTGCCCGGTCGCCAATGCCTGGGACCTGCACAAGGCGTGGCCCAGGGCGGAACTCGTGATCACGCCCGCGTCCGGGCATTCGGCATTCGAGGCGGAGAACGTCGACGCGCTGGTGCGGGCGACGGATCGATTCGCGTAGGCGCGTGCCGTGCCGTCCCGCACTGCAGGTGCGGCTTCAGCCGCGATTGCCGCAGGGCGCCTGCAGGAGCGAGGTAACGTGGCGGATGCCCAGCAGGGAGGCCATGTAGCTGCGGCGCCCTGGAGCCCGGAACCCGGGAACCGCGCAATCGCGACTCGCGTCGCTCCTGCAGGACCGGTGGCGAAGCCGGGCAAGCGGGAAGGCGGGCCGCAACGGCACCCGGCCGGGGCCTACGCTGGCCCTGCCCGTGACCCGTCCGGGTTGTGTTCGATCATCCACAAGCCCGCCCACAGTTTCAGGTCCAGCTCGAACCCTTCGGCCTGCTTGCCCATGAGCCACGCCGGGGCCTGCGCCCGCGGCACTTCGTGAACGGTGATGTCCTCGCTGCCCACTCCGCCACCTTCGCCGACGCGGGTCAGGCCACGGGCACGGACGAAGGCGATGCGCTCGTTGCTCATGCCCGAGGACGTGGGTCCCACCAGCAGCACGTCCACGTGCGCGGGATGCCAGCCGGTCTCCTCGACCAGTTCGCGGCGGGCGGCATCGGCCAGTGTGTCGTGGGCATGGTCATCGCCGACCAGGCCTGCGGGCATCTCGATGGTGCGTGCCCCCAGCGGTATGCGGTACTGCTCGACGAACAGCACGGTGTCGGCCGGGGTCACCGCGATCACGATCACCGCCATGCCGTTGCCATGGGTGCGCTCGGCGTATTCCCACTGGCCCCGCCGCAGCATGCGCAGCCAGGCGCCTTCGTAGAGAAGCTCGGGGTTGGAGTCGGATGGGTCGTGGGTCATGCGTCGATGCTAGCGGCTTGCGGGCGGGTTCGTCGTCATGCGTCCAACACCGCCGCACCCGGTGGGGTGAACGCCAGGCCCGCGGTCTGGTAAAGCCGGCGCCGGGTCATCGGCCCGAACCGGAGGTGCTCGCATAGCCTTCCCAGCGCGTCGGCATCGGCATGGCGGCGGCCAAACGTCGGGTCGCCTTCCGGCACCGGGGCATCCAACGCGATGGTCGCCAACTGCCGGCACAGCAGGGCCTGGTCGCGGTGCAGGCGCAGGCGTTCGGCGCACGCCTTGGCGCCGCGCAGGCGCAGGTAGGGGACTTCGTCCACACGCAGCAACAGGGCATCCAGCGTGCCGAAATGGGCAAGCAGGGCCGCGGCGGTCTTGGCGCCGATGCCGGGGACGCCCGGGATGTTGTCGATCGCATCACCGGTAAGGGCGAGGTAGTCGGCGATCTGGTGTGCGTGTACCCCATGGCGCGCATGCACGCCGTCCGCGGACCAGCGCTGGTTGCGGGCGAAGTCCCATTGCTCGTCACCCTCGCCCAGCAGTTGCGAGAGGTCCTTGTCGGCCGACACGATCACTGACCGCATACCGCGACGCCGTGCGCCGTGCACAGCCGTACCGATCAGGTCGTCGGCCTCGTATTCGGGATGGGAGAGCACGGCCAGCCCCAGCGACGCCACCAGTGCCTGGCAGTGGGCGAACTGGCGCTTCAAGGCCTCGGGCGCGGGTTCGCGGTTGGCCTTGTAGGCGGGGTAGAGCGCATTGCGGAAGCACGAGTCGAGCGCTTCGTCGAACGCCACCGCCACATGCTGCGGCCTGGCCCGGTCCAGCAGTTCCATCAGGAACCGGGCGAAGCCCTGGACCGCGTTGCAGGGCCAGCCGTCGGCGTCGCTGAACTCGTCCGGCATCGAGTGCCAGGCGCGAAAGACGTAGAGGCTCGCGTCAACCAGGTAGAGCGCCGGCGCGCCGCTCATGTGCCGGTCCACGGCGTGAGCAGCGTCCGTGGATCCGGGCGGTCGCGCTCCGGCGCATCCAGGCGGGGGGTCCCGATATGGATGAAGCCGGCGACGTGCTCGTCCGCCTCCAGCCCCAGCAAGGCCAGCACGTCCCGATCGTAGGCGGGCCAACCGGTCAGCCAGGTGGCTCCGAAGCCCAGCCCCTGGGCCGCCTGGAGCAGAGCGAAGCAGACGCAGCCGGCGGTCAGCAGGCGCTCCTGTTCGGGGATCTTCGCGTCCGGTCCCAGCCGCGCGACCACCACCAGCACCACGGGGGCATGGCAGAAACGCGCGCGTTCCTTCTCCAGCGCCGAGGCGGCTGCGTCCGGGTCCCGGGCCAGGGCAAGCCCCGCCAGCCGTTCACCCAGCGCGTGGCGCGCCTCGCCCTGGATGGACAGGAACCGGAACGGCACACGCTTGCCATGGTCGGGAACGCGCACGGCCGAGCGCAGCATCCGCAACACCGTGGCGGAGTCCGGGCCGGGACTCGACAGCTGTTTGGCCGGTACGGACCGGCGGGCGTCCAGGGCGAGGAGCAAGGGGCCCTCGAAGGCGCCACCGGCGCGGGTCTCGGCGTCGGTATCAGGGAGTTTTGGGGACATCAGTCACATAATCGTCAAGCGGCCTGCTGGCTGACCCATCTTGCCACTATGCTGCAGCGTGTGTCGTAGGCGACGCCCAGCGTCACCCAGTCCGCGTCGCCTCAGCTTCACCGGGGGATCCATCGTGTCCAATAGCCCGCTTGGCGTGGTCAATGCATCTCCAATGGAGCCTCTGCGCGTCCTGGAGGAGGTCAAACGCCTGGCGCTGGAGCAGCTTGGCGGCCTTCCGGCGATGGTCTTCCGCGGTGTCGAACAGTCGCTCAACAACGCGGTGCCCAACGGGATGGCCGGCCCCGGCCACTTCGAGGACCTGGGATCGCTGCGGTTGCTGCGGCAGCAGAATGCCACGCTCGCCATGCGCTTCCGGCAGCAGTTGGGCCAGGGCTTCGACGACTTCCGCGGCCTGCGCGTGCGCAACCGCGGTGAACTGCCGCTTGGCCTGATCGACGACGAGCAGCTTGAGTTCCAGTTGCAGGGCCAGCGCCTGTCCGAGGCACTACAGGGCCGCTACCAGCGACCGTTGGAGATGTTGCGGGGTCGCCTGACGACGCTGAGTGCCGCGTTGGGCACCACCTGCGAGATGAATCCGATCGGCCCCGACCGCCTGGCCGCGGCGTTCGTGGAGACCTTCCGCGAAGCCGAGCCGTCGGCGTCGGTGCGTTCGCTGATGTTCCGCCAGTACGAGCAGGACCTGGCGATGTTGCTGGGTGATTTCTACGGGCGCATCAACACCCTGCTGGCCTCGGCCGGATACGGTGTCGCTAGTCCCGAACCCCACCACGCCACGCGTCCGTCGCAACCGTTCGTTGCCGACACCGTGGAGCCGCGCCAGCCGCAGGCGCAGCCACAGACGCAATCCCGGCCGCAACCCCAGCCGCAAGCGCATGCGGACCCGGGCGCGTTCTCCGTGCCCGGTCTGGAAAGCGTTCCCGGCCGTGAGCAGCCCCAGGCCCCGTCGCCGGCCGCGCCTGCCTCCCCGGGGGAGCTGCGCGAACATGTCGCCCAGGAGCTGGCCGACCTGCGTGCACTCCTGCAGACCTGGCGGGAGGGACTCAGGCAGCAGGGGGTCGGCTCGACCACGCCGGGCCACGCCTCGGCACCGGCCGCGGCGGCGGCAGCGGCCGCCAAGCGCGAAATGCGCGTCGAGGAGATGCTGAGCGTCGCCTCGATGATGCAGCACGAGCCGCCGGATGCCTTTGCCCGGGCGCTTGCGGGGTCCGGCCGCCTGGCCGACACCATCCGCGACCACCTCTCCGATGGCGCGCGCCGGATCGGCATCAACCCCGACCAGACACGCTTCAGCGCCCAGGAAGAGGACGCCATCGACCTGGTTGCGCTGTTGTTCGATTCGCTGTTCCGCAACCACTCGCTGCAGGATCGCGCCCGCCGCCTGTATGCCCGGCTGGTGCTGCCATACGTGAAGGTGGCGCTGACCGACGAGAGCGTCTTCGTTGCCCATGACCACCCGGCCCGGAAGCTGCTGGATGCGATCACCGAGGCATGCGAGGGCAACCAGGCCACTACGCCCCAGGACCGCGAGCTGCTGGATCGCGCGGCTGCCGCCTCGCAACGGGTCGTGGCCGAGTACAACGAGGACATGGCGGTGTTCGAGCTCGCACATGCCGAGTTGGATGCACTTCTGAACCAGCAGCGTCGCCGGGTCGACCTGCAGGAGCAGCGCGCGGTGAAGGCCTCGATGGGCCGCGAACGCCTGGGTTCGGCACGCGCCGCTGCCGACAGCGCCGTCGGTGACCGGCTCCGCGGCCAGCGCATGACGCGCGCCGTGGCCGATTTCCTGGCCGAGCCGTGGCGCCACCACGTGATCCAGACGGTACTGCGCGAGGGCGACGAGCCATCCCGCCAAGCCGAGGCCTTCAACCTGGGCGATGCACTGCTGGAAGCCGACCGGCTTGCCGCAGAGCACCGTGGCAAGGAACTGGCCGACCACCTGCTGGGCCTGGAGCCTGCGATCGTGCAGTGCCTGGCCAGTTCGGGACTGGACGACAGCGCCGCCCGCCACGCCCTGGCCGGCCTGGTGCACGCACTGGCGACGCCCGACCGTCCGCGCAACGTGCAGGCGCAGCCGGTTCGTACCGGCGAGGCCGAGGACGAGGGTTCCGAGGAGCGTCGCGTGTGGTTGTCCGGTGCCGCGGGCGCCGGTGAGCCGGACCCGGCGTTGGTCGCATCGTTGGCCGGTCTGGCCATCGGCGACTGGGTGCGACTGACCGACACCCAGGGCGAGGTCGTGCCTGCCAAGGTCGCGTGGGTCAGCCCGCTGACCGCGCGCCTGCTGCTGGTCAACCGTCGCGGCGTTCGCGTCCTGGCCGCTACCGCGCGGGAACTGGCGGTGCTGGCTGGCGCCGGCCGGCTGGTAACCGGGACCGAGAGCACCGCCTTCGACGAGGCCATGCGCCAGGTCCGCCACCGCCTGGACAAGGCGGTCGGCCAGCACTGAGCCCGTCCCGTCCGGGCAGCCGGCATCGCCCGGCTCGCGGCTGCACGACATCCTGCGATGGATCGCCGACGCTGACGCGCGTCGCGTCGGGCCCGTCCTTTCGTTAGGATTCGACCGCACGCCGTCCGGCGCCGGCCACGAAAGGACATCGAATGACCGAGGCACCGCTTGCCCTGACCGTCGGTGTGGTCGCCGAGACCGCGCCGGGCGAACGTCGCGTGGCGATGACCCCGGAAACCTGTCGCAAGCTGGTGGCCGCCGGCGCGCACGTACGCGTCCAACACGGCGCCGGCAGCCGCGCCGGGTTTGCCGACGAGGCCTACCGTGAAGCGGGGGCCGGGCTGGACGCGGCCGACGCGGTCCTGGCCTGTGACGTGCTGCTCTGCGTCAGGCCCCCCGTGCCGGAGCGCCTGCTGCAGCTGCGCGAAGGCGCGGCGATCGTCGGCCTGCTGGCACCGGAGGCCGATCCCGCGCGCGCCGACGCGATCCGCACGCGCGGCCTGCATGCGTTCCCGCTTGAGCGGTTGCCACGGACGACGCGCGCCCAATCGATGGACGTGCTCAGTTCCCAGGCCGGCATGGCGGGCTACAAGGCGACCCTGCTCGCAGCTCAACTGGTGCCGCGGTTCTTCCCGATGCTGACCACCGCCGCCGGCACGATCCGACCCTCGCGGGTACTGGTGATCGGCGCCGGCGTGGCCGGCCTGCAGGCCATCGCCACCGCGCGCCGCCTCGGGGCGCAGGTCGAAGGGTTCGACGTGCGGCCGGAAACCCGCGAGCAGATCGAATCGCTGGGCGCCCGCTTCCTTGACCTGGGCGTGTCGGCGGCGGGCGAGGGCGGTTACGCCCGCACGCTCACCGAGGAGGAGCGGGCCGAGCAGCAGAAGCGACTGGCCGCGCACCTCAAGCAGGTGGACGTGCTGATCTGCACCGCTGCCGTGCCCGGACGCCCGGCGCCCCGGATCGTGGGGGCGGACATGGTCGCGGGCATGAAGCCGGGCAGCGTCATCGTCGATTTGGCCGCCGAAAGCGGCGGCAACTGCGAGCTGACCCGGCCGGGCGAAACGGTCGACGTGGGCGGCGTGGTGATCGCCGGGCCGGTTGACCTGGCCAGCCAGGGCGCCCTGCATGCCAGCGAGATGTATGCGCGCAACGTCTTCAACTTCGTGTCGCTGTTCATCCGCGACGGGCGTCTGTCGTACGACTGGGACGACGAACTGCTGGCACGCACGGTGTGGCCCGATCGCGCCCCAGTCCCGGCCCCCCCGGTCCCCGCGGCACAAACAACGGGCGACTGAGCCCGGACCGGGCCAGGCCTCGGCGCCCCCACTTCAGTCGGCGTCGCGGGTGCGCTCCGGCGGCGGGTTGGAGCGCACCCATTCGCGTCTCTGCTCGCCCGTCATGGCCCGCCATTGCGCCTTCAGCGCCGCGCGCTCGCCTGGGGGCAGCGCACGCATCCGCGCATAGAGCGAGCGCATCTGTTCACGCTGTTCGTGGCTCATGTGGCGCCAGCGTTCCATCCCCGAGCGCGCCTGCCGGCGCTGGTCGGGGGTCATCTCCCGCCAGCGCCGGGCATGCTCGAGCATGCGTGGCCGGTTGGCGGGTTCGCTGTTCCAGCGCTCGCGCAACGGGGTGACCAGCAACTCGCGCTGTTGCGGCGTCAGCCGGTCCCAGTCGGGCAGTGGCGTGGCGGCCCCTGGCGTGGCGGGCCCGGCTGCGACGGTGCCCGCCGCCAGCAGCAGGGTTGCCGTGGCAGTGGCCAGCCACCGGCGTCGTGGCAGGTAAGGCAGGGACGGCATTTCAGGGCTCCCGTGTCGGGGGCAGGTCGTCGTTGACGGCCAGCCAGAGGTACATGTCGGGGTTCTCGTCCAGGGTGGCGACGATCTCTTCGATATCAGCGGCCGGACCGTCCGCGTCCATCGCGTCCGCCGCGGCCACCTGCGGGGCCATCGCGGTGGTGGCCGCCCCCGGTGCGACGAAGCGCAGTCCCAGTGCCAGCGCGGCCACGGCGGCGAAGGCGCCGGCCCACTGCCACGCCGGTGCCGTCCGCTTCCGCCGGGTGGCGGGGGCCAATGCCGTCCGGCGTGCCGCCCGCAGGGCGCCGGCGGTGGAGGGCGGCAGCGAGTGCAGGCCCTGCGCGTATCGCGCCCGCATGGCGCTGTCGAAGGCGTCGCCATCCCGTGCCTGCAGGTTCGGATCTCGTGTGCTCATCGCCAGGGTTCCAGGTGCCGTTGCAGCGCTTCGCGGGCGCGGAAAAGGTGGGTCTTGACTGCGCCTTCGCTGCAGCCCATGACACGTGAGGTGGTCGCTACGTCGAGCTCTTCCAGAATGCGAAGGGTGAACGCCTCGCGCTGCCTGCGCGGCAACTGTCGCAGCGCATCGGCCAGCTCCCGGTACGCCTCCTGCCCGTCGTGCGTCCGACCGGGTCCTGCAGCGCTGGGGTCCGCCCATTCCACCGGGTTGTCGCGCTCGTCGTCGGTGCTGGGCGCCAACCACCGCAGGCGCAGGCTGCGCCGACGCTGGATGTCGACGATCCGGCTGCGCAGGATGCTCCAGAACAGGGGCGTCCATTCCGTCGCCGGGCGGTCGGCGTAGGCGAGCATCTTCACCATCGCGTCCTGCACCGCGTCCAGCGCGTCATCGCGCTGGCGCAGCCCGATCTCGGCGAACCGGAATGCGCGGGTCTGGATGCCGGCCAGGAACGCTTCCAGCGTCCCCGGGATGGCGACGCCATCGCCGTCGCCGTCGGCGGATCGGATCGGGGCCGCCACGGGGGGCGGCCGGGTTTCGTCATGGACGGACACGAGCTGCAGCATAGCGATCGGTCGTCAGCAGGTGCATCGGTGCGGGTGGGCCGCCCACCGCTGCGCGGGGACGGTACACGGGCCGCGTATGGCGACGGTCGGTCATGGAATGCGGGCGTCATGTGTCCGGGGCGGGGCAGGTGCAGGGGCAGGCGGCTTGCAACCCACGGGCTGCACCCGGGGAGAACGCCGGCGGCCGCCCGGCGTTGACCGGCTGTCGGCACCATTCAGGCGCCGGTTATGATGCCGCCATGCGCCGCGGCACCCTGCGCATGCCGCGTTCCCACGGAGGCAAGATGATCGACGGCCTGGATGCGCTTTACATCTTCATGCTGGCCGGGGTGGCCGGCCACGTGATCATTTCGCGGGTGCCGGTGATCCTGCATACGCCGCTGATGTCGGGGTCCAACTTCATCCACGGGATCGTGCTGGTCGGCGCGATGGTGGTGCTCGGCCATGCCGACACGACCGCCGAGAAGGTGGTCGGCTTCATCGCCGTGCTGCTGGGCGCGG
Organism: Novilysobacter viscosus; assembly: GCF_046600715.1. NCBI lineage: Bacteria > Pseudomonadati > Pseudomonadota > Gammaproteobacteria > Lysobacterales > Lysobacteraceae > Novilysobacter > Novilysobacter viscosus. The sequence continues at coordinate 68,803 of NZ_JBJMAV010000008.1, forward strand.
GCAACGCTGCCGGCGGCTACGTGGTGACCGAGCGGATGCTCGAGATGTTCAAGTCCAGCCGCAAACCCGCCCCGCGCCCCGGGGACCAGCCATGAGCGTCCCCGCGCTGCTGGCGGGCGCCAGCTACCTGGTCGCGGCGACCCTGTTCCTGCTCGGCCTGCAGCGCATGGCCTCGCCGGCCACCGCGCGCAGCGGCATCCAGTGGGCGGGCTGGGGAATGTTGATCGCCACTGCCGCCACCTTCTTCCTGCCCGGTCTGCACAACCTGGAGTTGATCGTCATCGCGCTGGTGCTGGGCACGGTGCTGGCCTGGGTGTCGGGCAAGCGCGTGGCGATCACCGACATGCCGCAGATGGTCGCGCTCTACAACGGCATGGGCGGCGGCTCGGCGGCGGCGATCGGCGCGGTCGAGTTGCTGCGCTGGTCTGCCGCCCGGCAGGACGACGGCACCCTGCGCGGGCTGCAGGCATCGCTGGATGCCGCCCCGCCTTCGATGGTGACGGTGGTCCTGGCCGTGCTGGGCGGGGCGATCGGTGCGGTGGCGCTTTCGGGCTCGGTGGTGGCATGGGCCAAGCTGGACGGTCGGCTCGACCGGCGGGTGGTGTTCCCGGCGCAGCAGTTGTTCAACGCCGCGGTGCTGGTGGCGATGGTGGTGGCCGGCGGCATTGCCGTACAGAGCCTGGACCTGACCGCGATCATCGTGTTCTTCGCCCTGGCGCTGGCGCTGGGCGTGCTGATGACACTGCCGATCGGCGGCGCCGACATGCCCGTGGTGATCTCGCTGTACAACGCGCTGACCGGCCTTGCGGTGGCCTTCGAAGGCTACGTGCTGGGCAACCCGGCACTGATCATCGCCGGCACCATGGTCGGGGCGGCGGGCATGCTGCTGACGCGGTTGATGGCCAAGGCGATGAACCGCTCGGTGCACAGCGTCCTGTTCTCGAATTTCGGCGGTGGCGGTACGGCCCAGGAGATCGCGGGCAGCCAGCGCTCGATCGATGCGGCCGATGTCGCGGCGATGATGGCCTATGCCGAGCGGGTGGTGATCGTCCCCGGCTACGGCCTGGCCGTGGCCCAGGCACAACACAAGATATGGGAGCTGACCCAGCGCCTGGTCGAGCGCGGGGTCAAGGTGAAGTTCGCGATCCACCCGGTCGCCGGTCGCATGCCCGGGCACATGAACGTACTTCTCGCCGAGGCCGGAGTGCCCTACGACCTCATCGCCGACATGGACGACATCAACCCGGAGTTCGCCACCACCGATGTCTCGCTTGTGATCGGCGCCAACGACGTGGTCAACCCGGTGGCCAAGACCGATCCGGCCAGCCCGATCTACGGGATGCCGATCCTGGACGTTGTCGATTCGCGCAACACCATCGTCATCAAGCGCGGCAAGGGCACCGGGTTCGCCGGCATCGAGAACGCGCTGTTCTATGCCGACAACACCCGGATGCTATACGGCGACGGAGCCGAGATGGCCGCTGCGCTGGTGAGTGAGCTCAAGGCGCTGGACGGCGGGCACTGAAGCCGGGCCCGCCCCGGCTCAACGCGAAGCCACCGCGGCCAGCACCAACGCCGCGGCAATCCACGCCAGGTCCGCGGTCCCGTTGGCGAGCTGGGCCAGCGTCCAGGCGAGGTTGTGGCCCAGCTTGGACGCCGACTCCCACGGCTGCAGGCCGAGCATCGCGCCCAGGTGCGCCGCGATCAGCCACCAGTTGGCGACGACGATCGCCAGCCCGGTGCCGGTAACGCCCAGGGCGAGCCGGCCGACGCCCGGGCGCCAGCCACCAAGACGCAGCACCCAGGCCACGTCCAGCGCCGCCAGCAGGGCCATCCAGCTGTACTGGCGGCCGCTGTAGCTACCCAGCAGTACCCAGACCGCGGCAAAGCCGAACACCGCCACCGCCAGCAGCGCCCACGACATACCGCCCACGCCGTGCTTGGGGCGGCGGGTGCCGGTGGATCGGGTGAGGGAGGCGGGCATGGGTGGAGGCGACTCGCAGAAGGTGGCAGCCCGACAGGATAGCCGGCCCGGCCCCGGCCGCGCCGGTACAATGGCAGGTCTCGTGCCAGCCTCCGGCACCCTGAACTGATCCGGCATGTATTCCCGCAGCAGCGAACCCGTCCGCTTCGAACGCGATTGCCCCGCCGTCCTCGTCCCCCAGGGGGACGAGGTCAACCTGCCCGCGGGCAGCGTGGGCTACATCACCCAGGCGTTGGGAGGCAGCTACACCGTCTTCGTGGAAGGCAACCTGTTCCGCATCGCCGGGTCCGATGCCGACGCGCTGGGCAAGGAGCCCCCCGAACCGTTGCGACTGCCGGAAGGCGCGGACGACGAGGCCGTCGAGCAACTGGTGTGGAAGCAGTTGCGGACCTGCTTCGATCCGGAGATCCCGGTCAACATCGTCGACCTGGGGCTGATCTACGAGGTCCACCTGCTGCCTGCCGATGCCGGCCAGCGGATGATCGAGGTCAAGATGACCCTGACCGCGCCGGCGTGCGGCATGGGCGACATCCTGGTCGATGACGTCCGCAGCAAGCTGGAGATGATCCCCACCGTCGCCGAGGCCGACGTGGAGCTGGTCTTCGACCCGCCGTGGAACCGCACGATGATGTCTGAAGTGGCGCGGCTCGAGACGGGCATGCTCTGACGACGGCTACCGCCCCGGCCCGTTCACCGCCACGCCTCGTCGAAATCCCTGAATCTGCCGTCTGGTCGCGTTCGTGCGAGGCCCGTGCGCGGGCGCCGTCTGCAAGCGGCGTGCCGTGTGCCCGGTGCCGCACTTGCGTGGCCGGATCATGACTTTTGGCAGGGCGATCGCGGGATATGTGATGTGGGTCGCACTTTGAAGCGTGAAATTGCTGCGCCTGCAACTTGAACTTCACGTAAACGGTCACGTAGCGTCAATGTTCTGACGTTCAGCGTCAGGCCATGCCGCCATGCCGCCGGCCGAAGAGCCGGTTCAGTCCATGGCGGTTTCGTCGCATTTTGCGGCACACATCACGAAAGTCTTCGGGGGTTTCACTGATGTCTCAGCACTACTCGGGCCTGCGCGTACGCGCGCTGGTCGCTGCCACTACGCTCGCTCTCGCCTCGTCTACGGCCTTTGCCGCCGACCGGGTCAACATGGCCGGCCTGCAATCGGCGCCCACCCACGACCGTTTCATCGTCAAGTACCGTCCCGGCAGCGCGCCGCAGACGAGCGCCGCTTCGTTGAAGACCGCGCTCAACCGCGCCGCCACCGCCGCGCGCGGCGGCAAGGCCCTGGGCCTGCAGCGCCTGCGCCGCATCTCCACCGGTGCCGACGTCGTCACCACCAATCGCAAGCTCGACCGCGTCGAGGCCGCCACGCTGATGCGCCAGCTGGCCGCCGATCCGAACGTCGAGTACGTCGAGGTCGACCAGCTGCTGCAGCCGCTGTTGACGCCCAACGACCCGCGCTACAGCCAGCAGTGGGGCTACTTCAACGCCACCGGCGGCATCCGTGCCGACCAGGCGTGGGACGTGAGCACCGGCCAGGGCATCGTGGTCGCCGTGCTCGACACCGGCAGCACCAGCCACAGCGACCTCAACGGCAACACCATCGCCGGCTACGACATGATCAGCGACGCCACCGTGGGTGGCGACGGCAACGGCCGTGACAGCAACCCGGCTGATCCCGGCGACTACTCCGGTGGCCAGAACTCCAGCTGGCACGGCACCCACGTGGCCGGCACCGTCGCGGCCCTGACCAACAACAACAACGGCGTCGCCGGCACCGCGTTCGGTGCCAAGGTGCAGCACGTGCGCGTGCTGGGCAGGGGGGGCGGTTACACCTCCGACATCGCCGACGGCATCACCTGGGCGTCGGGCGGCAGCGTCAGCGGCGCGCCCGCCAATGCCACCCCGGCCGAAGTGATCAACATGAGCCTGGGCGGCAGCGGTTCGTGCGGTTCCACCACGCAGAACGCCATCAATGGCGCCATCGCGCGTGGCACGACCGTGGTCGTCGCCGCCGGCAACAGCAACGCCAACGTATCGGGCTTCACCCCCGGTAACTGCAACGGCGTGATCTCCGTGGCCGCCACCGACATCAACGGCTCGCGCGCCAGCTTCTCCAACTACGGCACGCTCATCGACGTGTCCGCCCCGGGCGTGAACATCCAGTCCACCCTCAACAGCGGCAGCACCACGCCGGGTTCGGAAAGCTATGCCAGCTACAACGGCACCTCCATGGCCGCGCCGCACGTGGCGGGCGTGGTGGCGCTGATGCAGGCCGCTGCATCGTCGCCGCTAACCCCGGCGCAGGTCGAGCAGGTCCTGAAGGACACCGCACGTGCACTGCCGGGCAGCTGCTCGGGCGGCTGCGGCGCGGGCATCATCAACGCCAAGGCGGCGGTGGATGCCGTGTCGGGTGGTGGAACGGATCCGGATCCCGTCCCCGGCGACAGCGTGTTGACCAAGGGCGTTGCCAAGACGGGCCTGGCCGCCAGCACCGGCAACTCGCTCAACTTCACGATGGCCGTGCCGTCGGGCGCCAGCAACCTGACGTTCAACATGTCCGGTGGCACCGGTGATGCGGATCTCTACGTCCGCTTCGGCAGCGCACCGACCGATACCACCTACACCTGCCGTCCGTACCTCAACGGCAACAACGAGACCTGCACCATCGCAGCACCCAGCGCGGGTACCTACCACGTCCGGGTGAAGGCCTACTCGACCTTCTCCGGCGTCAGCCTGGTCGGCAACTACGACACCAGCAGTGGCGGTGGCGAGCCGCAGACCTATACCAACAGCGGCAACTACTCGATCTATGACAACGCCACCGTGGAAAGCCCCATCTCGGTGTCGGGCCGCAGCGGCAATGCCCCCAGCAGCGTGCCGGTGGCCGTGGACATCCGCCACACCTACAAGGGTGACCTGCGGGTGGACGTGGTCGCGCCGGATGGCTCGGTCTACAACATCCACAACCGCTCCGGGGGCAGCGCCGACAACGTCATCGGTACCGCCACGCTCAACCTGTCCAGCGAAGCCCTCAACGGCACCTGGAAGCTGCGCGTGAACGACAACTACCGCGGCGATACCGGCTACATCAACAGCTGGAGCATCACGTTCTGATCGTGGTCTGAAGATCGAACGGACTCTATCCGAGTCATTGCGACATCTTGGACCCCGGCTTCGGCCGGGGTCTTCTTTTATGTGACGAAGGCGAATGCGAGGCCGCTCGAAGAAGCCGCTGCCGCAAGCGCGCTTCGGCCGACGAGGTCCCCGGGGTGCGGCTGGCGCTGCGCCTGCGGGCGGGAGGTCAGCCCAGGGCTTCGAACCGGTTGGCGTCGACGTTCTTGCGGACCCGGGCGGGGTCCCAGATGCGACCGTTCATGGCGATGTACACGCCGGCCGGGAGCGACTGCACCGCACCGACCGCGGTACCGATGTTGAACTCCGCGTCGGAGCCGCGGAACCGGGCCGGGTTGAGCGCACCGGTCAGCACGATGGTCTTGCCCGGGATCGCCGCCAGCACCTTGGCGGTCTCGACCATGCTGTCGGTGCCATGGGTCACCAGCACGTGGCGCGTCGCTTGCGCGGCGATGGTGGCGCGCAACAGCTCGCGGTCCGCATCGTCCAGGTGCAGCGAGTCCTTGCGAAGGATCGGGATCACGTCGTAGCGGAATGCCACCCCGAGCTCGTCCAGGATGCGGCCGATCTGTGGCGCCCCGACCTGGAAATCCGACTTGTCGTCGAAGTAGATCTTGTCGATCGTGCCGCCGGTGGTGACGATGCAGAGCTGGTCCATGGGGTCGGGCGGCGGGGTGCGAATGGGGCGTGGATTATAGGCCCGTGACCCCGGCGGCGCGGTGGATCAACCCCTTTTGCGGCCGAAGCGCGCGGCCAGGCCCGGCCAGCTCGCCGCGAAAACGATCACTACAGCCAACACGGTTTCCAGCAGCGCCAACAGGCGCGCGTCGGGGCTGGACCAGGCCACCATCACGCCGTGGCTGAACCACGCAAGGGCCAGCACCGCGGCCATGAATCCGGCGGTACGCAGTCCCACTGCCACCCCGACCGCCAGCAGCAACGGCGGCAACGCAGTGAACGCGAGCACGGAGACACGGGCGTCATGCAGCGCGAACCAGGCCAGGTACAACCCCGCCAGCGCCAGCAGCGCGACGACCAGCGCCACGCGTGCACCACGATGGGGTGAACCGGTTGCCGGGCCCGTCATGCCAGCTGCATCGCAAGCCGGGCCACCCGGCGGCCCAGCGCGCGCGCCAGTTCCGCCTCGTCGTCGGTGGGCTGCGGGTCGTCCTCGGCGCCGGCGACGTGGCTGGCGCCATAGGGAGTGCCGCCGCCCCGGGTGCGGTGCAACGCGGCCTCGGTGTAGGGGATGCCGACGATCACGCAGCCGTGGTGCAGCAACGGCACGTGCATGCCCAGCAGCGTGGCCTCCTGCCCGCCGTGCTGGCTCGCCGTCGAGGTGAACACGCCGGCGGGCTTGCCCACCAGCGTACCGCTGGCCCATTGCGCCCCCAGGCCATCGAGCCAGTGCTTGAGCGGTGCGGCCATGTTGCCGAACCGGGTCGGGCTGCCGAGCAGCAGGCCGGCGCACTCGTCCAGGTCGCGCGGCTCCACGTAGGGCGCCCCGTCTTCGGGCACCGGGGGAGCGGCCGACTGGGTGACGGCGGCCACCGGCGGCACGCTGCGCAGCCGCGCGGTCGCGCCGGAGACCTCGCCGACGCCGCGGGCGACCTGGCGTGCCAGCCGCGCCACCGAGCCACCGCGGCTGTAATAGAGCACCAGGACCTCGACCGTATCGGCCATGACGACCTCCGCATTGGGCCGGCAAGGATACCGTCCGCTGACGACGGTACGCGGTGGAGCGATCGGTTAACCTCGGCGCGATGACAGGCCGCTACAGCATTGAATCCCTGCGTGACCGGCTGCGCGACCGGGCACGGCTGAGCACGTTCTACCGGTTCGTCGCGCGCCGCGTGCTGGACGACAACCTGTTCCAGGCCGCCGGTGCGCTGTCGTACACCACGGTGTTCGCGCTGGTGCCGCTGTCGATGGTGGTGTTCGGCGTGCTCGCGGCGTTCCCCGGTTTCGCCGACTGGAGCGACCGCCTCAGCGACTACATCTTCTCCAACTTCGTGCCCACCTCGGCGCGGTCGGTGGAGGGCGTGCTCAAGCAGTTCTCCGCCAACGCGGACAAGCTGACCGCCGCCGGCGTCATCGCGCTTCTGGTCTCCCTGCTGATCACCCTCAACGGGGTGGAAACCACCTTCAACCGCATCTGGCGGGTCAAGGCCGCACGGCCCCGGCTCGGCCGCTTCCTGGTGTACTGGACGGTGCTGACGCTGGGTGCATTGATTGCCGCGGCCAGCCTGGCGGTGTCGGCACGGTTCTTCGCAATGGCCGTGTTCGAAACCCAGGTCGGCGACATGCTGGAGAGCACCGTGCTGCGGCTCACGCCGATGGTGCTGGAATGGCTGGCGTTCGCTGCGATCTACCGTGTCGTGCCGCACCGCACGGTCAAGTGGCGGCATGCCCTGGTGGGCGCGCTGCTGGCCACGGTGCTGTTCGAACTCGTCAAGTGGGCCTTGGGCATGTACCTGGGCACGTTCGGCAACTACTCGCGGATCTATGGGGGCCTGGCGTTCGTGCCGATCTTCCTGTTGTGGGTGTTCCTGAGCTGGGTGGCGGTGTTGTTGGGCGCATCGATGGCCTCGGCGATGTCGGCCTTCCGATACCAGCCGATCAACATGCGGCTGCCGCTGGGTTACGAGATGTACGGCCTGTTGCGCCTGCTTGCGCGGTTCCGCGAGGCGCGGCGCACGGGGCAGGGGCTGCACACCGACCGCATCCAGCAGATGGAGCCGATCCTCACCGATGCCCTGGTGCAGGACATGCTGGCCCAGCTGGAGGAAATAGACGTGGTGCGCCGGGCCGAGGACGGGCAATGGCTGCTCTCGCGCGACCTGGACGAACTGACCATGGCCGAGCTGTACGAGGCGTGCCAGCTGCGTGTGCCGGTGGCGGAGGCGCACCTGCCCTGCCGCGACGACCCGCTGGGCCGCGCGGCGATCGAGGCGCTGGACGAACTGCGCATCCCGCTGCGCGCGCTGCTCAAACGACGCGTGGGCACCATCCACGCCAATGAAGGGGAATGACGATGCCGCTCCGCACCCGGGCTGTTGCCCGACCTGCCTTTACCTTCCTGCTGGCGTTCGCCCTCGCCGCCTGCGACCGGGGCGGCGACGCGCCCGGCCCCACGGCAACCGACGACGCGGCGGCTAAGGCAACGGCTGAAGCGACGGAGGCCGATGCCCCCCCGGCTGGCGACACCACCCCCAGCGAACCGGTCACGCCGCGTCTGTCGTTGCCGACGCTGGGCGGCGCGACCTACGACCTCGCCGACCACCGTGGCAAGTGGGTGGTGGTCAATTTCTGGGCCACGTGGTGCGCGCCGTGCCTGAAGGAAATGCCCGAGCTGTCGGCGCTGGATGCGATGAACGAACACATCGAGGTGGTCGGCCTGGCGTATGAGGAGATCGACGAGGCCGCCATGCGGGCGTTCCTTGAAAAGCACCCCGTGGTGTACCCGATCGCGATCCTCGACGTGACCGCACCGCCCGAGGACTTCGAGACACCGCGCGGCTTGCCGATGACCTACCTGATCGCACCGGACGGCCGGGTTGCCGACCGCTTCCTCGGGCCGGTCACCGCGCACGAGCTGGAGGCCGCCATCGCCGCGGCCGGTGGACCGGCGGCCGGCCCCGGCGATGCCGCGGACCCGCCCCCGGCGTAATCCCGGTGAGCGCGGCCCGCTTCATCGTCAGTGGCAAGGTCCAGGGGGTGTGGTTCCGCGCCTCCACGCGCGAGCAGGCGATCGCCCTGGGCCTGCGCGGGCACGCACGCAACCTGGCCGACGGCACCGTGGAGGTGCTTGCGGTGGGCGAGCCCGCGGCAATAGACGCGTTGGCCGACTGGCTCGGACGCGGCCCACCGCAGGCGCGGGTCGATGGACTGCGGCGGGGCCAGGCCGATGGCGGATCCGCGCCGCCGGGTTTCCTGATCGGCTGACTTGCCCGGCAGGCGCGACGCCACCTAGCGGGGTGCCTGCCCGGGTGGCCGCGCCACCCAGGCATCCACCGCATGCACCGCCCGGTCATCCTGCAACGGGATCGCCATGCCCGGCTGTTGTTCGCCGTCCACCGCCAGGCGTGGCGCCTCCCCGGCATCGACCTGCCGCACGTGGATCCGGTACACGGTGTCCCTGAAGCGATAGCGCAGCCGGTACTCCGGCCAGTCGTGGGGGATGCAGGGTGCCAGCCGCAGGGTGTCGCCCTCGCGTTGCAGCCCCAGCAGCGATTCGACCATGAGCCGATACATCCAGCCGGCCGAACCGGTGTACCAGGTCCAGCCGCCGCGGCCGACGTGTGGCGCCACGGCGTAGACATCAGCGGCCACGACATACGGCTCGACCTTGTAGGTGGCCGTGCTTTCCGGGTCGCTGCCGTGGTTGACCGGATTGATCATCCGCAGCAGGTCCCATGCGCGCGCGCTGTCGCCCATGTGCGCGAAGGCCATCGTTGCCCAGATGGCGGCATGGGTGTACTGGCCGCCGTTCTCGCGCACGCCCGGCACGTAGCCGCGGATGTAGCCCGGGTCCTGCGGGGTCTTGTCGAACGGCGGGTCCAGCAGCTGGACCAGGCCCGCATCGCGACGAACCAGGTGCTGGTCGAGCGAGGCCATCGCCTGGCGCGTGCGGTCGCGATCGCCGGCGCCCGACAGCACCGACCAGCTCTGTGCGATCGAGTCGATCCGGCACTCGTCGCTCTCGGTCGACCCCAGCGGCGCGCCATTGTCGAACCACGCCCGCCGGTACCAGGCGCCATCCCAGGCATGCTTCTCCAGGTTCGCTCGAAGCGAATCCGCCGCGGTCAGGCAGTGTTCGGCGAAGGCGCGGTCACCGCGCGATCGCGCCAACGCGCTGAATCGCGTCAGCGCGTCGAACAGGAAGAAGCCCAGCCAGACGCTCTCGCCCTGGCCGCGCTCGCCGACCCGGTTCATGCCGTCGTTCCAGTCGCCGGTGGCGATCAGCGGCAGGCCACGCTCGCCCAGGAGCTCCAGCCCGCGCCGCAGTGACCTGACGCAGTGCTGGTACAGGCTCTCGCGCAGGGTCGAGGGCAAGGGAAGGTCGTAGTACGACTCCTCGTCGGCATTGACAGGCCGGCCCTCGATGTAGGCAACGGGCTCGTCCAGCACGCCGGTGTCGCCCGTTGCAGCCACGTAGCGGCATGCCGCCAGCGGCAACCACAGGTAGTCGTCGGAGCAGCGGGTGCGCACGCCACGATCCTGCGGCGGGTGCCACCAGTGCAGCACGTCGCCCTGCGGGAACTGGTGGGCGGCGCTGAGCAGCAGGTGCGCCCGGGCTCGCTGGGGCTCGGCATGGACCATCGCCATGGTGTCCTGCAGCTGGTCGCGGAAACCGAACGCGCCGCCGGACTGGTAGTAGCCGCTGCGCGCCAGGAAGCGGCAACCGATGGTCTGGTACAGCAGCCAGCCGTTGGCCAGCACGTCCACGCTGGGTTCGGGCGTTTCCACCTGGATCGTGCCCAGGGTGCGCAGCCAGTACAGGCGGACCGCGTCCAGCGCATCGTAGGCGGCGTCCAGGCCACGCGTGCGACGGGCCAGCGCCACCGCCTCGCCCCAGTCGCTGCCCATGCCGAGCCGGAACACGGTTTCGCTCTCCTGCCCGGGATCAAGGTCGATGCCCACCTGGATCGCCGCGCACGGGTCCAGGCCCGCACCGATCCTGCCCGACAAGCGCTGGCGCAGCAGTGCCGCCGGATGTCGCAGGTTGCCGTTGCGGCCGAGGAACTCGGCGCGGTCGCCGGTGAGGCTCCGCTCGCCGCCGCCCGGGTCGATGTCGAAGAACGCGACCCGGCCTTCGAATTCGGTGTTGTAGGGATTGCGGGCGGTCAATACGCCGCTGTCCCCGTCTATCTCGGTGAGCACGTGCATCTGTGTCTTGGCGTGCAAGTCGCCCAGGATCCACTCGACGTAGCCGGTGGCGCTCAACCGGCGCGGGCGGTCGGAGCGGTTGCGCAGCTTGAGCAAGCTGAACTTGACCGCATGTTCCACGTCCACGTACACCCACAGCTCGCTGGCGATTCCGTCCTCGACATGCTCGTACACGCTGTAGCCGAAGCCATGGCGCGTGCGGTAATGGCCGGTACCGCGGCGCGGCAACGGCATCGGTGACCAGACCTTGCCGGAGTCTTCGTCGCGCAGGTAGAAGGCTTCGCCGGCGCTGTCGCTCACCGGGTCGTTGTGCCAGGGCGTCAGCCGGAACTCGTGCGCGTTCTCGGCCCACGTGTAGCCGGGCGAGCTCTCGCTGACCACGCAGCCGAACTGCGCGTTGGCCAGGACGTTGGACCACGGCGCAGGCGTGGTCTGGCCCTCGGCGAGGTCGATGATGTATTCGCGGCCGTCCGGCGAAAAGCCACCTAGGCCGTTGCCGAGGATGCGCCCCTCGGCCACCGGGTCGAACGGCCATGGGTCCTCGGCCGGCGGTACCGCGTCCTCCTGCGTGTCGTCTCCGCCGGCGTGCGAAAGGTCGCTGGGTACGTACGCCGGGGCATCCCCGCCGGCTCCCGCCGCCGGTCCAGACAGGGTGAGCGGCGCCCCCTCGGCGACCAGGCTCAGTTGCACCGGCGCCGGCTCCAGCAGGGGCACCGGCGGCGCGACCGGCGCGCGCCGGCCGATCTGCTCGGACAGGCTGCCGCGCGCATCGCTGATGATCACCCGTGCCACCGTCTGCACCAGCACGCGGTCCTCGTGGGAAATCTGCTGGGTCGGGCGCACGAAGATGCCGCCGGGGCGATCGATCACGTGGGCTTCGATGCCGGCCGCGATCAGGCCCATGATCTGGTCCTGCAGCTGCTGCCGGTAACCGGCCTGGTCCTCGTTCCAGATCACCAGGTCGACCGCCAGGCCCTTGAGCCGCCAGTACGCGTGGGCCTGCACCAGCTGCCGCACCAGTTCGATGTTGGCGGCGTCGGCGATCTTCAGCAGGACCACCGGGTAGTCGCCCGAAATCGCCTGGCCCCAGAGCCCGGACTGGCCACGCCGGTTCTGCAGCAGCACCGCCGGATCGGCGCGCAGCGCGGGGTCGGCGTACAGCACCAGGCCGGCCATCCGCTCGTACAACTGCGCGTCGCGCTGGCTGGCGTTGATCTGGTGGCGCACCACCTGGCTGTGGGTCCACGCCAGGTCGAACACGCGGTCGGCCAGCCGCCGGTCGCGGTACTTGTCGATGAGGTCGGTGCAGGCTTCGCGAATGGCGCCGACGCCGGTGACCATGTCGACGGTCGCGGTCTGCCCGGGCAGCAGGGTGATGCGCCCGCGGATCGATACGATGGGGTCGAGCACGGATCCCTCGGAATCCGAAAGTTCCCCCGCGATGGTCAGGGCATCCGGGTTCTGCAGCGTGTTGCCGCGACCGAGGAAGCGGGCGCGATCGGTCTCGTAGGAAATGGCATCGATGTGGGCGTCGTGCACTGCCAGCAGGTGGAACATCCACGGCGGCGTTTCGTCATGGCCCCGCGGGCGCCGCGTGCAGACGATGGCCTGCTTCCCGCGGACCAGGTCGGTCTGCACGAACAGGTTGCTGAAGGCCGGATGCAGTTCATCGGAGATCGCTGGCGCCAGCACCACCTCGGCGTAGCTGGTGACCTCGATGGTGCGGGTGGCACCGGACCGGTTGGTGATGCGCAGGCGCCGCAGCTCGATGTCGTCCTCGGGCGAAACCGCGATCTCGGTGTGCGTCTCGAAGCCGTTCCGGCGGCCGCGGAACTCGGCCTTGGCATCGGAGAAGATCGCCTCGCAGCCATCGATGGCGGCCATGCAGGGCTGCTGGGTGGTCGACCAGAAGTCGCCGTTGGCGGCGTCGCGCAGGAAGCAGAAGCTGCCCCAGTGGTCACGGGTCGCGTCCTCGCGCCAACGCGTCACGGCCATGTCGCGTACACGGCTGTAGCCGCCACCGGCGCTGCTGACCATCACGTGGTAGCGGCCGTTGGAGAGGATCTGCACCGCCGGGCGCGCCAGTTCGGTGCCGCGGAAGATCCGCAGCTCGGTCTCGGCGACCTCCGACCGCGGCGAGGCGCCGGCCACTTCCGCGGCATGCGGGTGGAACGCGCCGGTGCGGGGGATGCGCTCCTGCAACAGCAGCAGGGTGGCCTGGAACTCGGGATCGGCCACGAAGCGCTGCTGCATCGGCTGGTCGCACAACAGGTACGCCAGCGACAGCAGGCCCATGCCCTGGTGGTGGACCATGAATGAACGGATCACCGCGTAGTCCTGGCCGCGCGGCAGGCGGGCGGCGGTGTAGTCGATCGCCTCGTAGAGCCCGAATCGGCCGGTGAACCCCTCGTCGGTCAGGCGCTGCAGGTTTTCGCACGCGGCTTCAGGCGCGACCATCAGCGCCATCATGCTGGCGTAGGGCGCGATGACCAGGTCCTGCGCGAGTCCCCGCTTCAGGCCCAGGCCCGGCACGCCGAAGGCGCGGTACTGGTAGTTCATGCGGGTGTCGACCAGGTTGTAGCCGGACTCGGAGATGCCCCACGGCACGTCCCGCTGGCGGCCGTAGTCGATCTGCCGCTGCACGCTGTTGCGCGAGGTCTGGTCGAGCAGTGCGCCTTCGTAGCTGGGCATCACCAGCTGCGGCATCAGGTACTCGAACATCGAGCCGCTCCACGACAGCAGCGTCGCGTCGCCATCCACCTCGGTCAGCAATCGCCCGAGTGCGAACCAGCTCTCCTGCGGCAGGCGTCCCTGCGCAATGGTGACGAAACTGCACAGCCGGGCCTCCGACGCCAGCAGGTCGTAGAAGCCCTGGTCGCGGCGCTGTTCATCGACGTTGTAGCCGATCGCCAGCAAGTGGCGCGCCGGGTCGTAGAGGAAGTCGTAGTCCTGCTGCGCGAACTGCCCGGCGACATGGGCCAGGCGCTCGAGTTCGGTGATCCGCTCGCGTGCGCGCGACGCGGCCGTGAACGCCGCCGAGGCCGGATCGGCATCCGTGCCCGCCGCGTCGACAAGCTGGCCGAGCGAGGGGATTCCGGCCACGTGCGTCGCCGCACCTTCGTCCTCCGGCCCGGTCAACCACGGCGAAAGCCACAGCAGGTCGTCATGCACCGCCATGCACTGCACCAGCAGCGCCCGCGCCCAGTGGGCCGCTTCGGCGGCAGCCTCGGCGCGCGGGTCGGTCCTGGGGCGTGGCGGGTCGTCCATGGCGGGCGTGTCTTCGACCACGATGTCGTACGGCGGCGATCCACCCTCGACCACGTCGTAGGCCAGGCCCCTCAGGGTGGTCAGCAGGAGGGAGGCGTCGCGCAGCGTGGAGGGCGGCGACTCGCGCGCTGCAAGCACGGCATTGCGCAAGGCCACCAGCGCACCATCCGCGGGTGTGCCGCCGCGCGACTCCAGCAGCACGTCGAGGGTGTCGTACAGCCCCTGCCACGTGGCCGGCGCGAGTACCGGCGCATCGCGCAGGGCCAGCAGGCCCTGGCGCAGGGTCAGCAGGTGCCCGGCCAGGTTGCCGCTGTCGACCGTCGATATGTAGCGCGGCGGCAGCGGCGCCAGCGTCTCGGTGTCGTACCAGTTGTAGAAGTGACCACGATGCCGGGGCAGGGATTCGAGCGTGCGCAGCGTGCTGGCGTTGCGCTCCATCAGCGTGCCCAGCGGCACGTAGCCGAAGTCGTACGCCGACAGGTCCGCCAGCAGCGAAAGCCCGATGTTGGTCGGCGAGGTGCGCCGGGCGACCACCAGCGACGGGTGCTCCTGCACGTTGTCGGGTGGCAGCCAATGGTCCTCGTCGGTGACGTGGCTTTCGAAGAACCCCCAGGTGCGGCGCGACAGCCGCCGCAGGAACTGCAGCTGGTCCGACGACAGGCGGGGGTCCCGGCGGACGCGCGGGCGGCCCAGCCACCACATCAGCACGGGCGATGACAGCCACGCTGCCAGTACCGGCAGGGCGACCGGCAACGCGGCCGGTTGCACCAGCGCGATGGCCATGCCCACGCCGACCGCGAAGGCCGGGCCGAACCACATCGTGCGCAGCGACCCGGCCAGGCTGTCGCCCAGCGTGCGCTCCACTTCGCTGGACGGCGCCCACTGCAGCAGGCGGCGCCTGGAAACCGCCGTGCGCCACAGCGTGCGGCCGATGGCGTCGAGGCTGAAATGCGCTTCGAACGGCAGGCAGGCCAGGGCCAGCGGGGCACGGGCGAAGTTGTGGACGGTGGCCGCAAGGGCCTGGTGCAGGTGGGGGCGCAGCGGCAGGTCCGGTGGCCGGTTGGCCAGGTCGATCATCGATGCGAGCAACGGCGGCAATACCAGGATCGACAGCACCCACAGCGTCCATCGCAGCGCGTCCACGGGCAACAGCCAGCCGAGCACCAGCAATGCGGTCATCGCCGCGGGCACCAGGCTGCGGCGCAGGTTGTCGACCAGCTTGCCGCGCGACAGCATCGACAGCGGGTTGCGCACCCGGCGGCCGTCTGCCCGGCGCGCCCATGGCCAGATCCACGGAAGCAGCTGCCAGTCGCCGCGTATCCAGCGGTGGCGCCGCCTCACGTCGACCGCATAGCGCGAGGGATGGTCCTCGTAGAGCTGCACGTCGCTGACCAGGCCGGCGCGGGCGTAGCAACCCTCCAGCAGGTCGTGGCTGAGCACGCGGTTGTCGGGCAGCGTGCCCGCCAGCGCCGCGTCGAACGCGTCGATGTCGTAGATACCCTTGCCGACGAAGGACCCCTCGCTGAAGAGGTCCTGGTACACGTCGGAGATGGCGCGCGTGTAAGGGTCGATGCCCGGCTCGCTGCCGTACAGGCGCGCGTACCACGACCGCGCCTGGCCACTCATGCTGATCCCCACGCGCGGCTGCAGGATGCCGTAGCCGCGGGTGACCACGCCGCGCCCGGGATCGAACCGGGCCTGGTTGAGTGGATGCGCCAGCGTGCCCACCAGCTCGCGCGCCGCATCGCGCGGCAGCTGGGTGTCGGTGTCGAGCGTGATCACGTAGCGCACGTTGCCCAGTGCCGCGGTGTTGCCGACGATGCACGAGAACGCATCGCGCTCGCCCGAGCGGAGCATCGCGTTCAGTGCCGCCAGCTTCCCGCGCTTGCGCTCCGGCCCGATCCAGCTCGCCTCGCCGGCGTTCCACTCGCGCGCACGATGGAACAGGAAGAAGATGTCGCCGCGACCGCCCGCCTCCGGTCCGCGGGCATAGCGTGTGTTGAGCGACTCGATGGCGCGCCGGGCGGCGTCCAGCAGCGCCTCGTCGCCGGGCAGCGTTGGCTGGTCGGCGTCGAGGAAATCGCTGAGCAGGGCGAAGTGCAGGTTGCCGTCGCGGTTGGCCAGGAACCGCACTTCCAATGCCTCGGCAAGCTCCTGTACGCCCTGCACGCTGCCCAGCATCGTCGGCACGACCACCAGTGTCCGCGCCGAGGTCGGGATGCCATCGGTGTAGTCAAGCCGGGGCAGTGCCCGGGGCGTCGCCAGCAGGGTCGCGGCCCAGTTGACCACCGCCACGCCGAGTTCGCTGAAGGCGATCACGCACAGCACGCCGATTGCCCAGAGCACGGCCAGCCCTCCGGCGGCGGGTTGCGCCTGCAGGATGAGGCCCTGGGTGAAGAAGGTGACGATCAGCGCGATCGGCGCGGTGTACGCAAGCAGCGGGATGCGCCGCGCGGTCTTGCGCATCGACACGCCAACGCCGTAGCGGGGCGACAGTGCGTCCTCGAGCGCGGGGCGACCGTCGTCGATGAGGTAGTAGCCGACATGCGCGGCGATATCATCGGTGCCGTGGGTGCGGGCGCCGGTGCGGGCCAGCTCCAGTGCCGCTTCGGCAACCTCCGATTCCTGCAGGCCACCCCGGCGCGCCAGTTGCTCGGCGGCATGCCGATAGCTGTCGCGGGTGGCGAAGTCCATCACCCCGTAGGTGCCGTTGGGATCCTGCAGCAGGGTCCGCTCGACCACGCTCATGGTCTCGACGAACTCGCGCCAGTCCATCATCGCCAGGAACCGCAGGCTGCCGATGCTGTTGCTGACCGAGACCTGGTCGGCGGCCTGCTGCTGGTTCTCCGCCTGCACCATCTGCTCGATGCTCAGGTGGCGGTCGCCCAGCCATTGCTCGACCCAGGTCAGCGGCAGTGCCAGCGCGGAGCTCTGCCCCTGCAGCCGCCGCGCCAGCTCGGCGACGAACGCGCTGGCCACCGGAGGATCGGAGCGCGCCATGTCGGCGGCCACCATCACCAGGCACTTGGGATCGGTTTCGGCCACCGCGGTCAGGCGGTCGGCCCACAGGTCCGCCAGGTTGCGGTCCACGCGGTCGGCGATGATCCGTGCACTGACCCGGCGCAGGTTCTCGATCAGCGCAAGCCGGAGCATGATCGGGATGGCCCACAGCTCGCCCAGTCTGAGCGGTGTCACCGTCTGGTAGGCCGCCACGAATCGGCTGAGGCTCTCGGCATCGACGCGGCCGTCGCCATGCGAGATCGCATTGAGGGCGATGTCGTACACGCGAGGCAGGCCCTCGGAGTTGCCATCGACCAGGCGCGGCAGTTCCCGGCTGTAGCCCTTGGGCAAGTGGCGCCGCGCGATCGAGACCTGCTCCTCGATCAGATAGATGTTGTCCAGCAGCCATTCGCCCGCCGGGGTCAACGCACGATGGGCCAGGGCCGCCTCGGTCAACATGCCGCAAGCGCGGTCGAGCACCAGCTGGTTGTCGCGCAACCGCTCCAGCAAGAGGTCGGGCGCAGGCTTGTCGTGGACCCGGTGGGCACTGGCCAGGGCCTTGCCGTGCAGGCCCATCTGCTCGGCACTGAACAGCGGCGCACGCAGCGGGGGTTCGCTCTCGAGGTCGGCGCGGCGTGGCGAAGGGTCGGACGCCGAGCGCATGTGCCTGCGCCAGCCACGCAGCAATCGCCGGCTGCCAGCGGAAATCCAGCTCGTCGTCCTATTCGTCATCTGCAACAGTGCCTGCGGGTCGCCCGCGCCGGTTCGGCGCGCGTCACCTTCGCACTCCGGAAATACCCGCGACGTGAATCGGCCCCGCGGCCGGCCTTGGGCGTGGCTTTCCGGCCGGGGCGCGTCGAGTCCCTCCAGCCTCGTCCGGTGGCCGGGCGCTAGCCTTGCGGGTACGGGTCGATCGGCTCGAGCACGTCGTATTGCTCCTTGAGCAACGGCCCCGGCAGCGGTGCCAGGTCCACGATGGAGGCGGGAACCTGCATGTCGGGCAGGCGTTGCAGCAGGTCGTGGATCAGGGTCAGGCGGCCGCGCTTCTGGTCATTGAAGTCCACCAGGGTCCAGGGCGCGTGCGGGGTGTGGGTGGCGGCCAGCATGGTTTCCCGGGCGCGGGTGTAGTCGTCGTAGCGAAGCCGCGCCTGCAGGTCCACCGGCGAGAGCTTCCACTGCTTGAGCGGATCCGCGGCGCGTTCGGCGAAGCGCTCTTCCTGCCGGGCCTGGTCGCAGCACAGCCAGTACTTGAACAGCAGCACGCCGTCGTCGACCAGCAGCTGCTCGAACCGGGGCGCCTGCACCAGGAAATCCGCGACCTGCTGATCGGTGGCGTAGTCCATCACCTGCTCGACGCCTGCGCGGTTGTACCAGCTGCGGTCGAACAGCACGATCTCGCCCGCCGCCGGCAGGTACGGCACGTAGCGCTGGAAGTACCACTGCGTGCTTTCGCGGTCGCTGGGCTTGGGCAGGGCGATGACGTGGCACTGGCGCGGATTGAGCCGGTGGGCGATCGCATCGATCACGCCGCCCTTGCCGGCGGTGTCGCGCCCCTCGACCACCACCACGACGCGCCGGCCGCAGTGCCTGAGCCAGCGCGCCATCGCCACCAGCTCCAGCTGCAGGGGCTCGAGCGCCTCCTTGTAGGCCTTCTTCTTGATCTTCTTCATTCCATCAGCATCCGGTCAGCACCCGTCATCGGCGATCAGGACGCCTCGCGCAGCCGTGGACGCAGCGTGGCGAGGTTGCATGGCCGCGTGCGCGCGTCCAGCTGGGTGCGGATGATCCGCTCCCAGGCGGTGCGGCAGGCCGAGTTCGAACCCGGCAGGCAGAACACGAACGTGCCGTTGGCCAGCCCGGCGAATGCGCGCGACTGCAGGCTGGAGGTGCCGATCTCATCGAAACTGATCGACCGGAACAGCTCGCCGAAGCCGGGCATGGTCTTGTCCAGCAGCGGCAGCAGCGCCTCGGGCGTGGAGTCGCGGCCGGTGAAGCCGGTGCCGCCGGTCACCAGGATGCCGTCGACGGCAGCGTCGGCGATCCACTGCGACACCTGCGCGCGCAATGCATAGCGGTCGTCGGGCAGGAGCGCGCGGCCGGCCAGCCGGTGGCCTTCAGCCTCCAGCGCCTGCACCAGGTAATCGCCCGAACTGTCCTGGGCCAGGGTGCGGCTGTCGGACACCGTCAGCACGCACAGCCCGAGGGAAATGAAATCGCGGTCTGCAGTCATGCCGCCCAGTGTACGGCGCCGGCCCACGGCTGCCGGGTTGGCTGCTTCAGGCGGCATCCCCGCCTGAGCTCACGTCGGCCGGTGGCGCGGCCATCGCATGGATGGCCTGCGAGAAATCCCGTGCGAAGCCGTCCATGTCGAACAGCCCGCTGTCGCGACGGCGCGCGGCCAGTTCCGCGCGCGCGCCGGCCAATGCATCGGCGTCGCCGGCCAACGCCACCGCGCGGGCCACGAACTGCGCATCGTCGGCCACGTTCATGGAGGGCATGCCCAGGTGGTGGTTGAGGCTGCCGGCCACGCGAGCGGCAAAGGTGTCACCGGGCCGGGTCAGCACCGGGCACCCCGCCCACAGCGCGTCCGACGCGGTGGTGTGGGCGTTGTAGGGCCCGGTGTCCAGGAACAGGTCTGCCTGTTGCAGGCGGGCCAGGTACTGCGCGTGTGGCTGTTTGGCCATGAACACCAGGCGCGAGGCGTCGATGCCGTTGTCCTGCGCATGCGCCCGCAGGCGGCTGTCGGCCTGGCCGGGCCCCGACAGCAGCCACAGCACGCTGTCGTGCACCTGCCGCAGCACCGCCAACGCACGATCGAAGCTGGCCGGGTTGAGCTTGTAGCTGTTGTTGAAGCAGCACAGGACCACGCCGCCCGGCGGCAGGCCGCACGCATCGCGTGCTGCCGGCGGCGGCAGTTCGCGCCCGGTGTCGGAAGGTTGGAAGCAGCGCGGCAGGCGCGCGACGCGTTCGCTGAAGTGAGGCTCCATCCCGGCGGGCAGCACGAAGTCATCTGCCAGCACCCAGTCGATCCATGGCGCCCCGGAGGTGCCCGGGTACGCCAGCCAGTTCACCTGCACGGGGGCTGGACGCATGGCCAGCACTTCGGGGGCGCCGCCGCCGCCCCAGCCGCGCAGGTCCACCAGCACGTCGATGCCGGCGGCGCGGATCGCTTCGGCCACCCGCGCATGCGGCAGCGCGGCGACCTCGACCAGGCGTGTGGCCGATTGCAGCCGGCGGCGGATGCTGCTGCCGTCGTCGGGGTTGAGCGCGAACAGGTGTGACTCGATCCCACCTTGCGCTTGCAGTGACTCGAACAGCGCCGCCGTCAGCAGCCCGGTGGGATGCGCGCCGAACCCGTTGGACAGGAAGCCCACGCGCAGGCGCCCCGGCGCCCGTGCGGGCGCAGGCGGCATCGGGCGGACCTGCCGGCCCACCGCCGACGCGCGCAGCCGCGCACACTGGAGCTGCTCGACGGCGGGGGCATCCTCGCTGAGGAATGCGAACGGCTCCACCGCCGCAACGCCCTCGCGCACCGCCCCACGCACCTGCGCCGACAGGCGGTCCAGCTCGCGCCAGTCGCAGAGCTTGCGCCGCCAGGCCAGCAGGTACGCCGCGATCGCCGGCTCGTCCGGCGCCAGCGCATGCGCCCGCGCGTAGGCGTCGGCGGCGGCCTCGGCCTCGCCGACGTCCTCGAGCACGTGGCCGAGCCAGACCGCGATCCCCGCATGGCCGGGCGCGTTGGCCGCCGCCAGGCGCAGGCTCTCGGCGGCCTTCGCGCGCCGGCCCTGCATCCACTGCGCGCGTCCCAACCGGGCCAGCGCTTCGGGATGGCCGGGTTGCAGGGCCAGGGCCCGCTGGCATGCGGCCTCGCCGGCCGCCGCATCGCCGGCATCCAGTTCGTGCTCGGCCAGCACGATCCATGCGATCGCGTCGCCCGGGTTGCGCTGCAGCCGCGCGCGCATGTCGGAGCGCGGATCGCCGGGCGGCAACCGCGCGCTCACGCGCGACCCAGCGCGCGGCGGAACCGGCGCGTGCCGTCGAACGGCGTCCAGCCCATCGCCCGGTAGAGGGCCTGCGCGGCGCGGTTGTCGGCGTCGGTTTCCAGCTCCAGCCGGATGGCCCCGTCGGCGCGGCCCACGGCCTCGGCGGCCTGCAACAGCCCGCGTGCAACGCCGCGCCGGCGCGCGAGGGGCGAGACGAACAGGTCGTTGAGCACCCACACCCGCGCCGCGCGCACCGACGAGAACATGGGGTAGAGCTGGGCGAAGCCGAGCGCGCCCCCGGCGTCCTCGGCCAGCAGCAGCACCGAGTCGGCCCGCTCCAGCCGCGCGGCGATGAAATCACGCGATGGCCCGGGCTCGGGCCCGCCGTTGTAGAAGGCGCGGTAGCTGTCGAACAGCGGGGCGAGGGCGTCAAGGTCGCCGGGGCCGGCGCGGCGTACGGTGGTGTCCATCCGCGCAGCTTAAACGCCGTACTTGCCGGCTTCAGGCATCGCCGGTGAGGCGGGCGAGCTCGTCGGCCTGGTGTTCCTGCTGCAGCCGCATTACCAGCGCGTCCAGCTCGCCGGTGAGCACGTTGGGGAGGTCGTACAGCGTGAGTCCGTCCACGCGATGGTCGGTGATGCGCCCCTGCGGGAAGTTGTAGGTGCGGATGCGCTGGCTGCGGTCGCCGCTACCGACCTGCAGTTTGCGGCACTCGGCCTGCGCGGCCGCGGCCTTGGCCGCCTGGGCGTCGGCCAGCATCGCCGCCAGCCGTTTCATCGCCTTGTCGCGGTTGGCGTGCTGGCTGCGCTCGGTCTGGCTCTCCACCACCATCCCGCTGGGCAAGTGGGTGATGCGGATCGCCGAGTCGGTCTTGTTGACGTGCTGGCCGCCCGCGCCGGACGAGCGGAACGTGTCGACCTTCAGGTCGGCCGCATTGAGCTCGATCGGCTCGCCTTCGGCTTCGACCGGGATGATGGCCACGGTGGCGGCCGAGGTGTGGATGCGGCCCTGCGATTCGGTTTCCGGCACGCGCTGCACCCGATGGGTGCCGGATTCGAACTTCAGGCGGGAATACGCGCCGCGCCCTTCCACCCGCGCGATCACCTCCCTGAAGCCACCGTGCTCGCCGGGGCTGGACGATTCGACCTCCACCCGCCAACCCTGGCGCTCGGCGTAGCGCGCGTACATGCGGAACAGGTCGCCGGCGAAGATCGCCGCCTCGTCGCCGCCGGTGCCGGCACGCACCTCCAGGTAGATGTCGCCTTCATCGCGCGCGTCCTTGGGCACCAGCTGCGCCATGAGTTGGCGGTCCAGGTCCTCCAGGCGGAGGGTCGCCGCGGCGATTTCCTCCTCGGCCAGCTCACGCAGTTCGGGGTCGCCACGCATCGCCTGCGCCGCGGCCAGGTCGTTGCGCGCGCGCGCCTCGTCGCCCAGCGCGGTGGCAAGCGGCTCAAGCTGGGCGAACTCGCGCGACAGGCTGCGGAAGCGCGCCGCGTTGCTGGCGACCCCGGGGTCGGCGAGCAGGCGCTCCAGCTCCTCGCGACGTTCGGCGAGGGCTTCGAGCTTTCGGCGCAGGGAAGGGTTCATGGCAAGAAGGATCCGGGTGCGGGGTCGGGCGGCGCGATCAAGTCGGGCTGCGCCCGCTAACGCCTGCGACCCGACGCCGGTGCGCCGGCCGCGCCGGCTCCCGGGTCCGCATTGCCGGTTCCCACGCCTGGCGCCGGAAACAGCCGGTCCGCCGCGCGCGCCAGTTCCGCATTGCCACTCAAGGCAGCCTCGCGCAAGGCCACGGTCGGCGCATGCAACAGGCGGTTGGTGAGCGTATGCGCGAGGTAGTCCAGCACCGCTTCGGGCGACTCGCCAGCCGCCAGCTGCAGCCGCGCCTTGGCCAGCGTCTCGGCACGCGCCAGTTCGCCATGCGCCCGCAGGCGCTTGAGCGGCTCGGTGCGGCTGCCGGCCGCGAGCGACTCCACGAAACGCGCCACCTGCAGTTCGATGATCGCCTCGGCCGCGGCGGCCGCTTCGCGCCGGCTGCGGCGGTTGTCCTCGATGGCGCGCTCCAGGTCGTCCACGGTGTAGACGAACACGTCCTTGAGCCCGGCCACGTCGGCGGCGATGTCGCGGGGCACGGCCAGGTCCAGCAGCAGCATCGGACGGTGGCGGCGCGCCGCGAGCGCGGCGGCGACCTGCGCGCGCAGCAGGATCGGCTCGCGGCTTGCGGTGGCCGTCAACACGATGTCGGCCTCGTGCAGGTGCTTGTCCAGCTCCGACAGCGGCAGTGCCACGCCACCGTGGCGGGTGGCCAGGTCCTGCGCGTGGGCCAGCGTGCGGTTGGCCACCAGCAGGCGCCGGGGCCGCGCCTGCACCAGGTGCCGGGCAGCCAGTTCAATGGTTTCACCGGCGCCGACCAGCAACACGGTGGAGTCTTCCAGCCGCGCGAACGACTCCTGCGCCAGCCGCACCGCGGCCGAGGCCACCGACACCGGGTTGGCGCCGATGCGGGTATCGGTGCGCGCACGCTTGGCCGTGGCGAAGGCCTGCTGGAACAGCCGGTCCAGGCGCCCGCCCAGGGTCCCGGCGCTGCGGGCGATTGCCCAGGCATCCTTCACCTGACCGAGGATCTGCGGTTCGCCCAGGACCAGCGAGTCCAGCCCGGTGGCGACCCGGAACAGGTGGCGTACGGCGTCGGCGTCGCGGTGGCGGTACAGGTAGGCATGCAGGCCATTGCCGTCGTCCACGCCCACGCTGCCGTCAGGGTGGGTGGCCAGCCAGTGCGCGAGTGCCTGCCCGTCGTCCTCGGCCAGCGCGTAGATCTCGGTGCGGTTGCAGGTCGACAGCAGCGCGGCTTCCCGCACAGGGGGCAGCGCCCGCAACGACGCCAGCGCCGCCGGCACCGCGTCGGCGGAGAACGCCACGCGCTCGCGCAGGCTGACCGGCGCGGTCTGGTGGTTGATGCCGAGTACGAACAGGGTCACGGGCAGGGCGAATTCCGTTCAGGCGCTTGCGATAAGCTGCTGGCCGCCAAAGCCCACATTCTACCGGCCCGCCCGCCCGCACCGAGCGGGTTGCGCACGGTCCCCGTCCCTGGTGATGTCGATGCCCCTGATCCGAACCCGGGCCGCCGTGCTGGCGGCGACCCTGCTTGCAGCAGCCTGGCTGCCGCCGGCAAGCGCAAGCGATCCCACCGTCCGCGCCCTGGAGCCTTTGCTCGCCGCGGAGTTCGCGCTGCAGGCCGGGCGCCTGGAAGAGGCCGCCCGCGGCTACCTGGAGGCGGCCGAGGCCGGCGAGGACCCGCTGCTGTCGGAGCGCGCGACGCGCATCGCCCTGCTGGCCAAGGATGACGACCGCGCCGAGCGCGCGTTGGAACTGTGGCGGCGACAGGGCGGCGAAGGCGCCGAGCTGCTGGCCGCCGAGGCGACGCTGGCGATGCGCCGCGGCCAGGAGCGCGCCGCGCGGCGCCACCTGCTGGGCCTGATGGCCACCCCGGACGGCTGGCGCCAGGCCCTGGGCGTGCTGGGGGTGGGCGCCCGCGACCCCGAGCAGGCGGCGGGGCTGCTGGGCTACCTGCTCGATCGCGACGCCATCCCCCCGCAGCTGCAGGCGTGGCTGGCGTTCGGCGGCCTGGCGCAGCGCGTCGACGCACCCGAGCTGGCCGAGCGCATCGTCGGCGAGGTGGTCGAGCGCTTCCCCGGCGAGCCCCGCGTGGCGCTGTTGCGGGCCAGCCAGCTGCGCGAAGCGGGCGATAAGGACGGTGCACTGGCTGCCCTGGCGGTGATCGACGCCCGGGCCGCCCACGATGCCGACCTGCGCCTGTCGCTGGCCAGCGAATACGACGCGCTCGGGGAACTGGGCCGGGCGGAGCGCACCCTGGCCCTCGGCCCGCAGGACGACCAGACCTATGCATTGCGCGCGTCGCTGCTGGCGCGCGCCGACGACAAGGCCGCGCTGGAAGCGTTGTACCGGGAGTTGGCACGCGACGCGGCCCGCCCCGACCCCCAGCGCCGGCTGCTGCTGGGGCAGGTCGCTGAATTCCTCGACCTGCACGAGGAGGCGCTGGAGTGGTACCGGGGCGTTCCCGGCGGCCCGCAACGCTGGCAGGCGCAACTGCGCGAGGCCAACGTGCTGCACGAACTGGACCGGTCCGTGGATGCCTACACGGCGCTGTCCACCATCCAGGACAATGCCGATGCGCCGGAGATGGTGCGGCGAGATGCCTACCTGCTGGAAGCCACGCTGCGCGACAAGGACAGCGAGCCGGAGGCCGAGATGGACGCCTATGCCCGTGCGCTGGCCGCCTTCCCGGATGAGCCGGAGGTGCTGTATGCCCGGGCGCTGAGCTGGGAGCGACGCGACGACATCGCGCGCGCTGAAGCCGACTTCCGCCGCATCCTGGTGGCCGAGCCCGACAGCGTCGCCGCGCTCAATGCGCTGGGTTACACGCTGGCCGACCGCACGGACCGCTACCAGGAGGCGCTCGAGCTGATCAATCGCGCCCGCGCCGCCGCGCCCGACAACGCGGCGATCATCGACAGCTACGGCTGGGTGCTGTTCCGGCTGGGCCGCAACAAGGAGGCCCTGGTCGAGCTGCGCCGCGCGTATGCGCTGCAGAAGGATGCCGAAATCGCCGCACACGTGGCCGAAGTGCTGTGGGAGATGGGCCGCCGCGACGAGGCGCGCCGCTACTTCGAAGAGGCCCGCGGCATCGACGCCGACAACCGCGCCCTCAAGCGCGCACTGGAGAAGACCGGCGCATGACGCCCAGACGCACCCCCTCCCGTTTCTTCATCGTGGCCATCGCGGCCGCCCTGCTGGCGTCGAGTTGCGCGGTACAGCCCACGCGCACCGCCCTTCCCCCTGCCGAGGAGGCTGCCGCGCAGGCCCGCCAGGCCGCGCGTGAAGCCGCGTTGCGGCCGCAGGATGCATGGTCGCTGGAAGGCCGCATCGCGGTGTCCAACGACGGCAAGGGCGGCAGCGGCCGGATCGACTGGACCCAGCGCGGACAGGCGTACGAGATTTCGCTGAGTGCGCCGGTGACCCGGCAGAGCTGGCGGCTCAGCGCCGACGCCGGGGGTGCACGGCTGGAAGGCGTCGAGGGTGGCCCCCGCGCCGGCCCCGACGCGCAGCAGTTGCTGCTCGAAGCCACCGGCTGGGCGATTCCGGTGGGGGCGCTTTCGGACTGGGTGCGCGGGATGCGTGCGCAGTCCGCAGGGCCGGCGCGACTGGAGTTCGACGCCAGCGGTCGCCTGGCGCGCCTGCACCAGGGCGGCTGGGTGATCGATTACCTGTGGCCCGACGCCGTTGGCGCGGGGTCCGGCCTGGCACTGCCGCGCCGGCTAGACGCCAGCCGGGGCGAGGCCCGGGTGCGCCTGCTCGTCGACGCATGGTCGGGCAACCCGCCCGCGGACGACGGCACGGCGGACCCGTCGGTGCGATGAAGCCGGGGCAGGGCGCGGGCAACGCCGGTCTGGACCACGTCGCCGGCAGCGATGCCTGGTCGTGGTGGCCGGCACCGGCCAAGCTCAACCTGTTCCTGCGCATCACCGGCAGGCGCGAGGACGGCTACCACGCCCTGCAGACGGTGTTCCGGATGCTGGACTGGGGCGACCGGGTGGGCCTGCGTGTTCGCCCGGACGGACAGGTGGCGCGGCAGGCACCCCCGTTGCCCGGCCTGCCTGCTGAGCACGACCTGACGGTTCGTGCCGCCAAACTCCTGCAATCACACGCGAAAGTCAGCGAAGGCGTGGACATCGTCATCGAAAAGAGGATTCCGGCCGGCGGCGGCTTCGGTGGTGGGTCGTCCGATGCCGCGACCGTGCTGGTGGCGTTGGACCGACTGTGGCGCTGTGACCTGGGCGCCGGCCACCTCGCCCGCTTGGGATTGCAGCTCGGGGCGGACCTGCCGGTCTTCGTCCATGGCGACAATGCCTGGGCCGAGGGGATCGGCGAGCGGCTGGCTCCCATCGACCTGCCGCCGGCGTGGTACCTGCTGGTCGACCCCGGCGTGCACGTGCCGACCGCAGCCCTGTTCCAAGCCCCTGAATTGACGCGGGATGCGGCGCCCGCGACAATGGCCGACTTCGTTTCGGGCGTGCCCCTCGGGAACGCGTTCGAGCCGGTGCTGCGCAGGCGCGAGCCCGCCGTGGACGCCGCCCTGACCGCCCTGTCGCAGGTCGGCCAGGCGCGCCTGACCGGTTCGGGCAGCGGGTGCTTCGTGGAGTTCGCCACGCGTGAGGCGGCGCTGGCCGCCCTGGCGGAGCTGCCGTCCGGCCCCAGGGCCTGGGTGGCGCGCGGCGCGGACCGCTCCCCACTGCATCGCGCGTGCGCTGCGTGGGATCGCAGTCGTTTGCAGGCCTCCTGACCACCGGAGGCGGCCGCGGCAGCCAGGTTAGAGGGTCCGATGCTGGCCGCCATGGGCGCCGCTGGAGGCCTCCCAAGTAGCTCGCTTTACAACACAGGGGCGTCGCCAAGAGGCCTAAGGCACCAGGTTTTGATCCTGGCATTCGCAGGTTCGAATCCTGCCGCCCCTGCCACATCACGCCGGCGCTGCGCCGGTCCACCCGCCACGGTCAGAGCGAAGCGGAGATCCACACGTGCAGAACGATCGCAGCCTGCTGGTGTTCAGCGGCAATGCCAACCGGCCGCTGGCCGACGCGGTGTGCAAGGAACTGGGCATCCGCCTGGGCAAGGCGCTGGTCGGGCGGTTCTCCGATGGCGAGGTACAGGTCGAGATCGAGGAGAACGTGCGCCGCCAGGAGGCGTTCGTGATCCAGCCGACCTGCGCGCCGAGCGCCGAAAACCTCGTCGAGCTGCTGGTGCTGGTGGACGCGCTCAAGCGCGCCTCGGTCAGCAACGTGACGGCGGTGGTGCCGTATTTCGGCTACGCCCGCCAGGACCGCCGGCCGCGGTCCTCGCGCGTGCCGATCACCGCCAAGGTCGCGGCCAAGATGTTCGGCGCGGTCGGCTGCGACCGGGTGCTGACGGTGGACCTGCACGCCGACCAGATCCAGGGTTTCTTCGATTTGCCGGTCGACAACGTCTACGCGTCGCCGCTGCTGCTGGCCGACATCTGGCGCGCGCACGGCACCGACAACCTGATCGTGGTCAGCCCCGACGTGGGTGGCGTGGTGCGCGCCCGTGCGATCGCCAAGCGGCTGGACGACGCGGACCTGGCGATCATCGACAAGCGCCGCCCGCGCGCCAACGTGGCCACGGTGATGAACATCATCGGCGATGTCGCAGGCAAGACCTGCGTTCTGGTTGACGACATCGTCGACACCGCCGGCACCCTGTGCGCCGCGGCGGCCGCGCTGAAGGCGCAGGGCGCCCAGAAGGTCGTGGCCTACTGCACCCACCCGGTGCTGTCGGGTGCGGCGATGGACAACATCGGCAAGTCGCAGCTCGACGAGCTGGTGGTCACCGACACCATCCCGCTGACCGAAGCGGCCCGCGCCTGCTCCAAGATCCGCCAGCTCAGCGTCGCCGAGCTGCTGGCCGAGACCATCCGCCGCATCGCATTCGGCGAGTCGGTCAGTTCGCTCTACGTGGACTGACCGGGTCCCGGCAACGGTTGGCAACGAATTCGACTCACCTGGTCGCGGGTGAGTCACCCCACCGCCGCGAGGCGGAACATCGAAGTAAAAGTGAGTAATTGAAATGTCGGAACACACCATCAAGGCCACGAGCCGCAATGTCGAGGGGAAGGGTGCGAGCCGCCGCCTGCGCCATGCCGCTTCGATCCCGGCCATCGTTTACGGCGGCAAGTCCGAGCCGATGCCGATCCAGCTCGACCACGAGAAGATCTGGCTGGCCAGCCAGCACGAGTGGTTCTACGCCTCCATCCTTGACCTGGACATCGAGGGCAAGGTCGAGAAGGTGCTGCTGCGTGACATGCAGCGCCACCCGTACAAGCAGCTGATCCTGCACCTGGACTTCCAGCGCGTTGACGCCAAGCAGGCCATCCGCGTGGCGGTGCCGCTGCACTTCCTCAACGAGGACGCTTCGCCGGCCGGCAAGGCTGCCGACGTCGTGGTCACCCACGAGCTCAACGAGGTCCAGATCAGCTGCCTGCCCAAGGACCTGCCGGAGTTCATCGAGGTCGACCTGGCCGACCTGACCCTGGGCCAGACCATCCACCTGTCCGAGATCAAGCTGCCCAAGGGCGTGGAAGTGCCGGAGCTCAAGCTGGGCAAGGAGCACGACGTCGCCGTCGTGGTCGCACGCGCCGGCCGCGTCGAGATCGAGGAAACCGCGGTGGCCGCGGACGAGCCGGCCGAAGTGCCGGCGGCCAAGGTCGAGAAGGACGACGAGTAAGCCGATGCGGTCCGGGCACCCTTGCCGGGTGCCCGGCCGCCGGCTCTGCTTCGTCTTCGATGGCAGGCTTGCGCCTCATCGTCGGGCTCGGCAACCCCGGGCCCGAACACGCCAGAACCCGGCACAACGCCGGGTTCTGGTTTGTTGACGCCCTGGCCGGACAGCTGGGCGGGCGTTTCGGTCTGGATTCAAAACTGTTCGGTGAGACCTGCAAGGTGCAGATCGCCGGCGAGGCGGTGTGGTTGCTCAAGCCCGCCACGTTCATGAACCTCTCGGGCAAGTCGGTCATGGCCGCATTGAGGTACTGGAAGATCGAGCCCGACCAGGCATTGCTGGCACACGACGACCTGGACCTGCCGCCCGGCGCGGCGCGGCTCAAGTTCGACGGTGGCCACGGGGGCCAGAACGGCCTGCGCGACACCATCCGGTTGCTGGGACATGCGGGCTTCCACCGGCTCCGCCTGGGTATCGGCCATCCCGGCCACAAGGACCGTGTCACCCCGTGGGTGCTGGGCCGGCCGGGGCAGGACGACGAGGCGTGCATCCTGCGTGCCATCGACGAGGCCATCCAGGTCATGCCGCTGGCGGTGGCCGGCGACTTCAACGAGGCGATGAAGCGGTTGCATACCAGCAGGGCCTAGGGAATAGGGAATGGGGATTGGCGGCGCGGAGCCTCCAATCCCCATTCCCGATTCTCCGTTCCCGGAATTTGCGTCCATGGGCATCAAATGCGGCATCGTCGGCCTGCCGAACGTCGGCAAGTCCACACTCTTCAATGCGCTGACCAAGGCGGGTATCGCCGCGGCCAACTTTCCGTTCTGCACCATCGAGCCAAACGTGGGCGTGGTGCCCGTGCCGGACCCGCGGCTGAACGCGCTGGCCGATATCGTCAAGCCACAGAAGGTCATCCCGACCGCGGTGGAGTTCGTCGACATCGCCGGCCTGGTGGCCGGTGCGGCCAGCGGCGAAGGACTGGGGAACAAGTTCCTGGCCCACATCCGCGAGGTCGACGCGATCACCCACGTGGTGCGCTGCTTCGAGAACCCCGACGTCATCCACGTCAACAACAAGGTCGATCCGATCGCCGATATCGAAACGATCGATACCGAGCTGGCGCTGGCCGACCTGGATTCGGTTGAAAAGGCGCTGCAGCGGGCCGAGCGCACCGCCAAGACCGGCGACAAGGACGCCAAGGTGCGCGTCGAGGTGCTGGCCCGGCTGGCCAAGGGCCTGGGCGACGGCACGGCGGTGCGCGCGCTGGGACTCTCGGACGACGACAAGGTGGCCATCCGCGACCTGTTCCTGCTCACCGCGAAGCCGGTGATGTACGTGGCCAACGTGCTGGAGGACGGGTTCGAGGACAACCCGCACCTTGATGCGGTGCGCGCGCGTGCCGCCAGCGAAGGTGCCGAGGTGGTGCCGGTGTCGGCCGCGATCGAAGAGGAGCTGAGCCAGCTCGATGACGCCGACCGCGACACCTTCCTGGCCGACCTGGGCCTGGACGAGCCGGGCCTGAACCGGGTGATCCGCGCCGCGTACAAGCTTCTGGGCCTGCAGACGTACTTCACCGCCGGCGTGAAGGAAGTGCGCGCCTGGACCGTGAAGGGTGGCTCGACCGCCCCGCAGGCCGCGGCGGTCATCCACACCGACTTCGAGAAGGGCTTCATCCGCGCCGAGACGATCGGCTACGAAGACTTCATCCGCTACCGGGGCGAGGCCGGTGCCCGCGAGGCCGGCCGCCTGCGCCTGGAAGGCAAGGAATACCGCGTCCAGGAAGGCGACGTGCTGCATTTCCGGTTCAACGTCTAGCGCAGACCTGCGCCGCCGTGCCCTGGCGTTCGGGCCGGGGTGCCCTGTTCAGTCCGCCCCGCCGCCCGCGGCGGCCGTCAATGGGGCCGGCAAGCAAAAACGTTGACTTCCCATCGGCGCGGCGCCAGAATTGCGGGCTCTTTTGGAGGGATACCCAAGCGGCCAACGGGGGCAGACTGTAAATCTGCTGGCTTACGCCTTCGGTGGTTCGAATCCACCTCCCTCCACCAGATCAGGACGCGGTACCCCGGTCGCCTTACCAGCCTCCGGTTGCAGTAACCCAGCAGGTTTGTCCGGCGCGGGAGTAGTTCAACGGTAGAACCTCAGCCTTCCAAGCTGATGGTGCGGGTTCGATTCCCGTCTCCCGCTCCATTGAACGCCGCGACGATCCGCCTGTTGGACAGCTTCGCTCACGTAGCTCAGTCGGTAGAGCACCTCCTTGGTAAGGAGGAGGTCGCTGGTTCGATTCCAGTCGTGAGCACCATTCCAATGAAACGTACGCCTGCAGCGGTACGACCACCAACGAGAAGCAGCCATGGCCAAGGGTAAGTTCGAGCGCACCAAGCCGCACGTGAACGTCGGCACGATCGGTCACGTCGACCACGGCAAGACGACGCTGACGGCGGCGCTGACGAAGGTGGGCGCGGAGCGTTTCGGCGGCGAGTTCAAGGATTACTCCTCGATCGACGCGGCGCCGGAAGAGAAGGCGCGCGGCATCACGATCTCGACGGCGCACGTGGAATATGAATCCCCGAACCGCCATTACGCGCACGTGGATTGCCCGGGTCACGCCGACTACGTGAAGAACATGATCACCGGTGCCGCGCAGATGGACGGCGCGATCCTGGTGTGTTCGGCCGCTGACGGCCCGATGCCGCAGACGCGCGAGCACATCCTGCTGGCCCGCCAGGTGGGCGTGCCGTACATCGTGGTCTTCCTGAACAAGGCGGACATGGTGGACGACGCCGAGCTGCTGGAGCTGGTGGAGATGGAAGTCCGCGAGCTGCTGAGCAAGTATGACTTCCCGGGCGACGACACCCCGATCATCCACGGTTCGGCGCTGAAGGCGCTGGAAGGCGACCAGAGCGACATCGGCGTGCCGGCGATCATCAAGCTGGTGGAGGCGCTGGACACCTAC
>NZ_JBJMAV010000009.1:0-100316 GCF_046600715.1 Novilysobacter viscosus
CGCCGGCGCGGCCGCGCCGCACCGCGACCCGGCCGCCCGTGCCCTGCGTTACCTGGTCCGCGTCCCGATGCTCGTGTGGCACCTGCTGGTGCACCTGCCGCTGACCCTGCTGCTGATCACCCCGTTGACCGCGGCCATGCGCCTGGGCGGGGACGAGGGGCTGGACCACCGCGTGATCCGCGCCTGGTCCGCAGGGCTGATGCGGGTGTTCGGTTTCCGCCTGCGCAGGGTCGGGACGCCCTTGCCGGGCGGGGTGATGTTCGTGGCCAACCACGTCAGCTGGATCGACATCGAGATGCTGCACAGCCAGCGGATGATGGGGTTCGTCGCCAAGCGCGAGATCTCCCAGTGGCCGGTGGTGGGCTGGATGGCATCGCGCGCCGAGACCATCTTCCACGCCCGCGGCAGCACCGAGTCGCTGGGCGGCGTGCTGCACGAGATGCTGGCCCGGCTGCGCGAGGGACGCGCGGTCGGCGTGTTCCCCGAGGGCGGCACCCGGGGCGGGGACGAGATCGGCCCGTTCCACGCGCGCATCTTCCTGGCCGCGGTCGAGGCCGGGGTTCCGGTGCAACCGGTGGCGCTCAAGTACGGCGATGGGGGCAGCGCGCAGTCGGTGGTCGCCTTCGGGCCCCGCGAGAACTTCGTGGCCAATTTCTTCAGGCTGCTGGGCGAGCCGGCGCGCGTGGCCGAGGTGCATTTCCTCCAGCCCATCCTGCCGGGGCAGGCCGAGGGCCGGCGCCGCATCGCCGAGCTGGCCCGGCAGCGGATCGTGGAGGCGATGGGGATGTCGCCGGACGCAGCAGCCGGGGACTAGGCGGCTCGCAGTCGGACCGCGGACTGCGTTGCCGTCCGTACCGCGCGCGCCCGGATGACAAGATCGACCATTCCCCATTCCCCATTCCCGGCCCTCGATGCTCACCGCCGCCGACTACCAGCCACCGCGCTGGCTTCGCAACGCCCATGTGCAGTCCGTACTGGGTTCCAGCCCCTTGCGCCGCCGGCAGGGCGAGCTCCGCCTGGCGGCCACCGGCGCGCGGACCACGGTGCACCTGGTGGATGCAGGCGACGGGGTGCGGCTGCAGGGCCTGCACAGCACCGTCCCCGGGCGCGAACCGCGGGGTCTGGCGCTGCTGCTGCACGGCTGGGAGGGCAGCGTCGATTCCAGCTACATGTGCCTGACCGCGGCGGAGCTGCTCAAGCGCGGCTTCGAGGTGTTCCGGCTGAATTTCCGCGACCACGGCGACACCCACCACCTCAACGAAGCGTTGTTCCACTCCAACCGCATCGACGAAGTGGTACGCGCGGCGTGTGCGGTCGCCGACCGGTTCGGGCGGCGCCCGCTGGTGGTGGCGGGGTATTCGCTGGGCGGCAATTTCGCGCTGCGCCTGGCATTGCGCGCGCGTGCGGCGGGATTGCCGCTGGCCCACGTCGCCGCGGTCTGCCCGGTGCTCGACCCGTCGCGCACCATGGAGGCGATGGAGCAGGGCGTCCCCCTCTACCTGTGGTATTTCGAGCGCAAGTGGCGGCGCTCGCTGGCACGCAAGCGCCAGCTGTTCCCCCGCCACCACGACTTCGACGACCGCACCCTGGGCCTGCGCATGCGCGCGCTCACCCAGTGGATGGTCGAGCGCCACACCGATTTCGGTTCACTTGACCGCTATTTCGACGGCTACTCGATCGCCGGCGACCGCCTTTCCGCGCTGGACGTGCCGGCCAGCATCCTGATGGCCGCCGATGACCCGGTGATCCCGGTCGAGGGCTTCCACGCGCTTTCCCTGCCCGCCTCGACGCGGCTGGAAATCGCGCCGTGGGGCGGGCATTGCGGCTTCCTGCTCAGCGCCAGGCTGGACGGTTTCGCCGAGCGCTGGGTGGCCGAGCGGCTGGTGGCGGTCGCGGCCGCGCCCTAGGGCCGGCTTCGGGCAGCCCCGGCGGGGCGCCAGTACAATCGCCGGTTCGACCCGAGAACCGAGTGCCCGAGTGTCCGACCACGCCCCCACGATCGATGCGCTGCGCCGCGGCGCCGCCCCCGAAGCCCTGGCCGCCGCCCGCGAAGCCGTGGCCGCGCAGCCCGACGACGCCACCGCCCAGCGCATGCTGGCGGCGGCACTGCGCCTGTCGGGCGAGATGGATGCCGCGCTGGAGGCGATCGACCGCGCCATCGAGCTGACCCCCGACGACCCGGGGCTGCACCTGGAGCGCGCCGGGCTGATGCTGGACGGTCGCAAGCTCGACGAGGCCGAGGCTTCGCTGGCGCGCAGCATCGGCCTGGATCCCAACCAGTTCCCCGCCTACATCATCCAGGGCCAGCTGGCGCTGGGCCGCGGCGACCTGGACGAGGCCGAGCGCCTCGCCCGCACCGCCGCGCGCATCGCCCCCGACCATCCGCAGGTCGCCGCGCTGGAAGGCAGCCTGGCGGTGCGCCGCGGTGATGCCGATCGCGGACTGGCGCTGCTGGGCACGGCGGCCGAGCGCCATCCCGACGACATGCAGGTGCGCCACGCGCTGGCGTTCGCATACCTCGCCAAGGGGCACTTCGCGTTCGCCGAGCAGGCGTTCCGCCAGTTGCTTGCCAAGCAGCCGCGGTCGCGTTCGCTGCGTTTCATGATCGCCGACCTGCTGCGCCGGCAGGGCCGCCCCGCCGAGGCCGCCGACGAACTGTCGCCGCTGCTGGACGACCCCGCCGCCACGCCCGGGCTCAAGCGGATGGTCGGGCAGGCCGAACTGCAGGCCGGGCGACCGGAGCGCGCGCTGCCGCTGCTGAAGGACGCATTGGCCGCCAAGCCCGACGACCGGGCCACGCTGGTGGCGCTGGTGGACACATGGCGGCGGCTGCCCGAGGCCGGGGATGATGCCCGCAACACCCTCGACGCCGCGCTGGCCACCCACCCCGGCGTCGACGCGCTGTGGCGCGCGCGGCTGGTCTTCGAGCCGTTCGCCGGCGATGCCGCACGTGCCGTGGTCGAGCGCTGGCAGGCGGCCATGCCCGACCACGTGACGGCACTGGAGGCGATGGCCACCATCCACCGCCAGGCAGGCGAGCAGGACGCGGCCGAAGCCGTCGCGCGGCGGATCGTGGAGCTCCAGCCCGGCCATACCCAGGCCGAACTGCGGCTGGTCGACAGCCTCATCGGCCGTGGCGACCACGACGGTGCGATCAGCCGGGTGCGCTCGCTGGTTGACCAGGCCCAGGACGAGGCCGCACGCGCAAACCTGCGGCAGCTGCTCGGACGCGTGTACGACCTCGCAGGCCGCCATGACGATGCGGCCACGCTGTGGACCGGACTGCAGGCCGAAAAGGCGCCGCGCGGCCTGCCGCTGCCCGCACACGCCGGCGCGACCGGCGAGCTCCCCGAGCCGGTGCAGGCGCCAGAGGGCGCGGCCAGCGTGCTGTTCCTGTGGGGCGCGCCGGGTTCGCTCGTGGAGCGTATCGGCACCACGCTCGCCCTGGCCCGTGCACCGCTCCAGCCCGATCGTTTCAGTTCGGCGCCGCCACGCGATGGCCTGCAGCGCATCGACACGGTGGGTCGCCTCGAGGACGGCAGCCTGCCGGCCGCCGAGCTGGCCCGGTCCTGGCGCGACGCCCTGCCGTCGCGCAAGCTGACCGGGCCGCACGTCATCGACTGGCTGCTTTGGTGGGACAACGCCCTGCTGCCGGTGATGCGCGCGCACCTGCCCGAAGCCGAGTTGATGATCGCCATCCGCGACCCGCGCGACATGCTGCTGGACTGGTTGGCGTGGGGTTCCCCGGCGCCGTACGCGATGACCTCGCCCAAGGAGGCCGCCGACTGGCTGGCGGTGTCGCTCGGGCAGGTCGCCGATCTGCACGAGAACAACCTGATGCGCCATCACCTCATCCGCATGGATGCCATCAGCGACGATCCCGCCGCAGTGTCGCGGGCGATTGCCGAAGCACTGCAGGCCACGGTCCCCGACCCGGGTCCCGGTTCGCTCGGTCCCGCGCGCTTCGCCGCCGGCCACTGGCGCGCGTATGCCGAGCCGCTGGCCGAGGCCTTCGCGGTGCTGACGCCGGTTGCACGGCGCCTGGGCTATCCAGAGGCCTGACCCGACACCCAGCGCACCCGGAGGCGCCATGCAGATCCGCAGCGACAGTTTCGACAACGGCCAGCCCCTGCCGCCCGAGTTCGCCGCCGGGCGACGCGAGGGCGACGGCGTGGGCTTCGGCGCCAACCGCAACCCGCACCTGGCCTGGAGCGACGTGCCCGAAGGCACGCGCTCGTTCGCGCTGCTGTGCATCGACCCCGACGTGCCGACGGTGGGCGAGATGGTCGGCAAGGCGGGGGTCGAGATCCCGGTCGACCAGGTCCGCACCGACTTCGTGCACTGGGCGATGGCCGACATCCCCGCCGACGTCCGCGACATTGCTGCAGGCAACTGCAGCGATGGCGTGGTGCCGCACGGCAAGCAGGATCCGGCCGGTCCGGAAGGCGCGCGCCAGGGCCTGAACGACTACACCGGCTGGTTCCAGGACGACGACGACATGGCCGGGCAGTGGCGCGGCTACGACGGCCCCTTCCCGCCACCCAACGACCTGCGCCTGCACCGCTATTTCTTCCGCCTGTTCGCACTGGACGTTGCGTCGCTGGAACTGCCGGCGGACTTCACCGCGGGCGACGTGCAGCGCGCGATGCAGGGCCACGTGCTGGCCGAGTGCGCGATCCACGGCACCTACTCGCTGCACCCGAAGGTCGGCGGTTGATCCTGCAGGACGCCGCGTGCCGCAGCACCCGCGCGCAGGGTTTCGTGGGGTCTGTCATGCAGCAATCGCAGACCCCAGAGACAACGCAACCCAGCCACCTTTGTAGGAGCGACGTGAGTCGCGACGGCGCACCCGGTGCGCCATGACGGTCGCGACTCACGTCGCTCCTGCAGGAAGGCGGCCGCTCAGACCCCCGCCGGCAACCACAGCAGCAACGCCACGCCCAGCACGATGCGGTAGATCGCGAAGGGCGTGTAGCGGTGCTGCCTGATGTAGCCCAGCAGCCAGCGCACCGCGACGAAGCCGGTCGCCGTGGCCGCGGCGAACGCCAGCCCCATCTCGCCCCAGGCCTCGCCGCCGGTGCCCGATTCCAGGAAATGCTCCAGCAGCGCGTAACCGCTGGCGGCGAACATCGTCGGGATGCCGACCAGGAACACGAACTCGGTCGCCGCCGAGCGCTTGCCGGTGCCGGCCAGCATCGCCATGAAGATCGCCGCCGCCGAGCGCGAAGTGCCGGGGAACACGCCCGCCACCACCTGGGCCAGGCCGACCAGCACCGCCACCGTCCAGGTGACATGGGCCGAGTCCCCGCGCCGCTCGGCGATGCGCTCGGCGAACAGCATCCAAACGCCGCCCAGGATCAGCGCCCAGGCGACCGGCGAGACCGTGTCGGGAAGCTCCCAGCCCATCAGCCGGACCGGCAGGCCGACCGCCGCGGTCACCGCGAAGGCGGCGGCGATCTTCATCAGGTAGTCGCGGTTGACCGGGTCGCGCAGGCCGGTGGCCAGCGCCCACAGCCGTTGCCGGAACACCAGCGTGATCGCCACGATCGCGCCGGCCTGGATGACGATGTTGAACAGGTCCGAGCGCTCGCCCAGCCAGTGCTGCGCGATCAGCAGGTGGCCAGTGCTGGAGACCGGCAGGAACTCGGTCAGCCCTTCGATGATGCCCAGCAGCAGGGCGGCCAGCAGGTCATCGACGGGGCCGGCGGGAACGGTCGTGGCGATCGGCATGCGCGGGGTGCTGGACTCGGGGCTGCCTAGGATAGGCGATGGCGTCGCCTCCCCAGTCCGCGTCCACGCCGCTGCGCGGGCGCCCATGCAAACGTATGCAGGCCCAGCGCCGCGCCGGCCCGGTTTAGGCTGGCCGTCCAACCGGAGCGACCATGACCGCCAGCACCGCCCACACCGCGCAGTTGCTTACGCTGTTCGGCGCCACCGGCGACCTCGCCGGACGGATGCTGTTCCCCTCGCTGTACGGACTCCAGGCCGAGGGGCTGCTGCCCGAGCGGCTGCGCATCCTCGGCAGCGCGCGCAGTGAACTGGACGATGCCGCCTTCCGCGAACTGGTCGCCCAGTCGGTGAAGCGCCACGCCCCCGATGGCGAGTGCCGCGAGGATGCCCTGCGCGCGCTGCTGGAGCGCATCGAATACCGCGCCGCCCCGCTCGACGACGCCACTTCGATGGCGTCGCTGGTGGAGGCGATCGACGCACGCCGCGACGGCGACGTGCTTTGCCACCTCAGCACGGCGCCGCGCTGGTACGGCGCGGTGTGCGACGCGCTTGCCAACGGCGGCCTGGCCGGTGCCGGTACCCGGGTGATGCTGGAAAAACCCATCGGCCACGACCTGTCCAGCGCCATCGCCATCAACGACGCGGTCTCGGCGGTGTTCGACGAGTCGCAGGTGTTCCGGGTCGACCACTACCTGGGCAAGGAGGGCGTGCAGAACCTGCTGGCCCTGCGCTTCGGCAACGCGCTGTTCGAACCGCTGTGGAATGCGCGGCACATCGCGCAGGTGCAGATCACCGTGGCCGAGACCGTCGGCGTGGAGGGGCGCGGCGACTACTACGACACCGCCGGCGCGGTTCGCGACATGCTGCAGAACCACCTGTTGCAGCTGTTGTGCCTGGTGGCGATGGAACCGCCATCGCAGTTCGAGCCCACCGCGGTGCGCAACGAGAAACTCAAGGTGCTGCGCTCGCTGCGCCCGATCGGCGCGGCCGAGGTCGCCATCGAGACCGCCGCCGGGCAGTACACCGCCGGCGCCATCGACGGCGTCGCGGTGCCGGGCTACGCACAGGAGCTGGGGCGTGCCAGCGGCACCGAGACCTTCGTCGCCATCCGCGCCCACGTGGACAACTGGCGCTGGTCGGGCGTTCCGTTCTACCTGCGTACCGGCAAGCGCCTGCCGCACCGCCGCACCGAGATCTTCATCCAGTTCCGGCAGGTGCCGCACTCGATCTTCGGGTCCGCGCCGATCGCGCCCAACTCGCTGTTGATCGAGCTTCAGCCCGACGAGCACATCAGCCTGCGACTGATGAGCAAGACCCCCGGGCTGGACCGCTCGGGCCTGCAGCTGAGCAAGGTCACGCTCGACCTGGACATGCAGGACGAATTCGCCGCGCACTGCCGCCGGCCCGCCTACGAGCGCCTCTACCTGGACGCGCTGGAAGGCAACGGCACGCTGTTCGTGCGTCGCGACGAGACCGAGGTGGCATGGCGGTGGGTAGATGCGATCCGCGCCGGTTGGCGCGACGCCGGGCTGCAGCCGCGCAGCTATCCGGCCGGCACCTGGGGCCCCGCCGCTGCGCTGACCCTGGGCGAACGCCACGGCCACGGCTGGCGGGAGTAGCGCGATGGCCTGGGTGCAGCACGACCATGTGGATGCTGCAGCGCTGGCGAAGGCGCTGGCCGACTCGCTGCACCGGCAATGCCAGCGCGCACTCGCGCAACGTGGCCGGGCGTTGCTCGCACTGGCCGGTGGCAGCACGCCGCTGCCGGCGTACCGCGCCCTGGCCGGCGTCGCGCTCGACTGGCGCAGTGTCACCGCGATGCCCACCGACGAGCGCTGCGTGCCGCACGAGCACGCCGCCTGCAACCTGCGCGCACTGCGCGCGGCGCTTGCCGCGGCGCCGGGCGTCACGCTGGAATCGCTGACCGCCCCCGACGGCACCTGCGCTGCGTCGCTGCCCGCTGCCCGCGCGATGCTGGCCCGGCATCCGGCCGCGTTCGATGCGGTGCTGCTGGGCATGGGCGAGGACGGCCACACCGCTTCCCTGTTCCCGGGTGCGCACGGCCTGTGCGCCGCGCTCGATCCGACCCTGTCGCACGCGGCCGTGCGCATCGACCCCGAGCCGGCGCCGCCCGACGCCCCGTTCGCGCGCATCACCCTCACCGCCTCGCGCCTGCTGCACGCACGCTGCGTCATCCTCGCCCTTACCGGCCAAGCCAAGCGCGCGGTGCTGGAGCAGGCACTGGCCGGCAACGACCAGCAGCGCCACCCGGTGGCCGCGATCCTGCACGCCCCCGGTTCCACCGTGCACGTCCACTGGAGTCCGTGATGCCGCTGCACCCCACCGTCAACGCCGTCACCGCCCGCATTGCCCGCCGCAGCCGCACCCTGCGCGGCGATTACCTCGCCCGGATGGACGCCGCGCGCCACGCGTTGCCGGCACGGAGCCGCCTGGGCTGCGGCAACCTCGCGCATGGCTTTGCCGCATCCGGCCCCGACAAGCCGCACCTGCGCGGTGCCAGCGGCGGCAACCTGGGCATCGTCACCGCCTACAACGACATGCTCTCCGCGCACCAGCCGCTGGAGCCCTACCCGACGCTGATCCGCGCCGCCGCGCGCGCAGCCGGTGGCAGCGCGCAGGTGGCCGGTGGCGTGCCGGCAATGTGCGACGGCGTCACCCAGGGGCGCGAGGGCATGGAACTGAGCCTGTTCTCGCGCGACACCATCGCCCTGGCCACCGCGATCGCCCTGTCGCACGACATGTTCGACGGCGCTCTGCTGTTGGGCGTGTGCGACAAGATCGTGCCTGGGTTGCTGATCGGCGCGCTCAGCTTCGGCCACCTGCCGGTGGTGTTCGTGCCGGCCGGGCCGATGACCTCCGGCCTGCCCAACCGCGAGAAGGCCGCGGTGCGCCAGCGCTACGCCACAGGCCAGGCCAGCCGCGAGGAACTGCTCGAAGCCGAGTCCGCCAGCTACCACGGTCCCGGCACCTGCACCTTCTACGGCACCGCCAACTCCAACCAGATGCTGCTCGAGGTGATGGGCCTGCACGTTCCCGGCACCGCGTTCGTCAACCCCGGCACCGCGCTGCGCGACGCACTTACCGTGGCCGCGACCGAGCAGGCGCTGCGCATCACCGCGCTGGCCGAAGGCGCGGGTGGCGAGGGCGCGCCGTCGACCTACCGCCCGCTGGCCCGCACCGTCGACGAGAAGGCGATCGTCAACGCGATGGTCGGCCTGGCCGCGACCGGCGGCTCCACCAACCACGCCATCCACCTGGTCGCGGTGGCACGCGCGGCCGGGTTGCTGATCGACTGGGACGACCTGGACGCGCTGTCGCGGGTGACCCCGCTGCTGGCGCGCATCTACCCCAACGGTGCTGCGGACGTGAACCACTTCCACGCCGCCGGCGGCATGGGCCGGGTCATCACCGAGCTGCTCGATGCCGGCCTGCTGCACGAGGACATCGCCTGCGTGCACGGCGGCAGCCTGCGCCAGCAGGCGATGGAGCCCTACCTGGACGATCTCACCCTGCGCTGGCGCGACCCGCCGCCGGCATCGCTGGATCCCGACGTGCTGCGCGGCGTGGCCGACCGTTTCGATGGCGAAGGCGGGTTGCGGCGGCTGCAAGGCAACCTGGGCCGCGCGGTGGTGAAGGTGTCGGCGGTGGCCCCGGAGCACCGCGCCATTGACGCCCCGGCGCGCGTGTTCGAGTCGCAGGACGCGGTGCTGGCCGCGTTCCAGGCCGGCGCGCTGGCGGGGGACTTCGTCGCCGTCGTGCGCGGCCAGGGGCCCCGCGCCAACGGCATGCCCGAACTGCACAAGCTGATCCCGGTGCTGGGCGTGCTGCAGGACCGCGGCCAACACGTTGCGCTGTTGACCGACGGCCGCATGTCCGGCGCCTCGGGCAAGGTGCTGGCGGCGATCCACCTGTCCCCGGAAGCCGGCGACGGCGGCCCCATCGCGCGGCTGCGCGATGGCGACCGGATCCGCATCGATGCCGAAGCCGGCGGCCTGGAGGCGCTCGTCGATCCCGCCCAGTGGGCGTCGCGGGCTGCCGTGCCGCCCGATGCATCGCACGCCCACACCGGCATTGGGCGAGAACTGTTCGGGCTGATGCGCGCGGCCACCGGGACTGCCGAGCAGGGTGCCTGCAGCCTGTTCGCGCCGCTCCCCGACGCGGTCCTGGACGACATCGCCGCGGCCCGGGAGACCGTGGGTGGCTGAGCGCCCCGGCAGCCTCGACGAGTTGGCGCTGATCGCCGACATCGGCGGCACCAACGCGCGCTTCGCCCTGACCGACGCCGCACCGGTGCCGCGCATCCTGCATTCGCGCGCGCTGCGCAACGCCGACTACGCCAGCCTGCAGCACGCGGCGGAGGCCTACCTCGACGACATCGGCGCACGACCGCGTCGCGCTGCGATGGCGCTGGCGTGCCCGGTGCACACCGACGAGATCCGGCTGACCAACCGCGCCTGGTCGTTCAACCGCGACGAGCTGCGCGCCGCGTTGGGATTGGACGAGCTGCACCTGCTCAACGACTTCGGCGCGGTGGCCTGGTCGGTGCCGGCGCTGGCAGCGGACGAACGCGCCCACCTCTATGGCCCGGTGCAGGCCGATCTGGCCGGACCCGCCAGTGTGCTCGGGCCGGGCACGGGGTTTGGGGTTGCGCTGCTGGTGGGCGATGCGGCGCGCGGCTGGCAGGCGGTGGAAACCGAAGGCGGGCATGTCAGCTTCGCGCCGATCGGCGACGAAGAACACGCACTCGCGCGGTGGATGA
This sequence comes from Novilysobacter viscosus, assembly GCF_046600715.1. Lineage (NCBI taxonomy): Bacteria > Pseudomonadati > Pseudomonadota > Gammaproteobacteria > Lysobacterales > Lysobacteraceae > Novilysobacter > Novilysobacter viscosus. The sequence continues at coordinate 10,511 of NZ_JBJMAV010000009.1, forward strand.
ACGCACGCCACGGCCGCACGTCCTGGGAGCGGCTGCTGTCGGGCAGCGGTCTGTCGTCGATCGACGCGGTGTTGCGCGGGATCGATGCCGGGGTCGACGTGGGGACCCCGCACCTGGCACTGGCACCGCGCGAGCCCTCGGCGGTGGTGGCGGCAGCGCTTGACGGCCATGACACGGTCGCGCGGCGCGCGCTGGCGCGGTTCTGCGCGATCCTGGGGAGCGTGGCGGGCGACGCGGCGCTGCTGCACGGTGCGCGCACGGTGATGATCGCCGGCGGCATCATCCCTCGGTTCATCCCGTTCCTGCGCAGCAGCGCATTCCGCGAGCGGTTCCTGTCCAAGGGGCGCTTCGCCGCCTACCTGGAGTCGGTATCGGTGCAGGTGGTGACCCACCCGCACCCCGGGCTGCTCGGCGCCGCGGTGGCGCTGCGGCTGCCTCAGAAAGTGGAGACGGCCTGATGTGGACACCTGATGGAAATGCCGCCCGGGTCGACGGCCTGTTCGCGCGCGCCCCGGTGCTGCCGGTCCTGGCGATCGCCCGGCTGGACGATGCGGTGCCCCTGGCCCGGGCACTGGTCGAGGCGGGCCTGCCGGTGCTGGAGGTGACCCTGCGTACCGACTGCGCGCTCGCGGCAATCGCCCGGATCGCGCGCGAAGTGCCCGGCGCGATGGTGGGCGCAGGGACCGTGCTGACGCCCGAGGACCTGATCGCGGTGGCCGACGCCGGTGCGGCGTTCGCGATTTCCCCCGGCGCCACGGAGCCGCTCTACGCCGTGGCGCGCGAAGCGTCGCTGCCGTGGATTCCCGCGGTCGCCACGGCCAGCGAGGCCATGGTCGGCCTGGACCACGGCCACATGCGCTTCAAGTTCTTCCCCGCCGAAGCCGCCGGCGGTGTCGCAGCGCTGAAGGCACTTGCCGGGCCGTTTCCGCAGCTGCGGTTCTGCCCCACCGGCGGCATCGATGCCGCCAGTGCACCGCGCTATCTGGCGCTGTCGAACGTGGCCACGGTCGGGGGGTCGTGGATGGTGCCCGCCGAGGCCGTGGATGCGCGCGATTGGGGTCGGATCGGCGCCCTCGCCCGCGAAGCGGCCGCGCTTCGCGCGCCCTGACCCCGCCGCGCCGATCGCGATCGCGCACGCCGGCGTGCCATAGCGGCGTCAGCCACGACGGCGGAAACCGAACCACCGCGCACCCGCATCTGGGGGTAGGAGCGACGTAAGTCGCGATCACGCTCGCCGGCGTGCCAGGACGGTCGCGACTCACGTCGCTCCTACAGGTGGGAGGCGAGGACGGCCCCCCGGCTGGAGCGGTTCCTGTACCGGCGCTCCAAGGCCCATCTGGTAACGCCGCGCCAGCGCCCGGCTGTCGGTAGGAGCGGCGTCAGCCGCGACCGTGCAAACCGGATGACCGCGCACCGACACGTCGAGGTGGGAGCGACGTAAGTCGCGATCACGCTCGCCGGCGTGCCAGGACGGTCGCGACTCACGTCGCTCCTACAGGGTAGGTCGCGGAAAATTGCCTGCGAATGGAGCAACTGCTGTAGCGGCGATCCAAGGTGGAACCGGGACGCCGCGCCAGCGCCCGACCGTCGGTAGGAGCGGCGTCAGCCGCGACCGTGCAAACCGATCACCGGGCACCGACATCTCGAGGTAGGAGCGACGTAAGTCGCGACCGTGCAAACCGGATGACCGCGCACCGACACGTCGAGGCAGGAGCGACGTAAGTCGCGATCACGGACGCCGGCGTGCCAGGACGGTCGCGACTTACGTCGCTCCTACGGGCGGGAGGCGGGGACGGTCCCCCGGCGGCGAAGGCGTTCTGGCGGTTTGCGCTTGCCTATGCGTTGGCGGCCTGCGCAAGCCGCCCACTGTCGCGATCCAGCAACCGGCTCATTCCCCAGATCAGGGCGATCGTCGCCACCAGGGTGATGAACATCAGGTGGATGTAGTGCAGCGGCGACCACACGAAGGTGAAGACCGCATACAGGGCAGCGCCGAACAGCAAACCGGTGCGAGCCGCGCGCGGGTCGATGCGGGTGAAGGCCACCGCCACGATGAAGGCGGCCAGCACTGGCATCGAGTACAGGCCGTTGAGCTGCTGGAGGGTCGCGATGATGCTCTGCGAATGCTGGTACAGCGGCACCATCGCCAGCGAGACGCCGGCGAACACTACCGCCACCCGCTGGCCGATCCGGCGGGCGTCGGCACCGGGATTGATCCTCGCCAGGTGGATGTCGCAGGTGTACAGCGCCGCGGCCGAATTCAGGCACGAGTTGAAGCTCGACAGCACCGCGCCGGTGATCACCGCCGCGAACGCGCCCGACAGCCACGCCGGCAGCACGTCGCCGACCAGTTGCCCGTATGCCACGTCGCCGACATCGCCGTACAGCTTGAACGCGATCACGCCGGGGAAGATCACCACCAGCGGGGTGAGCAGCTTGAACGCGGCCGCCGCATGGATGCCCTTCTGCGCCTCGCGCACCGACCCCGCGGCCAGCGCGCGCTGCGCGATCACCATGTTGGTGCCCCAGTAGAAGACATGGATGAACAGCATGCCGGTCAGCAGCGTGGTCCACGGGATGTCCGACTCCGGCCCGCCCACCAGCGTCCAGCGCTCGGCCGGGATCCCCGACAGGTCCCAGTCCACCGCGGCCAGTGCGAACAGCGTGACCACCAGGCCCATCACCAGCAGGCCCAGGCCGTTGAAGGTGTCGGAGATGGCGATGGCGCGCAGTCCGCCGAAGGCCGCGTACGCCAGGCCGGCGGCGGCGAACAGTGCGGCGATCACGATCACCGGCCAGTCGATCCCGAACATCGACTTCATGAAGACGGACCCGGTGTAGAGCACCACCGGCAGCAGGATGAACATGTAGCCGAGCATGAAAAGTACCGACACCGCGCGGCGCAGCCCGGGGTCGCCCAGGCGGTGCTCCAGCAGTTCGGTGGTGGTGGTGCAACCGTAGCGGTAGTACATCGGCACCAGCACGTGGGCCAGCACCAGCAGGCCGGCGGCGGCGCCGAACTCCCACCACGCCACCAGCATCATCTGCGCGCCATTCATGCCCACGATCTGCTCGGCGCTGAGGTTGGTCAGCAGAAGGCTGCCGGCGATCACCGGCCAGGTCAGGCTGCCCCCGGCCAGGAAGTAGTCGCGCGAGGCGTCGCCGGTGCGCTGCGCACGCGCGCACCGCCACCACGTCAGCGCCGCCACCAGCGCGCTCAGGGCCAGGAACACCGTTACCTGCACTGCCGTCGAATTCATCCGCCCGCCTCCCCATGGCGTGCCCGCCTCGAGCGTTCCGCCACCGCGATGTGCAACGCGCCGCGACTGCGGCGCACGAAAAAAAGCCCCTGCCGACGACCCGGTCGGCAAGGGCAGGGGGTCACGCCTCGTGCATCTGCGCTTGCGGATCAGAAGGTGTAGCCGACGCCGAACAGCACCGAGCGGCCGTACTCCTCGTAGCGTTGCGCCAGCCCGCTGTCGAAGAAGTACTCGCGGTACGGCTCGTCGGTCAGGTTGTTGACCTGCAGCAGCAGCGAAAGCCCTTCCAGCGCGGTGCCGTCGGCGAAGCTGTAGCCGATCTGCGCATCCAGCACCTCCTCGCCCTTGATGTAACGCGGGGTTCGGTCCGCGCCGAAGCCCTGGATCTCACCCAGGAAATCGCTGCGCTTGCGCTGGCTGACGCGCGCCTGGAAGCCTGCGCGCTCGTAGTACAGGGTGATGTTGGTGACCTTGTCCGACAGGCCGGCGATCGGCTCGTCGGGACCGTCCGGGCCCAGCCGCTTGATCGAGCTGTCGGTGTCGGAGTGGTTGGCCTGGATGCCAAACCCTTCCAGCGCCGGGGTGAACAGGTTGAAAGGAATCGACACCGCGAACTCCCAACCACTCAGGTTGCCGCCCCGGCCGTTGGCCGGCGAGGTGGAGAACCCGATCGGCGAGGGGGTGGGGCCGGTGTAGCCATCGGGCACCGGGTAGCCGGAGGCGTCGACCTGGATCTGCTGGTCGTAGATGTAGGTGCGCAGGTCCTTGTAGAAGTACGCGGCGCTGACGTAGCCGCTCTCGCCGAAGTACTTCTCATACGAGGCGTCGAACGCGTTGGCTTCCCACGGCTCCAGCGCCGGGTTGCCGCCACTGCCCTCCCAGCGCGCCTGGTCGCCACCCTGGTTGAACACGATGGAGGAGTTGTTGCTGGCACGCAGCTGGTCGATGCGGGGGCGCGCCATCTGCCGGGCCGCGGCCACGCGCAGGGTCTGGTCGCGGGGCAGCAGGAACGAAAGGTTCAGGCTGGGCAGTACGTCGGTGTAGTCGGTGCCGCCGCTGATCGGCGTTGCATTGGCGGCGTCGCCGGCCACCAGGAAGAAGCCGTCGGAGGACTGGTCGGTGTTGACCACCTGCACGCCCACGTTGCCGCGCAGCCCCACCGAACCCAGGTAGGTGTCGATGTTGCCCTGCACGTAGAACGTCGACTGCTCCTCGTTCACCGTCCACTGTTTGTTGAGGATGTCGGCGTTGATGTTGTCGGCCAGCACGTAGTACTCGCGCAGCACGCCGTTGATGTCGTAGCCGAAACTGCCCGGCACCCCGGTGAACGACAGGTCGACCGGGTTGAGGATGAAGCGCGGGTCGACCACCACCTCGTCGGCCCCCGGCTCGCCGCGCGCCGGACCGCCCGCCAATTCCAGGAACGCCTCCGGCACGCTGCGTTGCTTCTCGCGCTCGGAGTGGTTGGCACCGAACTCGATGCCGCTGAACATGCCTGCGTCGAAGCTGCGTTCGAAGTCGAGGCGGAACGAGGTCATCTCGTCCTCCACCTGCGGCGTCTTGATGTAGCCGTCCTGGCCCCAGCCACCCGGGTCGGTCAGCACGATCAGCGCCGGATCGGTGTAGTCCAGGCCGAACGTCAGCGTCGGCTTGCCGGTGGACTGGTCAAGGCGGAAGTCCACGTTGTCGGTGACGCCGGCGCGGGTGCCCGAGTAGGTCTCCAGGATCGATTCGCGGCGCTCGGCGCTGGAGTAGCTGGCATCGCCGCTCACCGTCCAGTAGTCGCCCAGCTGCCAGGTGTGGTTCCAGCCGATCGCGAACAGCTCGTCGTCGCCCTCGTTGAGGTCGTTGCGAAGCACCGGTCGCACGTTCTGGAACGTGCCTCCGACCACCACGCCGTTCTCGACCTGCGGGTTGACCAGGGTAGCGCCGCTCCAGCCCAGGCCCACTTCCAGGAAGCGGGTGGTCTCGGCCTTCTCGAACTCGGAGTGGAACAGGTCCAGTGTGGTCTCGTAGGCGTCGTTCGGGCGCCACTGCAGTACGCCCATAACGCCCTGGCGGGTGTTGTCGGTCGAAGACGCCAGCGACTTGCTGCCGCCCAGCACGGCGTTACCGGGGCTGCCGCCGTTGTTGGTGGGGTAGCCCCAGGCCTCCCAGCGGTTGGCCTGGCCGGGCGCGTCGTAGCGCGACAGCCCCAGCGCGATGCCCAGGGTGCCGTCCATGAACTGATCGATGTACGAGGCGCTCAGTCGAGTGCCGGTGTCATCGGTGCCCGGGTTGAGCTCGCCGAGCGAGTTCTTCTCGTAGCGTGCATTGAGCGAGACCACGCGATCGGGGAACGCCAGCGGACGCACCGTCCGCAGGTCGATGGTTCCCGACAGGCCCTGGCCGACCAGCGATGCATCCGGCGTCTTGTAGACCACCACGCCATTGATCAGCTCGGCCGGATACTGGTCGAACTCCACGGTGCGGTTGTCGCCGACGCTGACCTGCTCGCGGCCGTTGAGCAGCGTGGTGCCGTAGTCGCCGGACAGGCCGCGGATCGAGATGGTGGAGGAGCGGCCCGCCACGCGCTGCGCGGCCAGGCCGGGCAGGCGGTTGATCGAGTCGGCGATGGACACGTCCGGCAGCTTGCCGATGTCCTCGGCGGAGATCGCCTCGACGATGCTGGTGGACTCGCGCTTGGCCTCGATCGCACGCTCGATGCCGGCGCGCACGCCGGTCACGGTGATGCGGTCCAGGTCGGTGGCGTCGGTGTCGGACTGCGCGGTCGCGTCGGCGTCGGCCTGGGCCGCGGGGGCCTCCTGGGCGTGGACCTGGGCGGCCAGCATCGCAGTCGCGGACAGCAGCGCCACGCTCAACAGGTTGCGTCGGAATTTCACGTAACTCCCCTCCGGAAAATCGTGCGGGTTTCTTGATGGCCGGCGGCCAGGTATGTCGCGCTGCATGCGCGGCTCGGCACCGGCTTCCCCCGGGGCGGACCCATCCTATGCCCGGGCTGCACTGCACAAATCCCGCTGCAAACGTATTCATGGCGGCGATGCAGGCAGGCGACGCATGGCAGTGGCACGCCGCGGCAGACGCCCGCCCCGCGTGCGCCCTCCTGCACGTCCCCGCGCCCCGCGCGCCGGGCCACGCCGCCGCCCGGCGCGTGCGCGATCGGCACCCGCCGCGGCATGGCCGCAACGCCGACGCCGTTGTAGGAGCGACGTGAGTCGCGACCCGCGCAATCGGCCCAAGCCCCGCGGGTCGTGGCGCTTGACAGCGGTCGGCAAGGGAATATAGTTGGCACACGCAACCAATGTGATGCCTCCATGTCGCCCCCCGCCCGCACCGCCGCTACCGATCTCCGCCAGGACGCCCGGCACCTGCACGCCGCGGTCAGCCAGCTGGTACGGCTGTACCAGTTCCGTGACCGCGACACCATCTGCTGCCACGACATTTCGATTACCCAGTGCCATGCGCTGGAAGCGCTGGTCGAGCGCGGCGTACTGCGCAGCCAGGCGCTGGCGGACGCGCTGATGCTGGACAAGAGCACCACCACCCGGGTGGTCGACGCGCTGGTGCGCAAGGGCTACGTGGTGCGCCGCGCCGACCCGGACGATGCCCGCGCACATGCGTTGACGGTGACCGCGCCCGGCCGCCGGCTGTACCGGCGGATCAACGAAGAGATGGTCGACCAGCAGGTCGAAATCCTGCGCGACCTCGAGCCGGGTGTCCGCCAGGCCGCCACCGAGGTGATCCGCCGCCTGACCCGTGCCGCGCAGTCGCTCGTTCCGGACGCCGGCGCCGGTTGCACGTCCGCCTGCGACTGAACTTCTCCATTGCACCGGCCGCGAGGCGGTCCACCTTTGCGCACATAGTTGCAACTGACAACTGGATAGCCACCATGATCGTACTGCGCCACGCCACGCTGGATGACGCGCCCGCCGTCGCCGCGATCCACAACCAGGGCATCGCCGCGCGCGGCGCCACCTTCGACACCGAGCCACGCACGCCCGCCGATGCCGCTGCCCGCATCCGCGACGGCCGCTCGCATCCGCAGCTGGTCGCGGTGGACGGCGGCACCGTCGTCGGTTGGGCCGGTCTGTCGCCGTACCGCAGCCGCGCCTGCTACGCCGGCATCGCCGAGGTCTCGGTGTATGTCGATACCGCCGCGCGCGGCCGCGGGATCGGTTCACAACTGCTGCGCGGGGTGGTCGAAGCCGCCGCCGACGCCGGCTTCTGGAAGCTGGTCTCGCGCGTGTTCCCGTTCAACAACGCCAGCCGGGCCGCCTGCCGCGCCGCCGGATTCCGCGAAGTGGGCACCTACGAGAAGCACGCCCGCCTCGATGGACGCTGGCTGGACGTGGTGATCGTCGAGCGGCTGATCCACCGCAACCTCATCGCCGACCAGGACCCCAACAGCGGCACGCCAGTGACCGGCGGCGACCCCGCCACGCACCCCAACCCGGCCGCCGAAGCGGCCATCGCCTGAGGACACCCCATGGACACCGCACTTCCCGTCGTCGTCATCGGTGCCGGCCCGGTCGGGCTCGCCGCCGCCGCACACCTGCTTGAACGCGGCCTGCAGCCGCTGGTGCTGGAGGCCGGCGACGGCGTCGGCGCCAGCATGCAGCGCTGGGCGCACGTGCGCATGTTCTCGCCATGGGCGTTCAACATCGACCGCGCCGCGCGCGCGCTGCTCGATGCACAGGGCTGGTCCGCGCCGGACCCGGCAGGTTTCCCCACCGGCGGCGAACTGGTCGAGCACTACCTGCAGCCACTCGCCGCGCTGCCCTCGCTCGCGCCGCACCTGCGGCTGGGCGCGCGCGTGCATCGGGTCACCCGCGACCGCTACGACCGGATGAAGGACGCCCATCGCCGGGACGTGCCGTTCCGGATCCACTACACCGATGCCGATGGCGAGAATGCGTTGCTGGCGCAGGCGGTGATCGATGCATCCGGCACCTTCGACACGCCCAACCCGATGGGCGCCAGCGGGGTGCCGGCGCTGGGCGAGCGCGCGCTGCGCGAACGCATTGCCTACGGCCTGCCCGACGTACTGGGCGCCGACCGCGCGCGCTACGCCGGCCAGCGCGTGCTGGTGGTGGGCAGTGGCCACTCGGCATTCAACGTGCTGCAGGACCTGGAGCGACTGGCCACCGAGGTGCCGGGCACCCGCATCCAGTGGGCGCTGCGACGCGCCACCCTGCAGCGCGTGCTGGGCGGCGGCGATGCCGACCAGCTGCGCGAGCGCGGCGCGCTGGGCCAGCGCATCGGTGCGCTGGTGGACGCCGGCACCGTGCAGGTCGCCGCCGGCTTCCATGTCGAGCGCCTGCAGGACACCGGTGACGGCATCGTGGTGATGGACGGCGATCGTGCACTCGCCCCGGTGGACGAGATCGTGGTCGCCACCGGCTTCCGCCCCGACACCGCGCTGCTGTCGGAACTGCGCATCCAACTGGACCACGGCACCCAGGCGCCCGCCGCACTGGCGCCGCTGATCGACCCCAACCTGCACAGCTGCGGCAGCGTGCGTCCGCACGGCGCCGTGGAGCTCGCGCACCCGGACCCGGGCGTCTACATCGTGGGGATGAAGAGTTACGGTCGCGCGCCCACCTTCCTGCTGGCAACCGGCTACGAACAGGTGCGATCGGTCAGCGCCGCGCTCGCCGGGGACTGGGACGCCGCGCGCCGGGTCGAGCTGGTGCTGCCGGAAACCGGGGTCTGCATCACCGACGTCTCCGACGAGGACACCACGCCGCCGGGGATCGGGTGTTGCGGTGGCCCGGCGCCGGCGGGCACGGACGCCTGCTGCCTGCACGACGCGCAGGCTAAGCAGGCGGGGCAGTCCCGTTGTGCTGCGCGGCGCGCCCGGCCGCCGTTGCGCCCGCGTCGGCCTGCTGCGGCTGACGGCGGGCGGGCCGCCCCGCATCGGCCGGCGCCGCCGACCGGCCGATCCACCGATCGAGGGTGGCCGGGGCTACTGGCCCATCGATGCGATGTCGATCACGAACCGGTACTTCACGTCGCTGCGCAGCATCCGCTCGTAGGCCGCGTCGATGTCCTGCGCGCGGATCATCTCGATCTCCGACACGATCCCGTGCTCGGCGCAGAAGTCGAGCATCTCCTGGGTTTCGCGGATGCCACCGATCAGCGAACCGGCAATCGCCCGGCGGCGGAAGATCAGCGGGCCGACGTTGGGCGAGGGGTGCGGGTTCTCCGGGACGCCCACCAGGCACAGTGTGCCGTCGCGCTTGAGCAGGGCGGTGTAGGCGTCCAGGTCATGGCTGGCCGCCACCGTGTCCAGGATGAAGTCGAAGCTTCCGGTGTGCGCCTTCATCTCGTCGCGGTTGCGCGACACCACCACCTCGTCCGCGCCCAGTGCCAGGGCATCGTTCTTCTTGCCCTCGGAGGTGGTGAACGCGACTACCTGCGCGCCCATCGCGTGCGCCAGCTTGATGCCCATGTGGCCCAGCCCGCCGATGCCGACGATGCCGACCTTGTGCCCCGGCCCCACCTTCCAGTGGCGCAGCGGCGAGTAGGTGGTGATGCCCGCGCACAGCAGCGGCGCCACCGCGGCCAGCTGGTCGGCCGGGTGGTGCACCTTCAGCACGAAGCCCTGGTCCACCACGATCCGTTGCGAGTAGCCGCCCAGGGTGTGTCCCGGTTCGTCCTTCGTCGGGCCGTTGTAGGTGCCGACGAAACCGTTGTCGCAGTACTGCTCCAGGCCGTCCCCGCACGCGGCGCAGCGCTGGCAACTGTCGACCAGGCAGCCCACGCCGACGGTATCGCCCACCTTGAAGCCGGTGACGTCGCTGCCCACCGCGCCCACGTGCCCGACGATCTCGTGGCCCGGCACGCACGGGTACGCCGTGCCCGGCCACTCCGAGCGCACCGTGTGCAGGTCAGAGTGGCAGACCCCGCAGTAGGCGATCTCGACCTGCACGTCGCGTGGCCCCGGCGCCCGGCGCTCGATGGCAAGGGGCTGGAGCGGCTGGTCGGCGGACTGGGCGCCGTAGGCTTGGGTGGTCATGGCGCTCTCTCTGCGGCGAGGGGTCAGCCACTATCGGCGCTGGGGCCGGCAAGTTCCAGCGCCCCGCGGCGCCTCACCCGGAAAAGACGCCGGGCCCTACGGCCGTGTCGGCAACGTCACCACGAATTCGCTGCCCAAGCCCTTGCCTTCGCTGCTCGCGGTGACACTGCCACCGTGGCTGTCGATGAGGTCGCGCACCACGGCCAGGCCGATGCCCAGGCCGCGGCTGTCGAGTGCGACGGCCTGGTCGTCCTGCGCGAACAGGTCGAAGATCCGGGTGATCGCCAGCGGCGAGATCCCCACGCCGTTGTCGCGCACGCTGACCGCGAACCCGCCCTCGGCGCTGCTGGCCACCACGGCGATCCGCCCCCCCGACTGGGTGTACTTGGAGGCGTTGTCCAGCAGGTTGCAGAACACCTGTACCAGCCGCACCGGGTCGCCGTGCAGCGGCATCCGGCTGGGGCCCATCTCCAGGGTGACGCTCTGGTCCCGGGCCTGGATACCGGGCCTGCAGGTCAGCACGGCCAGCTCCAGGATGTCGGCCAGGTCGACGTCCGAGCATTCCATCCGCAACTTGCCCGAGCTGACCCGCGAGCCCTCCAGCAGGTCCTCGATCAGGCGCGACATCTGCACCACCTGGCGTTCGATGATCGCGCGCAGCCGCGGCAGCGATGGCCCGGTGTTCGCGCCGCCCGCGCCCAGCAGGCTGGCGGCGCTGCGGATGGGGGCCAGCGGGTTGCGCAACTCGTGCGCGACCATCGCCATGTACTGGATCTGCCGACGGTGGTCTTCGCGCGCGTCGGCCTCGTGGGTCTGCGCCTGGAGCGCGGCGACCACCAGCTGCTCGTTGGCCTCGCGCAGGTCGCGCTGGCTGGAGCGCAGTGCGCTTTCGCGTTGCCGCGGGGAGGCTTCCGTCACCGGGGGCGCGGCCGGGAAAGCGTCGCCCCCCTGGCCGTGCACTTCGTACAGACCCGGTCCCTTGCGCTTGGCCACGTACATGGCCGCATCCGCATGCTGGATCAGCGCGGCCGCATCCTCGCCGTGCTGCGGGTACAGCGAGACCCCGGCGCTGGCCGACAGCGCGTGGCTGCCGGGCAGGGTGGCCGCCAGGGCCGCCATGATCTTTTCGACCACCACGACCGCGTCGCCGGCATCGGTCGTTTCCAACAGCAGCACCACGAACTCGTCACCGCCATAGCGGCACACCGTGTCGCAGTCGCGCACCAACGATCGCAGCTGCCGGGCGACCGCCTGCAGTGTCTCGTCGCCCGCCTGGTGGCCGCGCGTGTCGTTGACGTACTTGAGGCCGTCGACATCGAAGAACAGCACCGCCAGCGAGGTTTTGTGCCGGTGGGCCAGCGCGATGGCGCTGCGCAGGCGGTCCAGCAGCACCGCCCGGTTGGGCAGTCCGGTGAGGGGGTCGGTCTGGCTGGAGTGTGATAGCACCACCAGGTCTTCCAGCGCGGCGGCCGCTTCGGTCTGCGCCAGCAGGGCCGCCTGCACCAGCTGCGTATTGGCTTCCAGCAGCCGTGCGGCGTGGTCGCCCTCGGTGTCGCGATGGGCCTGGACCAGCTCGTGCTGCAACTTCAGCAGTTGCGCACGCATGACGTCGGCGACCTGGCGGAGTCGTGCCAGCTCGCGCGTAGTGCCCCGGTCCGGGGCGTGGGCGGCGTCGTCCTTCAACGGTGTGTCCGGCGGCACGGGGTCTCAGCCATCGTCGGCCGCATCGTCAGGGCGGTCGTCCCGGCAACGCAGGGTGGGCCGTCCGCCCAGCAGGCCTTCATAGCCTTCCAGCATGCCGTCGATCTGCAGGCCGTCGGCGTCGATGTGGTACAGCCGCAGCTCGTTGGAGTGCGCGCTGCCGCGCATCTTCACCACCGCCAGCACGCGCTCCAGCCGGCTTTCCACCTCGATGTAACGCTGCACGATGATCGCGTCGGTGAGGAACGCGGTGCCGTAGGGGCTGAAGCGCAGGTCGTCGTAGCGGTCTTCCAGCTCGGAGGTCATCAGCACGGTGACGCCGGTGCTGGCCAGGGCCGCGACCAGACGCGACAGCGATTCGCGGAAGTCCTCGCGGAATGTCGGCGCCAGCTTCAGCTCGAAGCCCGACAGCGAATCCAGCACCACCCGGGTGGCGCCCGTGCGCGCGACCTCGTCCATCAGCAGCATGGCGATTTCGTCCACCGACAGGTCCAGCGCGTGCGTGTCGACCACGATGATCCGTCCCCGGTCGATCAGATCCACCAGCGCCGCGCCCCGCGTGCGGTTGGGGCGCTGCTCGAACGCGGCGATGATGCCGGTCTCGCCGGCACGCGCGCCTTCCTCCAGGAACGCCGCGGCCAGGATGCTCTTGCCCGACCCCGATGGGCCGGCCACCAGCAGCGAATACCCGCGCGGCAGCCCGCCGCACATCATCGCGTCCAGCCCCGGTACGCCCATCTTCAGGCGCGTGAGCGCCTTTCCGCTGATCGGCGAGGCATCGTCCATGGTGCCGCCGGGGCGCGGCGGCGCGAACACGGTCACGCCCGACTGGTTGATGCGGAAGGTGTGCAGCCCGGGCAGCGTGGGCTGGCCGCGCATCTTCATGATCTCGATCTTGCGCACCATCGAGTTGCGCTCGACGCTCTGGCGCAGCCAGATGAGCCCGTCGGCGACGGTGAAAACCGGGTTGGGGTCGGTGTCGTTGAAGTACTCGCCGATCAGGAACGTGGTCGCCTGCCAGCTGGTCATCAGCATGCCCAGCTGCTGCACGAACTGCTGCAGCGAGATGAACCCGCGGCTGTCCTCCCGGCTGGCCAGCACCACCGACCGGAACGAGTCCACGAACACCAGCGACGGCCCATGCGCCTCGACCTCGGTGACGATGCGCGCCAGCACCCGGTCCAGGTCGCCGGTGACCGCGTCGTCGGCGAGGTTGACGAAGCGGATCGAGCGGTTGACCTTCTCGCTGTCGAAGAAATCGAACTGCTGCTGGTAGCGCAGCATCTTCAGGGGCGGCTCGCCGAGCACGGTGAAGTACAGCGCCGGGCGCTCGGGGGTGGCCAGCGCGAACATGATCTGGTGCGACAGCGTGGTCTTGCCGCAGCCCGGGGGGCCGGCCAACACGTTGAACGAGAACTCGGGCAGCCCGCCGCCGAGCACCTCGTCCAGCCCGGGCACGCCGGTTTGCAGGCGGTTGATCGTTGCTTTGGCGCTGCTCATCGGGAAGGGTCCTGCGCGGCCTGGCCGCTGGATGGGGGGGGGCAGACCGACCGCAGCAGCCGCTCGCAGAGCGACGCGCCGATCAGGCTGGCAAGAAGGTCGTGGAAAACCTGCAGCAGGGCGCCGTTGCCCCGGGTGCACTCGTCGGCGGACTGCGCCGCCAGCGCGGCCCGCAGCGATTCGAACGCCGCCACCGCAGGCATGTCGTTCTGGAAGCTGGCCAGCCAGGGATGGTCGCCTCGCACCAGGTACTGGCTGCGACGCAACAGCGCGGCTACGCCGGCCTGGCCGATGATCGGGGCCAGGGCAGCGTCGATCTCGCGCCAGATCGAAATGGCCACCTCGGCGACCTGTCCCGCACTGGCACCGTCGTCCAGGCAGTGCAGGAACTTCGTCTGGAACTCCCGCGTGCCGCTCTGCATCGGAATTCCGGTTACCCCGCAACGGGGCGGAGTTGGAGCGTATACCCATTGCCGTGACCAAAGGGTTCAGGGTTTCCGAGCGAATCGGCGCAGCCCCCCCACCGGCTGACGCCCGCGGTGCCGGAGTCGGCCGGTAGCGCGCGCTCGGGGCGTTGCACTGGACCTCCCGCAGCGCCGTTTGCGCGCACCTGAACTGGAGTATGGTTGCCGTCCGGAGCGCGACTTTCATTGGGGAAATGAAGGTGAGCCTGTCTGCTTTGCACGTCCTCGTCCTAGAAGACCATGGCTTCCAGCGGCGGCTGGCGATCCGGTTGCTGAACGGCCTGGGGGTCGTGCACGTCCACGAGGCCGCCGACGGCGCCGCCGCGCTGGACCTGCTGGAGCGCCTGGAGGTCGTGCCCGACATCATCCTGGTCGACCTGGACATGCCGGGGATGGACGGGATCGAATTCATCAGCCACGTCGCCCAGCGCAAGCTGTCGCGCGGCGTGGCCGTGGTCAGCGCGCTGGACCCGGCGCTGATCAACACCGTGCAGACGGTGGCCCGCGGCTATGGCCTGCACATCCTGGGCAGCATCCAGAAGCCGCTTACCGCCGCCCGGCTGGAGGACATGCTGGCCTCCTACGAGGAGTGCCTGCAGGGTGAGCCGGAGTGTCCGCCCGTGGCGGTGGACGCCGACGACCTGCACGCCGCGCTGGCCGGGGGTGGCATCCAGGCGTGGTTCCAGCCGCAGGTCGAGTTCGCCAACGGCCGCGTGGTCTCGGTCGAGGTGCTCGCGCGCTGGCCGCGCGGGGACGGCGCCATGGTCGGGCCGGCCCGGTTCGTCCCCATGCTGGAGCGCGACGGCCTGGCCAACGCGCTGACCGACGGCATGCTGGAACAGGCCTGCCGCTGGAAGAAGCAATGGGAAGCCCATGGCCTGCGCCTCCGGGTCTCGGTCAACATGTCCTCCTTGTCGTTCGCCGACCCCGGCATCGTCGACCACCTGCAGGCGCTGGTTCGCCAGCACGGGGTCGAGCCTGCCGAGGTCATGCTCGAGATCACCGAGAGCTCGCTGATGGCCCACAGCAGCCTGGGCGTGCTGGCGCGGCTGCGGCTGAAGGGGTTCGGTTTGTCGATCGACGACTTCGGCACCGGTTACTCCTCGCTGACCCAACTGTCGGAGATCCCGTTCACCGAACTCAAGATCGACCGCGGTTTCGTGCTGCGCGCGCATGAGCAGCCGCGCAAGCGGGCGGTAATCGAAGCCAGCATCGAACTGGCCCGCAAGATGGGACTGTCGGTGGTGGCCGAGGGCGTGGAAACCGTCGAGGAGTGGCAGATGCTGTCCGAGCTGGGCTGCGACACCGCGCAGGGGTTCCTGATCTCGCACGCGGTGCCCGGGGCGGACCTCACCGACGTGGTCACCCGATGGCGCCAGCCGGGCTGCTGAGGGCGGCATCGATCGCGGCGCTGGCGTGGGGCGTCGCGCTGCTGTGGGCCCTGTGGCTGCCCGCGCATGCCGCGGTCGGGCTGACCCCGGCCGAGCGCGACTGGCTGCGCACCGCGCCGGAGGTCGTGGTCGCGGTGCAGTCGGACTACCCGCCGTTTTCGTTCACCGACAAGGATGCCGACGGCGCGGCCGCCGGTTACAGCAACGAGCTGTTTGCGCTGGCTGCCAAGAAGACCGGGCTGCGCTACCGCTTCGACCGCGGCCGCTCGTGGCTGGACATCCAGCAGCGCGCGCAGCGCGGGCAGGTGGACGTGCTGACCAACCTGTGGCGCACCCCGGAGCGCGAGCGCTACCTGCAGTTCGTCGAGCCGCCGTACCTGGAGCACGGGCTGGCCTGGGCGGTGCGCGCAACCGACCCCTCCCCGCCCAACGGGGCGCGCACCCGCGGCAAGGTCATCGCGATCGCGCGCGGGTTCGCGGTCAACGCGCCGCTGCGCGCGCGCTACCCCGATGCGCTGTACGTGGAGGTGGACTCGGCCGAGGCGGGCATGCGGCTGGTCTCGCTGGGCAACGCCGATGCCTACGTCGACAACATCGGCCTGATCAACTACCTCGCAGCGCGCAGGGGCTTCGCCAACGTGACGGTGCACGAAACGCTGGAGCTTCCGGCGACCGGCTACCTGATGGCCGTCACCGGCGACCAGCCGATGTTGCACGCGGTGCTGGGCAAGGGCTTGGCGGCGGTGACCGAACCCGAGCGCCGCCAGCTGGAACAGCGCTGGCTGCAGCGTTCGCCGCCGCTGTGGCAGGCGCTGCGGCCTTACCTGCCGCGCAGCCTGCTGGCGCTGCTGGTGGTGGCCCTGGTCCTGGGGTGGCTGTGGCGGTCCAACCGCCGGCTGCAATCGGAAGTCGCGCTGCGGCGCGGGTTCGAGGTCGCGGCCCGGCAGCGAACGGTCGAGCTGGAACAGCGCCAGGCGTTCCAGCAGTCACTGCTGGACGTGGCGCAGGCCGCGGTGATGGTGCTGGACGGCGAAGGCCGCTGGATCATCTTCAACCGCTTCGCCGAGCAGTTGCTGGGCTGGCGCGCCGATGAAGTGCTGGGCCGCGTGGTGCGCGCGCCGGGGCGTGCAAGCGAGCCCGACAGCGCGCCGCTGCTCATCGATCCGGAGCAGACGCGCCGCACGCTGGCGCAGATCGAAGGCATGGTCGGCCATCGGGTGGAGGCCGACTGGCGCACGCTGTACCTGCTGGCCACCCTCAACCGCCCCCCGCAGCAGGTCGACATGCTGCACAAGGACGGCAGCCGCGTGCCGGTGGTGATGTCGCTGGCCCACGCCGAGGACGCCGACGGCAACCCGGCCGGGCTGATCGCCATCGCCAACGACATGAGCTACCAGAAGCGGCTCGAGCAGGACCTGCGCGACAGCCAGTTGCGTGCCGAGGACGCCAACCGGGCCAAGAGCTCGTTCCTGGCTGCGATGAGCCACGAAATACGAACGCCGATGATCGGCATCACCGGCATGGTCGAAATCCTCGGCCACACCCGGCTCGACGCCGAACAGCGCCACGCGCTGGAGATCATGCAGTCCTCCACCCAGGCGCTGCTGGGCGTGCTCGGCGACATCCTCGACTTCTCCAGGATCGAGGCCGACCGCATCGACCTGCACCCGGCGGCCACCGACCTGGCCGGGCTGGTCGATACCACCGTGTCGAGTTTCGCCGGCGCGGCATCGAGCAAGGGGCTGACCCTGTCGTGCGAGCTGGACCCGGGCATGGCGCCGGCGTACCGGGTGGATCCGCTGCGCTTCCGGCAGATCCTCAGCAACTTCCTCACCAACGCGATCAAGTTCACCGCCCACGGCGGCGTTCTCGTGACCCTAGGGCGGGTCGATGGCGACAGCCCCGACAGTGATGGCATCGACCTGCGCGTGGTCGACACCGGCGTGGGCATCGCGCCGGCGCAGCGCGAGCGCCTGTTCCAGCCGTTCGTGCAGGGCGACGGCCACACCACGCGCCGCCACGGGGGAAGCGGTCTGGGGCTGGCGATCTGCCGGCGGCTGGCCGAGCTGATGGGAGGCAGCGTCGCGCTGCTGTCATCGGACGCCAACGGCTCGACCTTCCAGCTGCGGCTGGACCTGCCGCGCGCAGCCTTGGCCGAGGACGGCGCGGACCCCGCGCAGGCGGGCGGCGCCGCGGCGTTCGCCGCCCGTCCCATGCCCAGCGTGGCCGATGCCGAAGCCGGCCGGTCGCTGGTGCTGCTGGTCGACGACCACCCCACCAACCGGCTGGTGATCGCGCGGCAACTGGCGCTGGCCGGCTACGCCAGCGAAAGCGCGACCGATGGCGGGCAGGGCCTGGCCAGGTGGGCCAGCGGCCGCTACGCGTTGCTGCTCACCGACATCCACATGCCCGGCATGGACGGCTACGAAATGACCCGGCGGATCCGCCAGGCCGAGGCAGAACGCGGGCTGCCCCGCACCCCGGTGGTCGCGCTGACCGCTTCGGCACTCAAGGGCGAATCCGAACGCTGCCTGGCCGCCGGCATCGACGACTACCTGGCCAAGCCGGCAGGGGTCGCGGCGCTGGCGTCCACGCTGGCCCGCTGGCTGCCGCACACCGCCCCGCTGGTGGCTGCGGTCGATCCGCCCACCGTCGTCGCCCCCGCAGGCGCCACCGCAACCGACGGCGCACCGGCACCGGCGGCGCTCGAGCCGGGCGTGTTGCAATCGCTGCTGGGCAACGATCCCGAGGCCATGCGCGCGGTGCTGGAGGACTTCATGCAAAGCCTCGCCGACGACCTGCTCGAACTCGACAAGGCCGTCGCCGCCCAGGACCTGCACGGCATCGCCCGCCAGGCGCACCGGATCAAGGGTGCCGCACTCTCGGTCGGGGCGGGGGAGCTGTCGCGGTCGGCGGCGGCGCTGGAAGCCGCAGCGCGTGCGGCGCGCGAGTGGGCCGGTTTCGACAGGTCGTTGCTGGGGTTGGGGCCGGTGGTGGCGAAGCTCCGGAATGCGGTCGGGGAACTGGAGACGGGTGAGCGCTGAAGCCAGTGATTTCGATTACGCCCCGATCGCGGGTGCCCGCTGGCACCGGGAACCGGCGTCAGGTGCTACGGCAGCCAACCCGGAACTCCACCCTGATTCCCTGCAAGAAGTGGACTCCCGGAGCAGCGCATCGCCTGCCCGGTTCCCCTCACGGCTCCACCGGCAGGTTCGCCGCCCTCCAGCCCTGGATTCCCGCAGCCATGATCCTGACGTTCGAATAGCCCATGGCCTTCGCCCGTCGCGCCGCCGTCGGGGCCTTGCGGCACATCGGATTGGAGCAGTAGAAGACCAGCAGCGCGTCGGTATCGGCGGGCAGCTCATCGCGGGTGAATCCGCTCGGATCAAGGTTCCGCGCGCCCGGGACACGCGCGAGCGACCAGCGCGATCCATCGTTGACGTCGAACACGCACGCGCGTTGTTCCGGCGGCAGGGCCTGGACCTCATGGCAGGACATGGACTTGACGCCCATCAGCAGTGCAAGCATCGGATCGTTCTCCAGTGGGATTGGACCGGACGCGCCGCAGCGGGCGCGCCGGACATGCAGCGAAGCAGGGCGCTCAGCGATCGCGACGGTGGCGGCGATGGATGCGGGCCCGGCCCACGCCCAGCGCGATGATCACCAGCGAATAGAGGCCCGATACCGCCAGCAGCCGTGCCTGTGACCAGTCAGCGTGGCTGGACCAGAACAGCATGCCGACGAAGCTCGCCATGACGGCCGCGTACAGCAGGCCGTGGCGCAGCAACGCGCTGCGTTCGGCGGACGTGCGGGCGCGGCGCATGGCCAGCCGGACGTCGATCATTACCGCGCCCAGCACCAGCGCCAGGGCCGCCAGCACGCTTCCGAGCGCACCCAGCGCCCATTTCCCGCCCGCGGCCGTGGCCGTCGTGGCGGCGGCCTCCCGTGGCCCGAGCGAACCGACCACCAGCGCGGCAAACGCCAGCCCGGGGGCACTGTGGCGGGCAACCTCGCCGACCTGCGCCAGCAGTTCCGACTGCAACGCATCGCGCGCACGTTGCAGGCGCTTTCGCACCGCGCCGTCACTCAGGCCCAGCAGGGCGGCGACGTGGCGGCTGCTCTGGCCTTCGCGATAGAACAGCAGCAGCACTTCGCGGCTGTCGTCGGGTACGGCGTCCAGCGCGCGCGCCAGCTGTTCCGAGCGCTGCCTGTGGTCCATCCAGGTGTCGGGTTCCGGGCCGCACGCGGTGGCACCGACCATGCGGGGGTCGTCCACGTCCAGCGCAACCTCCTGGTGGCGACGTCGTCGCACGTGGTCGATCGCCCCGTTGCGCGTGACCTGCCGCAGCCACGGCAGCAGGCTCTCGGGGTCCTGCATCGAGCCGATCCGCTGCCACGCCTTCACGAAGGTGTCCTGTGCGATGTCCTCGCTCAGTTGCACGTCGCGCGTCACCGCCAGGGCAACGGACGCCACGGTCTTCTGCGTCGCCAGCACCAGCCGCGCAAACGCGTTGCGATCGCCGCGCTGGGCGGCAAGGAAGTCGGCATGCCCGACCGGGTTCATCGTAGTAGCGGTCTCGTTCATCGTCGGCCTTGTGTCTGTGTTGCCCCAGTAACGAGCGAGCGGGGCGGATGTGACCAGGCCGTCATGCGTCGGGTCCGGGGGAACTCGACGGCACTGCCCGGGCCGCGGCCGGCTGCAGCGGTGAGCCATGCGGCGCGGGGAGGCTGGCTCGACGGATGCCCTCCGCGACAACGCTCCGCCCGGGTTGGACAGCGATCGCCATGCCGCGGCGTCGACCGTAATGCCTGCCGGGCAATTATGAACTTCGTCTTCCCGTGAACGCTCGATGGCGGCGATGCGTCGCGGCGGGTGCGCTAGGATCGTGCAGCACTCGCCGGTGGGAAGAATGACGGCAGATTCCAACGACAGAGGAAGCCTTGCGGCGATTACCGTTGAACGGGATCGGTTGCTGGAAATAGTCACTGCGCTGGGCGCCGTGAGTTCCTCGGCAGCGACGACACCCGAGCTGATGCGCGCGTCCGTGCAGCAGGTCATGCACCTGACGCGGTCGCAGGGCTCGGTGCTGGAACTGGTCGACGGCACGCAGCTTGAGTACCGCGCTGTCGCGGGAACGGTTGCCGATTACCTGGGCCTGCGACTGGACGCAGCGACCAGCCTGTCGGGCCAGTGCGTGGCGCACAAGCGGATCATGTACTCGCGCGATACCGATACCGACCCGCGGGTGGATGCCGGGGCGTGCCGGAAGATCTCGGCGCGTTCGATGCTGGTGGTCCCGCTTTTCCGGGGGGTGGACGCGATCGGCGTGCTCAAGGCGGTCTCGGCCCGGCCGGACGCATTCGACAGGATCGACGAGTACGCGCTCTCCCTGTTCGCGCAGTTCATCGGCGGTGTCATCGCCCGCCAGGCCGAAGCCGACCGCAGCGCCGCGCTCGCGGTCGAGATGGAACGCAGGGCGATGCGCGACGAACTCACCTCGCTTCCGAACCGCGCGGCGTGGCTGGAGGAACTGGAGCGGGGGATCGCCCGGGCACGGCGCGCCCGCGTGCCGCTGGCGGTGATGTACCTGGACCTCAACGGGTTCAAGGCCATCAACGACCAGCACGGGCACGCCGCCGGCGACCGGGTGCTGCGGACGTTCGCCGGTCAATTGCGAGACTGCGTGCGTTTCAGCGATTTCGTCGCGCGCCTGGCCGGGGACGAGTTCGCGGTCATGCTGGAGGGGTTCCACGACGTGCGGGGCGAGGTCGAGGTCGTGGCCGCCAGGATCACCGCGGCCGCCCGCGCGGGCACGGTGTGGGACGACGCGGTCCTGCAGTGCCTTCCCAGCATCGGCATCGCCTTCCAGACCGGGCCGGACTATTGCGCCGAGACCCTGATGCGCGCCGCGGACGGCGGGATGTACCGCGCCAAGAATGCCCGCACCCCGTTCACCGTCACCGATTGCACCGGCCACATCCAAGGCCAATAGGCGCTAGTTCACAGCCTTGGCGGGGGCGATCCGTGGTTGCAGGACGCCTCGACCTGTTCCAAATAGTCCGCCACCGGGAGCGGTCGCCGGTGACGACGACGTGGCTCGGGGCTACCCCAGCCGCGCGGCCAGATCCGCCAGCAACGCCGACAGCGCCGACTTGCGCTCGGCGGTGCGTCCACCACCCGCGGCCGTGGCGGTGGTGACCGCCGCGGACAGTGACTCGAGCCGGCGTGCCAGTGCAGCCCGGTCCACGGCCACGGGTGGTGTATCGAGCGCGGACATGGCGGCGTCCAGGGCAGCGCGCAGTTGCGAGGCCAGGGCGGCATCCAGCGCGCCACTGCGCTCGAGCTGGTCGACGTAGGCCGCGCCCACCATTGGCTCGGACGGCCAGGTGATCGCGAACTGCTGCTGCGGGTTGAATACCGCGTCGTCCACGGCCAGGGCGGCAGCGGCGATCTCGTTGGCGGTGATGAACTCGCTGGGTTCCAGCGCGAGCACGTCCAGCCCGCGGGCGATCTCCGAGCCGTAGATGCGCCCGTCGTAGTAGTACGCCGACCAGAAGCCGCCGGTGACCAGCTTATCGCTGCTGACCGGGCCGCGGTCGAAGTACGCGATTTCGAACGGGTTGGCCGAGTCGGTGAAGTCGATCACCGACAGCCCGCCCTGGTACCAGGCCTGGATGAACACGTCGCGGCCCGGCACCGGCACCACCGACCCGTTGTGCGCCACGCAGTTCTCGGTGACGGTCTGCGGCGCCGGCAGCTTGAAGTAGCTGCGGAACACCAGCTTGCCGTCGACGATGTCGTAGATGGCGTCCGCACCGTAGTTGAGCGGGTCCGATGCCCGGCAACGCGGCCGCCCACCGCCGCCCCACTCGTCGGTGAAGAGCACCTTGGTCCCGTCATTGTTGAAGGTCGCCGAATGCCAGTAGGCGAAGCCCGGGTCGATGACCGCGTCAATGCGCGTGGGCTTCATCGGATCGGTGATGTCGAACAGGATGCCGTTGCCAGAGCAGGCGCCGGCCGCGATGTTGTTCTCCGGGAACACGGTGATGTCGTGGCAGTGGTCGGTCTCGTTGGTTTCCTGGGTCATGTCGCCGTGGTCGCCGCCGCGCCACAGGCCGGCCAGCGTTCCGGTCTCGTCGTCGGCGAACACCGCCGGGCTGTCGACGATGCGGGCTTTCGACGGGTCGGCCAGCGGGATCTCGATCACGTCGATGCGGAACAGTGCCGTGCGCTGGTCGCCGGCCAGTTCGTCGACGCAGGACGCCAGTTCCTCCTGCTCGCGGACCGTGCTGGTGCCGGAGTTGTAGACGACGATGCGCTCGTCGTCGCTGGACACCACCGAGTGGGTATGCGAGCCGCGGCAGGTCTGCACCGCGCCGACCTGTCGGGGCCGGGCCAGGTCGCTGATGTCGAACACGCGCAGTCCGCGGAAGCGCTGTGCCGATACGTCTTCGATGACGCCCTGCAGGCCGCAGTCCAGCCGGCCGCGGTTTTCCTGCGCCGACATCAGCAGCAGGTCGCCGACGATGGACACGTCGCCCTGGCCGCCGGGGCACACCACCGAGCTGACCAGCGCCGGCACGCCGTCGGCGCCCAGGCGGTAGGCATTGAAGCCGTGGTAGTTGCCGACCACCAGCACGTCGCCGGAAAACGCCATGTCGGTGTTGGCAAAGCTCAACAGTCCGCTGCGCCCCTTGCCGGTGGATTCGCCCTTGAAGCGCTTGAATGCCTGCTCGCGCTGCTTCCTGGCCAGCGCTTCCTCGTCCTTCTCCTTGTCCTTGCCCTTGTCCGCTTCTTCGTCGTCGTCCACCGGCTCCAGCGGCAGGCCGGCCGGATTCTCCGGGTCGAAGAAGCCCGCCGGCTTGGGCAGCGTGGCAACCAGCCTGAGGTTGGAAATGGCCTCGCCGGCGTCGCGGAAACCGGCCGCCAGGCCGGTGCGAGGATCGGTGCTGACGGTGGCCAGCAGCGCGGTCATGCGCTCGATTTCCGAAGCCTGGTCGTTGCTGACGTCGTTGACGAATTCCAGCAGCGTCGGATCGTAGGCAGAGCCGGACTGCTCCAGCAGTTCCTCGACCATCTTCAGTGCACCGGCGTGGTGGCCGATCATCAGCTGCAGGAACTGGCGGTCGAAGTCGGGCCCTTCGGCCCGGGCCAGCGCTGCCATCTCCGCCGCCGACACCATGCCGGCCATCTTGTGCGCGGTGTGCATGGCCGCATGCGCCCGCGGGTCCGGCACGGTTTCGCCGCGCGCCGCCAGCCACTGCTGCATGAAGGCAATCTCGTCGCGCTGCGAGGCCTCGATGCGGCCGGCCGCGTCGACCAGCTCCGGGGAATTGGTCCGCTCGCCCACCAGCGCTGCAAGTTCCAGCGCCTGGTGGTGGTGCGGAATCATGTCCTGCATGAACCGCACGTCGGCCGCCGAGTAACGCGACGCGGCGATCCTCACCGCTTCGTCGGCCGAAAGCTCGCGGGACGCCTCGCCGGGCGCGCCCGGGTTGACGATGCTTACCTGCGCCACGGCCGGCGCGAACGGCGCGGCCAGCACGGCAGCCAGCAGCGAGGACGGCAACACGCGCAGCGCGCGTGCACGGGGCGACGTGGACGGAATCCGCGGTCGGGTCATGGAGGGGATCCTGTGGCCGGATGGTGAATCGGCGCATCGCGCGCCGCGGCTGGCGAATCTAGCAGAACCGGAAAAACGGAAACGGGGCGGGGCCTCAATCCGGGACGGGTCGCCCTCCGGGACAGCCCTGCATCGTCAGGAGAATCCGATGTGGATGCACATGCGCCCCGGTTCCGGAAGCAGCTCGACATGCCAGCCCACCCTTGATGCCAAGCGATCGACGATGCCACGTCCGAACCCGAACCCGGGCGCATCGGCGCCCGTAACCACCGTGTTGGTGATCACGACCCCGTTTTCGACGCCGCCGATGTGCACCGCGCCCGTTCCGTGCTGGATGGCGTTGAGCAGCAGGTTGGCCAGAATGACTTCGGCGACCTCCACCGGGCCGCGAAACACGAGGTCCGCGCGCAGGTCGACGCTGATTCGCACGGCGACGCTGGCTGCCATGGGACCCAGTTCATCGACCAGGGCACGCACCAGCGGGAGAACGGGCTGGACGGCCGCTGGACCGGGCTCGCGATCCGTCGCCAGCCAGAGCACGGCGTGGGCGGCCCGGCCAAGCCGCGCGATGGCCCGCGACAGACGTGCCTGTGCCAAGCGGTCCCGGGGACTGTCCTGGAGCAAGGCCAGGCTCGTCCGCGCCGACTGCAGCGGGGTGCGCAGTTCGTGCCCCAGATAGGCGAGTGCCTGGCGTTCGTGCTCGACGGCCACCAGCTGCGCCTTCCAGACGTCAGCGTGCATTTCGAGCAGGCGCCTGAACTCGAGGATCGGCTGGGCCTGCGCGAGCTCGCGAAGCCGTGCGGGATCCGGCGTCTTCCTCACGTCGTCTATCACCTGCGCCGCCTGGCGGGTGACGCGCCCCACGAACGCCTGCGCAAGCGCCGCCGCGGCGAGCAGGGTCAACGCCGTGAGCCCCAGCACCAACAGCAGGCCCGTGCCCAGTTGTGGGGTCACGGTGAGCTGGTCGGTCACGTCGTAGACCACCACCAGCCGTCCCCGGTGCGGCGTGTCAACCAGCAGCAGGTGAACATAGCGGCGATCGGCGCGTCGCATCTCGAAGGGCTCGCCTGCCTCGACGAACGGCAGCCGGGCGTGGATGTCGAGCGGCACCTCCGCCAGCCGATAGACGGAGAACCCGGCGGGTAGCCGCGTGACGCCCGGCGTGGCCGATGACACGGAGCGCGCAGCGGCCTCGAGCTGGCGATCGATGAAGCTGTCTTCAAGCAGGAACAGCAGGAGCAGGCCCAAGGAGGCGAACAGCAGCGCCACGCAGGCCGCAAAGCCCAGCCAGCGCCGCACCAGCAGTGCCTTCAGGCTACGTGCCCGCATCGGCTGCTCCGAAACGGTACCCGACGCCGCGCACGGTCTCGACCAGCGGCGCGCCGAAGGCCCTGCCCAACGCCTGCCGCAGTTCGTAGATGTGCATCCGCAGCGGATCGCTCGCGGGCGGTGAGTCGCCCCACAGCAGTGCGTTCAACTCGTCGCGCGTAACGCTCCCCGGGCTCGCGTCCATGAGCCGGCGAAGGATCAGCACCGCCGTGGCATGGAGCACCAGTCGGCCGCCAGGTCCCGTCAGCAGCGCGGCGTTGGCATCGAGGCTGAAGTCACCGGCCCGGACCAGCATGCCGCCAGATGCGGGAATGTGGTGCGCCAGTGCCCTGATCCGCGCCAGGAGTTCGGCCGGAGCGAACGGTTTGACCATGTAGTCGACGCCCCCGGCCTCGAAGCCGCGGAGCTTGTCGTCCAGCGCGCCGCGGGCGGTGAGGAAGAGCACGGGAGACCGCAGCCCCTGGTCCTTCAGCGCCCGGCACAGGGCGACGCCATCGCCGTCCGGCAGCTGCACGTCGAGCACCACGACGTCGAACGTCGCGTCGAGCGCGAGCCGGCGCGCCTCGCGCGCGGTGTACGCGAAGTCCACCACCACACCATGCTGCTCGAGGTAGGCACCCAGACCTGCCGCGACGTCCAGGTCGTCTTCGACCAGCAGCACACGGACGGCAGCGGGGCTCAGGGGCATGCGCGATTCTCAATGGGCGAGCTGTTGCAGACGGTAGGCCTCGCCGAGGCGGCCTTCCATGGTTGCGAGCAACGCGTGCATGAGGACCAGCCGCTTGTCGACGCTTCCCATGCCGTCACGCACCGCGGCCGCAGCGGTTGCACCATCGCGGTGGAACGCCGCGAGGACGGCGACGGCCCGTTCCTCCCGGGTGGATTCCCTCGCCACGGGCTCGAAGCCCAGCGCACGGATCATCCCCTCGGCGACGGACCATGTCGACCAGGGATTCTGGCCGGTGACCAGCCGGCCATCGACCACGGTGTGGTCCAGGTACTTCGGCCCCTTGCTGAATACGCCCGCCTGGGCGGTGAGCACGTCCTCGAGCAGGAACGGAAAGACCTCCCTCGCGTTCCTGATCAGGAACAGCTCCTCCTCGTTGGTGAAGCCCGTCACCCGTCTGCCTGCCAGCAGCTTCTGCCCGCTGGCGAGGGTCACGTCGATCAGCGCGGCGGGCCCGTGGCAGACCGCGCCGACCACGCCGCCGGCATCGTGGATCGACGCGGCAACGCGCCGTACGTCGGGATTGCCCGCGAAGTCGAACATCGGGCCCTTGCCGCCCACGAAATACACCGCTGAGTACCGCGAAGGGTCGACCTGGGCGAGCGCGAGCGTGTTCGAGAGGCGCTCCTGGGCGTCGGCATCGTTGAGGAAGGCGTAGTCGACGTCGATCAGCTCGTCGTCCATCCGGACCGGCGGGCGTCCGCCCATGGGGCTGGCGATCTCGACCTCGAAGCCGTTGGCAATGAACGTGTAGTACGCGCGGGACAGCTCCGTGAGCTCCAGTCCGGCTGCCACTTCGCCCGACTTCGCGGTGCTGGTGACCACCGCGAGGATGCGCCCCCGGAACTGCTGCCGCTCGCCCTGGAGCATCGCCAGCTGGCCGGGCACGGTGCCGGGGTCGGCCAGCGGTTGGCTGGCCAGGTCCAGGCTGCGTAGGTAGGCCGCGCCCGCGCCCCCCAGCAACGCGAGTAACACCACCGTCCCACCCAGTAGCCGCTGCATACACGTGCCCATGTGCCGGTTCCTCGCCTGTGTCGATAAGCCAACGCTAGCGAGGCGAGGTAGGCCGAATATCAGCCCATGGCCTGATCTACGGTTTACAAGTGTCGTGCAGCATCCGCCAGGTGGCCGCTACCCGGTGGGATGACCACCGGGTCCTTGCGAGCGTGTGTCCTGCCTTACCCCCTCTTCGCGCATCCCCGGATTGACCCAATGCTCAGGAAACTGCTCCTCGCCAGCGCCGCCGGAATGGGCCTGCTGCTGCTGGTCACGGCCGCCCTCTTGATGGCGCCGTTGCCAATGACGCCAGGCGTAGGTGTCTCCGGCGACTTCCTCGTGCGGAATGTTGCCGTAGTCGATGTCGGTCGGGGCGCGGTCCGCCACGGGCAGGATGTCGTCCTGCGGGATGGACGCATCGAGGCCGTCCGGCCGACGGGAACTGCCCAACCGGACGGATCGCTGACGACGATCGACGGCAGTGGCAAGTACCTGATGCCCGGCCTGTGGGACATGCACACGCACGCGTTGAAGATATCGCCCCAGTACACGCATCCACTGTTCATTGCGAACGGCGTCACCGGAGTCCGCGACATGTCCGGATGCATGTCCGAGCCCGACAGCTTCCTTGCCTGCATCGAGGATCGCCAGGCGTGGAACCGGGCGCTGGAGCGTGGCGAAAGCCTCGCCCCCCGGTACGTCCTGCAGACCGGCTTCAAGATCAACGGCGGCGCCGAGGTGCCCGAAGGCTACCCGGCGTTCTTCAAGGCGCGAAATGCTGCGGAGGTTCGCCAGCTGGTGACCTTCTACCGGCACGCGGGCGCGGATTTCCTGAAGACGTATTCCGAACTCACGCCGGCCAACTACCAGGCGCTCGCGGTCGAGGCGCGGCGGCAGGGGCTGGGTCTCGCCGGGCACCGCCCGCTGCGCGTTCCACTGCAGGACATGCTGGCCGCAGGGCATCGCAGCGTCGAGCATCCCCGCATGTTCTACGAGGAATGCTTTCCCGGCGCCGCCGCATTCCGCGCACTGCCCGATCCCGCGGCGGCGTACGACACCGCGCTTCGCTGGCGGATGGTCAACGAGCACGACAGCAGGCAATGCGCGGACCTGATGGCGGTGATGGCGCGCAGCCAGACCTGGTGGACCCCCACCTTGCAGGTGCTCGGGATGGGCGCACGTGCCGGCGACGAGGCGTTCCGGACCGATCCCCGCCTGAAGTACGTCCCGGTGCTGTTCACCAGGCTGCTGTGGACGCCGGATGCCGACCGCATGGCGGTGCAGCCGATGGATGCCGACGGTCGGGAGCAGTACACCACCCTGTACCGAATGGCCGTGGGCCACGTCGGGCAAGCGCACGCTGCAGGGGTGAAGATCCTGGCCGGCACCGATGCCGGGGACACCTACGTATTCCCGGGTTTTGGCATCCACGACGAGCTGGTGGAGTTCGTCCGTGCGGGTCTGACGCCGGCGGACGCCATCAGGAGTGCAACGCTCGATGCGGCGGTGTTCGCCCGCCTGGACGATGACTTCGGATCGATCGAAACAGGCAAGGCCGCCGACTTGCTGCTGCTCGACGCCAATCCGCTCGATGACGTACGGCATACGCGCCGAATCGCCGGCCTGTTTTTCAGCGGCAAATACCTTGATCGCGCCGCCCTCGACGAACTGCTCGCGTTCGCCGAGCAGCAGGCGGGAAGCGTCCGCACCAATCTCCACCTGCTGTGGGGTGGGCTCAGCAGCCCGCTGCTTCGGGTGCAGGCGGCTGATTGATCAGTTCCCGGCCGGACCGGGGCCTCACCCTATCGGGTGTTCCGGCGGGCTCCTCGCCGTCCGTGCCAAAAGACACATGTGGTTCGGTGTGGTAGGTAGCTACCATACCGCTACAGTTGGCACGGGCCGACGGACCGGACACCTCTCATGGGCACCTGCACGCTGGAACTGGACAACGTCGGATTTCGCTACAAGGGCGGGCACGACGCACTTTCCGGGGTCTCGCTTCGACTCGAACGCGGCATCGTCGGCCTGCTGGGCCCCAACGGCGCCGGCAAGTCCACCTTGATGCGCATCCTCGCCACTCTGGCGAAGCCCTCCCAGGGCCGCGTGCAATGGAATGGCGAGGACACCGCGAGCCGCCCGAATCCACTACGCCGCACCCTGGGCTACCTGCCGCAGGATTTCGGCGTCTATCCGATGCTGAGTGCGCGCGAGTTCCTGAGCTATCTCAGTGCGGTGAAAGGCATTTCGGCGAATGCTGCCGCCGCGCGTGTCGAGCAATGCCTTGCGCAGGTCGGCCTGTCCGACGCCGCCGACCGCCGCCTCGGCGAGTTTTCGGGCGGCATGCGCCAGCGGGTGGGCATTGCGCAAGCGCTGCTGAACGACCCGAAGTTGCTCATCGTCGACGAGCCTACTGTTGGCCTGGACCCGGAAGAGCGACTGCGCTTCCGCCATTTGCTGAGCGATCTCGCCGTCGACCGGCTGGTGATCCTGTCCACGCACATCGTCTCCGACATCGAAGCCAGCGCGGGTTCGCTCGCGATCATGGCCAAGGGCCGGCTGCTGTTCGCCGGCACGCCCGAGGCATTGATCGAGGGTGCGGCCGGCCACGTGTGGGAATGGACGGTGCCCGCTGACGAAGTCGCCGCCGTCCGCGCACGCCATGTCACCACGGGTTCGCAGCGCCGCGCCGACGGCGTGCGCCTGCGCCTGGTGGCCGAACGCGCGCCCTCAGCCGACGCCGCGCCCGTTGCCGCCACGCTGGAGGACGCGCATCTGTGGTTGGTTGCCCGCGGGGAGAACTGCTGATGGAAACGTTGCGAAGGGTGTTCGCCATCCTCATCGCCGACCTGCGCGAACGCACGCGCACCCGGCGCTTCTGGGTCGTGCTTGGCCTGGTCGGACTCGCAACCTGGCTGTGCTTCCCGGCGGTCGATTCCGGGCAACTGGCCGTTTCGGTCGATGGCGCGCGCGGCCGCTACTCCAGCGCATGGACGGGTCTTACGCTGGCCATGGTCTATTCGATCATGCTCGCGTGGCTCGGCTTTTACCTGGTGCGCGGCACGGTGGCGCGTGACTTCGACACGCGGGTCTGGCAACTGCTCGTGGCCACGCCGATGACGCGCAGTGGCTACCTCGTCGCGAAATGGGGCAGCCACATGGCGGTGTTCTCACTGGTGCTGGCCGTCGGCCTGGGCGTCGGCGTAGTGGCGCAATGGGTGCGCGCCGAGGACGGGGCCTTCGATCTCGTCGAACTCGTCAAACCGGTGCTGATCCTCACCGTGCCCGCGTTGTCGCTGACCGCATTCTTCGCGATCCTCTTCGACATGGTGCCGATGCTTCGGCGCACGGGCGGCAATGTCCTGTACTTCTTCGTCTGGATCATGTTGTTCGCCGGGCTCTCCGCCGGCTTCGATCCGGCTACGGATACGGCGCGCCTGCAGGCACTTAAAGATCCCGCTGGCTTCAGCCTGGCCCGCCACTCCATCGCGCTGGGCCTCGCGGACGAGATGCCGAAAATGGACTTCGCCCGGGTCAGCGTCACCGTGGCCATAGGCGAGCTCGGCAGCACCTCGGGCCAGCCGCGCCTGTTCGACTGGACGGCATGGAACGTCGAAGCCGCCGCGCTGCCCGGCCGCCTGTTCTGGCTGCTCCTCGGCCTGCTCGGCAGTGCCGCACTCGCGCCGTTCCTGGACCGCGCTGCGGCGCGCACCCACGCGGCGCCGGCGGGCGACCACACCGGTCGCCACCTGCGCTGGCTCGATCGCGTGCTGCGGCCGCTCGAGCACGGAGCGCTCGGCACGCTCGTCGCCGCCGAACTTCGGCTCGCCCTGCGACGCCGGGGCCTGCTGTGGTGGGGCGCATTGCTGATCGCCGGAATCGTGCAGGTGGCCGCGCCGCTGCCTACCGCTGCCGCCGCGGCCGTGGTGGCCTGGATGCTCGGGGTCGATGTGCATGCACGCGCCCTGCTCCGCGAAGCGGAAACCCGTACCGCCGGACTGGTGTTCACCGCCCCGGACGCTGCGCGCCGGGTATCGCTCGCCCGTCTGTTGTCCGCTCTGGTGCTCTCGCTACTGGCTGTCGCGCCGCTGCTGTTGCGCTCGGCTTCCACTTCCGCAGGCATCACGGGTGCAGTGCTCCTTGTCGCCGCCGCCATCGCGGCGCTCGGACTGGCCGGCGGTGCGCTGTTCCGCAGCCCGCGCCCGTATGAACTGGCGATGGTGGCGCTGGCCTATGTGGGCGTGCAGGGCGCCGGGCCGTTGGCGGTCGCCGCGCAAACCCCGACGATGGGGGCTGCAATCGGCATCGCACTCGGGTCAAGCCTGGTGCTCCTGGTCGCCACCATGCCGGGGCTGGCGGCGGCGAGCGAGCGGCGGGTTTGAAATTGCGGGGGTTCCACCTGGCGTGGCGGTTGCGGACATTTTCACCGTAGCGGATTCAACGGAATGGCGACGCCGGAAGCGCCAACGCAATAGCAACCGCCATCTTCAATTCCCCGGAAATGGACGTCGTTTGAGACCGATGTCCCCTTCTGGCCGGAAGCAGGCATGGACCTCCACAGCGAGGCAGTCAGCAGTAACGGCGACATCGCTCCAGTCGCTACGCGAGGCCGAGCAGGTCGGCGGCGTCGGCGGCGTCGGCACGCCCGAACCGGGCCGGGCCGGGGGTGGAAGCGGCTAGACCCCGCGTTCCTTCAGGCCCTGCTTGATCGATTCCACCAGCGCCTCGGCATTCCACGGCTTGGCCATGAAGTCGTGCAGCGCCGCGTCGCGCCGGGCGCGGTCCACCGCCTCCGACTCGGCCTGGCCGGACAGCATGATCTTGACCACGGACGGGAAGCGTTGGTGCGCCTTGATCAGGAACTCGTCGCCCTTCATCCCGGGCATCTGCCAGTCCGAGACGATCACCAGCAGCTTGTGTCCTTCGTCCCCAAGTTCGTCGAGCAATTCCAGCGCCTCTTCCGCGCTTTCGGCAACATCGATATGGAAGTCGCTGCCGAACGCGCGCCGCAACTGGTCCTTCAGCGCAGTCAACACGATGATTTCGTCGTCGACACAGATCAGAACGCCCTTCTCCATCATCCGGCTCCTGCGATTGGCAAACTCACGGTGAAGGTGCTGCCCTTGCCGACCTCGCTGTCGACGAGAATACGGCCGCCATGTTTGTCGATGATCTTGCGCACGATGTCGAGGCCCAGCCCGGTGCCTTCGCCTGCCGGCTTGGTCGTGAAGAACGCATCGAAGATCCGCGCGCGTACTTCAGGCGTCATGCCGCACCCGGTGTCGGTCACCGACACCAGCGCGTTCTCGCCGTCGCGGCGCAGGCCCAGGGTCAGCGTTCCCTTGTGGTCCATCGCCTGCAATGCGTTGTGCACCAGATTGGTCCAGACCTGGTTGATCTCGTCGGGAAGGCAGCGCACCGGCGGCAGGTCCTGGTACTGCCGCACCAGCTCGATGCCATGTTTTATCTGGTTCTGGTAGATCGTCACCACCGTCTCCAGCCCTTCGCGCAGGTCCGATGCCGTCCACACCTGCACGCCGCCGAAACGCGAGAACGACTTCAGCGCGAAGATGATCTTGGCGACGCGATCGACGGCGGTGTTGATGTTCGCGGCATTGGTGGTGATGGTCGCGATGCCGTGCGCGGTATCGAGGATGCGGTCAGCGGCGGGGTGGCGCAGCAGCGGCAGCATGGTTTCGAGGTCGGTGTGCGACTGCAGCTGCACCAGCAGGCTGGCGCGATGCCGGGCCTGGTCGAGCCCCATCGCCTCGAGCCGCGCGGTGACCTCGCGCACGACGGCCCGCTCCTCGCGGGTGGTCATCATCGCGGCGCGCGCGCTCGCGCGCTTGAGCAGGTCGCTGAAACGCACGCGGTCGTTGGCGTCCAGTTCGACCAGCAGGGCCGGCAGGTCGAGCAGGGCGCTGTTCAAGGCCTCGGTAATGTTGCTCCCGCTCGACTTGATCGCACCGATCGGCGTGTTGATCTCGTGCGCCACACCGGCGATCAGCTGGCCCAGCGCAGCCATCTTCTCGGAATGCACGAGGTGTGCTTCGGCTTCGTGCTGGTCGCTGAGCGACTGCGCGGCCTGCGCACGCGCGGCCTCGGCGGTTGCGTAGGCGTCGGCATTGGCGAGCGCGATCGCCGCATACGCCGTGGCCGACCGGAATACTTCGAGATCGCGCTCACGGTAGGCGTCGGCATGGTGGCTCTGGACAGTGACTACACCGATACGCCGGCCATTGGCGATCAGCGGGCGGAACACGGCCGACAGGATCGGCGCGGACTCGGTGATGTTGGTCGCAGTCGGCGCGGCGATCAGCTGCGTTTCGTTGAACAGGGTGAGCTCACGGTCTTCGCGAAAGGTGAGCACCGCCAACGACGTCGCGTGATCGAGCGGGTAGCTGGTATTCGAGTCGACCACGCCGTCCTCGACGTAGTGGACGTAGTCGAGCGAATCGCCGGCGGGCGAGAGCAGCGCGACACCGAAGGCATCCATTGGCAGCAATGCGCCGATATGCCGCTCCATCGTCCTGCAGATCGACAGCACGTCGAGGCTGCCGGTCAGGTCCTTGCCGATGTCACCCAGCAGCCGCAGTGTTTCCGCCGACGCGGCCAGTTCATCGTGGGCCCGCTTCAGCGCGATGTTCGCCTGCCAGCGCGCAACGATGGCGGCCACGTGGCTGGCGACGTAGTTCAGCAGGGCGAGGTCTTCGCGCGTGTAGGTCACATCCGCGCTGTAGCTCTGCACGATGATCAGCCCGTAGACCTTGTCCTGGGCGATGAGCGGCGCGCCCATCCAGCTGCTGAAGTCCGCGATCCCGCGCGGCGCGCGGATCTCGCCGGCGGCGACCAGCGACTCGAACAGCGCGTGGTCCATCAGCCACGGCAGGCGGCTTCGGATCACCAGGGACGAGATGCCTTCGCCGAAGGGAAAGGACGCGAGGACCTCATCGGGATCCTCGTCGACCAGGTACTGCTGCCGGATCATGCCGTCGTCGGCGTCATAGGTGGCGATGATGAAGTTCTTCGCGTACATCAGCCGGCCGACGATCGCATGCAGTTCCGCGTAGTGGGCGTGCTGCGGGGTGTCTGCCGCGGACAGCGAGGCGATTTCGTACAGCGCACGCTGCAGTTCCTCGGAGCGGCGGCGTTCGGCGAGCTCCGTTTCAAGCGCACCGATGCGCTGGAGCAGATGCGCGGTGTCTTCAGTCATGCTCGGGCTCCACCCGGTTGCGGCCGGCGCCCTTGGCCCGGTACAGCGCGGCGTCGGCGCGGGCGAGCAGGCTCGCTGCGGTGTCGTCGGCACGGCAGGTGGCGATGCCGAAGCTTGCCGTGACCTGGCCGACCCCGGGAAACCCATGCGCCGCAATCACCTCGCGGAGTTTGGTGGCGGCGACCATCGACGCAGCCGCGTCGGAGTGCCGGCAAACGACCACGAACTCTTCCCCGCCCAGGCGACCCAGCGCATCCGCATCGCGGGAGTGATCGCGCAGCAGTTTCGCAATGCCCACCAGCACCTCGTCGCCGACCGCGTGGCCATAGGAGTCGTTCACGCGCTTGAAGTGGTCGATATCGAGAAGGATGATCGACACCGCGACCTCGTATCGCCGGGCGCGGACCAGCTCCTCGTCGAGCAGCTCGTCCAGCTTGCGCCGGTTGTACAGGCCGGTCAGCTTGTCGGTGACCGCGAGCACTTCAAGCAGCCGGTTCTTCTCCACCAGCTCTTCGGTGCGTGCGGCGACGATCTCCTCCAGCTCCGCGTTCATGCGTCGCAGCGCTTCGTTCTGGCGGATCAGGTCGCGCTCCTGGCAGAAGGCGCGGATCGCGGCGCGCACGGTGAGCACGATGTCGTCGTTGGCGAAGGGTTTCTCGAGGAACCGGTACAGGTTGGCGTCGTTGATGGCGCGCTTCACCCCGGACATGTCGCTCTGGCCGGTGAGCAGGATCTTGACCGTGCTCGGCGATCGTTCGTGCAGTTGCACCAGCAGTTCGTCGCCGCGCAGCCCCGGCATCATGAAGTCGGTGATCACCAGGCTCAGTTCGCTGCCCTGTGCGCGAAGCTCGGCCTCGATCTCGAGCGCCTCGTCGCCGCTTTCGGCGAACTCCACCTGCAGCTCGGATCCGAAATGCGTCGACAGCATGCTGCGCAGCGCGCTGAGCACGGTGGAGTCGTCGTCCACGCACAGGATGATGCTGGTCTCGTCCATTGCCACCGGTGGGCGTTGTGAGTGTCGTCCTTTTATACAGGGTCGCGCCCGGTGTCGGCGGCATCGGACCGCGTTTCCGGAAGGTGAGGCCATGCACAGCCCGCGTATTGCAGCGGACGCGGCGCGTGAAGTAC
Source organism: Novilysobacter viscosus (assembly GCF_046600715.1). Classification (NCBI taxonomy): domain Bacteria; kingdom Pseudomonadati; phylum Pseudomonadota; class Gammaproteobacteria; order Lysobacterales; family Lysobacteraceae; genus Novilysobacter; species Novilysobacter viscosus. Next base: position 45,859 of record NZ_JBJMAV010000009.1, read on the forward strand.
GGCCGCTGTCGATGTCGTCCGTACGTGGCCCATTGACCGGGTCCCTTCCCGTCGCGCCGCGAACGGGAAGGGGCGCGTCCCGGCCCGCGGCGTGCCCGGTTGAAGGAAAACCCAGGGCCCGATTTCCACGGGTCAACCCCCCCCGCATCAGCGGTTGACACCATGCCAAGCCCCGCTGCCCTAGGATGCTCTCCCTGTTTCCCCACCGGAGCCTCCCATGCCGCTGCGCCCCCTGACCCTCGCCGTCGCGCTTGCCCTGTCCGTCGGGCTGGTGGCCTGCCAACCGCAGACCACGACCGAAACCGCCGCCCCCGCGACCACCCCGGCGCCGGCCGAAGCGTCCAGCGAGATCGCCGACAAGGTGGCGGCGTACAAGGAGGTCGAGCTGAAGGCCGACCTCTCGCACCTGGCCGAGGGCGACCGCGAGGCGATCGGCTACCTGCTCCAGGCGGGCGAGATCATGGACGGGCTGTTCTGGAAGCAGGTCTACGGCGACCGGGACGCACTGCTCGCATCGATTGAAGACCCGGCGACGCGCCGCTTCGTGGAGATCAACTACGGGCCGTGGGACCGGCTGGACGGCGACGCGCAGTTCGTCGACGGCGTGGGCCCGCGCCCGCCAGGTGCCGGCTTCTACCCGGCCGACATCACCAAGGAGGAGTTCGACGCCGCCGACCTGCCCGGCAAGGACAGTCTCTACACACTGGTGAAGCGCAATGACGCCGGCGAGCTGGTGGTGGTGCCGTACCACGAGGAGTACGCCGAGGAGCTCGGCCGCGCCGCCGACCTGCTGCGCCAGGCCGCCAAGGTCGCCACCGACGCGGGCTTCCGCCAGTACCTTGGGCTGCGCGCCGACGCGCTGGTCAGCGGCGAGTACCAGCCCAGCGACATGGCGTGGATGGACATGAAGACCAGCCCGATCGACGTGGTGATCGGCCCGATCGAGAGCTACCAGGACGCGCTGTACGGCAAGAAGGCCGCGTTCGAGGCGTTCGTGCTGGTCAAGGACGTGGAATGGAGCGAGCGCCTGGCCAAGTTCGCCCAGCACCTGCCCGCGCTGCAGCGCGAGCTGCCGGTGGAGGCGAAGTACAAGGCCGAGACGCCGGGTTCGGACGCCGACCTCAATGCCTACGACGCCATCTACTACGGCGGCGACGCCAACGCCGGCGCCAAGACCATCGCCATCAACCTGCCCAACGACGAGGAGGTGCAGCTGGCCAAGGGCTCGCGCCGCCTGCAGTTGAAGAACGCGATGCGCGCCAAGTTCGACGCCATCCTGGTGCCGCTGGCCAACGAGCTGATCGTGCCCGAGCAGCGCGAGCACGTCACCTTCGATGCGTTCTTCGAGAACGTGATGTTCCACGAGGTGGCGCACGGCCTGGGCATCAAGAACACGCTGGACGGCAAGGGCACCGTGCGCGATGCGCTGACCGACCTGGCCAGCGCCTTCGAGGAAGGCAAGGCCGACATCCTGGGCCTGTACATGATCGGCCAGCTCGGTGAGATGGGCGAGCTTGACGCCGACAAACTGGACGACAACTACGTGACCTTCCTGGCCGGCATCTTCCGCTCGGTCCGCTTCGGCGCCAGCAGCGCGCACGGCCAGGCCAACATGGCCGCCTTCAATTTCCTGCAGGAGCAGGGCGCCTTCAGCCGCGACGCCGCAACCGGCCACTACCGCGTGGATTTCGCCCGCATGAAGCCGGCCGTCGATGCGCTGTCGGCGAAGATCCTCACCCTGCAGGGCGACGGCGACCACGCCGGCGCGCGCGCGTTCCTGGACCAGTACGGCAAGGTCGGCCTGGAGCTGCAGTCCAGCCTGGACCGCATCGCCCGGCAGGAGATCCCGGTGGACATCGTGTTCAAGCAGGGGCGCGAGGTGCTGGGGCTGTAGGGGGTGAGTCCCACGCGCCTGCCTTTTCTGCCCACCATCGCGCTGCTGTGCGGCCTGGCCATGCCGGCCGCGGCCGCGCCCCGGGAGCCCGACGTGCGAACACTGGTGAACTTCGACGGCGATCCAGACGAGCCCCGGTGGGTGGCGGTCAACGACGGGGTGATGGGTGGGCAGTCGAGCGGCGGCCCGGCGTTGGGTGACGGCGTCCTGGAGTTCAGCGGCACGCTGTCGCTGGCCAACAACGGCGGTTTCTCTTCGGTGCGAAGCGTCGGTCGCGGGTTCGACCTCGGCGACGCCTCCCACGTGCTGTTGCGGGTGCGCGGCGACGGCCGCCGCTACCGGCTGCGCCTGGCCACCGATGCGCGCCATCGCGGCATGCCGGTGTCCTATGGCGCCGGCTTCGATACCTCCGCCGGCGAGTGGACCCGGGTGCGCCTGCCGCTGTCGACGCTGGCCCCGACAGTGCGCGGCCGGGCCCTGCAAGGCCCGCCGCTGGACCCCTCGCGCGTGCGCGAGATCGGCCTGCTGATCGCCGACAAACGCGAGGGCCCGTTCCGGCTTGTCGTCGACTGGATCGCCGCGGAGTAGCCGGGACCAGACACTGCGCCGGCTCCGGCCATGAACCTGTTGCGCTGGGCCGGCACGGACCGGGTCGATCAAGCGGGCGCGGAGGGATGCGGGTCACGGCGTGCCGCGGCAACGCCTGGCGGTAGCTCAGGCGGCGGCATCCAGCAGCTGCAGGTAAGCGTGCTCGAGGTTCACCGGGTTGAGGGCCAGCGAACGCAGCTCCAGTCCCTCGAAACTGTGCACGGTGGCTGCGAGCGACTGGGCGCTCGGCAGCAGCACCCCCAGGCGTCCGCCGTACTCACGGCTGCGCAGGCCCAGCGCGTCGGCACGCGCGCGCAGCGGTTGCAGGTCGGCGGCGTCGAGCACGGCGATCTGCTCGGCGGGGACGGTGGCGCGAATCCCCGCCGGCGTGTCTTCGACCAGCAATCGGCCCCGGTGCAGGATGCCGATCCGGTCGCAAAGCTGCTCGGCTTCATCCAGGTGGTGGGTGGTCAGCAGCACGGTGGTGCCGCGGTCCCGCTGGCGGCGGATGACCTGCCACAGGGCATGGCGCGCGGCGAGGTCGACCGATGCCGTGGGTTCGTCGAGGATCAGCAGCCGCGGCCGGTGCACCACGCCGATTGCCACGTGCAGGCGACGTCGCCAGCCGCCCGACAGCTCGACGGCCGGCTGATCGGCATAAGGCACCAGTTCCAGCTCCTGCAGCACCTGTTCGACGCGTGCACGGCGCGTGGTCCGGTCCAGCCCATACAGGCAGGCGAAGAACTCCAGGTTCTGCCGGCAGCTCAGGTCCGGATACAGCGCGACATCCTGGGTCACCACGCCCAGCCACGCGGCACCGGCCACGGTCGCCGGCGACCCGTCGACCTCGATGCTGCCGGCCTCGGCCTGCAGGCGGCCGCAGATGAGGTTGATGCTGGTCGACTTGCCGCACCCGTTGGGCCCGAGCAACCCGTAGATCTCGCCGCGCCCGACCCTGAGGTCGAGCCCGTCAAGCACAGGGCGCCCGCCGAATGACTTGCGCACCTGGCGCAACGCGATCACAGCACGCCCCCCGCGCGCTCGCGCTGCAGCAGGCCGGCGTACGCGCGCGCGCCGAGCAACAACGCCCCGAGGCAGGTGACCAGCAGGAACGCGAAACTGGAGCCGACGTCGGCGAGGCTGGCGCCGTGCGCGGACACTTCGCGAAGCGCGTGGTTCATGTGGTAAACGGGATTCATGTGGGTCATCGCCAGCAGCGACGGCGGCAGCACATCGACCGAGAAGAAGGTGCCGCCCAGCACCAGCAACGGCACTCCGATCGCAGCAACCGGGCTGGTGACTTCCTCGGACCGCTTGGCAAGCACGGCGCCAAAGTAGAACCCGATGCCGATGTAGGCCAATGCGCTCATCAGCACCAGCGCGGTGCCCAGGGCGAAGCTTCCGTGGAAGCGGCCGCCGAAGACGCCGGCGATGCCGTAGACCACCAGCGCCTGCCAGCCGGCAACCAGCAGGAACGCCGTGGCGACGCCGGCGAAGTAGGCGCTCGGCGCCAGCGGCGACAACAGCAGCCGGCGCAGCGTGCCGTGTTCGCGCTCCCCGACCAGCAGCGTGAGCGGTCCGCTCAGCATGCTGAAGAACAGCGCGGCGCCCACCAGGATGCCCGGCGCCGTGCTGTCGAACGAGGTCGCGGTGCTGCGGCCGCCGGCATAGATCATGCCGAACAACAGCAGCATCAGCGCCGGGAACACGGTCCAGAAGATGAGGTTGCGCCGGCTGCGCAACAGCTCCAGTACCACCCGTCCCACCACCGCTCGCCACTGCGACATCCAAAGCATGCTGAATCTCCTGCGTCAGCCTGCACAATAGGCCGGCGTGACCCGGCCCACAGGTGCGGGTAGTCAGCGCTCCAGGGTGCCGAAAGTCACCTCGGGGCACCCGGCCTGGCGGTCGAAGTTTCGTTGCGGCGGGTGGCCGACCATGTCCCGGCGGCGACACCCGCCGGCGCAAGGGCCGGTGATCCGAATCCGCTGGCCACATGGGGCCGGCGTTCGCGTTTGATCATCAGACCCGAGCCAGGAGTGGGCATGCACGTTGATCCGCGAAGCATCCGTGATGCCGTTGCCGCTGCACCGATGGCGATGGCATGACCGCGCCTGCCGGTAGCCCGCCTTCGGGCCGCCCGTCCGCCGCGACTCCCCCCCCGTCCGCGGAGGGCCCCGATGGGCGCGGCGAGCCGGTCGACGCCGCGGGGCGCCTGCATGTCCTCGATGCACTGCGCGGGTTCGCCCTGTTCGGCATCCTGCAGGCCAACGTGCTCACGTTTTCGGGACTGTTCTTCCTGGCGATGGTGGGGGACGTGGATCCATCGCCGCTGGACACGGCCGTGGGTTTCGTCATCGAGGCACTGGTCCACGGCAAGTTCTACTCGCTGTTCTCGCTGCTGTTCGGCATCGGCTTCTGCCTGTTCCTGCAACGGGCCGAAGCAAACGGGCGCGCGACCTTGCCCCTGTTCCGCCGCCGGCTCTGGCTGCTGCTGGGCATCGGGGTATTGCACGCGACCCTGATGTGGTCCGGCGACATCCTCATGCTGTATGCGCTGGTGGGCTTCGCCCTGGTCCCGTTCCACCGCCTGCGGTCGCGCACGGTGCTGGCGTGGGCGGCGGGCCTGCTGGCATTGCCGGTACTGGCTTATGCGCTGATGTGGGGCGCCGGCATGGCCGACCCGCTTGGGCCACCGGCGGTCGATCCGGCCGACGCCGCTCCCGCTGCCGGGGGCGGGTTCGACCCGATCGCCTTCATGATCGCCGGCTTCCGTGGCGGCTACCTCGACGTGCTGCAGGCAAACCTGGTGCAGTTGGCCGGGCGATGGGTGGACCTGCTGGTCACCCTGCGCCCGGCGAAGGTGCTGGGGATGTTCCTGCTGGGGCTGTGGATCGGCCGGCACGGCGTGGCACGCGACCTCGACGCCCATGCCCCGCTGATTCGGCGCGTGGCGTCGTGGGGGCTCGGGCTGGGCCTGCCGCTGAACGTCGCCGCGGCGTGGCTTGCGGCCGATGCGACGCCGTACCTGCCCGGTTCCCCGGCAGGGATGGCGGAAGTGCTGATCGCGGCGATCGGCGTGCCGCTGCTGGCGCTGGGTTACGCGGCCGGCATTGCGCTGCTGGTGCGGTCACCGGCGACGTCGCGCGTGCCCATGGCGCTGGCACCGGTCGGGCGGCTGGCGCTGACCAACTACCTGCTGCAGTCGCTGGCGTGCATGTTCGTTTTCTACGGCTTCGGGCTCGGGCTGTACGGGCAGGTCGGCACCGCCACGGCAGCGGGTATCGCGCTGCTCATCTTCGCCGTCCAGCTGCTGCTGAGCCGGTGGTGGTTGCGCCACTACCGGTACGGCCCGGCGGAGTGGGCCTGGCGACGGTTGACCTACCGCGTGCCTGTCGCGCTGAAACGGACCGCGGCCGCGTAGCGGCCCCTACCCGGTGCTGCGCGCGTGCTACCAGACCAGGTCATCGGGCACCTGGAACTGCGCGTAATAGGCATCGTCCTCCGAACTGGGTGCGTCGGGGGGTGCGTCGGTTGCCTGGCCGTGGTCGAGCACGATCATCCCGGGGTCGCGCTCGCGGACCTTCTCGCCGGCGGCGCGCGGCAGCAGTTCGTAGCGCTCGCCCAGCCGGGCGATGACCAGCGCGCCGGTGGCCAGCAGTCTGCGCTGGGCGTCGTCGACCAGCAGCACGCGGATGGCGCCGTCGGCGGTGAAGCGGTACTCGCTCTCGCCGGTACGCGGCACCTTCTTGTCGGTGATGATCTGCCGTGCCTGCGCCCGCAACTCGGCGACGCGGGCCTGCGCCTTGCGTTCGGCGGCAAGGGCGCGGTCGCGCTCGGCCTTCTCCGCGCGGGCGCGCTCCACCTGCTGCGCGATCTCGTCCGGCTTGGCCGGTCCCTTGGCGTGGAGCGCCCGGTTCTGCTCGCGCGCCGCGTCGGCAACCTGTGACTTCTTGACCAGGCCGGCCTTGAGCAGCTGCGCCTGGAGCGGGGTGGGCTTGGCCATGGCGTGGGTTCGCGTGGTGGAGGTGCGGGCGGTCATGATAGCGGCGGCGCCGCGTGCGACGTCGCGTGGGCCCCGTCGGCCGATGGCGAACGCAGGCCGGCGCCCGGCCCCTTCCCGAATACTGCGAGTTTTCGAGCGGATGCAGCCCCTGAAATACCTTGCCGGCTACCCCGCGCACCTGCAGGACAGGGTGCGCGCGCTGATCGAGCAGGACCGGCTCGGTACGGTGCTGGCCGACAAGTACGGTCAGGCCCACGCGATCCGCAACGACGGCCAGCTCTACGGCTACGTGCAGGCGCTGAAGGACCGCCACCTGCGCAAGGCGGTGCCGCTGGGCAAGGTGGTGTACGACACCAAGTTGCAGGTGGTGAAGCACGCGCTGGGCACCCACACCGCCATCTCGCGGATGCACGGTGGCAGGCTGAAGGCCAGCCGCGAGATCCGCATCGCCAGCGTGTTCCGCGACGCGCCCGCCGACTTCCTGCGGATGATCGTGGTGCACGAGCTGGCGCACCTGAAGGAGCCCGACCACGACAAGTCCTTCTACCAGCTGTGCACGCACATGGAGCCGGACTACCACCAGCTGGAATTCGACCTGCGTCTGTACCTCACGCACCTGGAGGTGTCGCGACAAGGGCTGTCCCCCGGGCACGGCGCCGGCGTACCGCCGTAGGTCCGCGGCCACGAAACACCACCCCACCGCTGATTGCCCCGCACGGTGCGCAGGGCTAGATTCGCAGGCTGTGGAATCCCTCGCGCGCCCCTGCCGTCCGTCCGCCCCGTTTGCACTGCGGGGACAGGCGTCGTGACCGGTGAGGTCCCGTTCGACGAGGCGGCGGGCGAGGCAGAGCGTCGCGACCCGGCCGCGCGCACCCGCGCCGAGGACCGGCTCAATGCGCTGATCACCGCGACTTCCGATGTCGTCTACCGGATGAGCGCGGACTGGAGCGAAATGCAGCCGCTGGACGGCCGCGGCCTGGTGGTCAGCAACGACGCGCCGATCCGCGACTGGATGCAACGCAACATCCCCTCGGACGAGCACCCCCGGGTGCGCGCGGCGATCGCCCGGGCCGTCGCGGGCAAAACGGTGTTCGAACTGGAGCACCGCGTCCTGGGTGAAGGGGGCAGCGAGACCTGGACGCACTCACGCGCGGTGCCGGTGCTGGACGCGCACGGCGACGTCGTCGAATGGTTCGGCCTGGCGCGCGACATCACCAAGGCCCGGACCGCCGAAGAAGCGCTGCGCGACAGCGAGCAGCGGTTCCGTTCGGTATTCGAGCAGTCGACCGGCGGCATTGCCCAGGTCGACCTGCAGGGCCGGTTCGTGCTGGTCAACGACCGCTACTGCGACATCGTCGGGCGCCCGCGCGAGCAGCTGCTGGCCATGCGCATGCAGGACCTCACCCACCCCGACGACGTCCCCCAGAACGTCAACCTGTTCGCCCAGGTGGCCCAGGGGCTGATTCCGGACTTCACGATCGAGAAGCGCTACCTGCGCCCCGACGGCTCGGCGGTGTGGGTGCAGAACGCGGTCTCGGCCATCCGTGGGCCCGACGGACGCGTGCGCTACATCACCGCGGTGGTGGCCGACATCACCTACCTGAGGACCGCCGAGGAGAACCAGGGGGCACTGGCCGCCCAGCGCCAGCTCGCGCTCGACGCGGCCCGGCTGGGCTGGTGGCAGTCCGACCCGGCGACCGGCCTGGTGAGCCACGACGCGCGGTACGCGGAGATCTACGGGATCGACAACGCCTCCCCGCGCCCGGTCGAGGAGATCGGCCGGCTGCTGCACCCGGAGGATGCCCCCCGGCTGTGGGCGGCGATCGACGCCGCGGTCCAGCCTGACGACCCCCAGCCTTACCAGGTCGAGTACCGGATCAACCGCCCCGACGGCGCCGTGCGCTGGCTGGAGGCGCGCGGCATCGCATCGTTCGAAGGCCACGGCGAGTCGCGCAGGGTGACCCGTTTCGTCGGAACCGTGGCCGACGTCACCGAGCGCCGGCTGGCCGAGGAACTGCTGCGCGAGAACGAAGCCCGCTTCCGCCTGATGGCCGATGCATCGCCGGCCACGCTCTGGCTGACCGACCCCGACGGCCGCTGCGTCTTCCTGTCGCGCCAGTGGTACGAGTTGACCGGCCAGACCAACCAGGACGCGCTGGGCCTGGGCTGGACCGACGCCACCCATCCCGACGACCGCGAGCAGGTGGCCGATACGTTCCTGCAGGCCAATGCCGCGCGTGCGTTCTTCCGCACCGAGTACCGGCTGCGCACCGCCGGCGGCGACTACCGGTGGGCGATCGACCTGGGCCGTCCGTGGTTCTCCGAGACCGGCGAGTACGCGGGCATGGTCGGTGCGGTGTTCGACATCGACGACCGCAAGCGTGCCGAGGAGGGGCTGGAAGAGGCCAACCGGCGCAAGGACCAGTTCCTCGCCACCCTGGCCCACGAGCTGCGCAACCCGCTGGCGCCGATCTCCAACGCCCTGCAGGTGTGGCCGCTGGTGGAGCAGCAGCCCGAGGAGGCGCGCCGGATCCGCGAGGTCATGGAGCGCCAGGTGCGGCAGATGGTCCGCCTGATCGATGACCTGCTGGACGTCTCGCGGATCAACCGCGGCAAGATCGAACTGCGCAGGGAGCGCCTCGACCTTGGGGTCGCGGTGGCCGCGGCGGTTGAAGCATTGCAGCCGTTCATCGATGCGCATCGGCACCAACTCGTCGTGGTGCTGCCCGACCATCCGCTGCACGTGGACGCGGACCTGGGCCGGCTGGTGCAGGTGTTCGGCAACCTGCTCAACAACGCCGCCAAGTACACCAGCCCGGGCGGACACGTCCGGCTGGAGGCGCGGGGTGACGGGATGGAGGCGGTGGTGACCGTGCGCGACGACGGCGCCGGCATCCCGGCCGACATGCTGGCCCCGGTGTTCGAGATGTTCACCCAGGTCGACCAGTCGCTCGGCCGCTCGCACGGCGGGCTGGGCATCGGACTGACCCTGGTCAAGAGCCTGGTGGAGCTGCACGAAGGGACCGTGGAGGCGCGCAGCGAAGGCCCGGGTCGCGGCAGCGAGTTCATCGTCCGCCTGCCACTCGCGCCCGCCGACGATGCGCCCGCCGGCCCTGCGGCATCGTTGCCCGGCTCGCTGCCCGACGCTAAGCGGCACCGGGTACTGGTGGTCGACGACGTCGAGGCCTCCGCGGACACGCTGGCGCTGATGCTCAAGGGCCTGGGCCAGGAGGCGCGCGCGGTGTACGACGGGGCCTCGGCGCTGGAAGCGATCGCGACATTCCGCCCGGCGGTGGCGTTCATCGACATCGCGATGCCGGGCATGGACGGCTACGAGGTCGCCGGCCGCATCCGCCAACGCCTGGGCAGCGGCCCTGTGCTGGTGGCGCTGACCGGATATGGACAGGAGGACGACCGGCGCCGCGCGTTCGACGCCGGCTTCGACCACCACCTGGTCAAGCCGACCAGCGTCGAGGCGCTGCACCAGGTGTTGCTGGGCCTGCCCGACCGCGCCTGACCGGCCCGGTGCGCGCGCCGCACGCGGGGCCGGCGTTTCCATCGCGGGGCCCGGTCAATGCGCAATGAACCGGATCGCCTGCCCGCCCCCGGCCGCCAGTCGCAGGGGCAATTGGTCGGCACTGGTGACCTCGATGGTCTCGCGTTCGAACGCGAACGCGTCCGTCTTCCAGTGCGCGCCGCGGCCATCGCGGTAAACCTGCGCGGTGTAGCGTCGACCCGGCGCCAGGAACGACAGCGGCAGCTGAAGCGCGCGGCCGTGCTGGTCAGTCACTGCGCCCAGGTACCAGTCGTCGCTGTCGCGGTCCTGGCGGGCGACCACGGCGTAGTCGCCGATCTCGCCCATCAACACGCGCGTCTTCGCCCAGTCGGCCGGTACGTCCTTGATGAACTGGAACGCGTCCATGTGCCGTTCGTAGTGTTCCGGCAGGTCGGCCGCCATCTGCACGGGGCTGTAGATCACCACGAACAGCGCCAGCTGCTTGGCCAGCGTGGTCTGGATGGCCTGGCCACGGCCCTGCAGGCTGAGGATGCCGGGGGTGAAGTCCATCGGCCCCGACAGCATGCGGGTGAACAGCAGTTCGGCCTCGTGCTCGGGAGGGTTGGTCGGGTTGCCCCAGGCGCCGTATTCCATCCCGCGCGCGCCCTCGCGGCTGGCCGCGTTGGGGTAGGTGCGGCGCAGGCCGGTGTCCTTCACCGGTTCGTGCGCGTTGATCGCCACGCGGTGCCTGGCCGCCGCCTCCAGCACCCGCTGGTGGTGGTTCACGTTCCACTGGCCGTCGTGCCACTCGCGCGCGACGCTGCCGTCTGGCAGCCGGCGTTCGACCTGGCCGGCATCGCAGACGTAGCCGGTTTTCACCACGTCCGTGCCAAGCCGGCCGTTCATCGCGAACGCCGCGTCCATCCCGTCCTCGTAGTGGCTGGCCGCGCAGCCGGTCTCGTGGTGGCCGATCAGGTGCACCCCGCGCGCCTTCGCGTAGGCGCCCAGCGCCTCGATGTCGAAGTCGGGCGTCGCCCGGGTGAAGTCGAAGTCGTAGCCGTTGCCGAACCACTGCCCGTCCCAGCCCGGGTTCCAGCCCTCCACCAGCACGCCGCGGAAGCCGTGCTCGGCGGCGAAGTCGATGTAGCGCTTCGTGTTGCGCGTGGTCGCGCCGTGCTTCGGACCGGTGGCCCAGCTCTCGGCCTCCAGGTGCAGCGACCACCAGATGCCGATGTACTTGGCCGGCTGGAACCAGCTGACGTCGCCCAGCCGGTTGGGTTCGTTGAGGTTGAGGATCAGGTCGGACGAGGCGTACAGCGCCGGCGCGGTGTCGGCAATCTGGATGGTGCGCCACGGCGTCTGGAAGGGCAGCGTGCGCCTGACCTTCCAGCCCTCCGAGGCAGGCGAGAGCTGCGTGCGGAAGCGGCGCCCCTGGGCGCGGCGCAGCCACATGCCCGAGTAGTCGACCAGCGCCGCCTCGTGGATGGCGATGTGCAGGCCGTCGCCGGTGCGCAGGGTCATCGGCGTGTGCGCGGCGGTGACCTGCTCGACGGGGGTGGCGTCGTAGAGGTACTCGTAGCGGTTCCACTCGCCCGCCGGGATCCACCACGCGGTGGCGGGCTCGGCGAGCACGAACTCGGTGAGTTCGTCATCGATGACGGCCTCGGCCATGGCCGCCTGCTCCGGGAAGGCGTAGCGGAAGCCGACACCGTCGTCGAACACCCGGAACACGACATCGAACGTGCGATGCGGGGCGATGGTTTCGCGGAAGCTGGCGCGCAGCTCCTGGTGGTGGTCGCGCACGAAGCGGTTCTCGCCCCAGGGCTGCTCCCAGGTTTCGTCGTGCGTCGCCGTGGCGGTACCGGCGAGCGCCAGGTTGCGCTCGATGGTGCCGCTTCCACGCAGCCGGAAACCCATGCGCGAATCCTCGATCACCGGCTCGCCGAAGCGCAGTACACGGTAGGCCAGGCGACCCTCGCTGAGGTCCAGCTCGACGCTGAGCACCTCGTTGGGCGATGTCACCGTGGCAACGGTTTCGGCCTGGGCCACCGGCGAGGCCAGGGCGAGGGCGAGGAGGCTAAGGGCAGGCAAGCGCATGCGCTGGGTTCCCGTGGTGGCTTGTCAGTCGATGACGAGGACGACCGCGGTGCGCGCCGCCACGTCGAACTGGCCGGAGTCGATGTCGTAGCGGGTGTCGTACGGCCGGTCGTCGGCGGAACCGGGCTCCCGATGCACCGGGTGCAACGACCAGTCGCGCCCGGCCAGTGCGGGGATCACCACCGTCTGTGCATCCGGCGACACGTTCACCAGGTACAGCAGCGCCTGGAAGTTCGCGCCTTCGTAACCGCGGCCGTCGATCTCGCCGACGATGACCACCGGATTCTGGTCGGGGCCGGTGTTGTGGAATCGCAACCGCCGGGCCACGTCTTCGGCGTTGCGCAGCCGCAACAAGGTGCTGCTGGCGCGGATGCGCAGCAGGTCCAGGAACGCGTCGCGGGTGAAGGCGATGTCCGCCGGCGTCGGCGAGATGGCGGCATCGCGCATCAGGGGGCGCATCAGGTCCCAGTCTTTCTCGTTGGTGTTCGCCGGCGGCAGGCCGGTGCCCACGTGGTTGGTCCGGCCGGTCCAGTCGATGCGGTTGAACCAGTCGCCGGAATCGAAGCTGTTGCGGTCCAGCGACTTGGAGCGCAACAGCTCGCCGCCGGCGTGGAAGTAGGCGATGCCCTGGCTGAAGGCGTTCAGTGCCAGCGCCAGCACCTGCACGCGCGCACGCTCGGCCGCGGACGTACCGGCAGGCAGCTTGAACACGTTGATGTCGAACAGGGTCTGGTTGTCATGGTTCTCGACGTAGTTCACGACCTCGGCCGGCTGCGCGGCGTACCCGGCCGGCTGGCCCTTGTAGTCCAGCCCCGACAGCGGCGTGTCCGTGCCGTCGGCGGCCACCATGCGGTAACCGGCCAGCGTGCCGGCCAGCCCCGCCCGGACCAGGTCGGCCGCGTGCAGCAGGTCGCTGCGGGTGGCCCCGGTGCCGCGGCCGTTGTCGGCGTAGTGCAGGCCGTTGGCGTAGCCCTGCACGAACAGGGCGCTGCCACTGTCGGCAGGGCCGCCGCCGCGGATCGCATCGCGTGCACGGTCGCTGAAGGTGGCGATGCCCGAGCCCTGCAGCGAGCCCTGCGAGGCCTGCACGAAGCGCCTGCCGCCGGCCACCTCGCCGAAGTCCCAGCCCTCGCCGATGAGCTCGACGCGGCGGCCTGCCGCGGCATCCACCCGCGCCTGCAGGCGCTGCATCGCCTCGCGCGGCTGGTGGCCCATCAGGTCGAAGCGGAACGAGTCGATGCCGTAGTGGCGGACCCACAGCCCGGCCGAGTCGATCATCAGCCGCGCCATCATCGCGTGCTCGGTCGCGGTGTTGTCGCAACAGGTCGAGCGTTCGACCGCGCCGTTCGCATCGAGGCGGTGGTAGTAGCCGGGGACGACGCGGTCCAGCACCGAGCGCGGCGACTGCCCGGATGCGGTGGTGTGGTTGTAGACCACGTCCATGCCCACGCGCAGGCCGTGTGCGTGCAGCGACTGCACCATGGCGCGGAACTCGCGGATGCGGACGGCGGGATCGGTCGCGTCGGTGGCGAAGCTGCCCTCGGGCGCATTGAAGTGGTACGGGTCGTAGCCCCAGTTGAAGCAGTCGTCGGCAGCGACGGCCATCACCGCGGCCTGCTGCGCCTCGCTGTCGGCCGCGGCCGCGGGCACGTCCGGTTCGATGCAGACCGACTCCGGAACGGTGGCCAGGTCGAACACCGGCAGCAGGTGGATGTCGGTGATGCCCGCCTGGCGCAGGGCGCGCAGGTGGCGCACGCCGTGGCTATCCGCCTGCGTGAACGCGGTGTAGGTCCCGCGATGCGTGGCCGGCACGCTGGCGTCGTCGCGCGAGAAGTCGCGCACGTGCAGCTCGTAGATCGCCATGTCGACCATCGATGCCAGCGGCGCGGGGCGGTCGTGGCCGTCCCAGCCCGCGGGCTTGAGGTCGTCAGCGTCGAGGTCGAAGAACACGCTGCGCATGCTGTTGGCAGTCAGCGCCACAGAATAGGGATCGGTCACGCGGTTACGCACCACGCCGGTGCCCGGTACCACCACGTCGACCAGGTAGGTGTACGCGCGTCCGGAAAGATCGTCATCGACATGCCTCGTCCAGGCGCCGGTGGCGGATTCGCGCACCAGCGGCAGGCGCGCGGTCGCGGGCCCATCGACAGTGTCGTACAGGCACACCGACACCTCGCGCGCCGTTGGCGCCCACACGCGCAGGGATGACGCGTGCTCGCCGAGCAGCGGGCCCAGCGGGGGCGCGTGCCCGGCCGCCGCGGCCGCATACAGGTCGTCGAGCGCGCCCGGGTGTTGCAGCCGGGTGCTCCGTACAACGCGGCCCCGTTCGTCCTCCTGCGTCAGTACCAGCTCGCCACGCAGGAGCGTGCGGATCGCGTCGTCGGCCAGTTGCAGGCGCAGCCGGGGTCCGTCGCCGATGAAGGCGAAGCGCCGGCGCAGCGCTTCGGGCAGCGGGGCGGCGTCGCGCACCAGCGGCCAGCGCGCGTCGCTTCCCCTCACCGGCAGGCCGGGCGTGGCGACCACGCTTGCGTGGGCGGAGTGGTGCAGCACGAAGTTCCCGTGCATCGGGGCACCGGGCCAGGCGATCCGGTGGCGGTCCAGCCAGTACCCGCGCGCCGCGGTGTCGGTGGCGGCGGCCGGGGCCAGTACCCGGCCGACCTCGTCGCTATCGCAGTCGGCGAGCGCTGCATGGGCGTCGCCGGCGTGGACCGGCGGCGCGGCCAGCAGGGCGGCCAGCAGCCAGGTCGAGGTGGCGAATCGGAACAGGCGAGGGTCAGCGGGCATGAATACGAATTCCTGGCTGGAGGCGGTGCACGCCTCGCGCGCACGGCGGGTGTTTTGCCCTAGGCTGGCGCCCGCGCCGGATCCTGGCGTGGCACGGGGAGGGACGATGGACGAGGGACGGGGCGCAGCCGGTCGGATCAGCAGGGTCGTGATCGTCGGTGGCGGGACTGCCGGCTGGATGGCTGCGGCGATGCTGTCCAGGCTGATGGGGGGCGCGCTGGAGATCACCCTGGTGGAATCCGAGCTGATCGGTACGGTCGGCGTGGGTGAGGCGACGATCCCGCAGATCCGCCTGTTCAATGCCACCCTGGGCATCGACGAGAACGAGTTCATGCGCAAGACGCAGGGCACGTTCAAGCTCGGCATCGAATTCGTCGACTGGCTGCGGCCGGGCCACCGCTACATGCACGCCTTCGGCGCGATCGGGGGTCGCCCGCTGGGCGCGGTGCCGTTCCACCAGTACTGGCTCAAGTCGCGCCAGGCCGGACGCGCGGCGGAGCTGGATCGCTACGTGTTCAACGCCGTTGCCGGCTGGCAGAACCGGTTCATGCGCGGCGCCGACATCGCCAACTCGCCCCTCGGCAACGTCGCCCACGCCTTCCACTTCGATGCCGGGCTGTACGCCAGGTACCTGCGCGGCCTGGCCGAGGCGCGCGGCGTGACACGCGTGGAAGGCACCATCGGCGACGTGCGCCTGCGCGGCGAGGACGGCTTCATCGAATCGGTGGTGCTGGACGACGGCCGCGTGGTCGAGGGGGAGCTGTTCCTGGACTGTTCGGGCTTCCGCGGCCTGCTGATCGAGCAGGCGCTGCACGCCGGCTACGAGGACTGGACCCACTGGCTGCCGTGCGACCGCGCCATGGCGGTGCCGTGCGAACCGGCGGGCCCGCTCACGCCCTACACGCGGTCGACGGCGCGCAGCGCCGGCTGGCAGTGGCGCATCCCGCTGCAGCACCGCACCGGCAACGGCATGGTCTACAGCAGCGCGCACATCGACGACGACGAGGCCGCGCGCACGTTGCTGGGCAACCTGGACGGCGCTCCACAGGCCGATCCGCGCGCGCTGCGTTTCACCACCGGCATGCGCAAGCGCTTCTGGCACCGCAACTGCGTCGCGCTGGGCCTGGCCAGCGGCTTCATGGAGCCGCTGGAGTCGACCAGCATCCATTTCATCCAGGCCAGCCTGTCCAAGCTGGTGAGCTTCTTCCCCCGTGCCGGTTTCGACCCGGTGGAGATCGACGAGTACAACCGCCAGGTGCAGTTCGAGTACATCCGCTCGCGCGATTTCCTGGTGCTGCACTACTGGGCCAACCGGCGCGACGAACCGTTCTGGCGTGACTGCCGGGCGATGTCGATCCCCGACACGCTGGCCCACAAGATCGAACTGTTCCGACGCAACGGACGCGTGTTCCGCGAGCACGAGGAGCTGTTCACCGAAAGCAGCTGGATCCAGGTGTTGATCGGGCAGGGCGTGCTGCCGGCGGGCTACCACCCGATGGTCGACCTGCTGGACGACAGCGAGGCCGAGGCGATGCTGGCGGGGGTGCGCAAGGTACTGGAGGCCTGTGCCGGCCAGATGCCATCGCACGGGGAGTTCATCGCCCGCCATTGCGCGGCCGGCATGGCCTGAGCAGGTCGGCGTCGGCCCGGCCGCGATCACCCCAGCGAGGCGTAGAACACGCCGCGCGGCGGCAGGTGCAACCGGTCGCCCTCGAGATGGCCGGCGGGCAGGCCGTGGTCCTCCAGCGGGGCGGCGGGCGCCAGGCCGCGCAGGTCGCACCCGGCCGCCTCGGCCGACAGGTTGAACGCGACCAGCAGGCGTTGCGCACCGTGCGAGCGGGTGAAGGCCAGCACCGGTTCGGGCGTGTCAACGAACGCGATGTCGCCGTGGACCAGCGCGGGGTGGTGCTTGCGCCAGCGCAGGAAGCGCCGCGTGGTGTTCAGAACCGAGCCGGCGTCGGCCTCCTGCGCCTGCACGCTGCGTGCGCGATGCCCAGCCGGTATCGGCAGCCACGGCGGCGCGGGGCTGAAGCCGGCCTGCCCGTCGCTGGCCCACGGCATCGGGGTGCGGCAGCCGTCGCGGCCCTTGAACTTGGGCCAGAACGAAACCCCGTACGGGTCCTGCAGCGATTCGAACGGCACCTCGGCCTCGTCCAGCCCCAGCTCCTCGCCCTGGTACAGGCACACCGATCCGCGCAGCGAACACACCAGCGCCACCAGCTGCCGGGCCAGGTCGTCGGAGGGGTCCTCGCCGCCCCAGCGGGTGACCGCGCGACGCACGTCGTGGTTGGAGATCGCCCAGCACGGCCAGCCGTGCGGCATCCGCGCTTCCAGTTTCTCCACGGTGTCGCGGATGTAGCCGACGGTGAAGTCGTCGGTGAGCAGCTCGAAGCTGTAACCCATGTGCAGCCGGGTGTCGCCCACGTACTCGGCCATCGTCGCCAGCGAATCCTCCGAGGAGAACTCCCCCAGCGCCGCCGAGCCGGGGTGGCGGTCCATCAGTGCGCGCAGCTGCTCCATGAACACCAGCGTTTCCGGGCGGGTGTTGTTGAAGTGGTGGTACTGGTACGCATACGGGTTGTCGGCGCTGAAGCCGCGGCCCACCCGCAGGTGCGCGGGCTTGGGCGGGTTGTCGCGCAGCTGCGCGTCGTGGAAGCAGAAGTTGATCGCGTCCAGCCGCAGCCCGTCCACCCCGCGTGACAGCCAGAAGTCGACGTTGTCGAGCGTGGCCTGCCGCACCTCGGGGCAGTGGAAGTTGAGGTCGGGCTGGGTGGCCAGGAAGTTGTGCAGGTAGTACTGCTCGCGCCGCGGCTCCCATTTCCACGCAACGCCGCCGAAGATCGACAGCCAGTTGTTGGGCGGGGTGCCATCGGGCCGGGGGTCGGCCCACACGTACCAGTCGGCCTTGGGGTTGTCGCGGCTCTCGCGGCTTTCCAGGAACCACGCGTGCTGGCTGGAGGTGTGGCTCAGCACCTGGTCGATCATCACCTTGATGCCCAGCCCGTGCGCCTTGTCCAGCAACCGATCGAAGTCCTCCAGCGTGCCGAACAGCGGATCGACCGCGCGGTAGTCGGCGATGTCGTAGCCGAAGTCGGCCATCGGCGACTTGAAGAACGGCGAGATCCAGATCGCGTCCACCCCGAGGCTGGCCACGTGGTCGAGCTTCTCGACGATGCCGGGCAGGTCGCCCACGCCGTCGCCGTTGGTGTCCAGGAAGCTGCGCGGGTAGATCTGGTAGATCACCGCGCCGTGCCACCAGTGTGTCGTCATTGCCATTGCGCGACCCGGTCCGTTCGAACGCGGACTATTCCACGGTGTGCAGGTGCACACGCGCATGGCCGGGCCCGGCAAGCGGTGAATACGTTTGCACCGGCCATGGTGCAGTGCGATGGCTCACTAGGATGGCCGCCATCCCCGGCCGCGCCCGCCCGTCCGCGCCGGCGCCGCACCCCGCAAAGGACCCCCGCATGACCCGCAAACCGCAGCTGTCGTTCTGGCAGATCTGGAACATGTGCTTCGGCTTCCTCGGCATCCAGTTCGGCTTCGCGCTGCAGAATGCCAACGTCAGCCGGATCTTCCAGACGCTGGGCGCGGACATGGACCAGATCCCGCTGCTGTGGATCGCCGCCCCGCTCACCGGGCTGATCGTGCAGCCGATCGTGGGCTACATGTCGGACCGCACCTGGACCGGGCTGGGCCGGCGGCGGCCGTACTTCCTGGTCGGCGCGGTGCTGGCGACGCTGGCGCTGCTGGTGATGCCCAACTCGCCGGCGCTGTGGATCGCGGCCGGCACGCTGTGGGTCCTGGACGCCTCCATCAACATCGCGATGGAGCCGTTCCGCGCGTTCGTCGGCGACCAGCTGCCGGTGCGCCAGCGCCCCAGCGGCTACGCGATGCAGAGCTTCTTCATCGGCGTGGGCTCGGTGATCGCCTCGATGCTGCCCTTCATCCTGGAGCGCCTGGGCGTGCCCAACACCGCCGGGCCCGGCGAGGTGCCCGACACCGTGCGCTATGCGTTCTATTTCGGCGGTGCGGTGCTGGTGTTGGCGGTGGGCTGGACGGTGCTGCGTACGCGCGAATACACCCCGGCCCAACTGCATGCCTGGGACGAAGCCCCGCCGCTGGTGCACCGTGCGCTGGACCCGTCACGCGCGCGGCGCACGGGATCGGCGTGGCTGTTGGCCGGCGGCGCCGGCGCGGCCTTGATCGCGGTGTTCGCGCTGGACCGGCAGCTGTACATCCTGGCCGGCCTCATCGCGGCCTACGGCATCGCGCTGCTGCTGCGCACCGCGTTCTCCGGCGGCAATGCGTTCACCTCCATCCTCGACGACCTGCAGGACATGCCGCAGGCGATGCGGCAACTGGCGGTGGTGCAGTTCTTCAGCTGGTTCGCACTGTTCTCGATGTGGATCTACACCACCGGCGCGGTGACGGAAGTGCACTACGGCAGCACCGACACCACGTCGGCGGCCTACAACGCCGGCGCGAACTGGGTCGGCGTGCTGTTTGCCGCCTACAACGGGTTCGCCGCGCTGGCGGCGATCGCGATCCCGTGGATGGTGCGCCGGTTGGGCCTGCGCATCAGCCATCTGGTCAACGTCACCCTGGGCGGGATCGGGCTGCTGTCGTTCCTGTGGATCCGCGAGCCGGCGTGGCTGTTGCTGTCCATGGTGGGGGTGGGCTTTGCCTGGGCGTCGATCCTGTCGCTGCCGTACGCGCTGCTGTCGGACAGCCTGCCGGCACGCAAGATGGGCGTGTACATGGGCATCTTCAACTTCTTCATCGTGATCCCGCAGCTGGTCGCCGCCAGCCTGCTCGGGTTCCTGCTCAAGACGTTCCTGGACGGTGCGCCGGTCAACGCGCTGGCGATCGGCGGCATCAGCCTGGTCGTGGCGGGGCTGTGCGTGCTGCGCGTTCGCGAGCCTGCCGATGCCCCGGTGGCAGTGCCTGCCGCGAATGGCCCGGGGCATGGCCTGTCAACCCGCTGAGAAACCGGCTCCGCCACTACGCCCGACTTCCGCCCCTGGAACCGCCCATGTCCCTCCGCCGCCCCCGCCTCCTGCCCGTCGTCGTCGCAGTGGTCCTTGCATCCGCGCTGGGCGCATGTGCGCATGCACCCTCCAGCGCGGGCACGGCCCCGCCCACCCAGGCGCGTTACGTCGGCACCGACGAGCCGTTCGCCGCGCACGCGGTGTACTTCGTGGTGACCGACCGCTTCGTCAACGGCGATGCGTCCAATGACCAGCGTGACCAGGGCGGGCGGCACCGCACCTTCGACCGCCCGCTGGAGCCCTGCGACGGCGTGGCCGGCAACGTCGGCTACCTGGGCGGGGATTTCCGCGGCATCGTCGACAACCTCGACTACATCCGCGGCATGGGTTTTGGCGCCGTGTGGATCACCCCGGTGGTCGACAACCCGGACGAGGCGTTCACCGGCGGCAGCGAGCCCGGCTGCGGCACCATGCTGAGCGACCGCGGCAAGACCGGCTACCACGGGTACTGGGGCGTCGATTTCTTCCGGCTGGACGAGCACCTGCCCAGCGCCGGACTGGACTTCCGCGGCCTGGCCGACGCGGTGCACGCGCGCGACATGAAGCTGGTGCTGGATATCGTCGGCAACCACGGTTCGCCGGCGTATTCCATGACGCACGACCAGCCCAAGTTCGGCGAGGTCCATGGACCCGATGGCAGTGTCATCGCCGACCACCAGAACCTGCACCCCACGCAACTGGACCCCGCCGGCAATCCGCTTCATGCGTTCTTCAACGCCACCGGTCCGGTGGACGGTGCGACCGGGTCGATTTTCGACGGCAACCTGGCGCAGCTGGGCGACTTCGATGCCGCCAATCCGGCGGTGCTGGAGTACCTGGCGGGCGCGTACGAGCAATGGATCGACCAGGGCGCGGACGCGTTCCGCATCGACACCATCGCCTGGATGCCGCACGCGTTCTGGAAGGCTTTCACCCAGCGCATCCGTAGCCGGCACCCGGGCTTCTTCATGTTCGGCGAGGCCTTCGACTACGACGCGGCCGCGATCGCCGCGCACACGTTGCCGGCCAACGGCGGGGTCAGCGTGCTCGACTTCCCGATGAAGCAGGCGATGGACGAGGTGTTCGGCCGCAAGCGCGTCGGCTTCGAGCGCCTCGCCCCCACCCTGCACCTGGTCGACGGGCCGTATGCCAACCCCTACGCGCTGGCGACGTTCTACGACAACCACGACATGGCACGGATGGATGCCTCGGACGAAGGCTTCATCGACGCCCACCACTGGCTGTTCACCGCGCGCGGCATCCCGGTCGTCTACTACGGCTCGGAGACCGGCTTCATGCGCGGCCGTGCCGAACACGCCGGCAACCGCAACTACTTCGGCCAGGCGCGCGTGGACGCGGCGGCCGACCATCCGATCCACCAGGCACTGACCCGTATCGCCAGCGTGCGTCGCACCACGCCGGCGTTGCAGCGCGGCGTGCAGCTCAACGTGGAGCTGGCCGGCGACCGCGCGGCCTTCTACCGCGTGCTTCAGGACGGCGACACCGCGCAGGTCGCGCTGGTGTTGCTCAACAAGGGCGATGCGCCCGCTGCGTTCGCGATCGACGCGATGCTGCAGGCGGGCACGTGGCGGGCGGCGCTGTCGGGTGTCACACGACAGGTGGCGACCGGCGGCACGCTGACGGCGACGGTGCCGGCGCACGGCGTCGAGGTGTGGGTGCGGGACGGACCAGTAACGGAGCCGGCGCTGGTGGCGGCATTGGAGGCGGTGACGGGCAGGGATTGAGAACGCCGTATCGGCCACCGGTTGGTGATCGCGGCTGAAGCCGCTCCGACGGGAGCCAGGTGGTCCCTCGTCACACGCCTGTAGGAGCGAGGTGAGTCGCGACCAGCAGTCGGCGAGTCGCGTTACACGCCGGATGCCGGGGGTCGCGACTCACGTCGCTCCTACAAAGGTCCTGGAGATCGCGGCCGCTACGCCCCGGTCGAGCGCCGCACCACCAGGGTGGCCGGCAGGGTGGTGCTCTCGGCGGGTTCGCCGCGGACCTGCCGCACCAGCGACTCCACCAGCAGTTCGCCGGCACGCGAGGTGTCCTGGAACACGGTGGTCAGCGCGGGCTGGGCGAAGCGGGCCATGGGGATGTCATCGAAGCCAGCCACGGCAACGTCATCGGGTACGCGCAGGCCGTGCTGCGACAGCGCGCGCATGGCGCCGATGGCGATCAGGTCGCTGGCGGCGAACACCGCGTCGAAGGGGACCTTGCGCGCGAGCAGCGTGCGCGCGGCTGCGAAGCCGGCTTCCTCCGAGCTCTCCGCGTCCACCTGCAGCGCCGGGTCCATGGCGGCGCCGACGGCCTGCAGGGCCGCATCGCAGCCCCGGTAGCGGTCGTAGAACTCGGGGTAGTGGCTGGAGGCATCCCCGAGGAATGCAATGCGACGGTGGCCGAGCGCGGCCAGGTGTTCGCCCACCAGGCGCCCGCCCAGCAGGTTGTCGCAGCCGATCGAGACACCGGGCTGGCCCTCCAGCACCGCGCCCCAGCGCACGAAACGCGTGCCCTGCTCGACCAGCGTTTCCAGCTTGCCGCGGTAGGCCAGGTAGTCGCCGTAGCCGAGCAGGATCAGGCCGTCGGCCTTCATGCTGTCCTCGTAGTCGGCGTGCCAGTCGTCCGACAGCTGCTGGAACGACACCAGCAGGTCGTGGCCGTGGCGCGCACAGGCGCGGGTGATCGAGCCGAGCATCGACAGGAAGAACGGGTTGATGTGCGAGTCGTCCGGCGTGGGGTCCTCGAACAGCAGCAGCGCCAGCGTGCCGGCGCGCTGGGTACGCAGGCTGGAGGCGTGCCGGTCGACCTTGTAGTTCAGCTCCCGCACCGCCGCCTCGACCCGCTCGCGGGTCTGGGCGTTGACCAGCGGGCTGCCACTCAGGACCCGTGAAACCGTGGCCTGGGACACCCCGGCCCGGTGGGCGATATCGATCGAAGTGGCCTTGGACTTCCTGCGCATGCGCGGTTGCACGGGTGGCGGCCGCCGGCGCGGGCCGGTTGCGAGTGTAGACGTTCCGGTGCGCACCACCCGGGTGCGTCCGGGTCAGGGCATGCGCCATGTTGGTGCGCTTTCGCAACGGTGCGGAGAAGCACTTCATAAGAATCAACCGGTTGCAGTGGGGGTCTGGCTGGCACGATGCTTGCGTTGCTCTACTGCATCCCATCACCCCGCGGAGTTGCCTGCATGTCCAGCGAGACCATCGAGAAGCTGATCAAGGACCACAAGGTCGAGTTCGTCGACCTGCGTTTTGCCGACATGCGGGGCGTCCAGCACCACGTCACCTACCCGGCGTCGATCGTCGACGACACGCTGTTCGAAGACGGCCGGATGTTCGACGGCTCCTCCATCAGCGGCTGGAAGGGCATCAACGAGTCGGACATGGTGCTGCTGCCCGACGCCTCGACCGCATTCCTGGACCCGTTCACCGCCGACCCGACCCTGGTGCTGGGCTGCGACATCCTCGACCCCTCGACCATGCAGGCCTATTCGCGTGATCCGCGCGGCGTGGCCAAGCGCGCCGAGGCGTACCTCAAGGCCAGCGGCATCGCCGAGCAGGCGTTCTTCGGGCCGGAGCCGGAGTTCTTCATCTTCGACTCGGTGCGCTACGCCAACGACATGGGGCACACCTTCTTCCACGTCGACTCCGAAGAGGCCGCGTGGAACTCCGGTCGCGAGTACGAGGGTGGCAACACCGGCTATCGCCCGGGGGTCAAGGGTGGTTACTTCCCGGTCGCCCCGCTGGACACGCTGCACGACATCCGCGCCGAGATGTGCAAGACGCTGGAGGCGGTCGGCATCGAAGTCGAAGTCCACCACCACGAGGTCGCCAACGCCGGCCAATGCGAGATCGGCACCAAGTTCAACTCGCTGGTGCGCAAGGCCGACGAGTTGATGATGATGAAGTACATCATCAAGAACGTGGCCCATCGCAACGGCAAGACCGCGACCTTCATGCCCAAGCCCATCGTCGGCGACAACGGCAGCGGCATGCACGTGCACCAGAGCCTGGCCAAGGGCGGCACCAACCTGTTTTCCGGTGACGGCTACGGCGGCCTGAGCCAGATGGCGCTGTGGTACATCGGCGGCGTGTTCAAGCACGCGCGCGCGCTCAACGCCTTCACCAATTCCACCACCAACAGCTACAAGCGCCTGGTGCCCGGTTACGAGGCGCCGGTGATGCTGGCGTACTCGGCCAGCAACCGCTCGGCCAGCTGCCGCATCCCGTACGTGTCCAACCCCAAGGCGCGCCGGGTCGAGTTCCGCTTCCCGGACCCGATGCAGTCGGGCTACCTGACCTTCGCCGCGCTGATGATGGCGGGCCTGGACGGCATCAAGAACCAGATCGACCCGGGCGCGCCGTCCGACAAGGACCTCTACGACCTGCCGCCGGAGGAGGAAAAGAACATCCCCACCGTGTGCCACTCGCTGGACCAGGCGCTGGAAGCACTCGACAAGGACCGCGAGTTCCTCAAGGCCGGCGGCGTGTTCACCGACGACATGATCGACGCCTACATCGGCCTGAAGATGAAGGAAGTCACCGCGTTCCGCGCCGCGACCCACCCGCTCGAGTACCAGATGTACTACGCGATCTGAGGCGTACCGCCCGCCACAGGCACGACCCGCAGGCCCGGAGCGATCCGGGCCTGTTCCGTTTGCGAAACGGGTGCGTGCGCGGCGCGAGCGTCGCCGGGCTTAAACCTTCCGCGCCACCGCTGCATCGGACTGGCTATGCTCACCGCCGTGGCCGACTACGCACCCCAGACCCTGCCGGCCGACGCCGAGGATCGGGCACTGGTGGGCGCGGCCGCCCGCGGCGAGGTCGCGGCGTTCGAAGCCTTGTACCGACGGCATGCCGGACGGGTGCATGGCGTCATCGGCCGGCTGGTGGGCGGCCATGGCGCCCGCGCCGAGGACCTGACCCAGGACGCGTTCGTCCGTGCATGGCAGGCGTTGCCCGGGTTCCGGTTCGAGTCCGCGTTCTCGACCTGGCTGCACCGGCTGGCGGTCAACACCGCGCTGATGGACCTGCGTCGCCAGCGCAGCCGCCCGGGCGAGGACGACGACAGCGCGTTCGACGTGCTGGGCACGCCGGACTCGGCCGGCCACGGCACCGCGCTGGCGATGGACCTGGAGCGTGCGGTGGCGACGCTGCCGCCACGCGCCCGTGCGGTGCTGGTGCTGTTCGACGTGGAAGGCTGGACCCACGAGGAGATCGCCGCCGAGCTGGACATGGCGGTGGGCAGTTCAAAGGCGCAGTTGCACCGCGCGCGGCGCCTGCTGCGCGACCGGCTGGGAGCACGAGAATGACCTGCAAGACACCCGACGACACCCCCCTGCTCTCCGATTCACTGCGCGCGTCCCTGCGTACGCTGTGCCGCGACGTGGCACCGCCCGCGGCGACGTGGGACCGCATCGCCGGCCGCATCGCCGCCCCCGGGCACGTCGCCGTGCCCGCCCGCCGGCGCCGGGCGACCGCCCGCTGGATGCTGCCACTGGCGCTGGCCGCGTCCCTGGCCGGCGTGCTCGCGATTGGCGTCTGGCAGGTGCTCGCGCCCCCCCCGGCGCCCGAGACCACCGCGGGCGCGAGTACGCCGGGGGATGTGCGGATGCAGGCCGGGGGCCTGGTCCGCGAGTACCGGGCCGCGCTGTCGGAAGTGGGTGGCGCGCGCGTCACCCCCGCGCTGCAACCCGGGCTGGCCGAGCTGGATCGCAACGCCGCGCAGATCTTGGCCGCCCTGCAGCGCGACCCCGACTCGGCACTGCTGCTGCAGCAGTTGCGCCGCACCTACGCACGCCGCCTCGCGCTGTCACGGCGCGCCGCCCTGACCTGACCTGACCGGAGATTCCTCCATGATCCGCACCGCATTGTTCTCTCTGGCCCTGGTGGCCGCATGGCCGGCGCTGGCCGCCACCCCCATCGACGAAACCCGCCCGCTGGATGCCGACGGCCGGCTGCAGGTGGACAACCTCAAGGGCCTGATCGAAGTGCGCGCCTGGGACCGCCCGGAGGTGCGGATCCAGGGGCAGCTCGGCGCGGGCGCGGAGCGGCTTTCGATCGACGGCGACCGCCGTTCGCTGCAGGTGCGGGTCAAGTACCCCAACCGGGTCGGCGGGTGGGGCGGGCGTGACCGCAGCGAACCCACCGAGCTGCGCCTGATGGTGCCGCTGCAGGCAGCGCTGGACATCGACGGCGTCGCCGCGCGCATCGACGTCCGGGGCGTGGCCTCGCGCGAGTTGTCCATCGACAGCGTCAGCGGCGATGTCACGGTGGTGGGCGCGCCGCGCAAGGCCGGCATCGAGACCGTCAGCGGCGACCAGCAGCTCACCCTCAACAGCCCCGATGTCGCGCTCGACACCGTCAGCGGCGACATCCGGCTGGCCGGCCGGATGGACGGCGAAGTCGACGTGGAGACCGTGTCCGGCGATGCCCGGGTGGACGTGCTCGAAAGCCGCCTGCGGGAGTTCTCCGGCGCCACCGTGTCAGGCGACGTCCAGGTCTCCACGGCACTGGCCACAGGCGCCGAGGTCAGGATGGAAAGCGTCAGCGGCGACCTGGAACTGCGCCTGCCGCGCGACACCTCGGCCCGCGTCAGCGCCGAGAGTTTCAGCGGCTCGATCGATGCGCCCGGCGCGAACGTGGAGCGCCCGCGCCACGGCCCCGGGTCCAGCCTGCGCCACCGCTACGGCAGCGGCGATGCGAGCATCGAGATCGAGACGTTCTCGGGCGATGCGACCTTGCGCATGGAGTGATGCTCAACCCGCGTTGCGGGCCAGCAGTGTCGACTCCAGCAGCGCCACGAAGCCCTGCGCGAACCGGGGGCCATCGGTCAGGCCGGCCGCCTGGATCCGCTCGCGCATGCTCGCGCGCAGGGTGGCGCGCAGGGTGGCGCGCAGGCCGGCGTCCGAGGCGAGGCGTTCCCCACGGGCGATGAAATCCGCGCCGCCACTTGCCACCCAGTCGCCGAGGCCGGCCGCATGCAGGATCGAGGCGCCGCTGCGCGAGGCCATCGTGTCCCGCGGGCAGCTCAGCACCGGAACGCCCTGCCACAAGGCCTGGAGCGTGGTGGTGCCACCGTTGAATGGCAGCGGGTCCAGCGCGATGTCGATGTCGTCGTACTGGCGCAGGAACGCGGCGGGGTCCGTCACCGGCGCCCGCAGCTCCAGCCGCCCGTCGCCGACGCCGTGGGCGGCAAAGCGCGCCCGCACCCCGCGCCGGACGCTCTCGTCCTGCAGGCCCAGCGCGCACAGCACCAGGCGGGACCCGGGCACTCGTTGCACCAGCGCCGACCACAGCGACACCGTGTCGGGCGAGAGCTTGGCCAGGTGGTTGAAACTGCCGAACACCACCTCCCCGGCCGCGGGCCGCTCGCAAACCGGGGGCGCGTCCGGCGCGGGTTCGAAGCACAGGAAGCAACCCGGCAGCCGGAGCGGCGCGCGCGCGCTGGCCGTGCCGGAAGGCAGCGTCAGCGCGTCCCCGACCACGCCATCGCAACCGGCCATGCCGGTGTCGTGCAGGTAGCCCAGGTAGACCACCTGCAGCGGCGCGGTGCGGCTGGCCAGCAGCGCGGGACGGCTTCCATGGGTGTGGCCGGCCAGGTCGACCAGCACGTCGATCGCTTCGGACTGGATCAACCGGAACACGCGCGTGTCGTCCAGCGCGCGGGTGTCGTGCCACGTATCCGCAAAGCCCTGCAGGCGGCGGCTGGCATCGTCGGGGGCGGCATCGCTGAAGCAGATCGCGTGCGTGCGCGGGCGCGGCAGACCGGCGAGCAGCGGCGCGATGAAACTGCCCACCGGATGCCGGCGCAGGTCGGGCGAAAGCAGTCCGATCCTCAATGGGCGGTGCCCCGGCGCATACGGGCGCCGCGGCGCGAGGGGGAGCGTGAGCGGCGGGATCGAGGCGCCCACCTCGAGGTGCCGCGCCATCACCTGCCGCGCGTCGAGGCGGTCGACATAAAGCGATGCCATGCACGCCACCTGCCGCGCCTGGAGCGAGGGCGATTGCTGGCGGGCGACATCGGCATCGGCCATCGCGGCAGCGGCGTCACCAGAGAACATCTGCAGGCCGGCGCGCGCCAGGCGGGTTCCGTAGTCATCCGGGCGGACGGCCAGGCATGCGTCGGTGACCTCACGGGCCTCCCCCAGGCGCAGGCGATCGCGCAGGTGTTCGCTCAGCAGCGCGGCGGCGACGGGGTGGCCCGGGTCCAGCGCCAGCGCGCGGCGGGCGGCGGCCTCCAGCGCGTCGGGTTGCCCCTGGATGCGCGCCGCCGCGGCGACCAGCGCATGGGTCTCGGGGTCGTCGGGCAGTTCGGCCATGGCGCGCTGCAGGGCTTGCTTGGCCAGCGGCATGAGCTGCTGGTGCAGGGCCAGACGGGCCAGCAGCTTCAGCGATTCGGCGGGCACCGGCACCGCCTGGAGGGCGGGCGCCAGCGCCTGCAGGGCCAGGTCGATGCGCCCGCGTGGGAGGAATTGCCGGGCGCGCGCAAGCAGGGTCTGGTCCATCGGAAAAGTCTAGCAATGCGGCCGCGGCCGGCTGCACTAACATGGTGCAATGCCGCCTGACCCCGCCCCGCCCGCAGCCGCCCCGTCCGCACCGGACCTGGATGGCCTGGCCACGCCGCTGGCCTGGGCCGGGCTGGACGGGCGCCTCGCGGGGGGCAACCAGGCGTTCTCCCGTTGGCTGGGCGTGAGTGCGCGGCGGCTGGCGGGCTGGCCGCTGGCCGAACTGGGCGGCGGTGATGCGCGGCTGGTGACGGCACTGGCGAGGACCGGCATCGACAGCGCACCCGTGCGCATCCGCCGCGTGCGGTTGCAGTACCCCGATGCCGGCGAGCGCTTCGCCGACCTCTGGCTGGCCGCGACGCAGGAGGGCTGGCTGCTGGAAGCCCATCCCGTGGACGAGTTCCCCGGCGACGACCCCGCGCTGTTGCTGCCCGCCGCGCTGTCGGCGTCGCTCAAGGGGCTCGCGCATGAGTTGCGCAACCCGCTGGCCGGGTTGAAGGGCGCGGCGCAGCTGTTGGGCCGGCGGATCGACGATGCCGAATCGCGCGAGCTGGTGGCGCTGATCGACGAGGAGGTCGCGCGGCTGGGCGCCCTGCTGGACCAGCTGCTGGTGCCGTCGCCGCCGCGGCCGCATGCCGCGCTGAACATCCATGCGGTGCTGGAGCGGGTGCTGCGCCTGGCCGAGAACGACACCGGCTGGGCGGTGCGGCTGGTGCGCGACTACGACCCCAGCCTGCCGGAGTTCACCGGCGACGCCGACCGCCTGGTGCAGGCGGTCTGGAACCTGGCGCGCAACGCGATCGAGGCCGGCGCCGGCACCGTGACCCTGCGCACCCGCGCCGAGCACGGCCTGCGCATCGGCGACGTCGCCCACCCGGTCGCCTTGCGCCTGGACATCATCGACGACGGCCACGGGGTGCCCGACGAGCTGGCCGAGCGGGTGTTCCTGCCGCTGGTGTCGGGTCGCGCCGAGGGCAGCGGCCTGGGCCTGGCGCTGGCGCAACAGGTGGCACGCGAGCACCGCGGGTCGCTGGCCTATCGATCGCGGCCGGGCCACACCGTGTTCACGCTGTTGCTGCCGATGCAGGCACCGGGGCAGGCCGGATGAACCGCACGACGTTCGCCGCAAGCACGCCCGGTGCACGCCAGGAGACGCTCGAATGACACCGTGCATCTGGATCGTCGATGACGACCGCAGCATCCGTTTCGTGCTCAGCGCCGCCTTGCGCCAGGCCGGCTACGCGGTGGAAGCATTCGAGAGTGCCGGCGATGCGCTCGACGCGTTGGATTCACGCGGGGCGCCGGCGTTGCTGTTCACCGATGTCCGCATGCCGGGCGACAACGGACTGGTGCTGCTGGACAAGCTCAAGCAGCGCCTGCCCGCGTTGCCGGTGGTGGTGATGAGTGCCTACACCGATGTCGCCAGTACCGCCGGTGCGTTCCGTGGCGGTGCGCACGAATTCCTGTCCAAGCCATTCGACCTGGACGAGGCGGTGGCGCTGGCGGAGCGCACGTTGCAGCGTCCCGCCGGGGACGCGGTGGCCGACACCGCCAGCAGCGAAGGCGGCGACGTCGAAGCCGACCGCCTGGTCGGGGACACGCCGGCGATGCGCCAGCTGTTCCGCGCGATCGGCCGGCTGGCGCAGGCGCCGTTGTCGGTGCTGGTCACCGGGGAGACCGGCACCGGCAAGGAACTGGTCGCGCGCGCATTGCACCGCGAATCGCCGCGCGCGCAACGCCCGTTCGTGGCGCTCAATACCGCCGCGGTCCCCGCCGAACTGCTGGAGTCGGAGCTGTTCGGCCACGAGGCCGGTGCATTCACCGGCGCCCAGCGTCGCCACGTCGGCCGCTTCGAGCAGGCCGATGGCGGCACGCTGTTCCTGGACGAGATCGGCGACATGCCGTTGCCGCTGCAGACGCGGCTGCTGCGGGTGCTCGCGGAAGGGGAGTTCTTCCGGGTCGGCGGGCGCGAATTGATACGCGTCGACGTGCGCGTGATCGCCGCGACCCACCAGGACCTGCAGGTGCGCGTGGCGGACGGCCGCTTCCGCGAGGACCTGCTGCACCGGCTGGACGTGGTGCGTCTGCACGTGCCGCCGCTGCGCGAGCGCGGCGATGATATCCAGCGCCTTGCCGAGCGGTTCCTGGCGCTGGCCGCGCGGCGCTTCGACGCGCCGGCCAAGCAGCTTGGACCCGACGCCGTCGCGCGGCTGCGCGCGCACCCGTGGCCGGGGAACGTGCGCGAGTTGGAGAACCTGTGCTGGCGAATGGCCGCGCTGGCGCCGGGCGATCGGCTCGATGCCGACGACGTGGAGGCCGCGCTGGGTTCCGCGCCGCCAGCACGGGCCACTGGCGACTGGGCCTCGGGGCTGGATGCCTGGGTGCGGTCGCAGCTGTCGGAGGGCGCGGGTGACCTGCACGGCACCGTGGTCGGGCGCGTCGAACGCATCCTGCTGGAAGCGGCGCTGGCGCATACCGGCGGCCGTCGCGCCGAAGCCGCGGCGCGGCTCGGGCTGGGCCGCAACACGCTGACGCGCAAACTCAAGCCGGCCGGCCGCGGGCGACGCACGTCCGATTAGCCGGAGCACCGCAGCGGCTGCATCGGCTTGCACGGCGGGTGTTGCGTCGCGTCGGATTCACCGGCACTGAACCCGCCGTCCGCTAGCGTACGCCGCCCACCCTGGAACGACGGAGTCGCCATGAAGACCGCCCTGCTTGCCGCCGCCTGCACCGTTGCCATGGCCGGCTGCGCCGCCGTCCCCTCCACCTCGTCCAGGGTATCGCCGCCCCCGGCTCCCGCCGTGTCCACCGCGAAATCCGCGCGCGTGGTGCTGACGCCGGCGTCGGGAAGCCTGGTCAGTGGCACCCTCAACCTGGTGCCGACCGCGTACGGCGTGCGCATCGCCGGCGAAGTTGGCGGCCTGACCGCAGGCGGCACCCACGCCATCCACATCCATGAGCGGGGCGACTGCTCCGCCGCCGACGCCAGCAGCGCCGGTGGCCACTTCAACCCCGCCGGACACCCGCATGGGCGCGTCGGCGTGGCCACCCACCACGGCGGCGACATGGACAACATCGCGGCCAACGGCCAGGGCGTGGCCCAGGCCCGGGTCGAGGCGCGCGGGGTGACGCTGGGCGGCGGCGCCGCCAACGACGTGGGGGGTCGCGCGGTCGTCGTCCACGCCCGCGCGGACGACTACAGCAGCCAGCCGTCCGGCAATGCCGGCGACCGCGTGGCCTGCGGCATCATCGATATCACCGGCTGAGGCCGCCGGTGAACGACGCCAGTGCCCTGCGGGTGCGGCCTGCGGTGACCGACGACGCGCCACTGCTGGCCCGGTGGGCCGCCGACATGGCGTGGGAAACCGAACACAAGCGGCTGGATCCGGACACGGTCCTGCGCGGGGTCGCGGCGGGCATCGCCGACCCGCTCAAGGCGCGCTATTTCGTCGCCGTGCGCGAAGCGGTGCTGGGTGGGCGCGAGACGGTCGGCCAGGCCGTCGGCATGCTGATGCTGACCACCGAGTGGAGCGACTGGCGCAACGGCTGGTGGTGGTGGATACAGAGCGTGCATGTCGATCCGGGCCACCGCCGACAAGGCGTTTTCCGCGGGCTGTACCGGCACGTACGCGAGGCGGCGCTGGCCGAGCCGGACGTGTTGGGCCTGCGCCTGTACGTGGAGCAGGACAACGAGGCGGCGCTGCGCACCTACGCCGCGTTGGGGATGCACGATGCCGGCTACCGGTTGCTGGCCGAGGCATTCGAACGGACCTGATCGGAACGGACGTGATGGGACCGGCGTAGGCGTAACGGAAGCCGCGCCGGCGCCCTACAGCGCCAGCCGGCAATCGGCGTCGCGGTCGCAATGCACGAACGTCACCGGCACGGCGTGTGCCCGCAACACCGCGGCGATCTGCCGCTGGCGCGCCTCGAAATGCTGGTGGCGGCGATGGAGGCGGGCGCGGGCGTCGTCGGTATCGCACGGTTCACGCGGCGCGTAGCGCGCCTGCCACGCATTCGGCGCGAACAGCGCCATGCGCGCCTCGCCGTCCACGTAACGCAGCAGCGGCTCGGGCGGGGCGTCCAGCCACGCCTCCGACGCCGGCTCCAGCAGTGCGGCTTCCAGCAGCGGCCACAACGGCGCCAGTCCCGCGTGGTCGTACTGCATGGCGGTCATGGCCGCCAGGTCGTGCACGGTGAGGTAGCGCGCATGCTCGACCTGCAGGCCAAAGGTCGCCTGCGCCGCCAGCGCGGTGTCGGCCGCTGCCATGCCCCGCTCAAGCAGCTGCAGTTCGAACGCCTGGCCCACCCTTGCCGCCAGCGCGGCTTGCCCGCCCAGCATGAAAGGCACCAGCCGCAGCGGGCCGCCGGCGTGGTCGTGGGACGGTGAAAGTACGCCCGGCAAACGGCCTTCGTGCGCGCCGAAAGCGATCACCCGCCCGCCGGCCACGCCCGGTGCGCGCGCCGACAGCTGGTCGAGTTCGCGATGGAGCGGCCAACCGGGGCGGAGCAGTTCCACCGGGTCGTAGTGCGCGCCCACCATCACCAGGTCGAGCTGCGCGGCTTCCGGAACCAGCGAGGCCAGGTCGCGGGCGACCAGCGCGCCGAGGGATTCGACCTCGCCGGAGGCCAGCGTGTCGCGCGTGACCTGCGCATCGCCGCGCAGCTCCAGTGCAAGGGCACCCAGCACGTGCACGGCATCGGTGTCGTTGGCAGCGGCAAGGGTCGCGGTCATCGGCCTGGGGCGGGGGTCGAGGAGGGTACGGCGGGGTGTTGCATACGCCGGCGTTTGGTCGTGCAAGGGGCCAGCGCTACACTCGTCCTCATTATGCCCCGACGCGGTTGCGGGCATGCTGCCCGCCCACTCCCCCGAGGTGATCCGATGCGTCCTTCCCGTCCCGTCGCCGTGCTTGGCGGCGTTCGCATTCCCTTCTGCCGCCAGAACACCGCCTACGCGGACGTCGGCAACCTGGGCATGTCGGTACGCACGCTGGGCGCGCTGGTCGAGCGCTTCGGACTGCACGGCCAGCAACTGGGCGAAGTCGCGATGGGCGCGGTGATCAAGCACAGCAGCGACTGGAACCTGGGGCGCGAGGCGGCGTTGTCGTCGGGCCTGTCGCCACTGACGCCGGGCATCACCCTGCAGCGTGCCTGCGGGACCTCGCTGGACTCGATCATCACCGTGGCCAACAAGATCGCCGTCGGCCAGATCGACTCGGGCATCGGCGGTGGCAGCGACAGCACCTCGGACGTGCCGATCGTCTACGGCCAGTCGCTGCGACGGCGGTTGCTGCAGGCCGCGGCGGGCAAGTCCACGCGCGACCGGCTGGGCGCGTTCCGCGGGTTTTCGCCGCGCGAGCTCAAGCCCGAGTTCCCCGGCGTGGCCGAGCCGCGCACCGGCAAGAGCATGGGCCAGCACTGCGAGGACATGGCCAAGGAGTGGAACATCTCGCGCGACTCCCAGGACGAGTGGGCACTGGCCTCGCACCAGAAGCTGGCCGCCGCCTACGAGCGCGGCTTCCTCGACGACCTGGTGGTCAGCTTCCGCGGCGTGGCGCGCGACAACGTGCTGCGACCGGATTCGACCCTGGAAAAACTGGCTTCGCTGAAGCCGGCGTTCGACCGGACCTCGGGGCGCGGCACCCTGACCGCGGCCAACTCGACGCCACTGACGGACGGCGCTTCGGCCTGCCTGCTGGCATCAAAGGAGTGGGCGGAGAAACACGACCACGAAGTGCTGTGCTACCTGCGCGACGCGCAGGTAGCGGCGGTCGATTTCGTCCATGGCGAGGGCCTGCTGATGGCGCCGACCGTTGCGGTGCCGGAGATGCTGGCGCGCAACGGACTGACCCTGCAGGACTTCGACATCTACGAGATCCACGAAGCCTTCGCCGCGCAGGTGCTGTGCACCCTGCGCGCCTGGGAGAGCGAGGAGTACTGCCGCAACCGGCTCGGCCTGTCGGCCCCGCTGGGGCGCATCGACCCGGCGAAGATCAATCCGAACGGCTCCTCGCTGGCCACCGGGCACCCGTTCGCAGCCACCGGCGCGCGCATCGTCGCCGCGGCCGCGAAGGCGCTGAAGGACCGCGGGGGTGGCCGCTGCCTGGTGTCGATCTGCACCGCTGGCGGCATGGGCGTGGTGGCGATGCTCGAGCGCTAGGCGACCGGCGCGACCTTCCGTGGGGCCGGCCTCTGGCGCGCCTTGCCTTGAGGTCGTGAGGCGCCGGTGCGGCTCGATACCAATCCGATACGCGGGTTTCGAACCCCGGGTCCGGGGTTCCAGCCCCGGGTGCCGATTACCGATACGAACCAGCAAACCAGCGCGCCGGTTGCGACCGGTTACGAATCGCGCAGCCGCGGAACGCCGTGGCCGTCGCGTTCCTCGACCACCGCCTCGTCGTAGATGCGCGCGCGCACGTCGCGGCCGGGGAGTTCGGTGATGGGCTCCCCGCGCGTGGCGCGCAGCGCGTTGGCGTAGCTGTGGCGCGCCAGGGCCTCGTCGCCGTGCTGGGCGAAGCCGTGGCCCAGTTCTTCCCAGGCGTCGCTGTTGGCGCCCTGCGCCAGTGCGCGGTGCAGGTACGTTTCGGCTTGCGACCACTGGCCCTGGGCCCGTGCCAGCCGCGCCAGCGTCACCAGCAGGCCGGGGCTGGCCGGATGCGACTGCAACCAGCGCTCGGCGTGCTCGCGGCGCGATTCCAGCCGTCCGATCGGCAGGCGGCCATAGAGCCCGGCCAGGTCCTCGTCCCAGTTCTTGTCCAGCGCATGCTCGATGCTGCTGGCGGCGGCCTCTTCCCAGCGCAGCGCGGCCGCGCGTTCGGCGTAGGCCGCGACGGTGGCCGGGTGCGAACGCAGCGGGGTGGGTAACGCTTCCCAGCGGTCGGCCAGCACGTTGGCATCGGTCGACTCGCGCAGGCCCGCTTCCGCCCAGGTGGCTTCGGCGCTGTCCAGGCGCGATTGCGGCATCGCTTCCTGCTGCCGCAACGCGCCCAGCAATCCGTACGCCTCGCCGGCCCGGCCCAGCCTGGCCAGTGCGTCCGCCCGCAGGGCCAGCCCGCGTGGCGGCAGCGGTTGGGCGTTGGGCGCGTCCAGCGCGCTGAGCGCATCGGCCGGGCGATCGTCGTCCAAGGCAAGGTCGGCCAGGGCGACCGCGCGGGCCGTGGGATGGGATACCGCCAGCGCATCCAGGTGTTGCTGGGCCAAGGCGGCATCGCCGCGGGCGGCCGCTGCCTGCGCGGCGGCAACATGGCCCACCGAACCGACCTCGGCGTCATCGGTCTGCGCCAGCGACTTCTCCGCGCGGCTCCAATGGCCCAGGTGCGACGCTTCCATGCCCTCGATCAGGCGGGCGCGCGCTGCCTTCTTGCGTCGACGACGAAGCATCACGAACGGTGCGGTCAACAGCTTCCACAGCAGCCACACCACCAGCACGGCGGCCACCGCCAGCACCAGGCTGTAGGCCAGCGACTTCTCGTAGGTCCAGTCGTTGTAGCTGACCACCACCAGGCCGGGGTCCTGCGCCAGGAGCTGCGCCACCAGCGCGCCCACCAGCGCCAGCACGATCCAGAACAACAGGCTGCGGAACAGGTTCATCGGGTCTCCGGGCGCACGCTGCGCAACTGACGTAGTTGCTCGAGTGTGCTGCCCAGCGTCGCAAGCTCCGGTGAAAGCGGAAGCGCCGCGAGCGCCTTCAGCGCATCCCGTCGCGACTGCAGTGCAGCCGAAGGCGCCCACAAACGTTGCAGCCATGCATCGGCGCGGGCCAGCGCCTGGCGCCAGGCATCGCGGTCCCGGCGCTCGGCGGCCGCGCGCGCCAGGGTCAACTCGAGTTGCAGCCCCGCCATGGCGTCGCCTCGGTCGGCGGGGCGTACGGCCAGGCTGCGGTGGCGAGGCTGGATGTCAAAGACATTGGAAAACGCGCGGCGCCACCATGGCGCGCCGGCGGCCGGCGCCGAGGCGGGAGCCGCTTCGACCGGTGACTCAAGCGCCGCGGTGAATGCCTGCAGTTGCGCGAGTGCCTTGACGCGCGGATCGTCGCCCAGCGCGTCCAGCGCGGTGCGCTCCTGCACCAGCACCTGGCGCAGCCCGATGTAAGCGGGATCGTCGACCCCGGCCAGTACGCCAGCCGCCAGCGCGTATGCACGCTGGGCGCCATCGAGGTCACCTGCAACCAGCAACCGTTGCTGGCCCATGCCCAGCAGCAGTTCGGCCTCGTCCAGCCGCAACGCCTGCGCGCCATGCCGGTCCGGGTCCGAGAATCGCGCGATGCTGTCCTCGATCAGCGCTGCGCGCTGGCCCATGCCCAGCAGTTCGTCGCGCAGCACGCGGTTGGTCGCATCCGCCTGCTGGATGCGTTGCGCCTGCGCACGCAGGTCGCCCCGCAACGCACTGATCCTGTCATTGAGTGCTTCGATGCGCACGTCGCTGTCGGGCGCCGGGCCGGGTGCAACGCGGGCCTCCCACCAGGCCATGGCGCGCCATGCGCCCAGCGCCAGCAGCGCAAGCAGCAGCAGCCACGGCCAGCCGGAGCGGCGTGGGGGGGAGGGAGGAGGTGGCGCGGCGGGGGGCGTGGCGGACACGGTCAGGACGCGATGGGAGGACCGCTCATGCTACCGGAATGCGGTCGCCGCCCCGTTCGCATGCCGCGGCCACGAGGTCGGCGGGGCGAGGGCTCCGGGCGACCCGGATGGCGCTGAATCCGGCTTGCCTGGCGGCGGCTGCCAGGCGCGCGCTGGCAGCCACCACCTCGGCGCGCAGCAGGGCGTCGCGCGCCCGCTCCGGGAGGTGGCCCAGCACGCGCTGCAGGGCCTCCCCGCTGGTCAGTGCCAGCACGGTGGGGCGCGTCTCGCCCTCGAGGGCCTGGATCGAGCGCGAGGCAAGCGGCACCGGCACGCGTGCGTAGACATCGGCACGCACGACCACGATGCCGCGCCCTTCCAGTGCGGGTTGAAGCGCGCCGCGGCCACCCGGCGCGGTGACCAGCCCGATGCGGCGCGCGCCGGCGGCGGCCAGGCGGGGCAGGGCCAGCAGGCCCTCGGAATCCATGCGTCGAGGCCGTTGGACATCATTGACGCCCGCCCGGCGCAGTGCGGCGGCGGTGCCGCTGCCCACCGCGCAGGCGGCGATGTCGCCCAGCCGCTGGAGTCGTGCCGCCGCGCGCACGGCGGCAGGGCTGGTGAACACGACCGCGTCGGCCGCCAGCGCCTGTTGCAGCGCTGTGCGCGTGGCGGGGTCGTCTAAGTCCTGCAAGGTCCACGGCGACAGCGCGACCAGGCCGCCGCCGTGCCGCGCCGCGGCGCGACGCAGGGCACCGTGGCCGCCGCGCGGCCGCAGCGAGACAAGCATCCATCCGGGATCGGGCAGCGGCATCGACGGCAGCGTGCCATGCGCCACGCGGTGCGAACAGTCCGCTTGCGCCGCCGTTGCGGGCGGGTCGCCGGCATGCCGGAGCTCTCCGGACCCGGTGGGCTGCCAGAATGCCCGTCCCCCACCGGTGACCCGCCCATGACCGAAGACGCCCTGCTCCGCCTCGACCGACACCTCCAGTCCATGCCCCCGGTGGCCGCCATGCAGCTTCGCATCGTCGGCTTCGATGGCGAGCGCCTGCGCCTGCACGCGCCGCTGGCCGCCCACGTCAATGACAAGGGCTGCGCCTTCGGTGGCAGCCTGGGCTCGATGATGACGCTGGCCTCGTGGGGCCTGGCCACGCTGAGAACCGAGCGGGCGGGACTGGATGCGGACGTGTTCGTCGCCGACTGCCAGGTGCGCTACCTGGCGCCGCTGTTCGCCGACCTGGACGTGGTGACCGAAGCCGACGCCGGTGCCGACTGGGACGGCTTCATCGAGACCCTGCGCCAGCGCGGTCGCGCCCGGATCGGGCTGCGCGCGTGGGCCGCGCTGCCCGATGGCGGGATCGCCACAGAGTTCACCGCGCGTTACGTGGCCATCCTGCGACGCCCCTAGGCCCATCACCATCAGCCCGGGATCCGGCCGCGCCCACCAGGGCCCAGCCTGCTACCGTCGCGGCCTGCTACCGTCTCGGCCCAAGCCCGCACCCAGGAGAGTCCGATGCGTTGGATCCAGTCGCTGCTGCTGCTCGTCCTTTTCGCGCTGCTGGCCGCCTGCGCCAGCATGTCCAACCAGCAGGACCTGCTCCACCGCAACCAGTACGCCTGGTCCGGGGCCATCCGCTGGGGGGACTTCGAGGGTGCGGCCAACCTGATCGATCCGCTCAAGCGCGAAGAGCATGCCCTGAGCGAGGTCGAGCTGGCGCGCTACAAGCAGGTGCAGATCTCGCACTACCGCGACCTGGGGGCCAGCCAGGACATGGAGGCGGGCACGGCCACCCGCGACATCGAGATCGGGGTGGTCAACCGCCATACGATGACCGAACGCACCGTGCGCTACCGCGAGCAGTGGCGTTGGGACGAGCCGAGCAAGACCTGGTGGCTGACCTCGCCGATGCCGGACCTGTGGGACGGCGAATAGCAGGTCTTTTGCGCCGCCACCGGCGCTGGGCGACAATCGCCGCCCCCTCGCCACCGCCGTGATGCCGTGACCCTCGACCAACTGCTCGCCTTCGCCGAACGCCACTACATGCTCTCGCTGGCGCTGGTGGGCCTGACGGTCGCGATCATCCTCACCGAAATCGCGCGGCTGTTCCGCGGCTACAAGGCGCTGCGCCCGGCCGAGCTGACCGGCCTGGTCAACCGCGACAACGCGCTGGTGGTCGACCTGTCGGCCAGCAACGACTTCCAGAAGGGCCACATCGCCGGCAGCCGCTCCGTCCAGTCCAGCCAGTTCGACCCGGAGAGCAAGCTGCTGGCCAACGCCAAGGCACTTCCGGTGGTGATGGTGTGCCGCAGCGGCCAGGCGTCGGCAGCCGCGGCCAAGCGCCTGAAGAAGGCCGGGTTCGAGCACGTCTACTGGCTCGATGGTGGCATCCAGGCCTGGCAGCAGGCCGACCTTCCGCTGGTGAAGGGTCGCGGCTGAAGCGGCGCGACTGACCCGGCCGGGGCCTTGTATCGCCCGGCCGCGCCCCCAGCCTGAGCCCCGGGCGCGCGGCAGCCGCGTGCCATAATCGACCACTTAACGATTTTTTGCTGGAGTTCCGAGCCATGTCCGAAGAAAACGCCAACGGCGCCGCAGCGCCCGCAGACACCGCCGCCCCGACCGGCCCGGCGTTCACGGTCGAGAAGATCTACGTCAAGGACGTGTCCTTCGAGGTCCCCGGTGCGCCGGCAGTGTTCAACGAGACCGCGCAGCCGCAGCTGCAGATGAATCTCAGCCAGAACGTCCAGCGCCTGGGCGAGAACGCCTTCGAGGTGGTGCTGGGCATCACCCTGACGTGCAAGGCCGACGACAAGCCGCTGTACCTTGTGGAGGTCAAGCAGGCGGGCGTGTTCGGCATGGCGGGTTTCGACGACGCCACGCTCGACGGCATGCTCGGCACCCATTGCCCGAACGTGCTGTACCCCTACGCGCGCAACCTGGTGAGCACCCTGGTGCAGTCGGGCGGGTTCCCGCCGTTCCTGCTGCAGCCGATCAATTTCGATGCGCTGTACGCGGAAGGCTTGCGCCAGCGCGCCGCCCAGCAGGCCGGGCAGGAAAACGGCCTGGCCGATACCGAAGCCGCCGGCAACGCCTGATTTGGCCAGCGTGCCCAACGCGACGGCGCCCCGGGCGATCTCGGCCGCGCCACCGCGGGTGGCGGTGCTGGGTGCCGGTTCGTGGGGCACCGCGCTGGCGGCATTGATCGCCCGCCACGGGTGTCCCACCGTGATCTGGGGCCGCGACGCGCAGAGCGTTGCGGCGATCGAGCGCGACCACTGCAACCCCCGTTACCTGCCCGACCTGCCGTTGCCGGAAACGCTGCGCGCCACCACCGACCTGGCGTTGGCGCTGGCCGATGCGGAGCTGGTGCTGGTGGTGGTGCCGTCCCATGCCTTCGCCGACACCCTGCGCGCGCTCGCGCCGCACAGGCAGCCGGGTGCGGGCGTGGCGTGGGCGACGAAAGGGTTCGAGCCCGGCAGCGGACGCTTCCTGCACGAAGTCGCCGCGGAAGTGCTTGGCGATGGCGTACCGCTGGCGGTGGTCACCGGCCCGTCCTTCGCAAAGGAGGTGGCCGCGGGCCTGCCGACCGCGCTGACCGTGCATTCGGACAGCCCGGCATTCGCCCAGAAGGTGGCCGATGTGCTGCACGGGCCGGCGTTCCGTGCCTACACCGGGCAGGACATGCGGGGAGCGGAGCTGGGCGGTGCCATGAAGAACGTGCTGGCGGTGGCGACCGGCGTCGCCGACGGCATGGAGCTGGGCCTCAACGCCCGTGCCGGGCTGATCACCCGCGGCCTCAACGAGATGCTGCGCCTGAACCAGGCGATCGGTGGCAAGGCCGAGACCGTGATGGGCCTGGCAGGAGTGGGTGACCTGGTGCTGACGTGCACCGGCGACCTCTCCCGCAACCGGCGGCTGGGCCTGGCCTTGGGTCGCGGGCAGTCGATCGGGGAGGCGGTACGCGCCATCGGCCAGGTGGTCGAGTCGGTACAGACCGCCGACGAAGTCATGCGGCTGGCGCAACGCCACGACGTCGAGCTGCCGATTTCCAGCGCCGTGCAGGCGGTGCTGCATGGCGATATCACCCCGACCGACGGCTTGCGCCAACTGCTGGCTCGGGAGCAGAAGGCGGAATACCCGCAGGGGCTTTTCAGCTAGGAAGGGCCGCCTCGAGCAAGGATCCGGCATCTAGCCGCCCCTGACATCGTTGAGCCAGCCTCCCGGAATGCCGGTACTGCCGTGCAAACCCGTGCCACGCTCAACCGCGTCCTCCCGGCGATGCGCCCCTGCCCGCGACGAGCGGTCATGCCCCAAAAGACGAAGCCCGGCCGGAGCCGGGCTTCGCATCGCGAGGATCTGGAGAGAGATCGCGATGGTGGTGGTGCGGTGCAGGAGGGGTCAGAACGTGATTCGCGGCCCGACGAAGATCTGGGTATCGCCGTCGATGAACTTCACGTCGCCGCTGACGCCCCACATCGGGTTGAACTTCACCTGTGCGCCAAGGCGACCGTAGAACTCGCCATCGCGCTCTCCGCCGCCGATGGACTCACCGTCCTCGAAGCCGGCCATCGCATAGCCTTCCAGCGCCGGCGCCAGGGCGCCGCGCACACCGGCCTCCACGCTCCAGCCGTCGGCATCCAGGTCATTGCCCAGGAAATCGCGGCCGGCGTCGAACTTCTCGTAGGCCGCCCGGGTCACCAGATCGGCGCGCGGGCTGATCTCGCGGTTGTAGCCCACCCCGACCCGCCACTGGTCGAAGTCGATGTTGGTGTTGTCGATCTCCTGGTTGCTGTAGCCACCGAAGACGTGGAAGTTCGGCGCGATTGCGCCCGAGCCGTTGACGGCCCAGCCGTCGGCGTCGCCATCGTCGGTGTTGGTGGTGGCGTAGCCGGCCTCAACGTAGTTGTACGACACGCCATCGGCGGCGGTCGCGGCCAGCGGAAGGGCGGCCAGCAGGGTCAGGGCGGCAAGCTTGGTCATGGCGGTGGAACGCTTCATGTGGGGCCTCTCTTGTGGTCGGTACGGGGCCGGTGGACGGGCCTTCTTCGGACCCTGTCGCCAGCAGGCCGAAAAGGCAGGCTGGACCGGTCGCGCCAGTATCCGCAGCGAATTTCAACCACGCCTTAATATTGAACTTTGCAGTTCACTAAGTTACACCTGCCATTCATGGTCCCCGTGCGAGTCGACGTGCGGGCCGTCCGGGGGACGTCAGGCGGCGCCATCGAAGTCCTGTTGGCGCCAGGCTTCGAACGCCACCACGGCCACCGCGTTGGACAGGTTGAGGCTGCGGTTGCCCGGGCGCATGGGCAGGCGCAGGCGCCGGGCCTCGGGGACCGAATCGAGCACCGCCCCTGGCAGGCCGCGGGTCTCGGGCCCGAACAGGAAAGCGTCGCCGGGGGCGTACGACGGGGCGTCATGGCGCACCTGGCCGCGGGTACTGAGGGCGAACAGCCGACCCGGTGCGATCGACGACATCGCCGAGTCCAGCGTTTCGTGCACCACCAGGGTGGCGTACTCGTGGTAGTCCAGGCCCGCGCGCCGCAGCTGGCGGTCCTCCAGTTCGAACCCCAGCGGGCGCACCAGGTGCAGGCGGGCGCCGGTGTTGGCGCACAGCCGGATCACGTTGCCGGTGTTGGGTGGGATCTCGGGCTGGTACAGGATCACGTGGAACATGGCGCGGGCACGGTAGGCGGCGGGCGACCCTACCAGTCGATGGCCTCGCCGCGATAGTCGATGAATCGCCCGCTTTCGTCGGGCGTCGCCACCTCCACCCGGTCCAGCAGGCCGGCAACCGATTCGGGTGCCTCGAGGGGTGCGTCCTCACCGCCCATGTCCGTGCGGACCCATCCCGGGCTCACCGCCAGCACCGTGATGCCCCGCTCGGACAGGGCCCGGGCCAGCAGCACGGTGGCCATGTTCAGTGCCGCCTTGGAAACCGCGTAGGTGGGCGTGCTGAATCCCTCCACCCCGGCGATCGAACCCAGGCGCGAGGACAGGTTCACGACCACGGCGCCGGCGCGGTCGGGACTACGGTCGGCAAGCAGTGGTGCCAGTGCCTGGGTCAGCAGGAACGGGCCGGCGGCATTGGTCCGCAGGCTGTCCTCAAGCTGCGCCGGTTCGACCTGCCCGAAGCGCTCGCCCGAATGCAGCACCCCGGCATTGTTGACCAGCAGGTCCAGCCGACCATCGCCACCGCCCAGCACCAGCGGCAGTTCCCGCACCAGTTCGGCGTGTGATCTCGGGGCCGCCAGGTCCAGCGGCAGCACGTGCAACCGGCCCGGGTGTTCACCGGTAAGCATATTGAGGGTGGTGGCGCGTCCGGGCTGGCGGCAGGTGGCGACCACGTGGTGGCCGCGGGCCAGCAGTTGGCGAACGAACTCCAGGCCGAGGCCGCGGTTTGCGCCGGTGACCAGGCAGTGGCGGGTCTGGGGCATGGCCGGGGACTCCTTGCGCGCCCGGTTCAAGCGCAGCGCGAGTCTACCCAGCGGTGCCGACCCATCGCGAGAAGGTGCCCGCTGGCGGGACGCGTGCCTCGGCCTGGACGCCGCAGCGCCGAATGGGCGGGGGCGCGGGCGGCGCCCGGGACCGGCGGGAGCACGCAGGAACGCTTCGGCACACGGATCCCGCCAGCGGGAACCGGACACAGCTACGCGCCGGGCCGCAGGCCGGATGCAGTG
Organism: Novilysobacter viscosus; assembly: GCF_046600715.1. Classification (NCBI taxonomy): domain Bacteria; kingdom Pseudomonadati; phylum Pseudomonadota; class Gammaproteobacteria; order Lysobacterales; family Lysobacteraceae; genus Novilysobacter; species Novilysobacter viscosus. Next base: position 89,487 of record NZ_JBJMAV010000009.1, read on the forward strand.
GCCCGGACTTGTGGCCCATGCGCGGTGGGCCGGGACTGGCTACCGTGATCGGCCATGCGCCCCGAGTCGGGCCGCCCCAGCCGGCCAGGCAGGCCGGCACGTTCCGCCACAGGAGTGAACATGTCACCCGTTGCCCGTCCCCGCGCCGCCATCCTCGCCCTTGCCATTGCCGCTGCCACCGGCGCGCTGGCATTCACTCCCGCCGCAGCGCAAGCGCAGCAGGCCGAAGTCGACATCGCCTATGAGCAGTTCACCCTGCCCAACGGGCTGAAGGTGATCGTCCACACCGATCGCAAGGCGCCGGTGGTGGCGGTCAACCTCTGGTACCACGTCGGCAGCAAGGACGAGCCGCGCGGCCGCACGGGCTTTGCGCACCTGTTCGAGCACCTCATGTTCAACGGCACCGAGAACTACCGCGGCGAGTACTTCACGCCGTTCGAACTGGTCGGCGCGACCGACATGAACGGCACCACCAATACCGACCGCACCAACTACTTCCAGAACGTGCCCACCACCGCGCTCGACCTGGCCCTGTGGATGGAGTCCGACCGCATGGGCCACCTGCTGGGCGCGATCGACCAGAAGACCCTGGACGAGCAGCGCGGCGTGGTCCAGAACGAGAAGCGACAGGGCGAGAACCAGCCCTACGGTCAGGTGTGGACCAAGCTCAACCAGGCCCTGTACCCGGAAGGCCACCCCTACCACCACAGCGTGATCGGCTCGATGGCCGACCTCAACGCGGCCTCGCTGGAGGACGTCAAGAACTGGTTCCGCGCCTGGTATGGCCCGAACAACGCGGTGCTGGTACTGGCCGGCGACATCGATGTGGCAACCGCGAAGGACAAGGTCGCGCAGTACTTCGGCCACATCCCGGCCGGCCCCGACATGGCACAGCCCGAGGTGGACGTCGCGCGCCGCAGCGCGGACACGCGCGAGGTGATGAACGATGCCGTCCCGCAGGCGCGCATCTACCGAGCATGGAACATCGCGCCGACCGATACCGTCGACGTCGATCGCCTGCACGTGCTGGCACGGGTGCTGGGGGGCAGCGATACCTCGCGCCTGGAAAAGCGCCTGGTGCACGGGGACAAGCTGGTCGACAGCGTCAGCGCCGCGGTCAGCGAGTCCCAGCTGGGTTCCAATTTCCTGGTCGTGGCCACGGTCAAGGACGGCGTGGAGCCGGCCAGGGTCGAGGCTATCGTTGACGAGGAGCTCGCCAAGCTGCTGGCGGAAGGCCCGACCGCCGAGGAAGTCGCCCAGGCCAAGACGGTGATCCGCGCCGGCTTCATCCGCGGCATCGAACGCATCGGGGGCTTCGGTGGCAAGGCCGACGCGCTGGCCGCCTGCGAAATCTACGCCGGCGACCCGGGCTGCTTCCGCGAGACCCTGGACAACGTCGCTGCGGTGAATCCGGCGCAATTGCAGGCTGTAGGCCGCGAGTGGCTGGGCGACGGCGACCACACCCTGGTGGTGATGCCGGGCGAGCGCACCCCGCTGGCCGAGTCACCGGCCGTGGATCCGGCGCCGCTGGCCCTGCCGCCCATCGACCCCGACTACACCACGACCGCGTCGGTCGTGGACCGCAGCGACGGTCCGCCGATGCCCGAGGCATTCCCGGAACTCAAGTTCCCGGAATTGCAGCGCGCGACCCTGTCCAACGGTACCAAGGTGATCCTGGCCGAGCGCCAAACCGTGCCCGTGGTGCAGATGAGCCTGCTGCTGGACGGCGGCTACAAGGCCGACGCGCTGGGCGGGCACAAGCTGGGTACGTCGAGCTTTGCGATGAGCATGCTGGACGAAGGTGCGGCCGGGTACAGCGCACTGGAGTTCGCCGGCCGGGCCGAAGCACTCGGGGCGGAACTCGGGGCAGGCGCCTCGCTGGATGGCGGCAATGCGTTCCTGTCGGCGCTCAAGGATCAACTTGATCCGTCGCTGGCTCTGTTCGCCGACATGCTGCGCCGGCCGGCGTTCGCGCCGGCGGAGATCGACCGCGTCAAGGCCACCTGGATCGCCGGCATCAAGCAGGAGAAGGCGCGTCCCAACTCCGCCGCCCTGCGGGTGATGCCGCCGCTGCTGTACGGCGAAGGCCATGCCTACGCCATGCCGTTCAGCGGTTCGGGCACCGAGGCGTCGATCGCATCGCTGACGCGCGAGGACCTGGTCGAGTACCACCGCAACTGGGTGAGGCCGGAGAACGCGACCCTGGTCGTGGTCGGCGACACCACCCTGGCCCAGATCGTGCCGATGCTCGAAGAGCACCTGGGCGACTGGAGTGGCCAAGGCACCCCGGCGGCGACCGGCGAGGTCGCCGACGTGGCGCTGCCCGCGGCGCCTCGCGTGTTCCTGATCGACCAGCCCGGTGCGGTGCAGGCCAACATCATCGTCGGCCAGCTGGTGCCCTCGACCCTGTCCGACCAGGCCACCGAGTTCGAGTTCGCCAACACCGTGCTGGGCGGCCAGTTCAGCTCGCGCCTCAACATGAACCTGCGCGAAGACAAGCACTGGGCGTACGGCTCATACAGCTTCTCGCCCGATGCCCTTGGCCAGCGGCCGTGGCTGGCGTTCGCGCCGGTGCAGATCGACAAGACCGCCGAGTCGATGGCCGAGCTCAAGCGCGAGATCAGCGAGTACGCTGCCGGCACCACGCCGCCGACCGAGGACGAGGTGGCCAAGGTCCGCGCCAACGAGATGCGCAGCCTGCCGGGGGCCTACGAGACCGCCAGTGCCGTTCGCAGCACGATCAGCGGCATGGTCCGGTACGGCCGTCCCGACGACTACGTGCAGCGCCGACTGGCCGAGATCGAGTCGCTGACCCCCGCCCAGGTGGCAGATGCCGCGACCACCATCAGCCCGGACGCGCTGACCTGGGTGGTGGTGGGTGACCTCGACCAGATCGAAGCACCGGTGCGCGCGCTCGAGCTGGGCACCGTGCAGGTGCTCGACGCCGATGGCCTCCCGGTCGAGGCGTCCGTCAAGGCGCCTGCCAGCGGCGCCGACGCCGAGTAAGGGCGGCACCCGCCGGGTGGGTGCCGCCCGGCGGGATGTCCCCACCCGGAACACGGAATACGGGGTCCTTTGCAGGAGCGACGTAAGTCGCGATCGCCGTCTCCGGTGAGCCGTCGTGGCCGCCACTTGCGTCGCTCCTGCATTGCGCCCGGAATCCGGACCCGCGGCCGAAGCCGTTCCTGGCGGACGAGCGGGAGCGGGCACATCCGCAACGAGTCACTCCTGATTCACCCTCGTCCGCCCCAAGCCGCCGGGATGCGGCGACAATCGCCCATCCAGTTCCCGGGGCACCGCCATGATCCGTCCGCTTGTTATCGCCACCGCCACGATGGTCCTCGCCAGCGCCTGCACCTGGGTGCACATGGCGCCCGGCGCCAGCGCGGTGCGGGTGATCCCCGCTGGAAGCGCGCCAGCCGGATGCGAGAAGCGCGGCGAGATCGCCGTCTCGGTCAAGGACAGCGTCGCCTTCTACGAGCGCAACAATCTGCGCGTGCGCGAGGAGCTGGAAACCCTGGCGCGCAACGAGGGCCCCGGCTTGGGCGCCGACACCATCCAACCGCTGGGCCCGCCCGTGCAGGGCGAGCAGCGATTCACCGGGTACCGCTGCGGGGCCGGCAGCGCGCTGCTGACCCCGGTCCGACCCGCTCCCGGGCAGGGTGCGGCGACATTTCCGATCCAGGGCTGACGCCCGGCACCCCGCCAGCCGGGTCAAGTTGCGGTGAACGTCGGCCAACGGCCGGGGCCATGCAGGCAACCCCGGCTAATGCGCTGGGGCCGCCAACGCGGTACCCTTGCCTGTTTTCCGCATTCGGTGCCCTTCCCATGCTGTTCCAACATGTCGCCATCGCCGGCCTGGCCCATATCGACGCGCCGCGCCGCCTGAGCTCGGACGACATCAATGCACGGCTCCAGCCGACGCTGGACCGCCTGGGCATCCGCACCGACGTGCTCAAGGACATCGCCGGCATCCACGCCCGCCGGTTGTGGGACGGCCCGATGCTGGCGTCGGACGCGGCCACGATGGCCGCGCGCAAGGCCTTGGACGACGCCGGCATCGACGGATCGAAGGTCGGCCTGCTGGTCAATACCTCGGTGAGCCGGGACTACCTTGAGCCGTCCACCGCCAGCATCGTCAGCGGCAACCTGGGCCTGACCGAGTACTGCCAGAACTTCGACGTTGCCAACGCATGCCTGGCCTTCATCAACGGCATGGACATCGCCGCGCGGATGATCGAGCGCGGCGAGATCGAATACGCGCTGGTGGTCGACGGCGAGACCGCCGACCTGGCCTACGAGAAGACCCTCGAGCGCCTGTCGTCGCCCGATGCCACCGAGGAGCAGTTCCGCAACGAACTGGCCACCCTGACCCTGGGCTGTGGCGCGGCGGCGATGGTGATGGCGCGCGCCGAGCTGGTGCCGTCCGCCCCGCGCTACCGCGGCGGCGTGACCCGCGCGGCCACCCAGTGGAACGGCCTGTGCCGGGGCAACCTGGACCGCATGGTCACCGATACCCGGCTGCTGCTGGTGGAAGGTCTGAGGCTGGCGCAGAAGACCTTCATCGCCGCCAAGCAGGCCTTGGGCTGGGTCGTGGAGGAGCTGGACGAGTTCGTCATCCACCAGGTCAGCCAGGTGCACACCCAGGCCTTCATCAAGGCGTTCGGGATCGATCCGAAGAAGGTGCTGACCATCTTCAGCGAGCACGGCAACATCGGCCCGGCCTCGGTGCCGATCGTGCTCAGCAAGCTGCGCGAAATGGGCCGCCTGAAGAAGGGCGACCGGGTGGCGTTGCTGGGCATCGGCTCGGGGCTGAACTGCTCGATGGCCGAGGTGGTCTGGTAACCCGGCGCGCCGCACCGCCCATATGAAAAGGCCCGGGAATCCCGGGCCTTTTTCTTGCGCGCAGCAGGGCCGGACGCGACTCAGGCCGCGAACAGCGCCCGCATCTTCTTCAGTGCATTGGCCTCGATCTGGCGGATGCGCTCGGCCGACACGCCGTACTCGTCGGCCAGGTCCTGCAGGGTGATCTTGTTGCCGTCGTCCAGCCAGCGGCGCATGACAATGTCGCGCGAGCGCTCGTCCAGGCCGGCCATGCCCTGCCGCAGCAGCGCCAGCTTGCTGTCTTCCTCGTCCTCGCGCTCGTAGGTCTGCGAGGGATCCTCGCCGTCGGCGCGCAGGTAGGCGGCAGGCGACGGCGGGGCGCGGTCGTCGTCCTCGCCCGCGGGCGCGTCGAAGCCGATGTCACGGCCCGACAGTCGCGACTCCATTTCCATCACTTCGCGCTCGGACACGTTGAGGTCGCGCGCAACGGTGCGGACTTCCTCGGCATTCATCCACCCCAGGCGCTTCTTGCTCCGGCGCAGGTTGAAGAACAGCTTGCGCTGCGCCTTGGTGGTTGCAACCTTGACGATGCGCCAGTTCTTGAGGATGAACTCGTGCATCTCCGCGCGGATCCAGTGAACCGCGAAGCTGACCAGGCGGACGCCCTGGTCCGGGTCGAAGCGCTTGACCGCCTTCATCAGGCCGATGTTGCCTTCCTGGATCAGGTCGCCCAACGGCAGGCCGTAGCCGTTGTAGCCGCGGGCGACGTGCACCACGAAGCGCAGGTGCGAATGCACCAGCTCACGGGCGGCATCGAGGTCTTCATCGGCGTGGAAGCGGCGCGCCAAGGCCTGCTCGTTCTCGGCGGTCAGCACCGGGATCTGGTGCACCGCGTTGATATAGGCGTCCAGGGAGCCCAAGGGGCTGGGGACGGGCAGGTTGTTGGCGACCAGGGATTGGGAGAGCGCGATCTGGGTCATGGGGTCGAGTTTAGCAGTGGGCAGGGGGGACTGCTAAAAGACCGGGGGCTTCGCAGTGTTGCATTCATGGGACAGCAGGCCCGGTTGGAGGGACGTGAAACCATCACCATGTTTGGTCCGGGCAGGGTTCAAGCTTCAGGTTCCGGCAGCGCCGACCACTGCCGCGTGCCGCCAGCGATCGAGGACAACGATGGGGCGACTGAACGACGGCACCTGGACCCAGCAGGGCTATGACACCGAGGCCAGTGGAGGCGCCTTCCAGCGCGAGACCAGCCGCTTCCGCCACTGGGTGACGGCCGACGGGGCGCCGGGCCCGACCGGCGAGGGCGGGTTCAAGGCCGAGCCGGGGCGCTACCACCTCTACGTGTCGCTGGCCTGCCCCTGGGCGCACCGCACGCTGATCTTCAGGCGGATCAAGGGCCTGGAAGGCATGGTCGGGCTGTCGGTGGTGCACTGGTTCATGGGTGCGGAGGGCTGGACCTTCGCCGATTCGCCCGGCACCCGCCCCGACACGCTCAATGGCGCGCGCTGCCTGCACGAGGTCTACACCCGTGCCGACCCCCACGCGACCGGCCGGGTGACGGTACCCGTCCTGTGGGATAGCCAAAGCGCGACCATCGTCAGCAACGAGTCGGCCGACATCATCCGCATGTTCAACAGCGCCTTCGACGGTGTCGGCGCGGCGCCCGGCGACTATTACCCGAGGAAGCTGCGCGGGGAGATCGATGGCCTCAACGCGCGCATCTACGAGACCGTCAACAACGGCGTCTACAAAGCCGGTTTTGCCAGCGCCCAGGACAAGTACGAGCACGCGGTGGCTGCCTTGTTCGACACCCTGGACTGGCTGGAGTCGCACCTGTCCACGCGCCGCTACCTCTTCGGCGGGCGCCTGACGGAAGCCGACTGGCGGCTCTTCACCACCCTGCTGCGGTTCGACCCGGTCTACCACGGCCACTTCAAGTGCAACCTGCGCAAGCTGGCCGAATACCCGGTGCTGCATGCCTACGTGCGCGACCTTTACCAGCACCCCGGGGTGCGCGAAACCGTGGACTTCGAACACATCAAGAACCACTACTATCGCAGCCATGACTGGATCAACCCGAGCCGGATCGTGCCGGCAGGGCCGGTGCAGGACCTGGATGCGCCGCATGGGCGCGAGGCGTTCGAGGGGTAAACACCAAGCGGTGCACGACGGCGTGCGTCGCAGTTGCGGGAGCGACGTGAGGCGCGAGCAACCTCTCCGCGGACGGCGCGATCGAGACTTGCGTCGCTCCCGCCACTCCCGCCGTCATTCAACCGCGAGCGCACTCCTCGGCGGCAACGACCAGTCGACCGGTGCCTGCCCACTCCGTGCGAGGTAGGCGTTGGTCCTGGAGAAATGCCCGCATCCCAGGAACCCGCGATGTGCCGACAGTGGCGACGGGTGCGGGGCCTTGAGCACCCGATGGCGGTTTGCATCGATGACCGCGCCCTTCTTCTGCGCGTAGCTGCCCCACAGCAGGAACACCAGCCCTTCGCGCTCGCGGTTGAGCGTATCGACGACGTGGTCGGTGAACCCCTCCCATCCGCGTCGCTGGTGGCTGCCGGCATGTCCCGATTCAACCGTCAGCACGCTGTTGAGCAGCAACACGCCGCGCCGCGCCCAATCCATCAGGTAGCCGTGGTCCGGGCGTACGAACCCGGTGTCGCGCTCGAGCTCCTTGTAGACGTTGAGCAGCGACGGCGGCACGGCGACGCCGGGGCGGACCGAAAAGCACAGCCCGTGGGCCTGGCCGGGACCGTGGTACGGGTCCTGGCCCAGCACGACCACTTTCACCGCTTCGAACGGCGTGGCATCGAAGGCGGCGAAGATTTCCGGCCCCGGCGGGAAGATGGAGGCACCGGCCGCCTTGCGATCACGCAGGTAGGCGGCCAGGGCCTGCATGTCATCGCGCTGCAGGTAGCCGCCGATGCGGGCTTTCCACGATGGGTGCAGCTGGATCCGGGACGTGTCAGGCATGGGCTGCGGGCCCGCGCGCCGGGTACGGGGAACCAACGCCAGAGGCGCCGATCCCCGGCGGGCCGCGTCGCCTTCCCATCCCGGCACGCCGGCAACGGGCAATGCGGGGTCCTCGCGCGCGCTCGTGCCCGGCGTGCACTCCGGGGCGGAGTGCCTTCAAGGCAGCTTGGACAGCCGCAGCTGGAACAGGGTCTTGGTCACCAGCAGCCGCTCTTCGATCGGCTTGAGGACCAGGTCGTTGGCACCGGCGCGCAGCAGGGCTGACTGGTTGTCGGGGTTGGCATCGCCGGTCATGACCAGCACCGGCAGCCGGCGCTTGCCGTAACCGAAATCCTTGCGCAGGCGGTCGAGCAGGTCGCTGCCTTCGAGCTTGCCCTTCAGGTAGACGTCGGTGAGTACCAGGTCGGTGCCGATGTCGTCCTGGCCCCGGTGCTGCTCCAGGTACTCCAGTGCTTCCTCGACGCCGACGAAGTGCAGCACGGTGAGCTGCTGGCGCTCGAGCATGCGCTTGGTCGCCAGTGCCACCACCCGGCTGTCCTCGACGTACAGCACGCGTGCGCCGGGGATGGGCTGGGGCTGCACGTAGCCGCGGATGAAGGCGGCCAGCGCGGTGTGCCCCAGCGCCTTGTCGAAGTAATCGGTCACGTCCTCGGTGAAGCGGCGCGACTCCAGGTGGGCCTGGGCATCGGCGGATATGACGATGACCGGCACGTAGCGCTGCGCGGCGTCCTCACGGACGCTTCGCGCCAGCGCGATGCCGTCGCCGTCGGGCAGCGAGAGCGACGTGGTGACCAGGTCGACCGGGCCGGCCGCCAGCGCCTCGCGCGCCTCGCGGATGCTGCCGCAGGACACCACCTCGACATCGGTGACTTCCCGCTGCAGCACGTCGCCGATCAGCTTTCGCACCAGCTTGCTGCCGTCCACCACCATCACCCGCGGGGCGGGTGCGGCGACGTGGCGCAGGGAGGAGGAGTCGTCGGTCACGAGTGCTCTCAGGTATCCGTGGGCCGGGTCTGGCGCAGGTAGTGGCCGGCCACCAGGCCGGCGCCGAGCCACCCCAGGGTCGCCGCGCCCAGCACGATGGCCAGCAGGTGCAGCGGCGCGAACCCGCGCAGGGCGAAGTCGCTGCCGTAGCTGGCGGCCAGCTCGGCCAGCGGCGCGTGCAGCGCCAACTGTGTCGCGGTCAACACCGCCAGCGCCAGCAGTCCCGCGGCCAGGCCGTAGCAGGCCCCCAGGTAAAGGAACGGGCGGCGGATGAAGCCGTCGGTCGCGCCGAGCAACTGCAGCACGCCGATTTCTTCGCGACGCTGCTGGATGTCCAGCCGGACGGTATTGCCGACCACCAGTGCCGCGCCCACGCCGAGCAACGCCGCCAGCACCGCCGCCAGCCGCAGCCCGAAGCGCAACCAGCCGTCGAGGCGTTCCCGCCAAGCGGCATCGTGCTGGACGACATCGGCCTCGGGCAGCCCTTGCAGGCGACCGGCGAGCAGCCGCTCGTCGCCCGAAGGCGTCACCAGCAAGAGGTGCGGCAGCGGGTTTTCGTCCAGGCCCAGCGCGTCCAGTGCATCGGCGGCCTCGCCCACCCCGTCGCGTTCGTGGAGCTCGGCCAATCCCTGCTCCGGCGTGCGCATTTCCACCGCGGCCACGTCGGGGTCCCGGCGCAGTGCCTCGGCCAGTTCGGCGGCCCTGACCGGGTCGACCGACTGCTTGAGGAACAGCCCGACCTGCCGCGACTGGCGCACGTCGCCGGCCAGTCGTTCGACATTCGCCAACGCGCCCCACAGGCCGAGCGGCAGCGCCAGCGCGACCGCCATCACCCCCACCGTCAGCAGGGTCGAGGTGGGCTTGCCGAACATGCGGCCAATGCTGGCCACGAAGCTGTAGGCGTGGTGGTCGAGCCACGCGCCCACGCGGGAGCGTGCCTTGGGCGCGGGCCCGGCGCTGGCGGCCTGCGCGGTCATTCGGCCAGGTCCTCGGGACGGATGTCGTCCAGCAGCCGCCCCTCGCCCAGCACCAGCACGCGCTTGCGCATGCGCTTGACCAGGGCGAGGTCGTGGCTGGCCACCAGCACGCTGGTGCCGCGCTCGGGCAGGGCTTCCAGCAACGCCATGATCTCGGCCGACAGGGTGGGGTCGAGGTTGCCCGTGGGCTCGTCGGCCACCAGCAGCCGGGGTTCGCTCACCAGCGCCCGGGCGATGCCCACGCGCTGCTGCTCGCCGGCCGACAACTGGGTCGGCAGCGCATCGATGCGGCCGGCCAGCGCGACTTTCTCCAGCGCCACGCGCACGCGCTTGCCGATCTCGGCGCGGGCGGTCCCGCGCAGCAGCAACGGCAGCCCGACGTTGTCGGCGACGCTGCGGTCGGCCAGCAGGCGATGGTCCTGGAACACCACGCCGACCTCGCGCCGGTGCATCGCGACCTGGCGGCCGCGCACGTTGCGCAGGTTGCGTTCGTTGAACAGCACCGCGCCGCGGCTGGGGCGCTCGGACAGGTGGATCAGCTTGAGCAGGGTGCTCTTGCCAGCCCCGGAGTGCCCGGTAACGAACAGCATCTCGCCGGCATCGACCTCGAACGTCACCTCGCCCAGGGCCTGGCGACCGCCGGCGTAGTGCTTGCTGACGTTGTCAAAACGCAGGACGGGCATGGACAGGCGTCGGTCCGGTGTCGGGGAAGGGGAGTATCGCAGATGCCAACGCACGTACGGCCGGGCACGCCATCGCCCGGCCGTACGTGGTGGCACCCGCCGCGGCGACCCGCCGTGGCGGGTGCCCGGTCAGTGCTGCGAGCGGGGCGCCCGCGTGACCAGCGACTTCAGGCCCCGACCGATCCGGCCCAGCAGGCCCGGCTTGTCGGACGACCCGGGTTGCGCCGCAGTGGCAGCGGCCCCGGCCTTGCGCGCGTTGACCTGGGTGGGCCCGGCGCGACGCGCGGCCGGGGGCGCAGCGGCAGGCTGCCCGGGGCTGGTGGGCGTGCCGGCGTCCGTGGCCGGCGCTGTCTCGCCTTCGGCCAGCTTGCGGCCGCCCCGGC
>NZ_JBJMAV010000010.1:0-97298 GCF_046600715.1 Novilysobacter viscosus
TTTGTCATCTGTGCTCTCTTAGGCGCGCTTTTCGCTACGGGCGCTAACAATTCATTCAAGCCGAAACCGCTTCGCGGTTCGGCTTAATTCAAGCGTTAGCCGTTGCCGTGAAAGAACTATCGCCGCCAGTTGAAAAGCCGTCTGTCGCCCCATTCCTGTACGGTTTGCTCGCCGCAGCCACCGTTATGGTCCTCGCCGCGGTTGCAGGCGCGAATGGCTGGCCCGAGTATTTGGTGCGTGGTTTGGTCGGGCTGTATGTTCTCGTCTGGATCGTCACGCTGGTGATCTGGTTGCGCTTGGCAGTAAGAATCTTTCGCTACCGCCGTGAAAAGCGCCGTCGTTCCTAGCCGGGCAACGGCTAACAATTCGTCCAAGCCGACGCCGCTTCGCGGCGCGGCTTAACTCAGGTGTTAGGCGGTACTGCTGAGAGTGTTCGGCAGTCGCTCCTTCGGCCGCTGCCTCGCCAACGTGTCGCGCGACACGGGCTCATCCCACACCGGCTCCGGCGGATCTCCTTCGGCAAGTTCCCGGCAGCTTCTCGGACGTGGGTTTGGCTGCACGGCTCAATGACTGCGGCCATCTTCGGCGGCATGTCGCCTTGCGGGTTCCGGGTAAAGCGCCGGTCGGCCTGGGCTGCTAATGTTCCAGCTCACGGGTGGTGCCGGCCTCGCCGCTGCACGTTCTGCCGGCATCCGGGGCAGCACCACCTAACTAGTCATTCAAGCCGAACCCGCTTCGCGGGTCGGCTTAATTCCGGTGTTATGCGGCAGCGGGAACACCACGTAGCGCCTGCAGAAAAATCTGATGATGGGATGTGCCGTCGGCCGACTGCCGCCGATCGCGCGAACATGCTAAAAAGCGCTGCAGTCGCAGCATCACAAAGTACTTTGCGATCTGCGACTGCAGCGCTTTTTGGACACTGGGGACGGCGGCGAGGCATTTCGGCCACTGAAGCGCTGTCGTTTTTGAGACATGCGGCCAGTACGGTGGCCGCAGCCCCATAACAATTCGTCCAACCGGAACCCGCTTCGCCGCTTCGTTGAAAGGTGTCGTGGATCGGTTGCCATCACCCACCGCCTGGCGGGCGGGTCCGGTTAACTCAGGCGTTAGGCGGCACTGCTGAGAGTTGCTCGGTAGTCGCTCCTTCGGCCGCTCACTCGCCCACGTGTCGTGCGTCGCGGACTCATCCGGCACCGGCTCCGGCTGCTCTCCTTCGGCAACATCTCGCCAGTGGCCGCACACGGGCTTGGCCGCTCGGCTCAATCATTGCGGAGCCATCTTCGGCGGCATGTCGCCATGCGGGTTCCGGGTAAAGCGCCGGTCGGCCTGGGCTGCTAATGTTCCAGCTCACGGGTGGTGCCGGCCTCGCCGCTGCACGTTCTGCCGGCATCCGGGGCAGCACCACCTAACTAGTCATTCAAGCCGAACCCGCTTCGCGGGTCGGCTTAATTCTGGTGTTAGGCCGCTCCCGAATGTTCGAGTTCCGTGTGACCAAGTACGACCCGAAGTTTCGCTCCGTCGAAGGCTCCTACGCCCGAGACGACTGGACCTCGGTAAGCGACGTCGGAAAGAGCTTTGAGGGCAAGGTGCTCGCTCGCGAGGAGTACGACCGAACGGAGAACGCCTATCTGGCTGCAGCGGAGGCTTTCCTCGTGGAGGCAGGGGTTCAAACGGTATTTGTCCGTGGGCTCGAGGATCCAGACGGTTGCTTTCCGCAGTACAGGGAAGGCGCCGCGCTGCCTCCTCAGCAGATCGCCCCTCTGCTTTCCCTACTTCTGCGCGAGCAGCTGTGGTGCAGGCTTGAGGCCCCGGATGCATTCGTGCACATTGGGCACGACTACTACATGTACGTGGGCGTACCGAGACCTTGCCTGTTTGCGCAGCGCCAGGCGACAGGTCTCGGTCTCTTCGTGGAGCTTTTTAGGTCGCCGTACCATCCGGAGTAAGCGGCCTAACAATTCGTCCAAGCCGACGCCGCTTCGCGGCGCGGCTTAACTCAGGTGTTAGGCGCTGATGGGAAGGTTCTCAGCTCTCGTACTGGCATTGTGGTTGCTCGCGGGGTGCCAGCAGTCGCAGGTACCGGACTTAGCTGCTCTACCACCAGCTCCGGCTATTCCGACTCCTCCGCAACCTCCGCCGCCACCGGATTCTGGTGAAATCGGCACGTTCCTCGGGTGTTCCGCCAAGGCGCGCCGCGTCCTGTCGCCTCGCGAGCGCTGTGAAGTCGAGGCCTTCCGGTCGCGGTGTACGGCACTGGATGATTGCTACGTTTCCTGCATCAACAGCCCGGGGGGCTCATTCTTGGGTGGGCGGTGTGCCCACACATGCACCTTTGGGCCGTTCCAAGGCGCGCCGCATCCCCAAGCCGTGGAAAGGTGCAGCGCTCTCCCAGGCAGATCCGGCATTGACGTAGAGTCAGCGCCTAACAGTTCGTCCAAGCCGACGCCGCTTCGCGGCGCGGCTTAACTCAGGTGTTAGGCGGTACTGCTGATAGCTGTTCGGCAGTCGCTCCTTCGGCCGCTGTCTCGCCAACGTGTCGTGCGTCGCGGGCTCATCTGACACCGGCTCCGGCCGCTCTCCTCCGGCAACATCTCGCTACTGCCCGCACACCGGCTTGGCCGCTCGGCTCAATCATTGCGGAGCCATCTTCGGGTACATGTCGCCGTGCGGGTTCCAGATAGAGCGCCGGTCGGCTCTGGCTGGTAGTGTTCCGCCAGGAGGCGGGTTGGCCGCGTTTGGCGCTGGGGAGTTCGGCCAGCCATCGGAGCAGCACCGCCTAACAAATCATTCAAGCCGAACCCGCTTCGCGGGTCGGCTTAATTCTGGTGTTAGGCGGCACTGCTGAGAGTTGTTCGGCAGTCGCTCCTTCGGCCGCTGCCTCGCCAACGTGTCGTGCGTCGCGGGCTCATCCGGCACCGGCTCCGGCCGCTCTCCTTCGGCAATATCAGGCTGCTGGCCGCACACCGGCTTGGCTGCGCGGCTCAATCATTGCGGGGCCATCTTCGGCGGCATGTCGCCTTGCGGGTTCCGGGTAAAGCGCCGGTCGGCCTGGGCTGCTAATGTTCCAGCTCACGGGTGGTACGGGTTCGCGGCTGCACGTTCTGCCGGCATCCGGGGCAGCACCACCTAACTAGTCATTCAAGCCGAACCCGCTTCGCGGGTCGGCTTAATTCCGGTGTTAGCCGTCATGGAGCCACTACTCGCTGAAGCCTACGAAGCAGTGCTCCGGGTGGAGCAACTTGCAGGCGTGTCGCTTCTTAACCGCGCGTCCCTGCAAGGCGACGTTGCTGCTGGCAACGGCGCAGCCGCCGACGACCTAGCAGAGTTCAACCGCCAAGCCGCAGAGCTTCATCGGCTACTACCGTCGATCAGCTTGCCCGATCTCAAGGAACGGCTAATCTTCCTTCGCATCCAGGCCATGAACGTCGAGAATGAGTTCGGTCGGTTGGCTGAAGCTATCCAGCAGGTGTTCGTTCAAGCAGCCGGCCATGACGGCTAACAATTCGTCCAAGCCGACGCCGCTTCGCGGCGCGGCTTAACTCAGGTGTTAGGCGCTATGAGCCAAATTGTCGAGAGCTTGAAGGAACAGGACGCGGCAGAGGTGGAGGCCAAACGCGACTGGGTGCGTGGGCACTATGAGCCGCACGCCCGGCACAAGTACGAAAGCCTCGAGGGGAAGCTCGCCTTGGTTGATGCCATCTTGGCCAATGGCTGGGTAGCTGCTGCAGACACTCTTAAGCTGCAATGCTTAGGCATCACCTTTGGGGACGCTCTCGCACAACACCTCGGCCTGGAGTGGGTGGCCGTCGAGGACGAGTACGGCCGAGACCCGGCGTTGAGCCTGCCCGGCACGGCAGCCCTGGCATTCCCCATGACTTCAATCTCCAAGCGCGTCGAGCGAGGAGAAACAGTAGACGTCTATGAGCTGTTCAATGGCGCGTGTGCCACTATCCGCGAGCAGGCGCAGCATAGCGCCTAACAATTCGTCCAAGCCGACGCCGCTTCGCGGCGCGGCTTAACTCAGGTGTTAGGCGGTACTGCTGAGAGTTGTTCGGCAGTCGCTCCTTCGGCCTCTCACTCGCCAACGTGTCGTGCGTCGCGGGCTCATCCGGCACCGGCTCCGGCCGCTCTCCTTCGGCAACATCAGGCTGCTGGCCGCACACCGGCTTGGCTGCTCGGCTCAATCATTACGGGGCCATCTTCGGGTGGCATGTCGCCGTGCGGGCTCCGGGTAAAGCGCCGGTCGGCCTGGGCTGGTAGTGTTCCGCCCGGAGGTGGGTTGGCCGCGGTTGGCGCTGGGGAGTTCAGCCAACCCATTGGAGCAGCACCGCCTAACAATTCATTCAAGCCGAACCCGCTTCGCGGCTTCGGCAACACTGCCGCTCTGGCAAGCGCGTCGTTCTGCTCTTCTTCGCGCTGCGGGTCGGCTTAATTCAGGCGTTAGGCCTCAGACGAGGTGACACGCATGGCCAAGATCCGCGACATCGCAGCGCGCTATTCGCCCAGCGCAGAAGGCGCTGTCGCTGTCAGTGGCGGCGCTTCTCGGCTCGACAGAGCGTTGGAATGGTTTGGGTACAGCGAAACCTATGCCCGATCCGCCGAATGCCTTTCGCGGCAGGGCCATGAGCAGTTCTTACCGTGGCAGCAGCTAGCCGGGCGCGCGCTCGAGTGCGCAGTCCGGGGTTGCCTAGAGAGCGTCGGCTTCAATACGCAGGCGCCGCAGGATTTGGTGTCGCTATTTGAACAGGCCGAATCCCTCGGCTTCTATTTGCGGGAGGGAGACTTGGTTATGATCGTCTTGGTGTCGCACGGCTATCCGGAACCAAAAACGAGCACGCCTTTTGTACCTGTTAATCCCAGGCAATTTGGCGTAATAACGCAGTACTCGCACCCACCGTCCCTCAAGCTCAACCGAGCGCTTCGCGACTTGCGCCGCCAAGCGTTACTGCGCCTCGGCACATCCGAAGCTGAGGCCTAACAATTCGTCCAAGCCGACGCCGCTTCGCGGCGCGGCTTAACTCAGGTGTTAGGCGGTACTGCTGAGAGTTGTTCGGCAGCCGCTTCTTCGGCTGCCTGACTCGCCAACTTGTCGTGCGTCGCGGGCTCGCCCCGCACCGGCTCCGGCCGCTCTCCTTCGGAAACATCCCGCTAGTGGCCGTACACCGGCTTGGCTGCTCGGCTCAATCATTACGGGGCCATCTTCGGCGGCATGTCGTCATGCGGGTTCCGGGTAAAGCGCCAGTCGGCCTGGGCTGCTAATGTTCCGGCTCACGGGTGGTGCGGGCCTCGCCCCTGCACGTTCTGCCGGCATCGGCGGCAGCACCACCACTAGTCATTCAAGCCGAACCCGCTTCGCGGGTCGGCTTAATTCTGGTGTTAGGCGTCACGGAACGGAGATCGACGGACAATGAAAGAGATCCCACTGATTGGTCCTACCGGCAGCGCGATCGTCGGATTTCTCACCAAGTCTGGCGGCACATGCCCGGTAACGTGCAAGTTCTCTCGCCGTAACGGAGAGAACTTCTTCTTCTTTGAGGTGCCTGCCGGCACGATGGACGAGGTCGTTAACAAGGATGGCGACCGAGTCTGTGTAGACCAGAACGGAGAGCACTGGTCTACCGCAGATGTCATGTGGGAGTCCACGCCCCGCGTCGCCTAACAATTCATTCAAGCCGAACCCGCTTCGTTGCTTCGTTCAAATGTGTCGTTGTTCCATCTCAACAAATCACCGACTGGCAGGTTGCGGGTCGGCTTAATTCAGGCGTTAGGCGGTACTGCTGAGAGTGTTCGGCAGTCGCTCCTTCGGCCGCTGCCTCGCCAACGTGTCGCGCGACACGGGCTCATCCCACACCGGCTCCGGCGGATCTCCTTCGGCAAGTTCCCGGCAGCTTCTCGGACGTGGGTTTGGCTGCACGGCTCAATGACTGCGGCCATCTTCGGCGGCATGTCGCCTTGCGGGTTCCGGGTAAAGCGCCGGTCGGCCTGGGCTGCTAATGTTCCAGCTCACGGGTGGTGCCGGCCTCGCCGCTGCACGTTCTGCCGGCATCCGGGGCAGCACCACCTAACTAGTCATTCAAGCCGAACCCGCTTCGCGGGTCGGCTTAATTCCGGTGTTAGGCGGTACTGCTGAGAGTTGTTCGGCAGTCGCCCCTTCGGCCGCCGACTGGCCAACGGGGGGTGCGTCGCGGGCTCACCCGGCACCGGCTCCGGCCGCTCTCCTTCGGCAACCTCTCGCTGCTGGCTGCACACCGGCTTGGCCGCACGGCTCAATGATTGCGGGGCCATCTTCGGCGGCATGTCGCCATGCGGGTTCCGGGTAAAGCGCCGGTCGGCCTGGGCTGCTAATGTTCCAGCTCACGGGTGGTGCCGGCCTCGCCGCTGCACGTTCTGCCGGCATCCGGGGCAGCACCACCTAACTAGTCATTCAAGCCGAACCCGCTTCGCGGGTCGGCTTAATTCTGGTGTTAGGCGCTAGTGGATAGATCCCAGCTCGCTAAGTTCGCAATTGCAGCTCGTTGGCTGGTCGCAATTGCATCTCTTTGGCTGGTGGCCGCCTATTTCGTACTGCAGTTCCTCAATTTCTGGCTCCTGCTGGGCCACGACTGCGCAGATGTCGGACTGGTGATCAGCGAGTCGCGAATGGATTGCTCGGGTCCAGATCCGCAAGGGGTGTCGCCCATGCGCCCGTGGGAACACCGCGGCCTCTGGTACGCGGCCGTAGCGGTTCTAGTCCCAATCGTTGCGCAGCGCTTGCGGCGCCGCTACCGTCGCGCCTAACAAGTCATTCAAGCCGAACCCGCTTCGCGGGTCGGCTTAATTCTGGTGTTAGATGGCCGCAGACACTTCTCCAGCGCTTGCTGTTGCCCAGTACATTCGGGCGCTGTCGCGCGCCGAGACAGACCGCGCAGAAGATCGGCCGGCGCTGCAAGCGCTAGTGGCAAGCGCCGCCAGCATTCTGGCGGAAGCCGTTCTGGGCAACACCGTTGCCACTGCGGAGTGGGCCGAGGCTCACGAGCGCCTTCGCGGGCATACATGGCTTCAGGGGGTGGCAGTCGCGGAACTGGATCGCCTGTGGGCTACAGTTCGCACGCAGGTTTCCACGGCGGCCATCTAACAATTCGTCCAAGCCGACGCCGCTTCGCGGCACGGCTTAACTCAGGTGTTAGGCGCTAGTGGGTAGATTCCGGCTCGCAAAGTTCGCAATTGCAGCTCTTTGGCTGGTCGCAATTGCATCTCTTTGGCTGGTGGCCGCCTATTTCGTCCTGCAGTTCCTCAATTTCTGGCTCCTGCTGGGCCACGACTGCGCGGATATCGGCCTGGTGATCAGCGAGTCGCGAATGGATTGCTCGGGTCCAGATCCGCAAGGGGCGTCGCCCATGCGTCCGTGGGAGCACCGCGGCCTCTGGTACGCGGCCGTAGCGGTTCTAGTCCCAATCGTTGCGCAGCGCTTGCGGCACCGCTCCCGTCGCGCCTAACAATTCGTCCAAGCCGACGCCGCTTCGCGGCGCGGCTTAACTCAGGTGTTAGCCGTCATGGAGCCACTACTCGCTGAAGCCTACGAAGCAGTGCTCCGGGTGGAGCAACTTGCAGGCGTGTCGCTTCTTAACCGCGCGTCCCTGCAAGGCGACGTTGCTGCTGGCAACGGCGCAGCCGCCGACGACCTAGCAGAGTTCAACCGCCAAGCCGCAGAGCTTCATCGGCTACTACCGTCGATCAGCTTGCCCGATCTCAAGGAACGGCTAATCTTCCTTCGCATCCAGGCCATGAACGTCGAGAATGAGTTCGGTCGGTTGGCTGAAGCTATCCAGCAGGTGTTCGTTCAAGCAGCCGGCCATGACGGCTAACAATTCGTCCAAGCCGACGCCGCTTCGCGGCGCGGCTTAACTCAGGTGTTAGGCAGCAGGACCGAGCTATGCGCGCACTCACTACACTTGTAGCCGGCCTCGTCGTGGCCCTGTTGCTTCTCGGCGTTTCATTCGCGACTGATGGCGTCGGGGGCTTCTGGCACAGCGTCCGCGACATCTTCATTGGCCCGCCGCTTTGGTTGCTGCAAGTGGGTCTTCCTGCGCTCTCGCCTTCGCTTGCAATCCGGCCTGGCAGCGCGTACAGCGGAGCATCTTTCTTCCTGGTCTTCTTCGTGGCGTTCTGGTGGCCGGCGTGCTCTGCGCTGCTGCTCTTTGTCCGTCGCCAGCCGCCTAACAATTCATTCAAGCCGAACCCGCTTCGCGGGTCGGCTTAATTCAGGCGTTAGGCGGTACTGCTGAGCGTTGTTCGGCGGTCGCTCCTTCGGCCGCTGCCTCGCCAACGTGTCGTGCGTCGCGGGCTCATCCGGCACCGGCTCCGGCCGCTCTCCTTCGGCAATATCAGGCTGCTGGCCGCACACCGGCTTGGCTGCGCGGCTCAATCATTGCGGGGCCATCTTCGGCGGCATGTCGCCTTGCGGGTTCCGGGTAAAGCGCCGGTCGGCCTGGGCTGCTAATGTTCCAGCTCACGGGTGGTACGGGTTCGCGGCTGCACGTTCTGCCGGCATCCGGGGCAGCACCACCTAACTAGTCATTCAAGCCGAACCCGCTTCGCGGGTCGGCTTAATTCCGGTGTTAGCGCTCACATCATGCCAACCGGAATCTGCCGTCTTTGCCAGCACGAGTCCGAGCTGCAACTGAGCCACGTGGTCCCTGCGTTTGTCTTTAGATGGCTACGGGAATCTTCGGGCAACAGCCATATCCGGAGTACTGAAGCCCCAAACCTGCGCGTTCAGGACGGACCACAAAAGCACTGGCTTTGTTCGGATTGTGAGGGCCGGCTAGGCCGGTCTGAGACCGCATTCGCAACCGCGTTATTTCACCCTTACCTCGCACGGTCAGGCGAGCGGTTCCGATATGGTCCGTGGCTACTGCATTTCTGCGTATCCGTGTCCTGGCGAAATCTACTTATCCAGCTAGATCACCTTAAAGAGCAGAACTTTACGGAGGGGGAGCGTAGCTGGGTCGAAAGTGCGGAGCGAACCTGGCGACAGTTCTTGCTCGAAGAAACTGCTCACCCAGGCAAATACCGGCAGTTTCTCCTTCCCCTCGATCGAATAGAGAGCAATCGCGTAGATTTGCCGCCGAACATCAATCGCTATCTCATGCGCGCCATCGACGTCGATCTGTGTCACGGCGGGCAGGCGCTGTTCACCTACAGCAAGCTTGGCAGATTCGTAATCATCGGCTTCATCAACGAGCCCAATCAGACGAACTGGGTAGGGGGTCGCGTCAACGCGAACGAAGGCACAGTCGAGCCGCGCAACTACACGTTGCCCGCGCCTTTCGGAACATATCTGATGGACAAGGCCGCGCGGGTGCGGGAGGCAATTCAAGGCATCTCGCCAAGGCAGACGGCTAAGATTGAGCAAGCGTTCCGGGCCAACGCAGACCGAATCGTTGGCACGGACTTCTTTGAAGCAATGCAGGCGGATGTTGAAATGTTTGGGTCGGGAGCGTTCAGCACTCAGGGTCCGCCGGGTGAGCGCTAACAATTCGTCCAAGCCGATGCCGCTTCGCGGCACGGCTTAACTCAGGTGTTAGGCCCCTTATGAGAGACGTCCGGTTAGTTGTTCTTCTGGGCTTAGCAACTTTGTCTCCTTCCGCTAGCGCAGACATCCCCATTCCCGAAAGATGTCCATCGGGCTTAGCCGCTGTGCGTTGGGCGCAGCCGCGGTACCCAGCGGCCTGGAAAGGTCAGCCGCTCACCGCCGTTGAGGTTGTCGGCAGGTTGGAGGTCAATGGCACCGTAAGCTCTGTCGAAGTGGTCGGATTTCACACAGCAACGGGCCGGCACCTCAAGGGGTCGGAGGTCCTCACCGCAGCAGTGCTGGGACCCTCAAGGCGTTGGCTCTTTCCGCACCCGCCGGAGCGCTGCGTCATCTATATGCGAGTTCCATTGAAGGTTCCACGCAAGGGGCCTAACAATTCGTTCAAGCCGATGCCGCTTCGCGGCACGGCTTAACTCAGGTGTTAGCGCTCATGTTGAGACTCACGGCTCTGCTTGTGGCGGCTGGGCTCACCGGCGCGTGCAGTACTCCCGGAGGCCTCGGTCGACGGAACGCCTCGCCTTTAGATGTCCGCCTGGCTGAGCTCAGCGGCCCCGGTGCTGTGGCGTGCGGTTCCGTCCCCTACCAAGAGTTTCAGCCCAATGCAGCGCTCTTGGAACAAGCGACTGACTGCGCGGAGACCGCCCTTAAGAGCCAACGCCCATTCTGGATTGCCATGCAGGTCGGCAGCTACGGGGACGGAGCTGAGTGGCATGGCGCTGCCAAGGCACGTGACGGCGGCATGTACTTCCTCACGTATTCCACTTACCTCAGCAGTGACACGCAACCCGCGCCAGTTGCGCAACGCTGTGCCAAGGTCTCGTTTGATCCCGGTCGAATCGTCTGTGAGCATGATCGCTAACAATTCGTCCAAGCCGACGCCGCTTCGCGGCGCGGCTTAACTCAGGTGTTAGGGCGCTGATGATAGAAGAGACACCCCCGTGTCGGCACAAGCTTTCGCTTCGTCTGCGTCACCCAACGGCGCGCTTGGAGAGCTGCACTGAGCAGTTCGACTTGGAGCCACTTCGCCAGTGGTCGGTTGGCGAGCCGCGGACCTCCACCCGCGCGGTTCCCCTGCCGGGCGTGTGGCAGGACTCGTATTGGACCGCGTCGCTCGACGTGGCAGAGGGCGAATCGCTGGAACAGAGCTTGGAGAGGACCGTCAGTTGGCTGGAAAAGCATGCCCACTACTTGGGTGAGCATCGCCAGTCAGGCGGCTCCGTCGAGCTCTTCGTCGGCTTCTTCCTCGAAGGCTTCAACGCTGGCTTCTCTCTGGCACCGGCGCTGCTGTCCAGATCGGCCGGCCTGGGCGTTGCTCTAGACTTCGACGTGTACGGGCCGCGCGATGAACCGCACGCGCCCTAACAATTCGTCCAAGCCGATGCCGCTTCGCGGCACGGCTTAACTCAGGTGTTAGGCGGTACTGCTGAGAGTTGTTCGGCAGTCGCTCTTCGGCCGCTCACTCGCCAACGTGTCGTGCGTCGCGGGCTCAACCGACACCGGCTCCGGCCGCTCTCCTTCGGCGACATCTTGCTACTGGCCGTACACCGGCTTGGCTGCTTGGCTCAATCATTGCGGGGCCATCTTCGGCTGCATGTCGCCTTGCGGGTTCCGGGTAAAGCGCCGGTCGGCTCTGGCTGGTAGTGTTCCGCTAGCACGCGGGTTGGCCGCGGTTGGCGCTGGGGAGTTCAGCCAGCCATCGGAGCAGCACCGCCTAACAATTCATTCAAGCCGAACCCGCTTCGCGGGTCGGCTTAATTCAGGCGTTAGCCCGCAATGGAAGGAATGCGATGACCAACCGACCCTCTCGTGAAGATTACCCTTGGTGGGTAAAGGTCAGCTTGTGGGGACTTTCTAGTAGAAATGGGCTATGGCTGTTCGTAGCCATATCTGCTGTAGCAGCTGTTTTTTGCATCTTCTCTTATGCATCCTCGGGGTTCCCACGTTGGTATTTGGGGCCCCTGTTTGTTCTTGCCGCACTGATGTACTGGCTTTCTATCCGCTGGGTAGACCGGCATGGCTCATGGGACTTGTAGTCAACGTGTTGCGGCCTAACAATTCATTCAAGCCGAACCCGCTTCGCGGGTCGGCTTAATTCCGGTGTTAGGGCCCTATGCGAGTTCGGACAATTTTGGCGGGAGTAATTCTCTCGATCCCCGGCCTCATCCTAGGTGCGGCAATTCTATATGCCCCCATTGCATTGGTTGAGGAGATCTACTTCCGATCATGCGGGCTCTCTATGGACGAAGCGCGCAATAGCGCGCTCACCAGTTCACTGCTGTCTGAAGACGCTGGCGCACCAGCGCGCTTGGTGCACACAGGCAGCGACGGCTCTTGCGCGCACTATTTCGAGTACTCAGGCCCAGCTGGCAATTTCAGCTTTTCGGTGATGGGTACGTGGCTGCACGGGGTGAAGCTCGCGTACACGGCTCATGACGCGGGCGGCCCCTAACTATTCGTCCAAGCCGACGCCGCTTCGCGGCGCGGCTTAACTCAGGTGTTAGGCGCGGGAAACAAGTTATGCGCTACTCGGAAGAAGCACTGGCGCAGATAGCGGAGCTCTTTGAGCCGCGTGCAGCTGCCCTCGAACAGCATCAGCTTCAGGCCCTCCTAGAGTCCGGCAAGACCACAAGCGCCGAGGCGATGGAGCATCTGACCCACGGCGCGGGCCGCAGGTTCGGTCTGCTGCATCACGCGCTCCACCGCGTCTTTCAGCTATTCCCACCGGACGCAACCGAGCCTTTGCCGCGGGAAACCCTCAGTGATGTCCAAGTAAACCTGCACGCCTTTTTCATCAATCTGGTCGGGCTCTTCGACAACTTTGCATGGGCTTTTGCTTCGCACCACAACCTCACGGACGTACTCGCCAAGCCCCTGTCAATTGATCTCTTCAAGTCACATTTCCAGACAAACTTGCCTCCCAAACTAGCGAGCTTCCTGCAGGATCCCACGCTTGCGGGCTGGCACAAGAACTACCTAAAGAACTACCGAGACGCCCTCGCACACCGGATTCCCTTGTACGTACCGCCGTGCAACATCTACACCCCCGACCGAGAGCAATACGAGCGCCTTGAAGAGATGCGATTGCAGTTGCAAAAGGAATGGCGGTTTGATGAAGCGGAGGCCGTTCGGGCCGAACAGGCGCGGTTAGAGCACCCCTGCTTTACGTTTGTGCATTCGTTCAAGCCTGGCGCGAGCGCCGGACATATGTTTGTCCACGCCCAGTTGCTAGCGGATGCTGGTACTGTTTCGTCGGTGTCAGGCGCGTTCTACGAAAGTTGGCTGGCCCGCGCCTAACAATTCGTCCAAGCCGACGCCGCTTCGCGGCGCGGCTTAACTCAGGTGTTAGGCCGCAATCCAAATGACAGAATTGCGTGAAGTACTCCTCGGTAGCTTGGCCGGGCTCTTAGCCATTGCCTTCGCCTTCGCCATCTATGGCTTTCTTGTCCCGCCTTTCACAGACGATGAAATCCAACAGTCGTTTGTGGATACGTGGGAGGTCAATGCCATTGTCACAACTGTAGCCTTGGCCGTTGTCTTGCCAGCTGGCATTCTCGCAGCCTTGCTCATTTGGCGCGGAAGTCGCTTGGCCAAACGTCTAGCCATCGCGTCCATTGCGCTCTCCCTGTTAACTGCCGCCCTACTTGTTCTTAGCCACGCTGCACTTACGGAGCGGACAACCAGGCTCACCGGCCAAGAATTTGACGGTACCCTTGGCCTAGGCTTGGGCCCACTCTGAGTTGCGGCCTAACAATTCATTCAACCCGATGCCGCTTCGCGGCACGGGTTAATTCAGGTGTTAGGCCGCGTATCGAGATGATCGCAATTTGGATCCTAGGAGGCATCGCTTTTTCAGGAGTGCTTTGGTGGGCGCTGAGTGCTGACTTCAATAGATTTGCGCGCAAGCGGAAAGACGAGCCCCTCTATCCGGAGAGTCTTTTCAAGGTCGCGGTCACGGACTCGGAGATCATCGCGCATCGCCCAGATGGGACCGTTGAGCGGGTAGCAATTGCGGAGTTGAAGGAGCTCTACATTGTTACAACCTCGGCCGGCCCATGGAGCCCGGATGTGTGGTGGTTATTTGTTGGCTCCGCTTCCGGATCTGGGTGTTCGTTTCCTGGCGGTGCCTCTGGCGAGCACGAGGCGCTACATTTCGCGCAGCAGTTGCCGGGTTTTGACAACGCTGCCTTCATCACGGCCATGGGCTCCACCAGCGATGCGAAGTTCCTCTGTTGGCAGGCCGCGGCCTAACAATTCATTGAACCCGATGCCGCTTCGCGGCACGGGTTAATTCAGGTGTTAGGCCCCTTGGGGAAATGTATGGGCTATGACAAGGTCAAAGCTGATGGCACAGTCATAAGGGCGCCGCGATTCACCTATCGCGTCCTTGACTCTGTGCCTGTGGCATTCCAACTCGCCGAATGGCTGCTGGTCATTGTGGCCTTCCAGTACGTTGATGCGCGCTTTGGTTACTTGGCGGCGAAGGTCGCTTGGCTGGTGCTTAGCGCAGCGTTCGCGCTTTACGTAGGCGTCTTAGCTTCAAATGTCCTGTGGCGAGTTGTGGAAGACCCATATAAGAAGGGCGCCTGGGGTCTGTTCTCGCGCTTCTTCTTCCCACTTCTTAGCGGTGCGGCAGTCTTTGGCATGCAGCACCTTGTCAAGCAAATGGTCATGGCGCAGCAGGCCGGGGCCTAACAATTCATTCAAGCCGAACCCGCTTCGCGGGTCGGCTTAATTCAGGTGTTAGAGGGCACTGGATGCTATTCCACCGACCGACATTCGCAATCGCGTTGGTCCTGGCTGGTTGCGCTAGCGTTTCTACGCGCCCGTGCCCGGGCCTCGAGTCGGACAGCTCACATGCGATGGCACGAAGTGTTATGAGTCTTACGACGGAGAGGTCTTTAACCGGATGGCCGTTAGACCGGAACAAGCAGACGAGCTACTGAAGCTGGCGGGAGTTAGCCGCCTTTCGTCGCAGGGCTGGTACTTGTCCAACACTGGCAAATATCGGTTGTACGTTGGCGCCGCATCCATAGGAGAAATGTACGAATTCGTCCCCGCGGATGCTGGGTGGAGCGTGAAGCACGAAAAGCGCGGGTACATGTGCCTTGACTGAGGCGCCCTCTAACAACTCGTCCAAGCCGATGCCGCTTCGCGGCACGGCTTAACTCAGGTGTTAGCCGTATGCGGGTAGTTCTACTGGTTCTTGTGGTTCTGTTCGGCTTTGGGGCAGCTGGCCTGTGGCTGCTTCTGATCGCAACTGATACGAGCGTGAAGCGCACATACACGTCGCTGGCGGAGGCTCGCGCCCCGGGCGGCGCCATCGCGCACGGCTGGCTGCCGGATTTGCTCCCCTCGTCCAGCCGTAGCATTTACACGCATAACGATTTGGATCACGGCGGGTCTGTCGGGCACTTTGAGTTCAACCCTCAAGAGGCCCCGGACCTCTTCTCCAGGTTCAAACCGGGCGCCCCTAGCGCCTCGCCTTATGTCGGCTGGCAGGACTCAGTCGCTGCGGAGCGCAGGAAGGGAAACACCCTACTTTGGCATCAAGAGGAGGGGCAAACATGGTCACTCTTCTGCGAAATGCGCAAGGGTCGGTGCGAGTATGTAATGTGGCAGCTCATACGGCTAACAATTCGTCCAAGCCGACGCCGCTTCGCGGCGCGGCGTAACTCAGGTGTTAGGCGGTACTGCTGATAGCTGTTCGGCAGTCGCTCCGTCGGCCGCTGGCTCGCCAACGTGTCGTGCGTCGCGGGCTCATCCGGCGCCGGCTCCGGCCGCTCTCCTTCGGCGACATCTTGCTACTGGCCCTACACCGGCTTGGCCGCTCGGCTCAATCATTGCGGAGCCATCTTCGGCGGCATGTCGCCATGCGGGTTCCGAGTAAAGCGCCGGTCGGCCTGGGCTGCTAATGTTCCAGCTCACGGGTGGTGTGGGCCTCGCGGCTGCAACTTCTGCAGGCATCCGCGGCAGCACCACCTAACTAGTCATTCAAGCCGAACCCGCTTCGCGGGTCGGCTTAATTCTGGTGTTAGGCCGCTCAGGAGAACTCATGCGTCTTGCTAGTTTCATGGTCCTACTTGCCGCACTAGTAGGCTGCGCTGGCATCGACCATGGCGTTGAGTGGAAAGATGGCAATTTTGAGGTTGCCTGGACAGACCTCACCTCGAACACCTCGTTGGCCTTCCGCGAAGGCGGATCGAGTTATACCGTCATAGTCGAGCCTTGCATTTCAGCGGTCGGCTCCAACGAGGATGTAGTGGTCGTAGAGCAGGTCGCGCCTAGCACCGGGACCTCCACTTTCTATGTCCTCCACAAGTCGCTATACGGGTCGCCAGCTAAGGCGCCGAAGGGGTCCGTTGTCGGTCCACTGTCGGCTTCGGCGTATGCTTCTCTGCAGGCAAACCGAGTCATGCCGGCACTGCAAGAGGTCCTTCCCCGGGCGGTCTGCCGGGGAGCGGCCTAACAATTCGTCCAAGCCGACGCCGCTTCGCGGCGCGGCTTAAATCAGGTGTTAGGCCTGCTCGGGAGCATTGCGTGATGGGTACAATGTTTTGGGTCCGCCGCTACCTGGTCGTATTTGCTGGAACATTCGTGATCATCGTCTTGGCACACCTCGCTCGGGGGAGGACGCTCGATCATGCGACTACTGAGGGAGCGATTTGGGCTCTTCTGTCGGCCTCGGTGTTTACTGCCGCGCGCATCTACCAATCTAAGCGCGGCCAGCATTGCGCCGTCTGCCGTGATACGCCAGAGTTCAAGGATCCACAATCCGGGCCGCAGGCCTAACAACTCAATCAAGCCGAACTTGCGTCGCAAGTCGGCTTATCTCGGACATTAGGCCGCTATGACACGACTCATGATCTGTGCGGTTATAGCTTCCGTTTTGAGCGCGTGCAGCTCTAGCACTCCGGTCGCCTTTCACAACACCAGTGGGCATCGCCTGGAGAGTGTCGTGCTCTCTGGCAGCGGCTTCGAGGCTAGTTTGGGAGCCGTTGCTCCAAGCCAATCAAGCACTGCCCACGTCTACCCGTCTGGCGAGTCCGGCTTGGCGGTGAGCTTCTCCGCCAACGGCCGGGAGTACTCCTACGAGCCACAGGACTACTTTGAGGGAGGCGGCAGCTATAAGGTATCGGCCAAAGTCAACCACGACCTGACGGTGGCGGTGGCTTCGGAGATCGGGCCGTAGTGGGGTCGCGGCCTAACAATTCATTCAAGCCGACGCCGCTTCGCGGTTCAGCTTAATTCAGGCGTTTGGCGCTTTGGAGAATGCTGGTATGTCGGCTAGTAGCGTCCAAGAGATCTCAGGCATCGGACAGATCGCTGTGACGGTCAGTGACGTCAACGCTGCGCTCGCCTTCTACAGAGATGCGCTGGGATTGAAATTCTTGTTCAGCGCCGGTCCAAATCTTGCCTTCTTGGACGCGGGCGGTGTCCGCCTCATGCTGACCACGCCGCAGGGCTCCGGTAGCGTTGGACACAACTCAGTTGTCTACTTCAAGGTGTCAGAAATAGAAGCTGCGCACCAGGCTATTGTTGACCGCGGCGCCGTTAGCGAGCGGGCCCCTCAACTGGCTGCAACATTGCCGGACCATCAGCTTTGGACTGGATTCTTGCGTGATCCAGACGGAAACTTGGTTGGCCTCATGGAAGAGAAACGGTAATGCTCGCTTGCGGGCCTAACAATTCATTCAATCCGATGCCGTTTCGCGGCACGGGTTAATTCAGGCTTCAGGCGCGTGGAGTCTATGGAAAACCTGTTTCGAGTCGTCTCTGCTGCCGAGCTTGCAATAGCAACAGCCTCAGGCGTGGTTCCTCGTTGCCCGTCGGACGAGCGCAGCGACCGCGTGCATTTAAACCTACGTGAGGATGTGGCTACGGTTGCCAACCTGTATTTCACGCCAGGCGAGGCACCTGTGGTGCTGGAAATCCGACGCACCGATATTGCGGAAGATCTGGCTTTTGCACCTCCCACGGAGGACAAGCCGTTCCACCAGGTCACACTCACCCGTCCAAACATCTTATTTTCTTCGGTTGTCGCAGTGCACCCGTTCGAAACTGTTGAACTCAATGGCGTGCCCGGGTTCAAGTTCCCGGCGGGCGCCTAACAATCCATTCAAGCCGATGCTGCTGGGCGGCGCGGCTTAACTCAGGTGTTAGGACGCACAAGTTGCGATGGACTCTCATATGCTTCGAGATCCTTATTGGAACGCTCTCGTACCCGAACTCACGGTCGACCAGATTGAAGTCTCACTTCGCTTCTACACAACTGCCGGCTTCTCTGTTCGATTTCAGCGAGACGCCCCCCCATTCGCCTACCTTGAACTCGGGCAAGCTCAGCTGATGTTGGAACAACAGCACGAGCGCGGATGGAATGTAACTCCTCTTGATCGCCCGCTTGGGCGAGGTATTAACTTGCAAATCGAGGTCCCTGACGCCAATGCGGTCCGTTCTGCCTTGGTGGCTACCGGCGTGACCATCTTTAGAGAGGTCAAGGACACGTGGTACTCGGTCACGCCCAATGTACAAAAAGGGCAGCGCGAGTTGCTCGTTCAAGACCCGGATGGCTACCTACTTCGTTTCGCACAACATCTGGGGAGTCGGGGTACGGCCTAGCAATTCGTTCAAGCCGAACCTGCTTCGTTCCGGCAAGGGCGCGGCAGAAAAAGCTCGCCACGCCGTCACCTGCACTACGCACGTCGGCTTGACTCAGGTGTTAGGACTCGCACCATTAATTTGGAGAGGCGAATGAAAGTCCTTACGGCCCTGGTGGCCGCAATGCTCGCAGTCCCTGTCTTCGCCTCCGGCACAGAGGGCCCCGACGCCTCGACCGGCGAAACGCTTCACGCAACGGTTGCGGCGCTGGATTCGGCGGCATTTGATGCCTTCAACCGGTGCAGCGACCCGGCGCAACTTGAAAGGCACACAGGCTACTTCGCCGAAGACGTCGAGTTCTATCACGACACGGGCGGAGTCACGTGGAGCCGCGACGAGATGTTGGCAAATACCAGGAAGTACGTATGTGGCAACTTCAGCCGGGAGCTGATGCCTGACACACTTCAGGTTCACCCCATCAAGGACTTCGGCGCCATCTCGCAGGGCTCGCACCGTTTCTGTCAATTCGCGAGCGGAAAGTGCGAGGGCGTAGCTGACTTCACAATGATCTGGCGGCATAAGGACGGCGTTTGGCAGCTAACCCGCGTGCTTAGCTACGGCCATCGGGCTGCGGGCAGCGAGCCCTAACAATTCGCCCAAGCCGACGCCGCTTCGTGGCGCGGTTGAACTCAGGTGTCAGGCCGCTCATCGTGGAGACCGGGCACATTGACCGATCACACTACGCACCTCGACGAGGCGGATGCCGGTTGCCCAGTCCAAACCCGCCTTCCAGCCAGTAGCAGCCCTTCAAGTGGCTCCTACGTCGCTTGGAGGCAGTGGAGGCCCGGCCCGACAGCGCGTAGTCGGGTTCGTGCCCTGCCCGTGTCGGGTCCGTGTCGTCACGGAAGGCAGGCGTGCGGCAGGATGATGGCCGGAACCCAAGGCAACAGATTCCGAGGAGCACCCATGCACATCAATAGCGCCCGACTTCGAGAGCTCCGTGCCGCCCGCCAATGGTCACAGGAGCAATTGTCCAATCTGAGCGGCCTGCACCTTCGGACCATCCAGCGCCTAGAATCAGGCGCAAGAATCTCGACTGAGTCCTTGCGGGCACTGGCTGCCGTCTTCGAGGTGCCGGCCGAGACGCTGCTGGTGGGCGATCCGGCACCCAGCCAGCCGGCCCTTAAAGCAATGCGCGAAGGCGTGATGCGTAGCCTGGAATTCACCGGCATCACCCCACCTGCGGACTTCTGGTGGTTCGCGCTCGCCGTGACCATGGTACTGGCACTCGCCTCGCTGTTCGCCGAGGCCGTCGGCCCCCTGCCGCTGCAAATGGCTTCGTTGCTGGTGTTACTGCCGTGGATCGCGGCCTGCACTCGCCGCCTGCGCGACGCCGGCTTCAATCCTTGGTGGCAGCTCATCAGCTTGGCGCCGGTAGGCGGCATCCTAGTGCTGCTCTATCTCCTCACCTATCCGACCAAAGCAATGGAGCCAACGCAGCCGATCCCGCGCTGATACCTCCACAACCAGACTCCGCGGTCTAACAATTGGTCCAAGCCGAAACCGCTTCGCGGCGCGGCTTAACCCGGGTATTAGCCGGCGTGCCCTGTCCTCAATGGAAGCTCCGTTCTTCTGCTTGAGGGGCCAATACTCCTCGCAGTTTGCCTTAATTAAACTGCCCACTCCAAGCAGGAGCCTCCATGAAATCCGCCCCCCCGGGAAATTGAGCTCGAAGGTAAGAGACTGGCTGAGATTGGCGATTTGGCAACTCAAATTGAGACTGACGTCCTGCGCCACGCAGGCCAAATATTACGCGAGCTATATGGTGAAGACAGCGATTCCCATGACGTCAAGAGTGTCCGTGTTTATCCCAATAACACAAGAATTGCAATTCTAAACGAACGCGCACAAGTTATTGGAGTTTGGGAACCCCCCCCCCCGGTGTCTGCCGCAGAGCGAGGCGAGGTGAGAAATTCGACTAGGGCCGCAGCCTCCCAGTTCGTCCAAGCCGAAGCCGCTTCGCGGCTCGGCCTAACTCAGGCATTAGGTCCCAAGAGGTAACACGACAGCAGTCGTATTTCTTCCGGGCCTAGACGACACCGCGACCCTGCTCGAAGACTTCTGCGCCAGTCTCGGTGCTCTAGGCGTCCTTGTCCGTGCCGTAGCTCACCCGGTGGATCGCCCCTGGGCTACAGCGAACTGGAGCCACTTGTGCGGGCGCAGCTCCCCTCTTACGGGCCATTCGTCGAACTAGGAGAGTCGTTCAACGGACCGCTGGCCATTCGTATTGCTGCAGCCTCTCCGCGGGGCTTAGCCGGGTTTTTCCTGTCCACCACCTTTGCCCGTGCACCGGTGCCGACCATGTCTCCATTAGGCCCGCTCATGCGCTTCGCGCCGGCCAAGCCTCCCCTGCCGCTGCTGTCTTGGGCTCTCCCAGCCCGTGGGCTACCCCGAAACTGCAAGGCAAGCTTGCTCGGTCAGTCCCGCTGTACCGCGGGCACGCGCGGCGAGGCCAGAAGCGCCGACGTCTTGGCTCTTCTCCCGTCAGTGAAGGTTCCCGTGCTGCAGCTGGTGGCTGAGCAAGATCGCCTGCTGCCGCCTTCGGCCGCTGCCGCCTTGGCCCGGGGTCTGCACGCTTGTCGCACAGTCCAGGTGCTTGGGCCGCACCTACTGCTCCAAACCGCTACGCAACCGTGTGCCCAAGAGGTAGCGCATTTGCGCAAGGCTCGGGCCCTAACAATTCGTCCAAGCCGAAGCCGCTTCGCGTCTCGGTTTAAATCGGGTGTTAGGCCGCTTTGGAGCGTCTCACCGTCTGAGACCATCGCATGCCACGGTATCGTTCCCTCAATAGTGACAGCATCAATGAATTCAACTGCACTCTTCATTATTCACAAGACCAAGCCCGGGAAGCGCGAAGAGGTAAAGAAGGTCTGGCTCAGGCACATGGCTCCTGCGATCCAAGACAACTCAGGGCATCTTGCATACTTCTATACATTTGACAGCAACGATCCGAATTCGATCTGCGCTTTTCAACACTACGAGTCTGAGCAAGCGGCCAAAGATTTCTTGTCGCACCCAAATTATCAGGCTTACTTGGTCGAAAGCCGGGAACTGCTGGAGCAAGAGCCGCGGATCATGTCTTTGGCCCCACAGTGGGTAAAATCCGCCTAACAATTCGTCCAAGCCGAAGCCGCTTCGCGGCGCCGCCCAACTCAAGTGGCGGGTGTGACTGAAAGGATTCCGCTACCCGTGAGTCGACTAAAGCTCGCCCGCGTCCTCGCCGTTTCTGTGGTGCTGTTCGGGCTGGCGTTCTAAGGAGTTGGTGCCCGGCGCCGTTTCCTTCGCTTGGCTGGCGCCGCGTTCGCCATCGTCGTCATTCTTTCCCCTGACGTGACGCACATACGTGGGGCTCTTCAGCGCACAGCAGACACATTTCCGGCCTTATCGCTTCTGCTCACCGCATGGCACTTCGTCCGGCAGGACACACATATCACACCTAACAGTTCATTCATCCCGAAGCCGCTTCGTGGCTCGGCTTAATTCAGGCGCCAGGCCTCACAGACGGGTCAGGAGAAACGGATGGATAACAACAAGCACTATTGGTTTCCCGCCAAGTCGTATGGCTGGGGCTGGGGCTTTCCCAAGACGTGGCAGGGCTGGTTGGTCCTGCTTGCCTACCTGGCGGGGATCGCTGCCGCAGTAGTGTTCGTGCGGCCTGAGGCACGTCCCATCGAGTTCTATATGATTGTGGGTGCGCTTACCATTGCCCTGCTAATCGTCTGCTGGTTCAAGGGCGAGCCACCAAAGTGGCGATGGGGCCGCAACTGAGCCCTGACAACTCGTGCGATCAGACGCCGCTTTGCGGCGCGGCTTGCCTCAGGTGTTGGGCGCTTAACCACGTCTCACAGTGACGAAAGGCACTCGACGTGCCTCACGGGATGCGCACAGGATGACGCTCCGGTTCAGGGCGGACGAGGCATGCCAAGTTCTCTGGTTGTATTGCACGTCGCCGCCGGTTCGGTTGCGCTTGCTTCTGGTGGTGTGGCGCTTTACAGCCTCAAGGGCGCAAAGGTGCATCGCAAAAGCGGGATGCTTTTTGTTTTGGTCATGATGGCCATGTCTGTTACTGGCGCAGTGATGGCGGCTCTGAAGCCGGAGGCTATCTCGGTTCTTGCAGGTGCGCTTACGTTCTATCTTGTCACTACTGCTTTGCTCACGGTTCGGCGTCCCGCTTCCGGCGCTCGATGGATTGACCTTGGCGCAATGTTGGTTGCGCTGGCAATTGGCATTGCCGGGATCCATTTCGGATTCGAGGCTCTCAACAGTCCCGCTGGCACAAAAGACGGGTTCCCCCCACCGCCATACTTCATCTTTGGTTCGGTGGCACTGCTGGCTTCACTCCTTGACCTGCGCATGTTGTTCGCACGGGGCGTCGCAGGGCCGCATCGGCTTGCTCGACATCTATGGCGCATGTGCTTTGCGCTGCTCATTGCCGCTGCTTCATTTTTTCTGGGCCAAGCGCAGGTGTTTCCAGACCCCATACGAAACCTTGCCCTGCTAGCGATCCCTGTGCTCGTGGTGCTGCTTCTCATGCTCTACTGGATGGCACGGGTCTTATTCGCTCGGCGGTACAGACGCGCCTAACACTTCATTCAGGCATAACCTGCTTGGCCACACCAAAGGAATGGCATGCGGGTCAAGCTTGCCTTGTTATTGGCTACGCTTTTCAGGTTGGCTTAGCTCAGGTTTCAGGCGGCTTAGGGGGTCCGATGGAACTGACAGTCCTACTAGTGGTTGTCGTTGGGCTCATCAACGTTGCAGCTTCAGTTGCAGTACTTCGCATCTCTGTCTTTGCTCCGTCGCAACGCTTGCTACAGCTGGCACTCATCTGGCTCGTGCCGGTCCTTGGGGCAATCGTCTGTGTGGCATTTGCATCTTCCCAGGCGCTTGGCCCTGCTTCGCCGAGCACCATCGATCCGCTCTATCTGCCATCTGACGGAGGGACACCGGGTGGTCCGGGAACAGGGCTCCACGGTTGTGGCGCCGGCGACGGGGGCAGCGGTGACGGTGACTAGGTCGCCGCCTAGCAGTTCATTCAAGCCGAACCCGCTTCGCGGGTCGGCTTAGCTCAGGCGTTCGCTGCCACAGGAGGTGTAATGAATGGTGAAGCTCACAAAGCCTGGGATGAGTACGTGCAGCGCAAGCGGACCGAGCGATTGTCCGAGGCTGTGCAGGTTTGGAGCGCGCTGGTAGCTGGCGGAGTCGACGCTGAAACAGTCTTGGCAATCGACTTCGTCCACTTCGGCCCATCGCAAGCGCGCGTAGAGAATCTGCGAGGGGAGCTAGCCGAAAACTGTACGGTCACAACAGAAAGCGGCTCAGATGGTTACTGGCTGCTCAAGGGCACTACGCGTCCGTACGGTGTAACGCTCTCCGCAGACGATCACCTCGCATGGGTCGACTTCATGTGCCAGGTCGCATCGAGTCATGGCTGCGTGTTATCGACTTGGTCGCTGAATGCCCCATCGCTTGATCTCATCGTCAGCAGTGAAGACTTTGACGGCGGCAGCTAACAATTAATGCAACCTTCTGCAGCTTCGCGGCACGGGTTAATATAGGCGTTAGGGCGCACAGCTACACTCCCGCGCTCGCACAGGAAGCTATTCATGGCAGGACCCGCTCGCGCTGGACTCTTCATTTACGCAAGAGACCTCGCCAGGTTGGCCCGCTTCTACGAGAAGCTACTCGGACTGGCTCGGCTGCGCACCACCGACGCGCTCGTGATCCTGAGCTCCCCGGACCTCCAGCTCATCATTCACGCTATGCCAGATCACGTCGCGCACGAGACGGATGTCTCGTTGCTGCCGGCCATCCGCGACAACGTCGCCTTCAAGTTCTTCTATACGGTCCCTAGCCTTTCCGAGGCGCAGGCCGTGGCAGAGTCGCATGGCGGCCAAGTGCTCGCAGAGCAATGGCGCGGCCCGGGCTTCATCGTCCGCAACGCCGTGGATCCAGAGGGCAACATTTTCCAGCTACGCGAAAGTGCGCCCTGACAGTTCGTCCCGGCCGACGCCGTTTTGGCGACGCGGTTCAACTCAGGTGTAAGGCGGCTAACGGCGCCAATTTCGTTGTTGGCGCTACCAAGATCACGCAAGGGACGACCATGAGAGTAGCCATCAACGGAGCGGGCATCGCGGGCACGGCCCTGGCCTATTGGCTTGGCAGGATGGGCCATGAGGTGGTGCTGGTCGAGCGGGCTCCCCAATTGCGCACCGGCGGCTACGTTCTCAACCTGTGGGGAGTCGGCTACGACGCGATGGAAAAGATGGGCCTGCTTCCGAAGCTACTGGAGCTGCAGTACGAGACCGACGAACTTCGCATGGTCGATAGACACGGTCGAACACGCGGGGGTTATCCTTCAAAGGTTCTACAGAGCCTGGCAAATGGACGCATCGCCACGTTGGCGCGCGCCGACATCGCCGCTGCAATCTACGGCTTGCTGGACGACCGAGTGGAGACGATCTTCGGCGATAGCATCGTCACGATAGATGACGACGGAACGCACGCACGCGTTGGCTTCGAGCACGCGCCGCAACGGGAGGTCGATCTCGTCATCGGGGCCGACGGGCTGCACTCGAAGATCCGCCAGATCACATTCGGCCCGGACAGTCTTTTCGAGTATCCGATGGGGTGCCATGTCGCTTCGTTCGAAGTCGCCGGATATCGTCCTCGCGACGAAAATCTCTATGTGGCGCACTCGGCGCCGGGGAGGTACGTAGCCCGGTTCCCGGTACGCGATGACAAGACACTCTTCTTCATGTTGCTCAGGGACGAATATCTGACTGGCACCCTCCCCGTCACTGAGTCAGAGCGCAAAGCCGCAATAGTGACTGCATTCTCCGACATGGGCTGGGAATGCCCCGGAATACTGTCCCAGCTGGAAACGACGGACGGGATCTACTTCGACAGCATCAGCCAGATCCGCATGGATGGGTGGGCGAAAGGCAGGGTCGTTCTGGCAGGCGATGCGGCCGCCTGCCCGTCCCTGATAGCCGGGGAGGGAGCGGGCTTGGCCCTTGCCGAAGCCTATGTTCTTGCCGGCGAAATCCATGGTCACGGAGCGGATCTCGACTCAGCGCTTGAGCACTACGAAAGGCGCATCAAGCCGTACGCTGCACGCAAGCAGAGGTACGCTGAGAGCATGGTGCCGTCGTTCGTGCCGAAAACGGAACTTGGGATAGGCGTGCGCGACTTGGCAACGCTTTTGATGCGGCTACCTGGATTTCCCAGGCTTCTAATGGGCCGCTACTTCCGTGACGCAATGGAGCTGCCCGAATACGCGATGCCATGCCCAGAAGCGCAGACGCCGCCTAACAATTCGTTCGTGCCGACGCCGCTTCGCGGTGCGGCCTGACCCAGGCGTTAGGCGTCACGGGGATCTCGCTACATGTCAAAGTTGCATTCCTAGGTTGGTCTGCGGTGCGACGCACTGAGACATGCGATCAAGCGAGACTTGGTCTGGGACGAAGTGTCCGGCATTGAGGACGCGCTGTTAGTTGAATGACTGGCTGAAGGACGCTTTGAAGACCTGATTGATCATGCGCTTGACGAATTTGAAATTCGAGACTGGTCCAGCTTTTGCACATCACTAGGCGAAACCCTTGCAAGCAATGGTGATCAAAGGCGCTTTTCGCGCCTCTTCCGTGGCCTCGCAAAGACAAGAGAGGCAGCATTCTGGCGCACATGGCCAGCGGCCCAAGAAGGGCAGATTGGAGCAATCAAGGAGTCCGCTCGCCACCTGGCCGCAACGCTTGAAGCGATGGCTGGCCTTTGGCACTGCTACTGGCGGATCAACGACCAGAAGGGAATGGCGGACGTTAGAGTCGACATGCAGCGCGTTCAGGCTCGGCGGAGGCCACCCAAGGGTCTCGCCACGGGATAATTATGGCGTGGGGCACGAAGCCACTTCCCAGAATCGAAAGGCACGCTTTGACGTGTGTAGCAGCAAAGGATGGCGCGCAGATGGCCCAGATGGTAGATGTGTTCGGCGAGCTTTTGGTTCCGCAATATTCCGACGATCCTCTCGAGTTGCGCAGGATTGCCAGCTGCTTTCGGTGGGATCGGCACTTGCCTCTGGCTTCTATTGGCGGGGTTCGCCGGCCAAAGAGCGCGCCCAACGATTCATTCAGGCCGAACCCGCATCGCGGCGCGGCTTCAACTCGGGTGTTTGATGCGAATGAAAGATTCTCGAAAGCTTGATACCTACAAGCAGCACATGGCGACCCGGGGAGTCAGCGAGTGGAATGCATTTCCGCCGCTGTGGCAGATCTTGTGGCATCTTGGGATCGCAGTTCCTCCGCCTCCGTTCCTGGGGTTCGTTACCCTGGCAACTCTATCAGGGGGTCTCTTTGGCCCCCTCTTCGCGTTCGCCGTTTGGGTACTGGAGAATCGCAGGTACGAAGGCATGTCCGGAGAAAGAGCGCTGTGGATCGCGCTCATTGGCGGTGCGGTATTCGGCCTGATCATGGCCGCGTACTATCGGCACCTGGGGCGTAAGCACCGGCTGGGCTCGTGGTCTGCGTTTCCGGCACCGGGTCTGCGCCCCTAACAATTCATCCAAGCCCCCATGCACCACCATGGGCGGCGATCACCTTCATTTCGGTCGTGCCGCCGCTTGCGTTTCAGGTGCTGGCGAACCGTGCCTACACCAAGCGCCCCCGGGACATGTCCCTAATCGAAAACTCCACGGGTAAAACATCATCGCAGTGGTCCTCTGCGGTCGGTTCGTCGCGCTTGGCCTTTTCGGCTTGGCGGCTGCGTGGCGCAGGCCTAACAAATCGTCCAAGCCGCCGCCGCTTAGCGGGCGCGGCCCAACTCAGGCGTGAGGCGGCAGAGCGTGATGCGACGCGGACTACAATCCATATTGATCGGCCTGGTCTTCGGGACTGTTGCAATGTTCCCGATGTTCGTTTCGGCCATCGGGCACGATTCGAGATCGATTTTCGTGAGTCTTGCCAACTCTGCTGCGATCAATTGGCCATTCGCGCTCGCGGAGCACGTCCTTCCAGCTTCCGGGTCGTCGAGCGTTTCAACCTTGGGGATTGTTGTCCACTACGGCTTCTACACTCTTATTGCTTGGCTGCTGCTGTCGATTTGGGCCCGTCATGTCCTCCGGTCTGCGCCCTGACGACTCGTCCACGCCGACGCCCGTTTCGCGGCGCGGCTCAAGTCAGGCGCTGGGCCTCGACCATCGTCATCAACCTACGTCATCGGAGCAGCCAATGAAGCCACTCATCGCACTCGCCCTCATGGCTCTTGCACTGTCGGGGTGCGCGATTACTCAGGAAGTGACACCTTCCGGGCTGAATCAACGGGCTCAAGAGGTGTGCCTCGTTCGCAATAGTGAAGTAGTTCAAGACGGATTTCATGAAGTTTACGTCCGGGTCCTTGAGAAGAAGGGCTTTCGGGTTCGCACATTGCCAGATGGGTCGCCCAGCACCGCATGCCCGCTGGTGGCGACCTATGAGGCCATCTATCGATGGGACATGGCCATTTACCTGGCGCGCGTGGATCTGCGGATCTGGGCCGATGGCCGCGAAGCCGGGCGTGCGGTATACGACTCGCTTTCGGGTGGAGCCAACATGAGCAAGTTCGTTCGCACAGAGGCCAAGCTCACCGAGCTCGTCGACCAGCTCTTTCCGAAGCTTCAGGCTCACCTTCGCAGGTTCCCACTCTGGCAGGCAGCGGCCTAACAATTCGTTCAAGCCGCCGTCGCTTCGCGGCGCGGCTGAGTCATGCAATGGCGCCTAGGGCTCCTGTTGCAGCCTCGGAAGTAAGGCAGAATTGATGTTGGTCCGTGAGGTACGCGCATGAAGATCTGGAAACGCCGCTTGATCGAGTCGTTGCTCCTGGGGTCCGGACTCGCCCTGGCCCTGGTTTTTCTCGCCAGGCAAGCAGCCGTTGATTGGCTCTGGCCACCGTTCTACGTTTCTTTCCAGGGGGCAGCCCTGCTTTCTGGCAATTGGCATGAACCTCCTCCATGGCTTTACCACATGGTTCTTTTTCTACAGTGCTACTTGGTGGTTCTAAGCCTGGGGTGGCTTGTAGGACGCTATCGCAGCCGACCGGCTGAAGCGTAACGATGCGTCCGCCGCTTCGTGGGCCGCATGACCCGGCGGCCAGACCGCAAGGACAGGTCTCCCGCAGATGAAGATCGGAATCCAGACCTGGGGCAGCCATGGCGACATTCGGCCCTTTGTGGCCCTGGCCGGCGGCCTGCAGGCCGCCGGCCATGAAGTAACGCTGGTGATCACGTGTGTGGACAGCGAGCGCTATGGCGGGCTCAGCACGGCATCAGGCTTCCGGCTGCGCGTCGTTTCAACACCTGTGGTGCCCGACAGGCTGCTGCTCGAGAGCATCGGGGACACGATTGTTCGTGAGCGGAACGCGATCAGACAAACCCGGCTTGCGATTGAACAGCTGCTGCTGCCCGCCGAGTCAGAGATGTACCGGGCGTCCGAGCAACTCTGTGCCGAGAACGAGCTGGTGATCGGGCACTACTTCCTATACACGCTTGGCGCTGCAGCTGAGCGGTACGGGCGCCCCTACGTGAGCGTTGTCCTAGCCGATGGCGCAGTACCGTCGGCCTTTAAGCCACCTTCCGGCGTGCCTAATCTCGGCACCTTCAGCAATCGGGTGGCCTGGCGACTTGCCAGGTCGGTCTTGAACCAGGCCCTCAAGAAGTACCCGGACCGGTTGCGGGCAAGGCACGACGTCGCGCCCGCGCGTGACATGATCGACAACGTGTGGGCATCGGACTACCTGACGTTGCTCGCCATCAGCCCGGCCATATGCCAGAGGAAGCCGGATTGGCCAAACCACTATGTGGTTTGCGGGGCGCTGGACACTCAGGAATCCGTTGCCGAGGGCTGCGTGCCCGAGCAGCTGCAGTCATTCCTGTCCAGCGGCTCCCCGCCGATATACATGACCTTCGGCAGCATGATGTCAGGCAGCAACCAAGGACAGACGATCGCACTCTTGGCCGGTGCGGCACAGAAGGCGTCGGTGAGAGCGGTCATACAGGCGCCTGGCTGGGAGCAACTCGGGCTGGAGTGCAGCAGCCAGGTCCATTACGTGAGTTCCGCGCCGCATTTCGCAGTCTTTCCACTGTGCGGAGCGGTCGTTCATCACGGTGGTGCCGGAACCTCGCAAGCAGCCCTCCGTGCCGGGATACCGTCGGTCATCGTCCCCCATACGGCAGAGCAGGAGCTCTGGAGTCGGGAGCTCGAGAAGATGGGCGTCGCATACAAGCCCATTCCCCGCAAGCGGGCAACACCTGCGCGAATCGCCTCGGCAATCAACCAGGTGGCGGCGTCTGGGCGTATCTGTGAGAACGCCAGGACGTTGGGAGCTCGCGTGGCGGAAGAAAAGGGTGTTGAAACTGCTGTCAGGGTGATAGGTGACCGGATTGCGGCCTAGCAGCGGGTCATTCGTTCAAGCCCAAGCCGCTTCGCGACGAGGATCAGCCCGGGCTTCTGGCGTCCTGCCCTTCGACACGGAGTCCCCTTGTTCGCGCCTTCCTTGATTCTTGTATTTGCCGCGCTCACCGGCATGAGCGCGATCTACCGGGGCGGCCAGAACAAGACCCGAGGGGCACCTCGCCGCGGCCACTGCCGGTGCAACGGTTGGTCTTTGCATCTCCCTGTTGCCAGTCATCGCCCTTACCCTTTCAGGTTTTCGGGCTTTCGGGCGTTTGGGCGTTTGGGCGTTTGGGCGGGACAGCCCCCTATTAGCCGATCCTGGTTGTCTACTTCATGGTAGTGGTGCTATCGATCCCAGCGCGCCGGCTTGCATACTGCGCCTGCCGTGGCCACGCTCGCGCAGGCGGGCCGCCGCTGAAAGTCGTCCAGACTGCTCCGCTTCGCAACCGGCTCAACCCAGGCGCCATCACCCATGAAGACGTTCAGCGCTCTTGCGATACTCCTATCAGGCGCTCTCGTGGCCTCCTGCTCCTCGGTGCCTCTGGATCTGGTGGATCCTTCGTGCGGAGGTAGCACGGACATTCCGGATAGCCGCCTGCTTATATTCGGCGAGCTGCACGGAACAGAAGAAGCGCCCGCGCTCGTCGGGCAGTACGTTTGCAGGGTTGCGAAGAACGGGCGCGAAGTTGTCGTCGGATTGGAGATTGACAGTGGAGAGCAGGAGCGGCTGGATAGTTACCTGCGCAGCCCGGGATCGCCAACCGACAGGTTGGAGCTGCTTGCAGGCCCGTTCTGGCAGAGGCCGGGTCAAGACGGGCGGTCAAGCAGGGCGATGCTCAACCTAGTTGAGCGGCTCCGAGCGAC
This sequence comes from Novilysobacter viscosus, assembly GCF_046600715.1. Taxonomy (NCBI): domain Bacteria; kingdom Pseudomonadati; phylum Pseudomonadota; class Gammaproteobacteria; order Lysobacterales; family Lysobacteraceae; genus Novilysobacter; species Novilysobacter viscosus. Next base: position 30,514 of record NZ_JBJMAV010000010.1, read on the forward strand.
CCGGGCGACCGGAGGGAACATCCGCCTCGTCGCCATCGACCAGCCACACTCTGGCACTACGAGGGATGCTGCAATGGCCGCCGCTATTCGGGCTGCGCTACCTTCCGGTAGCGAGGGGCGTATTGTCGTGCTGATCGGCAACTACCACGCGAGCAGGGCACCCCGGACAGACTCCAGTACCGCCTTCCTGCTCTCCGACCTCTCGCCTACCACCATAGGTATTGCATACCGTTCCGGCACAGCCTGGGTATGTGACATGGGCAGAATTTGCGGTGATAGGCCGGTGTCCTCCAAATGGGCTGCCGATCGCCTTCCGGGATTCCACGACGGTGTTTCACCGTGGCCCGGATACGACGGGACGTACTTGATGGATCGCATATCGGCCTCCCCGCCTGCCAAACAGATGGCGCCATGAGACCGGCAACTTGTTTTCGGCTGGCGAGACGTCCTGCCGAGCGGCTCCTGACCCCTGGCAGGCATATTTGGGCAAGCCCCTCATGCAAAGGGTCCATGCACGCCTTTTGCAAGTTGGGCCTCACAGGCAGCATCGGATACCCGTGAGAACGTCAAAGCAAATTTCTGCTCGCCGAGCACTTGCGGTGTTCCTTCCTGCACTGGCGGGGGCACTGGCCGGCACGCTTGCAGGCCCCCGAATCGTCGCCCTGTTTGGCGGCGCGCCGGATTGGGTAATGCCTGCAGTGCTGGCGGTCTCGGTCATGCTGGCGTTGCTCGCCGCGTACGTTGCGTTTCATCTCGCAACCGGCCGTCGGCGGGTTCAGCTGGTGGAGCTGGCGGTGGGGCCTGACACGGCTTCCAAGCCTACGCCGCACAGCGCCAAGGCTTGACTCCGGAGTTGGACATTTCCATGCAAACCCTCGTACCTGTAGCAGTCGTAGCCCTGACTCTTGCGCTTCTGTACCTGGTGGAGAAGCGCATGCATCGTCGCTTCGTGGCGCCGCCACTTCCCGGGGTCATTTCAGGCGCTGTCGTGCTGGTCGCAATCCTCGCAGGCAGAGCAGTTGGCGACGCTTTCTCTCTAGGTGCCTGGTGGGCGCTGGCGCTCACCGCCCTGCTTGCTGGCCTGGGCTACATATCGGCCTCACTTGTCTGGGCATGGCGAAAGGCCTGACCCTTCGTGGAAGCCAAAGTCGCTTCGCGGTCCCATTGACTCAGGTACCAGGCCCTCCATGCAGGCTCAACCCGAATCCAGCCGTGAACGATACGCTCGCCTGATCGCGGCCGCCCAGTCCAACCAGTGCGTGTGGATCGCCGAATCAGCGGAGTCCACCCTCATACTGCCGAATGAGTCGGGAGAAGAGCTCATCCCCGTGTGGCCCAGCGAAGAGGAAGCTTCGGCGGTATTGGCCGGGCTGCCGAATCTGTCCGGGTTCCGCCCGGTGCCCAGGTCGCTGGACCGATGGCTCACCCTAAGCACTCCCCACCTGATCGAAGACGGCATCCTTATCGGTGCCTGCCCAGATTGTCGGATGGCGTGCCTGATGGTTCCCGCCGCAGACTTTGGTCAGGATCTCGCTCCGGCCCCGCGGCTCCAGGCCTCCGATCTGTCTCGTTTGCGCAAGAAACTGGTAGCTCGGCGCCCGCGCGGTGGGGCCTGATGCGCTTGGCAATCCGCCCAGGAGACTACGCCGTGAACCGACTTCGCTTGTGCTTGAGTGCGGGACTGTTGTTCGCGCTTTCGGCGTGTTCCAGTGAAGCGCCTGACACAGCTGCAACGTCAGCACCGGAATCGGCTCCGTCGGGGGAGCGTCTGGCCTATGTAGTGGGCTGCGTCAACTGCCACCACCAGACGCCCAAGGAAATAATCAATGCGCCGCCCTTGAGCATGGTGCAGGCCTACTCTTTTCCAGAATTCAGGAAGCTCATCACCACCGGCGTGACCCGGGACGGGCGGGACATGTATGCAAAGGGCAGCATCATGGGGATCGTCGCGAGAGAGCAGTTGTCGTACTTGACGGACGCAGAACTGAGGGCAATCCATGCCTTCCTGCAGGAAGGCTGGACAGCAGAGCGTGCCGCCCAGGAAGAGGCCAAGATCGCCAGCTTCCCGCCGCCGGCATTCCTTACGAATTGATTCGGCCCCCTGTTCTGTAGGCCTTCCGGCCGACCCTGGCAACCGGGGTGCGAGGAATGAATTCGTGCTCTCTTGCGATGCGCGTTTGATCGCCGGCATAGACTGCGGGTCCCGGCCTCTCGGATGGAAGGCGCGATACCTTTGCGATCGCAGCCTGCCCCCGGCACTTCCCTCATTGCACAGCTTCGCCATGGGAGACCAGAGGACAGGCGACCACGATTGGCATTCGATCATCGACAACCGCGCATCGGCCTCGCCGTGACAATCCATTCAAAGCACAGTAGCGTCCCGGACCCGTGTGATTCCGGCAGCCGGTCTCCCGATACCACCCAGGAGAGCGTGGATCAGGCACCAGTTCGCTTCGCGCGGTGCATTGAGCCTGTTGCTGCTTCGCGGCCCCGCCCGGACGCTGAGGCATACGCTGAAGTGCGCGCGGCCTTCACCGATGAGCGAAGATGCCGGACCTTCAAGCCGTGTATTCGGAACTACGCTCTGTCCTGGCGGTCAGCGGCTCGCGGCTGGTCGTGAAGCGTGACGATGGCGATGAGTATTACGTGGAGTCCGCCCAGTCCGCCCAGTCCGCCGGGAGCGGGAAGCCGGCATTTTTCGGCGCGGTGCAGGTCAGGGCGCGTTTCGTGAGCTACCACCTCATGCCCGTGTATACCAACCCCGAGCCTCTGGATGGACTGTCGCCCGGGCTGCAGGCACGAATGCAGGGCAAGTCCTGCTTCAACTTGAGGAGGTGGACAGTGCCCTGTTCAAAGAGCTTGCCGAACTCAGGGGCCGCGGCTACGCGCTGTTCGTCGAACAGGGCTATGCCTAGCCCCGTGCGCCCGTGGTATTTGTCCATGTCGGACCCGGAATCGCGCCGGGGATCCAGTCACGCGCCGGGCCCGGCATGAGCCTCCCGAAGCTCTTCAGTTGGCGAATCGTGCTGCTCTTCGGCGCCGCCGCCCCCCCGATGGGCGCGCTGGTCTGGTTGACGTTCGTGCCGCGGGTATCGGGTGAACTGTCATTCGGTGAGTTCGCTACCGACGCCCTGCTGTTGTTGGTGGTCGCCCTGCCCTTCTCGTGGGTCCTCGGGCTCGCCCCTTCCTTGGCGGCCGGGCTACTGATGTCGGCGGCCTGCGCGCTGGCGCCGGATGCCGTGGCCGGCCGCCGGGTGGTGCGGGCCCTCCTGGGGGCGGCACTGGGCTACATTGCAACGCTGGCGTACAAGTGGGGCATCTTTGGACCGGCGGACCTCGGGGCGGGGCTTCCGCTGGAAATGATCGGCGCGCTTGCCGCTGCTGCCTGTTCGCTGCTGGTGCGTCCCGAGTGGGTGCGCCCGCACGACTCGGCAAGGCTGAAGACGCTTCGCCGATCACCTTGATCACCGTTGGAACAGGAGGTTCATCGTGGACCATGCATTCATCGCACTGGGCGCGGCGTTCGTCGCCTGGGGGACAGTCGCATTGTGGGCGACGTGGACGCCGCCGGATCTTGCTACTCGAGCTTTCATTCGTCCCGTGCTGCTTCCTGGACGCATTGCGCCAACCCGGCGCACCCGCACGCTCGCTTCGTCCGTCCCGGTTGTGTTCGGCATGTACCTGATCGCAGCCAGCATCGCCCCCGATGGCCCCCGATGGCCCTCGGTCCTGTTCCTGGTCCTGTTCCTGGTTGCATCCGTGGCATTGCATCTCATGCGCTCTGATGGATGACAATCGACGCGCCGGGCGCCGGTACTACCCAGGCGCCAGGCAGTACGGGCAGATCCGCCCGATTTCCCTGCACCACCACTGAAAGGACGTGAAATGCGCAATTCCGGAAAAGCTCCCACCATGGCCGTATGGGTAATTTCGCTGGTCCTGTTCGTGGTCGCGCTGGTTGCGCACTTCGGCGTGGCGAGCGTTCCGCAGCCATTCGCCACCTGGTCATGGATCATCGGCTTCGGCCTGCTGCTGGTGGCATGCCGTGTGCGGGGCCTGTAGTTCGAAGGCCGACTGCGCCCCGCCGGTCATTCGAGCCGTTGCCGCCTGATGGCACGGCTTGATCCCAAAGCGGGTTGAAAGGGTGGCGTCACGTCTCCAGAAGCAGCGGTTACGCCTGCGTTCCTGGTGGCACGCTCCGGCCACCAGGCGCGATCGCTTCGTGTCCTGCTTGTTGGGTGCGTGGGCGGGGATATGGCTTGGGATCATCGGGTGCTTGCTACTGGGGGACGGCGCTGCATCATTGTCGGCACTGTTCCGGGCTGGCCTCGTTTCCGCCACGCTGCTGGCGGTTTTGGGACTGGCATTTCCAAAGGTTGTCAGGTGCATCGCCCTGCCATTCGCATTCATTGGACTTGGTGGAAGCAACTGACTCCCAATCGATGCGGCGCCGCTCAGTTGCGTTGTCCGGCGTGGTTGGCCGCATCTGCTCCACTCCCGTTCCGCGCCGTGCGAGTCGGGCCCACCGGGGAGTCGTTTGAATGACCCTGCATCTGCGCGCAGTGCTATCGGTAGCGCTCACTGCCCTGCTGGCATCGGCCTGCGCAAGCGCACCTCCATCTCAGGCAGTGGTTGCCGGAACCTACGGGTGGTCGCTGGGGTGCTGTATCGGGCTGGAGCTCCGCCTGGGCGCTGAAGGCAGGTACGAGTTGCAGACCTGGTCGTCCGACATGGAGGCGCCTTCGATGCGGGAAGGCAGGTGGCAGTTCCATGACGGGCGGGTGCAGCTGGTCCCGGCCGCATCAAGCTCGCTCGGCCTGATCGCATCTCTTGAGGTCGTTACGCGGCACGGCGTGCCCGCGCTTGCCCGGATGGAGGATATTGCCGGCCAGACGGTGCACGAGAGCAGCCTGCTCAAGCGATTGCCCCGGAGCCCGCGTTAGCGTCAGGTCGCAGTGGGCGCGCGCGCGCCCCCTGCCTTGGCCTGGAAGAACCTTGACCTGGAGGAATCTTGAAACCGATCACTGCCGCCATCCTGGCCATCGCCCTGCTGCCGTCGTGTTCCACCTCCGGGCAAAGCGCCACTCCCTGGCTCGAGTGCGCGAAGGCCGAGGCCATCGGGCTGATGGAGGTTGGAATCCCCTCGTCGTGGCCATCCACCAACTCGCTGCCCGAAGGCCTTGCCGTGCAAATCGCGTCTCTGGGCACCCACCCACCCGGCGTGGTCCATGACGCGTTCTACCGAACGCTGCACCTGGTTCAATCGGAGAATGCGTTCTACCTGCAGCAGACGGGTGGCATTGCAGGTATCGACCGCCTGTACGGGCCCATTCCACTATCGGGGCGCTGCATGCACCGTCGTTGACCACGCCTCGGGAGGCCCGCGATGCGTCCGGTCGGGGCAGCGAGGGTTCATCGCTTTTTTTTGTTCTGCCAGGGAGGGCATGAAATGATCGCGGAAAGGGGTGTGACCGGCATTGACGACGCGGTACCCGACGGCTTGCGTCGATGAGTGGATTCATGGGCGGGGTGAAGGCGAAACCGGAAAGAATCATCGGCAACGTGGCCGTCGCCAGCCTGCTTGGCGGCGTTCCGGCAGGTGCGGTACTGGCGACGATGGGGGTGGCTGTGCACGCAACACCGCCTTCGGCGCTCGACGGGCTGCAAGCCGTTGCCCAGAGCGCACTACTGGGCCCGGTCGTATCCTTCGTGTTCGGCGCCCTCTACCTGGCTCCGGCGCTTGCCCTGCTTCGCCGTACCGGCTTCGCCGGCCCACTGGTTGCGGTTGTCCTGACTGCAGTTCCGGTCGCGGCGCTCGCCCAAGACAGCCCAAGGGCGGGACTTATCGGGGTGGGATTGGCAGTTCCGGTACTGCTGGTCTTCTGTCGTCTTGCCTACGGCAACCGGGCGGTTGAGCGGTAGCATCGCCCGCGACGTCAACCGCAGCTTGCTGGAGTGCTGCCTCGCGCGCATGGTGCCACGCGGGACTGCGACGGGTTTGAAAAAGGAGGTCAGGCTCATGGGAAGGAAGTTCTGGTTGAAGCGATTTGTCGTTGCACTGCTGGTTGCCGGCGCCCTGCTTTTCGCGGTCGAGCTCGCCAAGGGACATGATCCAGGCGATGCGGCGGTGTTGGCAGCCCTGTGGGGCGCACTGTCGGCGGCGCTTTTCACCTTGATCGGCTACCTCCGCTACCGGCGCGATCCGGCATGCATGGTGCCGCGGTCATAGCGACCGCCGGCGGTCGGCGCCGATGCCCACGCTGCGCCCGGCACGGGAGTGCTTGCGCCAGTCCATTACCGGCCAACCCGTGCAGAGCGGTCTTGGCCCGGCCAAGGAGTCAGGCGGCTTGAGATATCTGGTTTTCGGCAATTCGGGTTCCGGCAAGAGCACGCTGGCCCGGCAGCTGGGGAAGACACACGGGCTGCCCCACCTCGACCTCGACTCCATCGTCTGGGAGCCGGGCAAGGTGGCCGTGGAGCGACCGCGCGAGTCCATCGACGCGTCCCTGCAGGCATTCCTGGCGGCGAATGACCGCTGGGTCATCGAAGGCTGCTACGGCGAACTGGTCCAGGCCGCGTCCGTCCACTGCACCGAACTGGTGTTCCTCAACCCCGGGCTGGAAACGTGCCTGCGGCACAACCGCCTGCGGCCCTGGGAGCCCCACAAGTACGCCTCCAAAGAGGCGCAGGACGCCATGCTGGAAACCCTGCAGGCGTGGGTCGGGGGCTACTACGAGCGGCGGGACCCCTGGTCGTACCATGCGCACCGCCGCATCTTCGATGCGTTTGCAGGCAACAAGAGCGAGCGGCCGGGCGTGGGCGATGTCGCGCGCTGACGGCAGGCATGCCGGGGCCGGGCCAGCGGACGCCCGGATGATGCGAACAGGCCCCTCTGCACGATGCATGGAGTGGAATTGAAGCGCAGGCCCAGGTCGTTCCATGGCCCATCGGCGAAGGGACGTCGCCGGGGTGGTACGCCCGTGGGCGTGGTGAGGCAACAGTGATGCACAACGTGTCGCTTGCGGTCGTGGCGATGGCCGGGCTCTTCTTCGTGGCGCTGGGAGCGCTCTCCCTGTTGGCGCCGTCCGCGGCGCGCCGGTTCCTGCTCGGATTCGCCAGCTCCCCGCGCAAGCACTACCTGGAGCTTGCGGTCCGGCTGGTGGTGGGCGCTGCCTTCCTGCTGGCCGCACCACGCACCGCCTTGCCGACGGCCCTCAGCGTCTTCGGCGGGATCATGCTGGCCACGACTGCAGGCCTGCTGCTGGTGCCCTGGCGCTGGCATCATCGCTTCGCACGGCGTGCCGTTCCGGAAGCCTTGCGGTTCCTTCCGCTGCTGGGTGCTGCCTCGGCCGTGCTGGGTGGACTGGTCTTGTGGGCGGCGCTGGGCGGCGCCGCGGGGAACATCATCTGAGCCGCCAGGGTGGGCACCAACCCGTTCGAGGACCTGGACAGCATGCGAAAGACCATCGTGACCGTCGCGTTCGTCCTGGCGCTTGCGGGCTGTGCCACCGATTCGATCGTCCATGCCACCCCGGATGAACTGCCCGGCACCTACTACAGCGGTGATGGGCTCGGCCGCAACATCACCGTTGTCCTCCGGCCCGACGGCAGCTTCTCCAGCAACTGGCAGGGCTGCCTGGGTGTCTATGGCCAAGCCGAGGGAAGCTGGCGGCTGCAGGGCGACCAGCTTCTCTTCCACTCCGCCAGCGAGCAGGAGATGCTGGCCGGCTACCTGAGAAGCGCGACCACGGTCAGGCACGGGGGAAAGCTGGGGTTCGCGCGCGCCCAGGATGTGGAGCGCGACAGAATCAACGAGCGGCTGGTGTTTACCCGCCAGGCGAGCGGGCAATGAGGCTGGCGGGCACGTCGGAATCGACCTCCCCGGGTCGCACCCTGTGCGCACGGCGACATGCGTCGGGCCGGTAACGCAATGACGCACGCACGCCGGGCCATCGTGGTCACCGGCGTTCTCCTGCCCTACCTGGCGCGCCTGCCGGGTGGACTGGAGTGGCTGGCGCAATACACGGCCGCGGGAGCGCTGGGATTCCTGCTGCTGGGGGTGTTGAACGCGATCACGTGGGGGAGCGTGCTGGCCTGGACCGCGGTCTATCGGCGCCCGGCATTGCTGGTGCTGCCAGCCGCGGCAGGCTTTGGCTTTGCGGGGTACTGGCACTACACGCTGGACCTGGCCTCCGATCCCAATGCCGCGATCGGCGTGGCAGTGATCCCCTTCTGGTCGCTGGTGCCCGTTGCACTCGCGGGGGGCGTCGGCTACCTGCTGGACAGGCATCCTGGCAAGGGGGATAACCGCTGACGCGGGCGCATTGAACGACCCGTGTGCCGGCATTGCCATTGCCGCAGGGCGCGTCCCTGGCGGTGGTTGCACGACCCGCGTTCGGCTAGCCTCGCGCAGGTCCCTTCCCACGGCGGCGGGCGAGTCCGTCGGCTGGCCCCGCTTCCGGGGTCGATTGGCAACAGGAGAACGTGATGACCCGGTATCTGATCGAACGCGAGATTGCGGGCGCCGGCGACATGTCGGAGCAGGCATTGCGCGACGCCTCGAGCCACTCCAATTCGGTCCTGGCCGACATGGGCCCGGACATCCAGTGGGTGCACAGCTATGTCGCCGGTGACAGGATCTATTGCGTCTACGAGGCGCCCAGCGAGGACCTCATCCGCGAGCACGCCCGGCGGTCGGGGTTTCCGGCCAACAGGATCAGCCCGATCAGCGCCGTGATCGATCCTTCCACGGCAACCCGATGACGGGTTGAATTCCCCGGGCGTCCCTGGCCGGGCCTTCGTGGAGGCCCGGCCTTGATCGTTTTCCATCTTGAGGAGAGGCAAGTGAAGTGTCCCAAGTGCAACCTGCAAATGAGCGCGCTGATGTGCGAGGGCGTGGAAATCGACCGGTGTCCCGGCTGCGCCGGCCTGTGGTTCGACGCCTTCGAGCATGAGCAGCTCAAGGAGCTGGGTGGAGCGGATACGTTGGATTCCGCGCCCGGATCCACGCCGGTGCAGCAGGCCGGTGCGACTCCCTGCCCCAGGTGCCGGCAGCCGATGATCCAGATGGTCGTTGCCGGCCAGCCGCACATCGCATACGAGTCCTGTGGCGTGTGCCACGGCGTCTTCTTCGACGCGGGGGAGTTCAACGACTTCCGCGAGGAGACGTTCGGCGAGAAGCTGCGCGCGACCTTCGGCGTCGCCCGTTCAACCGGTGGCTGAGCAGCCGCAGTCCGTCGTAGCGGGCGCAACTCCAGTATCGGCGCCCTGCCCGCGGGCGCGCACGGCTCCCAGGAACCATGGACGAATCCAGCATCGCCCGTTACATCCTCGATCGCTTCCCCGGCATCGTGCCGGTGCAGGCCTGGGGTGAAACCTCCTTCTTCTACAACCCGGGCCGCGCACTTCCGCGCGGGGTCTACTTCGCCACCCTGAAGTCCAGCGATGGCGACAACGACCGTGCCTCGCAGCTGGACCGCCCGTCCGTGTTCCGCCTCAACATCGGGGTGGGCAAGGCCATCTACCGGTCCCTGTTCGGCGCCCCGCCGGGGCGACCGGCCGCGGGGGGCGTGGTCGACACGGCGCACGACTTCACCGCCCTGGACACGGTGTTGCCGCACCCGGTCTACGGCTGGATGTCGTGGGTCTGCGTGCTCAACCCGGGGCCGGCCACGTTCGAGTCGGTCAAGCCGCTGCTGGCCGAGGCCCATGGCCTGGCCGAGCAGAAGTTCCGCAAGCGCCTGGGGGCGGCGGGGGGAGTACGTTCAATGCGGCCGACGGTCACCTGATCGGCAGCGCTCGCGTCCCATGCACGCCACCGTGCACGTGTGTGTCAAAAGGAGTCATCCAATGAAGGTCAAACGCATCGTCGCCAACCTCGCGGCCGGACAGCCCGAACAGGCCGATGGCTTCTACCGCGGGATCCTCGGCCTGGATCTGGCCATGGACCACGGCTGGATCCGTACCTACGCCGGCGCATCGCGCTCGACCGTGCAGGTCAGCATTGCTTCGCAAGGGGGTTCGGACACCGCGGTACCGGATCTTTCCATCGAGGTGGATGACCTGGATGAGGCGTTGCGACGGGTGCGCGACGCGGGCATCGCCCTGGAGTACGGACCGGCGATCGAACCCTGGGGCGTGCGGCGGTTCTATGTACGCGACCCGCTCGGCAACCTGGTCAACATCCTCCAGCATGGCTAGTGCCTGGGGATGCGCGCGGGTGCGTCGAGGCCACCGCAATGACCTGCACGCACACGGCCGGGAGGACCCGTCGTGATGCTCTACCTTGCGGCACTGCTGGTTGCGCTGCTGGGCCTGGCCCATTCGGTGCTGGGCGAGCGCTACATCCTGGTACGCCTGTTCCGTCGCGACCTGCCCAAGCTGTTCGGCGGCCCCGACTTCACCCGTCGCACCCTGCGCTTTGCCTGGCACCTGACAACGCTGCTGGCATGGACCCTGGCCGCCCTGCTGGTGCAGATCGCAGGCCCGCATTCGCCAAGCTCGCTGGCCGCGTCGATCGGTTGGGCGCTACTCGCCTGCGGCCTGCTGCCGCTGGTCATCACGCGTGGCCGCCACATCTCCTGGCTGGTGCTGTTCGCGGCGGGCGCCCTGTGCCTTGCGTGGGCCGCGCAATGAGGACGGTCCCGGTTGCGGCCAACCTCCGGCCCGCCATTGGAAGACTCCGTCCATGCGGGCGCGGGGGCGAAGCGTGCACGCTTCAGTAACGGCCATGTGGCGGGAATTCCAGGCGCTGGCACCGTCGACTGCGGGGCCGGAGCCGGCGATATCGTCGTGGCACTTCTGCGACAACCCGCACGATGCCGACGAATGCGCACGACTCACGCTGGCGGGTCGCAAACGCGCCACCGCGCCTTCGCGGTGGTCGTTCGAGCACGCCGGCGAGCCGCTGCCCCGCGTCGGCGACCTGCACGTGGTCACCAACTGGGCCGGCGAAGCCCAGTGCATCATCCGCATCACCGCCGTGGAGATCGTGCCCTTCGACGGGGTCACTGCCGACCACGCCCGCGCCGAGGGCGAAGGTGACGGCACGCTGGCGTGGTGGCGCGAGGCCCATTGGGCGTACTACCAGCGCGAGCTGGCCGGCAGCGGCCACCCGCCGCGGCCGGACATGCCGATCGTGTTCGAGTGGTTCGAATGCGTACATCCCGTTGCAACCCCTGGCAGCGGTACAGCCGAACAGAAAGAGGATTGATGATGACCTTCACCGCGAAACGCTACGCATTGGGCACGCTGCTTGCCGTCGCAGTGGCGACAGCGGGGTGTGCCGGCACGCGACACGAAGACGCCACTGCCTCCGCGGTGAACTTCATCGTGGTGCGGCATGCCGAAAAAGCGCCCGCTGGGGAGGACCCGGGCCTGACCGCTGCGGGCCTGGCACGGGCGGAACGCCTGGCCGATGCGCTGGCCGCGCGTCCGGTGGTCGCCGCCTACGCCACCGACTACCGGCGGACCCGGCAGACCGCGGCGCCGACGGCGCGCCGCCACGGCCTTGGGATCGACATCTACGACGCCCGGCGACCCGCTGACGGGTTCGCGCGCGAATTGCGCGAAAGGCACCCCCAGGGCGACGTGCTGGTGGTGGGTCACAGCAATACCGCGCCCGACATCGCCGCGGCGCTGTGCGGCTGCCCGGTCGCGGCCATGGCCGAATCGGAGTACGGGCGGCAGATGGTGGTCAGGGTCGGCACGGACGGCAGCGCCACGCTGGATGTCTCGGGCGACCCGTGATGGCCACGGCGTTTCCGAAATGGACCGGCACCACCGCCGCGCTCCGCGTCCAGCAGCTGGAGCTGGCCGGTCGCGTGTCGCTGGTTGACCGCCTGCCCCGCCGGCTGTCCACGGTTGCGGGTCTGGATGTCGGCTTCGAGGACGGTGGGACCGTAACGCGCGCGGCGGCGGTGCTGATCGGCGCGCGCACGGGCGAGGTGGTCGAACAGCACGTCGTGCGGACCCCAACGCGGATGCCCTACATCCCGGGTTACCTCAGCTTTCGCGAACTCCCGGCCCTGCTGGAGGTGCTGGCGCTGCTGTCGACGCCACCCGACCTGGTGTTCGTCGACGGACAGGGCGTGGCGCATCCCCGTGGCCTGGGTGTTGCTGCACACCTGGGGGTGGAAACTGGACTGGCAACGATCGGGGTCGCCAAGACGGTGCTGGTGGGCGAGTACGAGGAACCCGGCCCGGTCCCGGGGGACCACTCGCCGCTGCTGCTGGACGGCCTGCGCATCGGCACGGCGCTGCGCAGCAAGCTGCGGTGCCGCCCGCTGATCGTGTCGCCCGGCCATCGCGTCAGCCACGCCACCGCGGTCAAGCACGTGATGGCGCGGTTGGCCGGTTACCGCCTGCCGGAACCGACCCGCCTTGCCGATCGGCTGGCGTCGCGACGCGGTGCAACTGCAGGCGTGTGATCAGGTACCAGCCCGGCTTGCGGGCCAGCGGCATGGCAGCCCGGAACCGATCGGTTTCGCCGGAAACTGAATTGGCAGGATTTGTCAATACCCCGTGAGTGGACTATGTTGGAGCCACGCCCGTGCGGACGTGCACGGGTTGTTTGCAACAATCCAGGGGGAAATCGATGAACATCTCGGCACGAAGCTTGCCGTTCCTGCTGCTGCTCGGGGTCGCGGCGCAGGCCCAGGCACAGGATCCCAATGCCTGCCCCCAGCTGCCCGTCGATTCGGGCCTGGCATGGCAACACCAGAATGCAGGTGACTCCGAGTTCTGCCGCGCGCTGCGCGCGGATGGATCGGAGGCCTTCGGCATGGTGATCGGGCGCGATTCGCCGTTCGATCCGGACCGCAGCAACCGCGAAGAGACCGGTCGCATCGACGGCCGCGAGGTGCAGTGGTACCGGGCTGAGATCGCGCTCAAGCCGGGCGTGCAGGCGCGCGAGACGCTGGTGCGGCTGGCCGACGGCCGGGTCGCCCACATCTGGCTGCAGGCCCGCTCGGACGACGCGCTGGTCGAGGCCTTCGGCCAGGCCGAGGCCCTGCGTTTCGGCGCGCGACGCGATACACAGGTGGTGGCCGGGCAGTAGCCTCCGCTTCCACCCAGCCGCAATGGACGGGCCATGTCGCAGGACATGGCCCTTGTTGTTTCTGGATCGCGTCGCTTGCTGGAGTTGCGTTGCGGACCGGGCCACCACGGCAGGCTGGGGTGCCCGCCTGCGGATCCGTCCGACCACCAGCGAAGTTCCCTTGCCTCGATCGGTCGGCGGGCTCGATCGCGTGCCCGTCGCTGCCCCAACGGGTCAGAACCGGCCTTCGCGGAAATCCACGAACGCCTGCATCAGTTCCTCGCGGGTATTCATCACGAATGGTCCGTGCCGGGCGACAGGCTCGCGCAGCGGGCGGCCGGCGACGAGGATCAGGCGCGCACCGGTCTCATCCGCACGCAGCGACAGGCGGCTGCCACCGCCCAGTACCGCCAACGCCTGCACCGGCAGCGGACGCGCATCGTCGCCCTCGCCCAGCACGACCCCGCCCTCGTAGGCATAGGCGAAGACGTTGTGGCCATCGGGCAGCGCGCACTCCCACGAGGCGCCGGGCTCCAGCGCGATGTCGAGATACAGTGGCGCGGTGGCCGGCTGGACGATCGGGCCGGTGACGCCCTCGACCTGGCCGGCGATGACCTTGACCGATACGCCGGGCGCCGGGGTGACCTGAGGAATGCAATCGGGCGCGAACTCCTGGTAGCGCGGCGCGGTCATCTTGTCGCGCGCGGGCAGGTTGACCCAGAGCTGGAACCCGCGCATGCGGCCGGCCTCCTGCTCGGGCATCTCCGAGTGCACCAGCCCGCGGCCGGCAGTCATCCACTGCACGCTGCCGGGCACCAGCACGCCCTCGTTGCCGTGGTTGTCCTTGTGGCGCATGCGCCCGTCCAGCATGTAGGTCACGGTCTCGAAACCGCGGTGCGGGTGGTCGGGGAAACCGGCCAGGTAGTCCTCGGGGCGGTCGGTGCCGAACTCGTCCAGCAGCAGGAACGGATCAAGGTCCGGCAGCTGCGGGCTACCGATCACGCGGGTCAATTTCACGCCCGCCCCGTCTGACGCGGGCATGCCGTGCACGGTGCGGGTGATGCGGGCGGCCGGGGCGATCGCGTTCATTGGCAGGCTCCTTTCGGGCAGGTGCCACGTGGGCAGGCTCCAAGGATGGTGCCGCCCGGCGGCGACGCCAGCGGGTACCGGCGCAAACCTGTGTTCCATGCCGGAAACGCAGGCGCCGCGTCACTGCCGGTGCGCCAGGCGACTGCCCCGTCAGCGACGGGTCAAGCGCCAGCAGCGGTGGATGCGCGGATTGCGCTCGAAATCGACCGGGATGGTGGCCGCCGAGATGTCCTCGACATGCGCGAACTCCGACACCGCAGCCTCGTCCAGCTTGAAGCGGCGGAAGTTGTTGGAGAAGTACAGCACGCCATCGCGCGCCAGCCTCGCCACCGCCGCGCGCAGCAGCGGCACGTGCGCGGCCTGGATGTCGAAATCGTTGGCGCGCTTGGAGTTGGAGAACGTGGGCGGATCGCAGAACACCAGGTCGTACTCGGCGCTGTCGGCCTGCAGCCACGCCAGTGCATCGGCCTGCACCAGCCGGTGGCGGGCCCCACCGAATCCGTTTTCCTGCAGGTTGTCGGCGCACCACTGCAGATAGGTGGCCGAGAGATCGACCGTGGTCGTCTGCCGGGCACGGCCGCCGGCGGCATGCACGGTCGCCGCGCCGGTATAGCCGAACAGGTTGAGGAAGCGGGTGTCCTCGGCTTCCTCGGCAATGCGCAGGCGCAGGGGCCTGTGGTCCAGGAACAGGCCGGTGTCGAGATGGTCGAACAGGTTGACCCGCAGGCGCACGTCGCCCTCGCGCACCACCAGCATGCCCTGCCCGGTGCGCGCGCCCCCGACGTCGGCGTACTTGCTGCCGCCCTTGCCACGGGCGCGGGTCTTGAGCGCGACGCGCTCGTGCGGCACGCCGAACACGTCGCGCGCCGCCGACAGCAGCTCGTTGAGGCGACGGCGCTGGTCGGCTTCGGGCACGGTGGCGGGCGCGGCGTACTCCTGCACGTGCAACCACGGGCCGGCCCCGCTTTCACCCTCGGACGGGTTGTCAGGCTGGTAGACGTCGATGGCCGCGGAGTACTCGGGCAGGTCGGCGTCGTAGGCGCGGAAACAGGTGATGCCCTCGCGCTGGCGCCAGGCCTTGAGCTTGCGCAGGTTGCGGCGCAGCCGGTTGGCGACCATCTGGGCGCCTTCGCTCAGCGGCGGCGCGGCGTGCTTGCCGGCGGCGCCGGTGGTGGACTCGGCCCGCGCAGTCGCGATCGGATCGCACACGATCAGCGTGCACTCCAGCGCGCCGTTGAAGACCTGGTAGCGCTTGCCTGCGCGAAGGCCCGTCGCGCGCGCGAGTTCGCCATCGCCGCACAACAGGCTGGCGCGCCAGTCCGGCACGGCGCGGCGCAGGGCGTCGCCGAGCGCACGGTAGAGCGCCGGATCGGCGGCGAGGCGCGCGTCGTAGGGCGGGTTGCTGACAACCAGACCGGGGGGGCTGGCGGCGGGCGCGGTTGCGGGTAAGGAGGCCACAGGTGGCTGCCCCGGTTCGGGGTCCCCGCTCGGATCGGGAACCGGGGACGCCGTCGTGGCCTTCTCTTTCGCTCGCGACCACGGGCTGTCCACGGCCGCGGCGGGAAGGCTGCCTTCCGGCGTCGCCGGGGTCACGCTTTCGCTGGCATGCGGCTCCCGGGGTCGCGGCGCGTCCGAGGCCGTGTCGTCGTCCGGGCCTTGCAATACGGAAGGATCCCCGTGGCTGCCGGCGTGACCGTCGCCGGGCACGTTGCCGGACACCGAGCCCGCATGCAGCGTCCCGATATCCCCCACCTCCCAGTCGATGACGCCGGCCAACCCGGCCATCACCGCGTTTTCCTGCGCGGCGCGGATCGCGTGGGGGTCGAGATCGCGACCGGAGAACACCCGGCGCAGCGAGGCCATGCCCACGCGCTCGCGGCCACGCGCCCTGGTGACGATCAGGTCCCACGCCGCCTCGTCGAACCCCCGCCACCGCGATGGCAGGCGGTCGGCGTAACGCTGCAGCCCGGGCGCGACATCCGCGGCCATCAGCGCGCCCTCGATCAACAGCGTGCCGCTGCCGCACATCGGATCCAGCAGCCCGCCGCCCTGCCCGTACACCTCCAGCCAGCGGCCGCGCATCAGCACGCACGCGGCCAGGGTTTCCTTGAGCGGCGCCTCGCCCTGCTTCTGGCGCCAGCCGCGCCGGTGCAGGGGGCCGCCGCCGAGGTCGACCGACAGGATCGCCCGGCCCTTGCGCACCACCAGGTTGAGGCGCAGGTCGGGGCTGTCGAGGTCGACATCCGGTCGCGCGCCGCTCGAAGCGCGCATCACGTCCACCACCGCGTCCTTGACCCGCTGGGCGGCGAAACGCGCATGGGTGATGCCCGTGCCCGATACGTGTGCATCCACCGCCAGCGTGTGGCCGGCGGCCAGGTGGTCGGGCCACGCCAGCGCGGCGGCACCGGTGTACAGCGCGAGTTCGTCGGCGCATTCGAAATCGGTCAGCGGCCACAGCACGCGGCTGGCCAGGCGCGAGTGCATCACCGCGCGCTGGGCGTCGACCAGGGTGCCTTCCGCGTTCACGCCGCTGACGGTGGCGGTGGCGCGCGTGCACCCCAGCGCGATCAGCTCGTCGGCGAGGAGGTATTCGAGGCCTTTGCCGCAGCTTGCGAAGAATTTCACTTGGGGCTTCCGGTGGTGGAGCAGTGGTGGTGGTCTGGATGTGGCTGGAACGGTCGGGTCTTGAGACTCCCCACCTTCCCCTGACCCTGGCGGGGTGGGAGCTGCCCCGTCAGAGCCCGGCGAGCAAGGCGGCGAAGGCATCCGCACTGGCGTCCACGTGGCCGGAAAGGCGATGGCTGTCCGCGACCATCAGCAAACGCGCGTCGCGGCCCCGCGCCCATTCGACGACGTGCTCGGCGGGAATCAGCTCGTCGTGCCAGCCGTGGATGACCGACGTCGGCACGCGTGCGGCGTCCAGCGGGTGGGCGCGGTCCAGGCGGATCGGCGGCGCCATGAGGAACAGGGCGGCGACGGGCACCCGCAACGACACCCAGCCGGAAACGAACGCCCCCAGGCTCGAGCCGGCGAGCACCAGCGGTCCGCGCGCGGCGGCAGCGTGGGCACGTTCAAGCAGGCGTTCACGGCGCGCGGCGACGTCGCCCAGCTCGCTGACCTCGCGCATGGCGTCCAGGTCGGTGTAGTCGGGACGCTCGTGGGTCCAGCCCATGCGCTGCGCCGCGTCGGCCAACGCGGTGACCTTGGTGGCGTCGGGGCCGCTTTCGAAACCGTGGGAGAGGATGCAGTGTCCGCGCATGGTCGACCGGGTGGTGGGTGCCCGGAACCGCGGGCGGAATGGAGGCTCAGGCGTCCTGCAGGCCATCCGCGCTGACCGCGTCGCCCAGGCGGATGCCGCCGCCCTCCAGTACACGCGCACACAAGCCGCCCATCCCGCGCATCGCGTTGTAGCCGCCCGCGCCCAGCGCAGTCTCCATGCGCGAGCACGGGTCGCATGCGTCGGTGCCTTCCAGCAGCACCTCGCCGATCCGGAACCGCCGGCCTACCAGGGCGACCAGCGGCACGCCCGACACGACCAGGTTGCGGCGCAGCAGGGCCGGCTCGACACGGTCATGGCCCGACAGGGCCGCGATCGCGGGCAGGTGCTCGGCCTGGATCAGGGTCACGCCGCGCTTGCCACTGCCGCCCCGGTAGCGGTCGCCGCTCAAGCCGCCGCCGGATTCCGCATCGACCCGGTCGAGCTCGCGCATGGCCACGTCCCGCGCCGGGCGCACGCCGATCCAGTCGACCCGTCCGGGCCGGGGCAGCGTCGCCATCAGGCGGCCCAGTTCGGAGTCGGCGGGCGGCAGCTTCACACGGGGCTCCGGGCAGGCGGGACGGGGCGCGATGGTAGCATCCGGGCCCATGCTGCCCGACCTGCCGCCGCCCGCCGTGGACGTGCTTTACGACCCGCTTCCGTACGAATCGCGGCTGGACGCGCGGCCCCTGTCGCAGGTCGACCTGGTCGTCATCCACTGCACCGAGGTGCCGGACCTGGCACGATCGCGCCGATTCGGCGAGGAGGTGCTCTACCCCGCCTCCGGCACCGGCAACAGCGGCCACTACTACGTCGACCGCGACGGCAGCCTGCACCAGTACGTGTCGGCCGACCGCGCCGCCAACCACACGCGCGGCTACAACCCGCGTTCGGTCGGGATCGAGCTGGTCAACACCGGGCGCTATCCCAACTGGCTGGATTCGCGACACCAGGCCATGCTCGAGCCGTACACCGACGCGCAGATCGCCTCGCTCATCGCGCTGCTCCAGCGCCTGCGCGCCGAGTTGCCGGGCCTGCGCTTCATCGCGGGGCACGAGGACCTGGACACCACCACGGTGGAAGCCACGGACGACCCCAGCGTGCAAGTCCACCGAAAGCGCGACCCGGGGCCGCTGTTCCCTTGGCGGCAGGTGCTGGACGCAGTGCCGCTGCAACGCCTGCAGCCCTGATCGCGGACCCGGGGCTGCAGGGGGCGGCCGCTATACTGCGCGGCCCCGCCGCCCTGCCCCGCCCCCATGACGCCACCCCCCTCCGAGCCCGGCCTGCCCCTGCACGAGCCTGTCGTCCACGAACTGGTCGAACTGCTCTCGCTGGAGCGGCTGGAGGACAACCTGTTCCGGGGCCAGAGCCGCGACATCGGCACCAAGTACGTGTTCGGCGGCCAGGTGCTGGGACAGGCGCTGTCCGCTGCGCAAGCCACGATGACCACGCCGCGCGGCGCGCATTCGCTGCATGCCTATTTCCTGAAGGCCGGCGACATCGAAGCGCCGATCGTGTACCAGGTCGACCGCACGCGGGATGGCGGGAGCTTCTCGGTGCGCCGGGTCACCGCGATCCAGCACGGCCAGCCGATCTTCTTCCTGGCCGCCTCGTTCCAGCGCAGCGAGGGCGGCGGCGAACACCAGCTGTCGATGCCCGAAGTGCCGGGGCCGGAGGACATCGACCCCGCCCCCGCGGTACCCGACAAGGTGATGGCCACGTTGCCGGGCAAGGTCCAGCGCTGGCTGTCGCGGCAGGGGCCGTTCGAATTCCGCCACGTCTACCCGCGCGACGAGCTGCGTCCACCCAAGCGCCCGCCCTACCAGCAGGTCTGGTTCCGGCTGAGCGAACGCGTGGGCGACGCGCCCGAGCTGCACCGTGCGCTGCTGGCCTACGCCAGCGATTTCCACCTGCTGGGCACGGCCACGTTCCCGCACGGGATCAGCTACTACCAGCCCGACGTGCAGATGGCGTCGCTGGACCACGCGCTGTGGTTCCACCGCCCGTTCCGGGCCGATGAATGGCTGCTCTACTCGATCGACAGCCCCAGCGCCCAGGGCGCGCGCGGGCTGGCCCGGGGGCAGATCTACGACCGCCAGGGCCGCCTGGTGGCCAGCACAGCGCAGGAAGGCCTGATCCGCGTGGTGGACGGCGCCAAGGCGGCCGGCCCCATGCCGGCAAAGGGCTGAGGGCCGCCGATGCGCCAGGTCTTCAGCAGCCCCCGGCTGGAAAACGTCGAGAAGGTCGCGCGCCTGCTGGAGGACGCCGGCATCGAGGCCCGCATCACCGATGGCCGCTCCTACAAGGGCAACCGCCGTCGCAACTTCAGCTACGGCGGCGCGGGTGCCGACGCCAAGCCGGCGGTCTGGGTGGTGCGGTCCGACGACCAGATCCGCGCCCGCACGCTGCTGCGTGACGCCGGGCTGCTTGACTCCACCCGCCCCACCGACAGTTACCTGGCGCCGACGTTCCGCGCAGAGCCGGCGGCGGGTCCGCGCAAGCCGGGCATCCAGAGCCGCGCGATGCGCATCAAGCTGGTGCTGCTGGGCGGCATTGCCATCGGCGTGGCCTTCATGGTCCACCACATGCTGACCAATCGCCCGCCCCAGCAGGAGGCCGCGGGGCCGTTCGACGGCAGCATTTCGCCGACGCTGCTGCCGGTGGCCCGGGCGGTGTTCGAGCACGAACTGCCATCGGCGCGGTTGCCCACGGTGTGCCTGGCCATCGACGGCAAGGATGCGCCGCAGGCGATGCTCGAGGCGCTGTACCGACAGGGGAGGGTGGTCGCGCCGGCGTCGGCGTGCATCCGCAACCCCGACGAGGACCGCGGCAGCTACCACCTGGCCAGCGGGCGGGAAGCGCTGATGCTCGACATCGCACGTTTCCGCCCCACCGCACCCGACGCCGGCGAGGTGGAGTACATCGCGTACCACCACCGCATGTTCGGCGACTACAAGACGCTGCGGGTGCAGCGGGTCGACGGCCGCTGGCAGGTCACCGGGGTCGTGCGCCACGTCTCCAGCTGACCGGCGGCGTTCGCGGTCACATCCGCGACGGGCGCCCGTCATTGGCGGCAACATCCGGAGCGTGCCAGGCAGACCACCATGACAACTCTCCGCTTCCCCGTTGCCGCCGGCGCCCCCGGCGCCCCCGGCGCCCTCACCGATGTCGAGGCGGTCATCAGCCAGCACCTGCCCGCCGCCGCGCAGGGCGACGCGCGGGCCTACGGCCGGATCGTCGCGGCCTGCCAGAACCCGATCACCGCGATCGCCCTGGCCATCGTGCGCGACGTCCCCGCCAGCCAGGACATCGCCCAGGACGCCTTCATCAGCGCATGGCGGCACCTGCAACGGCTGCAGAACCCGTCGAGCTTCCTGCCCTGGCTGCGCCAGATCACCCGCAACCTCGCCCGCGACCACCTGCGCGCACGGGTGCGTGGCGGCGGGCCGGTTGACGATGCCGAGGGTGTAATCGAAGCGGCCGCCGACCCCGGCCTGGACCCCCTGCAACAGGCGATGGCGGACGAGCGCCAGGCGATGGCGGTCGAACTCATCTCCGCCCTGCCCGAGGACAGCCGCGAAGTGCTGTTGCTGTACTACCGCGAAGGCCAGCGATCGCAACAGGTCGCGGCGCTGCTGGGCCTGAGCGACGCGGCCGTCCGCAAGCGGCTTTCGCGGGCGCGGGCGACGGTGCGCGGGGAGCTGCTGGCACGCTTCGGTGAATTCTCCCGCAGCACCGCACCCTCGGCCGCCTTTGCCAGCGCCGTAACCACCGCGCTGCTGCTGGCCAGCCCGCCGGCAGCCGCCGCCGGCCTACTGACCGTGGGTGCGGCCGCAGGCGCGAAGACCGCCGGCAAGCTGCTGCTGGGCGCTGCCGGCAGCATCGGCTTCGCGCTGGTCGCGGCGATCGCGGGGGTCTACCTGGGCCTGCGCCGCCAGTTGCGGGGCGCCATCGACACGGCGGAACGCCATGCCCTCATTCGCAGCGCGGTGGTGTGCGCCCTGGCGTCGGTGGGATTCGCTGTCGGCATCACCGTGGTGGCCGCCCGCAGCGACGGCTGGCAGTGGCCGGTGGCGACCACGGCGGTGTTCATGGCGACCGTCCTCTGGCAGTCGATGGTGGTGCAGCCGCGCGTGCTGCGGCGCCGGCATGCGCACGAGGCCTCGCTGGATCCGTCCGGCGCCGCACGCAGGCGCAGGCGCGAGAAGGCAATCGCCTGGCTGGGCGCGGTGGTGGGCGTGACCGCGGGCACCGGCGGCCTGGTGGTGGGGCTGATGGCCTCCGGGCGGCTCTGACGCAGTCGAACCGATTCGACCCACGCCGCCGGCCAGAAAAAAAAGACCCGCGCCGGATGCGGCGCGGGTCGGGTCAAGCAAAGACTTGGCGGTCAGCGGTGCGTACGGTGCTGGAGGTCCGTCGCGACCAGGTAGCCGTCGCGGTCCTCGTCCATGAAGGCGAACATCCTGGCAATGCGCGGCAGGCCGGTCTCCACTTCAGCGCGGCTCAGGCGTCCATCGCCGTCTGCGTCGGCAGCGGCGAATTTCTGCTGCATGCGCTCGCTGTGGCGGGCCTGCATTTCGGCGCGGTGTACCTGCGCGGACGCCATGAGTTCGCTGCGGACCAGGTAGCCGTCCTGGTTGCGGTCGGCCGCGTCGAAGCGCGCCGCGAGGCGTTCGTTGCCGGCCGCTTCCAGCTTGCTGATGCGTCCATCGCCATCGGCGTCGAGCTTGAGCACCTGGCCCATGCCGCCACCGCGGTATCCGCCATGGCCGCGCGCATGTCCACGCTTCTTCCACTGCGGGCGCTCGCTGGCGTCGATGCGGCCGTCGCCGTTCGCGTCCATGGTGTCGAAACGGGCGGCCAAGCGCGGGTGCGCCGCCGCCTCTGCGCGGTCGATCGCGCCATCGCCATTGCTGTCGATCCTGGCAATGGGGTGCCCCCGCTCGGACTTGCCGCCCGGGACGTCGTGCGGCGCGGCCACGGCCACGCCCGCCAGTGCGGCGGCAATGGCCGCGGTCAGGAAGGTGTAACGGTTCATGCACGTCTCCGAGGGGGCGCGGCGTTGCGCCATTGCAGGGGAAACGTCCGCCGCGCGCCGGGGTTGACCGGGGCGGGATCATGTTCAGCCCGCAGCCGGCGCATGGCAGCGCCCCGCGCGGGCGCTATGCTCCGGGCATGGGCAACACGCCGGACACAGAAGAGCTGCGCCTGTTCCATACCGGCGAGCATCCGTGCGGCTACTGGCCGGAGCGGCAGGCCCGCGACCTGGTCCTCGATCCGCGCGACCCGCGCCTCCCGCAGTGGTACCCGCAGGCACTGGAATGGGGGTTCCGCCGCTCGGGCGACATCGTCTACCGCCCGCACTGCCGCCGGTGCCGTGCGTGCACCGCAGTGCGGATCCCGGTTGAGCGCTTCAGGCCCGACCGTGCGCAGCGGCGCTGCCTGGCTCGCAACCGGGGCGTATCCATGCGCGTGCAGCAGCCGGTACGCGGCGATGAACACCTGGCGCTCTATCGCCGTTACCTGGCCGCGCGGCATGCCGGCGGAGGCATGGACGGGCACGGCGCGGTGGAGTTCGAGCAGTTCCTGATCGGCAGCTGGAGCGACAGCCGCTTCCTGGAGCTGCGCGAGGACGGGCGCCTGCTGGCCGTGGCGGTCACCGACCGGGCCGAGTCGGCACTGTCGGCGGTCTATACCTTCTTCGACCCGGACCCGGCGCTGGCACCGCGCGGGCTGGGAACGCTGGCGATCCTGCTGCAGATCCAATGGGCCCGGCGCGAGGACCTGGCGCACCTCTACCTGGGCTACTGGATCGACGGGCACGGCAAGATGGACTACAAGCGCCGCTTCCGGCCGCTGGAACGGTTCGACGGTCGCAACTGGCGCGATTTCGACGAGGCACACTCGCCATGACGTTCCGTCCGTGGCCCGCGCTGGCCGCCCTGATCGCCGCGCTGGCCCTGCCGGGCTGCCTGCGGGTCAATGTCCATGGCGATCCCGATGCCTACATCCGTTCCATGACGCCGCTGCGGGTGGCGACCTACAACACGTCGCTCTACGACGAGCGCGCCGGTGGCCTCGTGCGCCGCCTTCGCGACGGCGACGCACGCGCCTCGGCGGTTGCGGCGGTACTGCAGCGCGTGCGGCCGGACATCGTGCTGCTCAACGAGTTCGACCACGACGCCGCCCACCAGGCCGCCGACCTGTTCCAGCAGCGCTACCTGGCCGTGCCACAGGCCGGCGGCGGCGATGCGATCCACTACCCGTACCGCTACCTCGCGCCGGTCAATACCGGCGTGCCCAGCGGCCTGGACCTGGACCGCGACGGACAGGCCAGGACAGGCGACAGCGGCGATCGCGCGCGCGGCAACGATGCCTGGGGCTACGGACTGCACCCGGGCCAGTACGGGATGCTGGTGCTGTCGCGCTTTCCGATCGACGTGCAGGCGGTGCGTACCTTCCAGAAGCTGAAATGGAGCGCGATGCCGGATGCGCGCCAACCCATCGATCCCGTAACCGGCCGGCCGTGGTACCCGGCGGCGGTGTGGTCGCAGCTGCGGCTGTCATCCAAGTCGCACTGGGACGTGCCGGTGCGCACGCCGCGCGGCACCCTGCACCTGCTGGCCTCGCACCCCACCCCGCCGGTGTTCGACGGCCCGGAAGACCGCAACGGCGCGCGCAACCACGACGAAATCCGTCTGTGGCGCGAGTACCTGTCGGCACCCAACGCGAGTTGGCTGTGCGACGACAGCGGCACCTGCGGCGGGCTTCCCGCCGACGCGACCTTCGTCATTGCCGGTGACCTCAACGCCGACCCGCACGACGGGGACGGCCACCGCGGGGCGATCCGGGGCCTGCTGTCGCACCCGCGGGTCAACGACGCGGTCGTGCCCCGGAGCGTTGGTGCCACGGTCGCGGCGGCCGGTCATGGACTGCAGCGCGTCGGCGACACCGGCAGCCACACCGGTGATTTCGGGCCACGGGTGGGCACGTTGCGGCTGGACTACGTGCTGCCGTCAAGCGACCTGCTGCCCATCGGCTCCGGGGTCCATTGGCCCCCGCCGGGTGCGCCTGAAGCCGAGGCGGCCAACGCCAGCGACCATCGACTGGTCTGGGTCGACCTGCTGATGCCGCGCTGAGGCGTTCGTTCCCGGGTCGGGAGCCGGACAGCCATTAACCTCGCAGCGGCTCGCCCCCCCGCACGGGGCTACTTCGCCGTTTTCTTGCGGGCCTTGCCGGCAGCGCTCTTGGCACCCGTGCGTCCCGCAGTCTTTCCCGCCCTGGCCTTGGCGCCCTTGCCCGCGGGCGCCTTCGCAGCCGGCTTCCGGGCCCCGGCGCCCTTCTTCTTCGAGTCCGCTTCCTCGCCTGCCGGCTTCTTGGCCGCAACGCCAAGCCCCGAGGCGGCCGCGGCGTCGGCGGCGACCACGGGCACCCCCTCATCCACCGGCGCGATGCGCGGACCGAAACCGAACGCCTCGTCGCCGCGCGCCGACACCACCATGCGGACCATGCTGGTGGGGACCATCAACTCGATGTCGACCGCCTGGCCCTGCTCGGTGTGTCCCGCCAGCGTCATCTCCACCAGCGCGCCGCCGGTGTCGATCTCCCGGCACAGGATGTGGGGCCCGGCCTTGCCGTCGTGGAGGTACGCTTTCGCGGCCTCGCCCAGCGCTTCCAGCGCCTGCGGGAAGAAATAGACGGCGTAGCCGTTGTGGTCTTTCATCGGAACTCCAGGAAAAGGGGAAGCGGTCAGGCCAGTTCGACGCGCAGGGCGCTTGCGGCCTCCCGCGCATGGGACCGCGCCGTGTCCACGTCGGCGCCGGGAGCAAGTGTCACCGCGACCCGGCGCTGGCCGTCCACGCGCGGCTTGCCGAACAACCGCAAGTCTGATCCCGGGCGTGCGAGCGCGGCGTCGACGCAGGAGAACACGGGCACGCCCTGGCCTTCGACCAGCACCGCGCACGAGGCCGCCACGGTCTTGAGAGGCACATTGCCGTCGGCATCGACCGACAGCGGCAGGCCGAGGATCGCCCGGGCATGCAGGGCGAATTCGCTCAGCTCCTGCGAGGCCAGGGTCACCAGTCCGGTGTCGTGCGGGCGCGGCGAGACTTCCGAAAACCAGACCTCGTCACCCTTCACGAACAGTTCGACCCCGAACACGCCCCAGCCGCCGAGGTCATCGGTGATCGCGCGCGCCACCGCTTGCGCGCGCTCCAGCGCCAGCGGCGACATCGGTTGCGGTTGCCAGCTTTCGCGGTAGTCGCCGTCGCGCTGCAGGTGGCCGATGGGCGCGCAGAACGCGGTGCCGCCGGCATGGCGCACCGTCAGCAGGGTGATCTCGTAGTCGAAGTCGACGAAGCCCTCCACGATCACCCGCCCCGCACCGGCGCGGCCGCCACTCTGCGCGTAGTTCCAGGCAGGATCGATGTCCGCTGCGCCCCGCACCAGGCTCTGGCCCTTGCCCGAGGACGACATCACCGGTTTGACGACACACGGCAGGCCCACCTCGGCCACCGCGTCGCGGTACTGCTCGAGGGTATCGACGAAGCGGTACGTGGACGTGGGGAGGCCCAGCGTCTCGGCCGCCAACCGGCGGATGCCCTCGCGGTCCATGGTCAGCCACGCCGCGCGCGCCGTGGGTATGACGCGGGCGTCGTGGCCGTCGCGCTGGAACCCGGCCTCCATCTCCACCAGTGTCCGGGTGTGGATGGCCTCGATCTCGGGCACCACCAGGTGCGGGCGCTCGGCTTCCACCAGCGCGCGCACCGCCTCGGCATCGAGCATGTCCAGTACGTGGCAGCGGTGGGCGACCTGCATGGCCGGCGCGTTCGCGTAGCGATCGGCCGCGATCACCTCGACCCCGAATCGCTGCAGCTCGATCGCCACTTCCTTGCCGAGTTCGCCCGCGCCCAGCAGCAGGACGCGGAAAGCGTGCGGGGACAGCGGGGTACCGAGCGTGGTCATCGGGGCTCCGGGCAATCGGGCGTGCGAACAGGCCGCGTAGTCTACCGCCGCGCCAATGCCCCCTTCTGGAACGCACGACGGCCGTGCGATGCTTCCGCCGATGCCAAGGGGAACCCACCGCCGCCGATACCGGGTGCGCACTGCCTGCGCCGCCGCCGCACTGCTGCTGGCGGGGGCGTGCGCCGAGCCCGAACAGGGCGCCGCCGGGGCGACACTGGCCGGGCTGCTGCTGGATCCGCAGATGGACGAGATCAGCGGCCTGGCCGCATCGCGCGTCCACCCGGAAGTGTTGTGGTTGCACGACGATGGCGGCAATCCCGCCCGCCTGTTCGCCACCAGCACCTCGGGCGGACGCCAGGCGACGTTCCACGTGGAGGGAGTGGCCAAGACCGACTGGGAGGACATCGCCGCGTTCGAGCTGGACGGCCGCCGCTACCTGCTGCTGGCCGATACCGGCGACAACGGGGGGTTGCGGCGGAGCCTGCAGTTGCACGTGATCGAAGAACCCGCCGAACTGGAGAACGCGCGGCTGACCCCGGCGTGGTCGATCGCCTTCCGCTGGCCCGACGGCCCGCGCGACTGCGAGGCGGTAGCCGTGGACGTCGAACGCGGCGAGGTGCTGCTGGTGTCCAAGAAGCGTGAGCCGCCCGAGCTGTTCTCGCTGCCGTTGCGTCCGGCCGGCGACGGGCTGCAGACCGCCACGCCCCTGGGCGTGCTGGCCGGCATGCCGCCGCCGTCGCCTGCCGAGCAGGACGACGCCGGGCGCGCCCGCTTCGACCGCCATGTCACCGCCGCCGACATATCACCCGATGGCCGCTCCCTGGCGGTGATGACCTACCGCTACCTGCTGCTGTATCCCCGCAGCGGCCGCGACACCTGGGCCAGCGCGGTGACCGGCCAGCCCCAGGTGATATCCCTGCCGCCCCTGCCGCAGGCCGAGGCGATGGGCTGGTCCGCCGACGGCCGGCACCTGTACGCCACCGGCGAGTTCATCCCTGCGCCGATGTACCGCATCACGCCGTAGACGCGTCCGGCACAGCGCGGCCACGAGGGGCGCGCGCCAGCCTTCCGGCAATGCATTGCATCCCGACGCCCCGCACCGGGTCTCGCACCGGCCACGCCGGCCGGCTCCAGCGCAAACAACCCGGGCCATCGACCCGAGCGTCCACGCCGTCAGCCTGTCCGCGCGCCGATGAACGGTCTTGACCTGATATCAATTTGATATCACTCTATCGACATACCCAAAAGGACGAGGCGAACCATGAAAGAGAATCCCACCCGCTCCCTGCCCGGCATCCCGGTGTTGCTGGCGTTGCTCCTGGCGATGATCGCCGCCACCGTGGTGCTGTTCCAGGGCGTGGCGGGCGACAGCCCGCTGACCGCCGTGCTGGCGGTGATCGGGGGGCTCGTCGCGTTCTTCCTGCTGTTCGGCCTGTACATGGTCGAGCCCAACCAGTCGGCGGTGCTGAGCCTGTTCGGCAAGTACGTCGGCACCGTCCACGACAACGGCCTGCGCTGGAACAACCCGTTCTTCTCCAAGCGCAAGGTGTCGCTGCGGGTGCGCAACTTCGAGAGCGGCAAGCTCAAGGTCAACGAACTGGACGGCAGCCCGATCGAAATCGCGGCGGTGATCGTCTGGAGGGTGGTCGACTCGGCCGAGGCGGTGTTCAACGTCGACGACTACGAGAGCTTCGTGCACATCCAATCCGAGGCGGCGCTGCGGGCCATGGCCACCAGCTACCCCTACGACCAGCACGAGGAAGGCCAGGTCTCCCTGCGCAGCCATCCGGTGGAGATCAGCGAGCGGCTGAAGGAACAGCTCGACGAGCGCCTGACCGAGGCCGGCGTCGACGTCATCGACGCGCGCATCAGCCACCTGGCCTACGCGCCGGAAATCGCCCACGCCATGCTGCAGCGCCAGCAGGCCAATGCGGTGATCGCCGCACGCACCCGGATCGTGGCGGGCGCGGTGGGCATGGTCGAGATGGCATTGGAGGAGTTGCAGAAGAACGGCGTCGTCCAGCTGGACGAGGAGCGCAAGGCGGCGATGGTCAGCAACCTGCTGGTGGTGCTGTGCAGCGACCGCAGCACCCAGCCGATCGTCAACACCGGCACCCTTTACTGAGGACATGACCATGGACTGGGAACGCTACCTCGCCCCCGCCGCCATGGCCCTCAGCGCCATGCCGGTCTTCCTCATCGCCGGGCTGGTGCGCGGCGGCCGCCTGCACCTGGTCAACGGACTGGACGCCAGCCGCGTGCGCGACCCCGAACGCCTCGCCCGTCGGCTGGGCGCGTTGCTGGCAGCGGTGGGGTTCAGCGTGCTGCTGGGCGCGGCCGGCCTTGCCTGGGCCGGATCCGACGAAGCCCGGGTCACTGGCGTGGTCATTGGGTTGCTGCTGGCGGTCAATGGTTTGGCCGTGGCATTGATCCTCACCGTCGCCAGGGCGCGCCGCGTCGATGATCAAGGGCAGCGGCCCGGGTCGCGATCCACAAGGCGATGACCCAGAAGAAGGCCTACCCGCTGCGGATCAACGCCAGGGTGCTGGAGGCGGCGCAGCGTTGGGCCGACGACGAACTGCGCAGCCTCAACGCACAGATCGAGTACGTGCTGCGCGACGCACTGCGCAACGCCGGGCGGCTGCCCCGCGCGACCGACGGAAAAGACGAACACAGCCACGATGAGGAACAGGACCCATGAGCGAGCGATGGATGTACGAGGTGGTGGAGATCAAGCCCGGATTGATGGGCGGCTTCAAGACGGAGGTGGTGCAGGAGGCCCTCAACACCCGGGGCCGGCTTGGCTGGGAACTGGTCAACCTTGTCGTGAGCCCGGCCATGCCCGCGCTTGCTGTGTTCAAGAAGCCCGCCTGATCCCCGCACCCCGCCTCCGCGAATGGCGGGGCGTGGCCACGGGCGCTAACCTGAGCCGATGCGAGGCGAGCCACTCCACCTGATCAACACGTCCCGGATCGAGGTCTGGCCGGGCGGCCTGCTGCGCGCCCGCAGCAACCGCGACGCGCGGGTACTGGCGCGCGCGCGCCACGTGCTCCGGCGCAAGCGCGATGGCCGGTTCCTGGCCGCCGACCTGGCCGAAGGCCTGATGCCACTCGTGCCGCGGCTGGGGCACGAGGCGGGACTGGACGAAGCACTCGACGCCATCGAAGTCCACGCGCCGCACCGCCGCCCGGGCATCGAGCGCATCCGCGAGCTGCCCCTGGACGCACTGGAAACGCGCCTGGACGCGCTGGGCCTCGACCAGCGCTACGGCGAGCGCACCGGCCTGGCGCTGGTGGGCGAGCCGGACTGGCTGGCACTGGCGGGGCTCGACCGCTTCCGGCGCCCGCTGTGGCTGATCGAGCCCGCCGCGCGCGCGTGGTCGCACCTGCAGGCGGGCGCACGCCGCCAGGGCATCGTGCTGGAAGCCATCTCCGGTTACCGCAGCCACGACTACCAGCTGGGGATTTTCGAACGCAAGCTGGCGCGTGGCCAGGGCGTCGACGAGATCCTCGCGGTCAATGCCGCGCCGGGCTACAGCGAGCACCACTCCGGGCGCGCACTCGACATCGGCACCCCCGGCGAACCCGCGGCCGAGGAATCGTTCGAAGCGACCCCGGCCTTCGAATGGCTGGGCCGACACGCCGCGCAATACGGCTTCACCATGAGCTACCCGCGGGACAACCCGCACGGCATCGTCCACGAGCCGTGGCACTGGTGCTGGCACGCCGCGGGCGGTGCGGCCGCGCCGACGCCCGGTAGTTGACCCGGCAGTGCCCTTCCGCCATAGGTCTCCCCCAACCGCCAGCCGGCACTCCCGTCTCCCGGGCTGACCTAGCCTTGGGACCGCGGCGTTGGTGGGGCTTTCGCGGCGACGGAATCGGCAATGCGCCACAGGTAGAGGCTCGCGTAGGTCCGATACGGCCCCCACCGCACCCCGCGGTCTGCCAGCTCGCGCGGCGACGGCGGGGCATCCAGCCCATCGACCACCTGCACGCCCTTGCGGATACCCAGGTCGTCCACCGGCAGCACGTCCGGCCGACCCAGGCGGAACATCAGCATCATCTCCACCGTCCATCGTCCGATCCCCCGGGTCGGAACCAGTGCGGAGACGATCCCCTCGTCGTCCATGCGCGCCATCTTCCGCAGTCCGGGGATTTCACCGGCGGCTTCGCGCGCGGCCAGGTCACGCAAAGCACGCGCCTTGTTGCCTGAAACGCCGCAGGCGCGAAGTGCGGGATCGTCGATGCGCGCCAACGTATCGGCATGCAGGCGCCCGCTGTCGATCGCCGCCTCGACCCGCCCGACGATGGTGGCCGCCGCCTTCCCACTCAGCTGCTGGTAGAGGATGGCCCTCGCCAGGGCATCGACCGGATCGAACCGTGCGCGCCAGCGCGGGTCCGGCGGGATCGGGCCGATGCGGCGGATCCAGGCTGCCAGGCGTCGATCGCTGCGCACCAGGTGCGCACGGGCCGCCTCGGTGTCGAACCCGCGCACCATGTCAGCTGCGGAACCTTCCGAGGGCGAACACCAGCGCCAGCGCCAGCCACGCCGCGATCATCAGGCCACCCCCCACGGGCGCGAACGGCGCCGACATCCCAAGCGCGTGCGACAGGACCAGGCTGCCCGAGAACAGCAGTACGCCCAGCAGCATTGCCACCAGGCAACCCCGCACGGCACGACCCGTGCCCTGCATGCCCACGGCCATCAGCGCGATGCCATGCCCGAATGCCATCAGCGCGGCCAACTGCAACCGGGCCTGGGCCTCGCCTCCACTTGCGTGTGCGGCGTAGGCCGAAAGCGCGACGGACCCACCCGCCAGTAGCGCGCCCAGCGCCGGCAACAGCCGCGGCTGGCGTCGCAACAGGTGACCTGGGGCCGGCGACGGTTCGGACATGGGCGGGGTGGTTCCAGGGTGCACCACGATAGCAGTCGGCCCGACGGCCGCGCCGCGTAACACGGCGGACGGGCACCTCGCCGGCGCCACTGGCTCGCGGCCGGACGGGCGGAAACAAGCGAAGCGGAAAAAAAACGCCGCGCGGATGACCGCGCGGCGTTGCCGTACTGCATAACGGGACTGGGCTCAGCGAACGGCCCAGTAGACCTCGAATTCGCCGTCCGGCATGAAGCCACCCTCGATGCCGGACTTCCAGACCTCATAGGGCCGTTCGGCGGTCTCGAAGCCCTGGGTCAGCGCCCAGGCGCGCAGCGCATCGCGCACCATCGCCAGGTTGGCCATGTGGCCGGTGAAGGGCACCATCGCGACCTTGCTCGCCGGCGAACGCAGGTATTCCACCGGGCCGTCCAGCTTCAGGCCGGTCAGCTCGGGTGCGTCAACGGCCGCCACTTCGGTTTCGACCTCGGCGGCTTCACCGTCTTCGCTGCCTTCGTCTTCGTCGGCGTCCGGGGACGCACCACCCGAGCGCTTGCGCACCGGCACCGCGACATCGAACGAGTAGCTCTCGGCACCGAACTCGTTGGTGATGATGCGCACCGGGCCGGCGGCCTCGAGGTTGTTGGCCGCCATCACCCGGCGGATCCACTCCATGTTGCCGGTCATCTGCTTGGCAACGGCCTCGTTGTCACGCGGCACCGCGGCGCTGACGAACAGCAGGTTCTCGGCCGGACGGTCCTGCAGGCGCGGTGCCTTCTCCGGGTCATCCTTGCTCAGCTCGGAATAGTCGTAGTTCGGCACGGCGGCCAGCATGTTGCTCAGGCGCTGCAGGCCCAGTTTCATGTCGGCACCGACATTGCTGCTGACGTACATGCCGGCGTAGCGCCCGATCAGGTTCCATCCGTAGTCAACATCGTAGGTCTGGGTGATCTCGACGTTGCGCCCCGCGCGGCCGGTCGGCCGCAGCGAGTAGGTGGTGCGCTTGTTGATGCCCGGCTCCGGGTCGGTCAGCTCGAAGGTGACACTCTTGCGCGGCTCGGCGGAGACGAGCTCCCAGCTGCCTTCCCCCAGCGCGGTGTCGGAGGTGTAGTCCAGGCGCGAGCCCACGCCCGACTCCGGGCCCGACTTCTCGATCTCGACACTGGGGTCGCGAAGCACGAGCGGGTGCCAATCTTCGAAGCGGCGCAGGCTGCTGATCGTGTCGTACACGATGGTCAGCTTGCGGTTGGTTTCCACGCTTTCCTCGTGGTGCCGGCTGGAGGGCAGCAGCACCCCCACCACCAGGAACAGCGCGGCCACGATGGCCAGCGAAATCAGGATCTCGATCAAACGGGTCATTCAGGTTCTCCAGGGCCGACCCGGGACCAGACCGGGGCGCAGACCCATAATCCTAGCAAGGAAGGCGGGGGCGAAGCAGTAGTTGTATTGCACGCGGCCCGGGACGCCCCGCCCCGCGCGCTGGGTCCCCTGTACCGGGACCGGGAAAAGCTACACCGCGCCCATGTCCTGCGGCCGTCAACGGCGGGCCTCGAGGCAAGCCTGAACATGAAGCGAGGCATGAACGCCGCCCGGCATGCCTGAGCGCCGCCGCCTGCGAGCCACCGGCTCGCGCGGCCACGAACGCCCGCCGCGCTGCGGCGGGCCGGACATCCTGCCGCTCAGACCAGCTGCAGCTCGAAGGCCTTCAGCACCGCCCGGGTGCGGTCGCGGACGCCGAGCTTGGACAGGATGTTGGACACGTGGTTCTTGATGGTGCCCTCGGCCACGCCCAGCGAATTGGCGATTTCCTTGTTGGAGAAGCCGCCTGCCATCAGCCTCAGGATCTCGGTCTCGCGCTCGGTCAGCGGGTCGGGACGGTCGAGGCTGACGAAGTCGTTGCGCATGTGCTCCAGCCCCGACAGCAACCGCTGGGTCACCGCTGGCTGCACCAGCGAACCGCCCGCGGCGACCGTCTGGATGGCGCCGACGAGCTTTTCCAGGGAGACGTCCTTGAGCATGTAGCCCTTGGCACCGGCCTTCAGCCCGGCCAGCACCAGCTGGTCGTCATCGAAGGTGGTGAGGATGATCGTGGGGGGCAGGCTGTTGCTGCGGGCCAGCGCCTGCAGCGCCTCCAGACCGGACATCACCGGCATGCGCATGTCCATCAGCACCACGTCCGGGCCGACCTGCGGGATCATTTCGACGGCCTGGCGGCCATCACCGGCCTCGGCAACCACCTCGATGCCTTCGGCCAGGGACAACAGCGAACGTACGCCCTGGCGCACCAGGGTCTGGTCGTCCACCAGCATCACACGGATCATGCGATCACTCCTTCGGGGGCAGCGGCCGGGGCCGCCGATGCCGGCAACGTCAGGAACAGGCAGAAGCCTTCCTGCGGCCGGGTCTTTATCTCGAGGTTGCCACCATATTGCGCCAGCCGTTCGCGCATGCCGAGCAACCCGTTGCCGGCCACGAAGGCCTCGGCCCCGCGACCATCGTCGCGCGCGGTCATCGCCACCCGGCCGCCGGCACGCCGGGCCTCGATCCACAGGTTGCGCGCCGCCGCGTGGCGCACGGCGTTGGTGATCACTTCCTGCGTGCAGCGCAGCAGCACGTGCGCCCGCTCGGGGTCGTCCATAGTCAACGGCGACTCGATGTCCATGTGGATCTGCAGCGAAGGCACGTTCTCGGCCAAGGGGCGCAACGCGGCTTCCAGGTCGATGGCCCCGCCGTCGCGCAGGTGGCTGACCGCTTCGCGCACGTCGGTCAGCAGCAGCCGCGCCAACGTGTGGGCCTGCTGCACATGCTCCTTGACCCGCCCCTCCGACAGGTGGCCGGCCACTTCCAGGTTGAGGCTCAAGGCGGTGAGGTGGTGGCCGAGAAGGTCGTGCAATTCGCGCGAGATCCGCGTGCGTTCGTTGACCCGGGCGCTTTCGGCCAGCAGCACGCGGGTGGCACGCAACTCCGCATTGAGCCGGCGCTGCTCCTCGCGCGCCTGCGCCTGCTGGCGCGCGACCAGGCTGGTCACGAACACAAATGCACAGAAGCCCGCATACAGCGCGGACTGCATCAACGCTTCCGGGTAGGTGAAGTCCAGCCCGCGCACGTACACCGGGACCACCACGAACTGGCTCAGCACCAGCCACGCCACGCCGACGGGCAGGGGCAGCAGCCACGGCAGCACGCAGGCGACCACCATCAGCAGGATGCTGCCCAGCCCGCTGCCGCTGTAGTAGCTGATGGCGATCGCGGTACCGGTCAGCACCATCAGCAGCGTGTAGTCGAACAGGTTGGCCCGGCGGGCCCCGAGGTTGCGGGTGACCCAGCTGTAGCTGAGGCCGAAGGACAGGTACAGCGCCCAGATCGTCCAGCCAAAGCGCAGCGCGCCGATCGCCCCCTCGGCCAGGCCCGGGTCGCCGCCGAGGGGCTGCAGGGTCAGCGATAGCAGCGGGAACCCGACCATCGCCCAGGTGAACAGGCCGGCGTAGCGCAGCAGTCTGGAATGGTTCAGCCGGTTCAACATCGCTGCATGCTAGCGGGATGTGCGCCCGCCGGGGCCTTCCGAAAGTCATGGCCCGCCCGGCAGCAGGGTGTCGGACCCGGTCGCCGGGGTCGATGTGCCATGCGATAATCGCCGGGTTGCCCGTTCCGCCGGCCACATCGCAGCAGCGCGTCACAGAACCCTGGAGCACCGGAATGTCGATCGTCGTCCGCGACGTGCGTGAGCACGAGCTGGATTCCGTCCTTGCACTCAACAATGCCGCCGGACCCACCATCCTGCCGTTGGATGCGGCAAGACTGCGGCACTTCTTCGACCATGCCGAATGCTTCCGCGTCGCCGAACGTGACGGCACCCTTGCCGGCTTCCTGATCGGGATGGCCTCCACCGCCCAGCACGACAGCAGCAACTTCCGCTGGTTCCTGGAGCGTTATCCGGACTTCTTCTATATCGACCGCATCGTGGTCGCCAGCCGGCGCCGCGGGGGTGGTGTCGGGCGGGCGCTGTATGCCGATGCCCAGAGCTATTCGGAGCTGCGTTACCCGCAGATGGCCTGCGAGGTGTTCCTGGAAGGGGCCAACGACCCGGTGCTGCTGTTCCATGGCAGCTTCGGCTTCCGCGAGGTGGGCCAGCACGTGATGCCGGGCACCGGCATCCGTGCGGCGATGCTGATGAAGACGCTCTGCAGCTACCCGTGGGTGCGCGAAACCTACGGCGATGAGCTGCCCGATGCGCCATGGATCATGCGGCCGCGCCAGGCGCCCCTCACCGCCCGGCATCGCCCGACGGGAACCGCATGAGCACGGCGGTGGACTACGAGCAGGCGGGCGAACTCAAGATCGGCCAGGTCGGCATCGCCAACCTCCGGGTTCGCACACTGGATGTGGCGCGCCTGGTCGAGGAGATGCAGGGCCGCGTGCAGCGTGCCCCCAAGCTGTTCTCACGCGCCGCGGTGGTCCTGGATTTTGGCGGACTGGCGCAGACCCCCGACCTCACCACCGCCCGCGCATTGATCGACGGACTGCGCGGTGCCGGCGTGCTGCCGGTGGCGCTGGCCTACGGCACCAGTGAAACCGAACGCCTGGCCGAGCAGCTCGACCTGCCGCTGCTGTCCAAGTTCCGCGCCCAGTACGAACGCGCCGACGGCGATGCGCCGACGGCCCCGCCCGCGGCACCGCCTGCACCCGCCGCCGAAGCCGCGTCGCGCCCCGGCCCGGCAGCGCCCGCCGCTGCCGCCTCGCCTGGCCTGATCCAGTCCAATCCCGTGCGCTCCGGCCAGCAGGTCTATGCCGATAACCGCGACCTCACCGTGCTGACCTCGGTCGGCGCCGGCGCGGAGGTCATCGCCGACGGCTCGGTGCACATCTACGGCCCGCTGCGCGGACGTGCGCTGGCCGGTGCGCAGGGCAACGAGAAGGCCCGCATCTTCTGCCGCGAGTTCCATGCCGAACTCGTGGCCATCGCCGGGCACTACAAGGTGCTCGAAGACATCCCGAAGGACCTGCGCGGCAAGGCCGTGCAGGCCTGGCTCGAAGACGGGCAACTCAACATCGCGGCGCTGGATTGACGCCGCACCACTGGAGGAATCGAACTTGGCCGAAATCATCGTAGTCACCTCGGGCAAAGGCGGCGTCGGCAAGACCACGACCAGCGCCAGCCTGGCCTGCGGGCTTGCCCGCCGCGGCCACAAGGTCGCCGTCATCGACTTCGACGTCGGCCTGCGCAACCTGGACCTGATCATGGGCTGCGAGCGCCGCGTGGTGTACGACTTCGTCAATGTCGTCAACGGCGAGTCCACGCTCAAGCAGTCATTGATCAAGGACAAGCGTTTCGACAACCTGCACGTGCTGGCCGCGTCGCAGACCCGCGACAAGGACGCGCTGACCAAGGAAGGCGTGCAGAAGGTGCTCGACGATCTCGCCGCGGACGGCTTCGACTACATCGTCTGCGATTCCCCCGCCGGCATCGAGAAGGGTGCCTACCTGGCGATGTATTTCGCCGACCAGGCAGTGGTGGTGGTTAACCCGGAAGTGTCTTCGGTGCGCGATTCCGACCGCATCCTGGGCCTGCTTTCGTCCAAGACCCGCCGCGCCGAGAACGGCGAGCGCGTCAAGGAGCACCTGCTGCTGACGCGCTACAGCCCCAAGCGCGTGGAGACCGGCGAGATGCTGAGCATCGGCGACGTGGAGGAGATCCTCGGCCTCAAGAGCGTCGGGGTGATCCCGGAGTCGGGCGACGTGCTCAACGCCTCCAACAAGGGCGAGCCGGTCATCCTGGACACCGAGTCCGATGCCGCGCAGGCCTACGACGATGCGGTGGCGCGCCTGCTGGGTGACACCCGGCCGATGCGCTTCACGCAAGCCGAAAAGAAAGGCTTCTTCAGCAAGATGTTCGGGGGTTAAGCCATGGGCCTGTTCGATTTCCTGCTGACCAAGAAGCAGACCGCCTCCGTCGCCAAGGACCGGCTGCGGATCATCGTCGCCCATGAACGCGCCAGCCGCGGTGGGCCGGACTACCTGCCGATGCTGCAGCGCGAACTGCTGGAAGTGATCCGCAAGTACGTCAATGTCGATGCCGAGGCGGTCAAGGTCGATCTGCTCGGCGAAGGCGACAACAAGGTGCTGGACATCTCGGTGGCGCTTCCCGACAAGGACGACGCCCGCGCCGTCGCCAACGGCTGACGTTCGCTGCAGGAGCGGCCTCCAGCCGCGATCAGGAATCCGTCGGCCCGCGCCGACTTTCGATCGCGGCTGAAGCCGCTCCTACGTTCTTCCTGCACATGCTCACCCTTGCCGACATCGGCTTCGATGCCCCCGCCCGACTGCTGGCCGGCCACGGCCTGCGGCTGGTGGCGGTGGCCGACGGCGAGCCGATCCCCGGCAGCTACTGGGGCGAATGCGAGGCGGGCCTGATCGGCAGCGACGTCTTCGCCCGCGGCGACACGCCCGTGCACTCCCTGCTGCACGAGGCCTGCCATCTTGCGGTGATGCCCACCGCCAGGCGCGCCCGCGTGCACACCGACGCGACCGACTGCCAGCTCGAGGAGGACGCGGCCTGCTACCTGCAGGTGCTGTGGGCCGACGCCCTGCCCGGCGTGGGCCGCGACCGGGTGATGGCCGACATGGACGCCTGGGGTTACACGTTCCGCCTGGGCTCGACCCGCGCCTGGTTCGAGCGCGACGCGGAAGACGCAAGGGCGTGGCTGCAAGCCCGTGGCCTGCTTCCGGGCGGGCGCGAGAGCGCCCGCGGGACCGGCTGAGCCCGGCCGCCGCGCCACCGCCACTCCACTTGCACCGCCCCTGAGCGCCCACTAGCCTTCGGGGTTCGGCGCATCCAGCGCGAGTCGCACCCCCGGAGAGACCCACCCATGAAACCCGTCCGCG
Organism: Novilysobacter viscosus; assembly: GCF_046600715.1. Classification (NCBI taxonomy): domain Bacteria; kingdom Pseudomonadati; phylum Pseudomonadota; class Gammaproteobacteria; order Lysobacterales; family Lysobacteraceae; genus Novilysobacter; species Novilysobacter viscosus. The sequence goes on from NZ_JBJMAV010000010.1 coordinate 68,611, forward strand.
CGTTGCTCGCGCTCAGCATCACGGCCGCCGTCCTGACCCTGTCAGCCTGCAAGCGCGACGAGGCGCCCGACGCCACGGGCACCGCACCGCAGGCCACCGCGCCCGAAGGCGAGACCGCCGACCAGTTCGCCGCCCGCGTGAATGACGAAATCATGCGGATGCAGCCGGAGATCACCAAGCCGCAGTGGCTGTCCTCGACCTACATCACCGACGACACCCAGTTCCTGGCCGCCAAGGCCAACGAGCGGTACCTGTCCAAGCTCAACCAGTGGGTCGAGCAGGCGCGGCGGTTCGAGGGCCAGGACATGACCCCCGAGACGGCCCGCACCATCCAGCTGCTCAAGCTGGCCACGGCGATGCCCGCCCCGAAGGATCCCGAGAAGCTGGGCGAGCTGACCCGCATCGTGGCCAAGATGGAAGGCATGTACGGTGCCGGCCAGTACTGCACCGGCGAAGGCGACACGCGCAGCTGCCGGCAGTTGGGGCAGCTGGAGGACGTGCTGCGCAGCAACCGCGACTATGACGCGCAGCTCGATGCCTGGCGGGGCTGGCACACCATCGCCCAGCCGATGCGCCAGGACTACACGCGCTTCGTGGAGCTGGTCAACGAAGGCGCCGGGGAAATGGGCTATGCCGATGCCGGCGAGATGTGGCGGTCGGGCTACGACATGAGCCCGGTGGAGATGGCGGCCGAGACCGATCGCCTGTGGGGCCAGGTCAAGCCGCTGTACGAGCAGCTGCACTGCTATGCCCGCACGCGGCTGGAGGCCGAATATGGCGCCGAGCGTGGCCAGGTCGAGGGCGGGATGCTGCCGGCGCACCTGATGGGCAACATGTGGCAGCAGGACTGGGGCAACCTCTGGGACATCCTGGCGCCGTACGAGAACGCCGGCAGCCTGGACATCAACGGCGCGCTGGAAGCGCAGTTCCAGCAGAACTTCGCCGCCGCCCTGACCCGGCAGGGGGGTGAACGCGACGCCTCCACGCTGGCCCAGATCGAGCAGGAAGCCATGCTGGCCACCGCGCGCCAGATGACCGAGCGCGCCGAGGACTTCTACGTGTCGCTGGGCATGCCCGAGTTGCCCGACAGCTACTGGCAGAAGACCCAGTTCATCAAGCCGCGCGACCGCGACGTGGTCTGCCACGCCAGCGCCTGGGACATGGACATGAAGGGCGACGTGCGCACCAAGATGTGCATCAAGCCCAACGAGGAAGATTTCACCACCATCTACCACGAGCTCGGCCACGTGTATTACTACCTGGCCTACAACAAGCTGCCGCCGGTGTTCCAGACCGGCGCGCACGACGGCTTCCACGAGGCCATCGGCGATACCGTCGTGCTGGCGATGACGCCCGAGTACCTGCAGTCGATCGACCTGGTCGGCGAGCAGCAGCAGAGCGAGGAGGCGCTGGTCAACGCGCAGATGCGCATGGCGCTGGCCAAGGTCGCGTTCCTGCCGTTCGGTCTGATGATCGACCGCTGGCGCTGGGGCGTGTTCGACGGAACCATCGAACCGGGCCAGTACAACAAGGCCTGGTGGGACCTGAAGGCGCAGTACCAGGGCGTGGCACCGGCCGACGCCCGTGGCGAGGAGTTCTTCGACCCGGGCGCCAAGTACCACGTGCCGGGCAACACGCCGTACACCCGCTACTTCCTGGCCCACGTGCTGCAGTTCCAGTTCTACAAGTCGCTGTGCGACGCCGCCGGCTACACCGGCCCGCTGCACGAGTGCAGTTTCTACGGCAACAAGGCCGCCGGCCAGAAGCTGCAGGCGATGCTCGCCAAGGGTGCCAGCCAGCCCTGGCAGTCCAGCCTGAAGGAACTGACCGGTGGTGAAGGCATGGACGCAGGCGCGGTGCTCGAGTACTTCGCCCCGCTGCAGGCGTGGCTGAAGGAGCAGAACGAGGGCAAGGCCTGCGGCTGGGACGCCGGCACCGCGACGGCAGCGGCCGCGTCCAAGCCCCAGGCCAAGCCCCAGAGCACGCCTGGGCCCAAACCCCAACCCAAGACCGAACCCAAAACCGAAGCCAAGCCCGAAGCCAAGCCCGAGCCGAAGGCGCCCGCGCAGGGCTGACGGTTCGTCGACGTACCATTGCCACACGGGCCGGCAGGCGACTGCCGGCCTTTTGACTGTCCGGGGTGCGTTCCCGGCGTCGCGCACACCCGCGGATAGAGCGCGGAAACGTGATGCTTTCGTGAACGCAGCCCTCACGGCAGGGCACGTAATGTCCCGCCGTTCAATGCACCCGTTCGCACGCGTCAGGGGGAGTCGGTGGTGAGTGAAGTGAAACAACGCGCGCGCAAGCCTACGGGGGGGTCGGGCAGCGCGGGCTCTGCCGACGCACGCACCAAGTCCCCGTCCGCAGCATCGAGCGGCACCGGTTCCGACGACCCGAAGCTGATGATCCTGCAGGCGATGCAGGCCGTGCGCCAGGGCGATTTCACCGTCCAGTTGCCCATCCACTGGGACGGCATCGATGCCCGGCTGGCGGAAACCTTCAACGAGATCGTGCTGGCCAACCGGCGCCTGGCCCACGAACTCAACCGCGTCGGCCAAAAGGTCGGCGTCGAAGGCCAGACCCGCCAACGCATCGCGCTGTCCAACCGCGAGGCCTGCTGGGGCGAGATGGAGCACTCGGTCAACGGGTTGATCGACGACCTGGTGCGGCCCGTTGAAACCATTACCGAGGCACTGGCCGGCGTATCCAAGGGCGACCTCACCCGCCCGGTGCCGCTGGAGGCCGACGGCCGTCCGCTGCAGGGCGAGTTCCTGCGCTCGGCCACCATCGTCAACCGCATGATCGACCAGATGGGCGAGTTCAGCTCCGAGGTCACGCGCGTGGCGCTGGAGGTCGGCACCGCCGGCCGCCTGGGTGGCCAGGCCAAGGTGAAGGGCGTATCGGGCGTGTGGAAGGAGCTCACCGACTCGGTGAACCAGATGGCGTCCAACCTCACCGCCCAGGTCCGCAACATCTCCGAAGTCACCATCGCGGTGGCAAACGGCGACCTGTCGCGCAAGATCACCGCCGACGTGCGCGGCGAGATGGCCCAGCAGAAGGAGGCCATCAACACCATGGTCGACCAGCTGCGCAGCTTCGCATCGGAAGTGACGCGCGTGGCCCGCGAGGTCGGTACCGACGGCAAGCTGGGTGGCCAGGCCGTGGTGCCCGGCGTGGCCGGCACCTGGAAGGACCTGACCGACTCGGTCAACGCGATGGCGTCCAACCTCACCAGCCAGGTGCGCAACATCGCCGAGGTCACCACCGCGGTGGCCAAGGGCGACCTGTCGCGCAAGATCGCGGTGGATGCGCAGGGCGAGATCCTGCAGCTCAAGGACACCATCAACACGATGGTCGACCAGCTCAACGGCTTCGCCGCGGAAGTGACGCGCGTGGCCCGCGAGGTCGGTACCGAAGGCAAGCTGGGCGGCCAGGCGCAGGTGCCGGACGTCGCAGGCACGTGGAAGGACCTGACCGACCACGTCAACTCGATGGCGTCCAACCTGACCAGCCAGGTCCGCAACATCGCGGAAGTCACCACCGCGGTGGCCAAGGGCGACCTGTCGCGCAAGATCACCGTGGACGTGCGCGGCGAGATGCTGGAGCTGAAGAACACCCTCAACACGATGGTGGACCAGCTCAACAGCTTCGCCGCCGAGGTCACCCGCGTGGCCCGCGAAGTCGGCACCGAGGGCAAGCTCGGCGGCCAGGCCACCGTGCCCGGCGTGGACGGCACCTGGGCCGACCTGACCGACTCGGTCAACGCCATGGCGTCCAACCTCACCAGCCAGGTGCGCAACATCGCCGAGGTCACCACCGCGGTGGCCAAGGGCGACCTCTCGCGCAAGATCGGCGTGACCGCGCAGGGCGAGATCCTGCAGCTCAAGGACACCATCAACACGATGGTGGACCAGCTCAACAGCTTCGCCGCCGAGGTCACCCGCGTGGCCCGCGAGGTCGGCACCGAGGGCAAGCTGGGCGGCCAGGCGGCCGTGCCGGGCGTGGCCGGCACGTGGGCCGACCTGACCGACAACGTCAACGCGATGGCGTCCAACCTCACCAGCCAGGTGCGCAACATCGCCGAGGTCACCACCGCGGTGGCCAAGGGCGACCTGTCGCGCAAGATCGCGGTGGACGTCAAGGGCGAGATGCTCGAGCTCAAGGACACCATCAACACGATGGTCGACCAGCTCAACGGCTTCGCCGCCGAGGTCACCCGCGTGGCGCGCGAGGTCGGCACCGAAGGCAAGCTGGGCGGCCAGGCGCGCGTGCCCGGCGTGGCCGGCACCTGGAAGGACCTCACCGACAACGTCAACTCGATGGCGTCCAACCTCACCAGCCAGGTGCGCAACATCGCCGAGGTCGCCACCGCGGTGGCCAAGGGCGACCTGTCGCGCAAGATCGGGGTGGACGCGCAGGGCGAGATCCTGCAGCTGAAGGACACCCTCAACACGATGGTGGACCAGCTCAACGGCTTCGCCGCCGAGGTCACCCGCGTGGCCCGCGAAGTGGGTACCGAAGGCAAGCTCGGCGGCCAGGCCACCGTGCCCGGCGTGGCCGGCACCTGGAAGGACTTGACCGACAACGTCAACTCGATGGCGTCCAACCTCACCACCCAGGTACGCGGCATTGCCAAGGTGGTGACCGCGGTGGCTACCGGCGACCTGCACCAGAAGCTGACCGTGGAGGCCAAGGGCGAGATCGCCGCGCTGGCCGACACCATCAACGGCATGACCTCCACCCTGGCCATCTTCGCCGACCAGGTGACCTCGGTCGCGCGCGAGGTGGGCGTGGAAGGCAAGCTCGGCGGCCAGGCCAAGGTCCCCGGCACCGCCGGCATCTGGAAGGACCTGACCGCCAACGTCAACCAGCTGGCGGCCAACCTCACCACCCAGGTGCGCGCCATCGCCGAGGTCGCCACCGCGGTGACCCAGGGCGACCTGACCCGATCGATCACCGTGGACGTGCGCGGCGAGTTGTCCGACCTGAAGGACAACATGAACCTGATGATCGGCACGCTGCGCGCAACCACCGAGTCCAGCAGCGAACAGGACTGGCTGAAGACCAACCTGGCCAAGTTCAGCGACATGATGCAGGGCCAGCGCGACCTGATCACGCTGGGCCGCATGCTGCTGTCGGAACTGGCGCCGCTGATGAACGCCCAGCAGGGCGTGATGTACGTGGTCGAGGCCGACGATGCCAACAACCCGGCCCAGTTGCGCAAGCTGGCCGGTTACGCCGACGCCGACACCCGCGACACTTCGCGCACCCTGCAGTTCGGCGAGGGCCTGATCGGCCAGTGCGCGGCCGAGGGCGAGCTGATCCTGATGAACGACGTGCCGCACGGTGCGGTGCAGATCGAATCGGGCCTGCTCAGCGCGGTGCCGCGCAGCGTGATCGTGTTGCCGGTGCTGTTCGAGGACCAGGTCAAGGCGGTGCTGGAGCTGGCCACGCTGTCGGAATTCAGCGCGTCCCAGCGGGCCTTCCTTGAGCAGTTGTCGGGCTCCATCGGCATCGTGCTCAACACCATCGAATCCACCATGCGCACCGAGCGCCTGCTGCAGCAGTCGCAGCAGCTGGCCGGTGAGCTGCAGTCGCAACAGAAGGAACTGCAGCAGACCAACGAGGAAATCGCGCTCAAGGCGCAGATGCTGGCCGAGCAGAAGGCCGAGGTCGAACAGAAGAACCTGCAGATCGAGCATGCCCGCCGCGCGCTGGAGGAAAAGGCCGCCGAGCTCGCCCTGACCTCGCGCTACAAGTCCGAGTTCCTGGCCAACATGTCGCACGAGCTGCGCACGCCGCTCAACTCGATCCTGATCCTGGGCCAGCAGCTGGCCGAGAACCCGGAAACCAACCTCAGCGCGCGCCAGGTGGAGTTCGCCAAGACCATCCATGCCGCCGGCACCGACCTGCTGCACCTGATCAGCGACATCCTCGACCTGTCCAAGATCGAGTCGGGCACGGTCACCGTCGACAGCGAGGAACTGCGCTTCAGCCACCTGCGCGAGAACATGGTGCGCGGCTTCCGCCACGAGGCGGAGCGCCGCGAGCTGGAGTTCTCGGTCGAGTTCGCCCCGGACCTGGGCCCATCGCTCACCACCGACCCCAAGCGGCTGCAGCAGATCCTCAAGAACCTGCTCTCGAACGCGTTCAAGTTCACCGAGGACGGCAGCGTGCGGATGCGCGCCTACAAGGCCGTCGGCGGCTGGAGCCGGGGCCACGACGTGCTCGACAACGCCGCCACCGTGGTCGCCATCGAGGTGTCCGACACCGGCATCGGTATTTCCGCTGACAAGCAGAGGATCGTGTTCGAGGCGTTCCAGCAGGCCGATGCCGGCACCTCGCGCAAGTTCGGCGGCACCGGCCTGGGCCTGGCGATCAGCCGCGAGATCGCCGGCCTGCTGGGTGGCGAGCTCACCCTGCGCAGCGAGCTCGGACAGGGCAGCACCTTCATCCTGTACCTGCCGCTGAACTACGCCGGCGCCGACCGCGCCCACACCGTGCGTGCCGCGCAGGCGCGTCCGCTGCAGCAACCCGCGCCGACCGACACCCCGATCTCGCAACTGGAAAGCGTGTCCGACGACCGTAACCTGGTGCAGCCCGACGAGCCCGTGTTGCTGGTGGTCGAGGACGACCCGCGCTATGCCTCGGTGCTGCGCGACCTGGTCCGCACCAAGGGCTTCCGCGCGTTGGTCGCCAACAGCGGCGTGGAGGCACTGCGACTGGTCCGCGACTACCGGCCCACCGCGATCCTGCTGGACATCATCCTGCCCGACATGCTCGGCTGGACTGTGCTGGCGCGGCTCAAGCAGGACTCGTCCACCCGCCACATCCCGGTGCAGATCATCACCGTGGAGGAAGAGCGCCACCACAGCATCGAGCGCGGCGCCTTCGCCTACCTGGCCAAGCCCTCCAGCCCCGAGAACATCGACGCGGCGTTGCAGCGCATCAAGGACTACACCTCGCCGCGGGTGAAGCGCCTGCTGGTGGTCGAGGACGACGCGGCCGAGCGCATGAGCATCCAGGCCCTGCTGCACCACGACGACGTCGCCATCGACACGGTCGGCTCGGGCAAGGACGCGCTGGCCGCGCTGGACGCCACGCATTACGACTGCGCGGTGCTCGACCTGCACCTGCCGGACATGAGTGGTTTCGAGCTGATCGACCTGATCCAGGCGCACGCGAACGTGAGCGACCTGCCGATCGTGGTGTTCACCGGCAAGGACCTCACCGCCGACGAGGACGCCCGGCTCAAGAAGGCGGCCAAGAGCGTGGTGATCAAGGGCGTGGAGTCGCCCGAACGCCTGCTGGACGAGACCGCGCTGTTCCTGCACCGGGTGATCGCCGACCTGCCGCCGGCCAAGCAGCGCATGGTCGAGCGCCTGCACGAGTCCGACGAAGTGCTGCAGGGCAAGCGCGTGCTGGTGGTGGACGACGACGTGCGCAACATCTTCGCGCTGTCCAGCGTTCTGGAACGCCACGGCATGGACGTGGTGACCGCCGGCACCGGGCAGGAGGCGGTCGAGAAGGTCACTACCGACCCGGAGATCTCGCTGGTGCTGATGGACATCATGATGCCGGGCATGGACGGTTACGCCACGATGCGCTCCATCCGCGAGAAGCCCGAACTGCGTACCCTGCCCATCGTTGCCCTCACCGCCAAGGCGATGAAGGGCGACCGCGAGAAATGCCTTGAGGCGGGTGCATCGGACTACCTTGCCAAGCCCGTCGTTACCGACCAGTTGCTGGGAGTGCTGAGGCAGTGGCTGCACCGCTGACACAAGCCGGCGCCGGGCCCGCCACGGGCCTTGCGCAGGCCATCGCCGGCGAGCCGGTGAAGATCCTGCTGGTCGATGACCAGCCGGGCAGGCTGCTGACATACCGCGCCATCCTGGAGCCACTGGGCGAGACGCTGGTGGAGGCCAGTTCGGGCATGGAGGCGCTCAAGCGGCTGATGGACGAGGATTTCGCCGTCATCCTGCTGGACGTCAACATGCCCGGCATGGACGGCTTCGAGACCGCCAGCCTGATCCACCAGCACCCGCGGTTCGAGAAGACGCCAATCATCTTCGTCACCGCGGTGAATGTCTCCGACATGGACCGCCTGCACGGCTACAAGCTGGGCGCGGTCGACTACGTGATGGTGCCGGTGATCCCGGAGATCCTGCGCAGCAAGGTCGAGGTGCTTGCAGAGCTGCACCGAAAGCGTCGCGAGCTGCAGGTGCTCAACGAATCACTCGCCGCCGACAACCAGGCGCTGCAACTGGAGAAGGCGCGCGAGCTCGAAGCCCTCAACGAATCCCTGCGCGAAGCCAACAGTGCGCTGGCAACGCGCAACGAGGAGCTGCAGCGCGAAGTCGCCGAGCGGGTGCGCGCCGAGCAGCTGCTGCGCGATGCCGACCAGCGCAAGGACGAGTTCCTGGCCACCCTCGCCCACGAGCTTCGAAATCCGCTGGCGCCGCTGCAGAACGCACTGTCGGTGCGCCGCCTGTCGATGGGCGACGCGGAAGACCCCTTGCAGGACACCATGGAGCGCCAGGTCGCCCTGCTGATCCGGCTGATCGACGACCTGCTCGACATCGCCCGCATCACCCAGGGCAAGCTGACCCTGCGCGAGAGCGATACCACGCTGGAAGACGTGCTGGCCGCCGCGGTGGAGATCGCGCGCCCCTTGATCGAAGCCGGTGAACACGCGTTCGAGATGCACCTGCCGGAGGAGTCCATCGTCCTTCGCGCCGACCATGCCAGGCTTTCGCAGGTGTTTGCCAACCTGCTCAACAACGCCGCAAAGTATTCCGACCCGGGCAGCCGCATCGAACTGCACGCCGCCCTGCAGGACGACGAAATCCGCGTCAGCGTCTCCGACACCGGCGTGGGGCTGGCGCCCGAGCAGCTGGATGCCGTGTTCGAGGTCTTCCGCCAGGTCGACACCACGGTCGAGCGCTCGCGGGGCGGCCTGGGCGTCGGCCTGACACTGGTACAGAAGCTTGCGCAGATGCACGCCGGGCGCGTGGAGGTGCACAGCGAGGGGCTCGGCCGGGGCAGCACCTTCCACGTGCACCTGCCGCGCATGCCCGGGACCACCGACACGCCGGTGCAGGGCACTGCGGGGCCGGCGGACTCGCGCGCCACGCCTTCGGGGGAGTCCGCGCCGCGCCGCGTGCTGATCGTCGACGACAACCGCGATGCCGCCGATACGTTGGCGATGATGGTGCGGCTGCTGGGCCACGACGTGGTCCAGATCTACGACCCGCACGCGGTGGAGACCGAGGTCGACCGGTTTGCACCGGACCTGCTGTTCCTGGACGTGGGCATGCCCGGCCGAAGCGGCTATGACATCGCCTCCACCCTGCGTGGCAGGCCGGGCGGCACGAACCTGGAGATCGTGGCCGTCACCGGCTGGGGCCAGCCCGAGGATCGCCGCCGCACCCAGGAGGCCGGCTTCGACGACCACCTGGTCAAGCCGCCCCATTTCGACGCCATCAAACGCATCTGCGAGGGCGCTGCACGCCCCGCAGGCAAGGCTTCCGACGCATGAGTCCCACCCGCAAGAGCTGGCTCGAACGGCTCGCACATGACCTGCGCGGGCCGCTGTCACCCGTGCAGACCGCGGTGTTCCTGCTCCGCGACGAGCGCACGCCCCCCGCCGACCGCGCCGAGCTGCTGGACGTGATCGATCGCCAGACCCGGCGCCTGGGCCGGATGATCGAAGAGGTCAGCGACTTCGTCCGGGCCGACAAGGGCCGGCTGCTGGTGCGCCGCGAGTCGGTGGACCTGGAACTGCTGCTGGACGACATCGGCCCGCGCCTGCGCGAGATGCCGCCTGAAATCACGTTCGAACCCGGTGCCAGCGGCATCACTCTGCACGGCGACGTAGTGCGGTTGGGGCAGCTGATGCGCGCCGTGCTCGGGTTCCAGATGTCACCTGCCGACGCGGCCACGCCACGCGCCACCATCCGCTGCCTGGACGGTGGCCGGATGCAACTGGTTCGCGAGCTGGCGTGCCGCGGCGACGCCGCGGCGATGGCGGCGGGCCTGCTTGGGGACCCGCATCCGGAGCCCGGCGACGACGGCCTGGGCCTGCAGATGATGATCGCCCACGCGATCGCCCTCGCCCACGGCGGCGAGCTCACCGCCCGTGCCCGCGGGGACGACGTGATCGAACTCGACCTGCAGCTTCCTGCCGGGCCCACCGCGGCCGCCTGACCGTGTCGCCGTGCAGCACCGGCGACGGCTGTGATCACCCGCCACCTCCGGCGCCTCCGACTGCGAAGTAGGAGCGACGCAAGTCGCGATCCCAGGCCCTCCGGGGATTCGCGGTCGCCGTGCGGTTTCTGGCATGCCGGGAAGTCGCCCCTGCCTTGGCAGCGACGTGCCGTCGCGATCCACCGCCCACGCCGGGTTGCGCATCGCGACTTGCGTCGCTCCTGCGGTGTGCAGATCTGCCCTCCCACAAGCCACTCCGGTTCCGGACCGCAGCGCCCGGTCGCATACTGCGTGCATGGACACCATCGCCCCCACCGACCTGCAGCCACAGCCGCTCTCGCACGCCACCGCCCTGCCCGCCCGCTACTACGTCGATCCGGCCATCGCCACGTTCGAACGCCAGCACCTGTTCGACCGCGGCTGGCAACTGATTGCCCACGCCTGCCAGTTGCGTGACGCGGGCGACCATGTGGTCGCCGACTTCGCCGGCCTGCCGGTGATCGCAGTGCGCGGCGCCGACGGGACCATCCGCGTGATGCACAACGTCTGCCGCCATCGCGCCGGGCCCATCGCCAGCTGCGACGGGCTGGCGGCCAGGTCCCTGCGCTGCCGCTACCACGGCTGGACCTACGGCCTGGACGGCGTACTGCGCTCGGCGCCGGAAATGGGTGACGCGCAGGACTTCGACCCCGCCGGCATCCGCCTGCCGCAACTGGCGGTGCGGGTGTGGCAGGGACTGGTGTTCGCCGCATCGGATGGCGGCAATGCGATCGACTTCGACGCGTTCGTCGAAGGCATCGATGCGCGCCTCGGCAGCGACCGCGGGCTGGAGCGCTACGGCCACCACCAGCGGGTGGGCTACGACGTGGCGTGCAACTGGAAGGTCTACGTCGACAACTACCTGGAGGGCTACCACGTCCCCCACATCCACCCCGGCCTCAACAAGCTGCTCGACTACCGCAGCTACGTGACCGAAACGGCGCGCTGGTACTCCTACCAGTACAGCCCGCTGGAGAGCGGGGACAACCTGTATGGCGACGGCGACGCGCTGTACTACTGGCTGTGGCCCAACACGATGCTCAATATCCTGCCCGGCCGGTTGCAGACCAACCGGGTGGTCCCGCGCGGCGTGGATCGCTGCCGCGTCGAGTTCGACTTCTACTACACGCTGGACGAATCCGGCGAAGCCCGGTCCCGCCGTGACGCGGACCTGGCCTTCAGCGACGAGGTGCAGGTCGAGGACCTGACGATCTGCGAGGACGTGCAGCGCGGCCTGGCCTCGGGCTCCTACCGTCCGGGCCGCCTCAACCCGCTCCGCGAAAACGCCGTCCACCACTTCCACGAACTCCTGCGCGCCGCCTACCGCGGCAACGACGAACCGCCCGCGTCACCCTGACACGCCTCGAACATCCCCTGTAGGTGCGACGCAAGTCGCGATCACGCCCCCCAACCCTCCACGACGCCCCGCCGGGCGATTGAGCGCCCCTTTTGTAGGAGCGACGTGAGTCGCGATCACATGCTCCAATCCCCTCGCACCCTCCCGGGCATCGGGGCCTCGGACGTCTGACATCGGGCCTCGGGCGTCGGGCGTCGGGCGTCGGGCGTCGGACAGGATCGAATGACTTGCCGGTCCGAAACAGCACGGTCGCGACCCGCGTCGCGTCTGCAGGCGCTTCGCGACTCGCGTCGCTCCTACAGGAGCATGGCGACAGGCGTCGCTTCTGCAGGCTTCGCGACTCACGTCGCTCCTACAGAGCATGGCGACTCGCGTCGTCCTGCAGGCGCTTCGCGGCTGAAGCCGCTCCTACAGGGGACGCATGCGGCTACAGGCGCTCGGTGGGTTCAAGCGCCGCCGGCTCGTCAGGGCACTCGGGTACCTCGTGGCCCTTGCCTAGCTCCCAGCGCCAGAACACCCACCCCAGCAGCGTGGCCAAGGCCGCGGCCATGGCCAGGTACATGGCGTCGTGGCTCAGCCAGGGCGACACCACCCCGGCCACCAGCGAGTGCAGCACCAGTCCGGTGAATGCCTGCAACGACGAGGCCGAGCCGCGCTGCCGCGGATACATGTCCAGGATCGCCAGGGTCAGGATCGGGAACACCAGTGCGATGCCGAACGCGTTGAGGGTCATGGGCAGCACCGCCCACGGCACCTCGGGGACCGGGAACGCGAGGTTGTAGCCAAGGTTGCCCACCGCGGCCACGCCGCAGCAGGCGAATCCGATGCCCACCAGGCGCGCGCCGGTCATGCGCCCGGCGGCCCGGCCGGACATGAAGGCACCGAGCATCATCCCGCCGATGGTGGGCACGAAGAACCACGCGAAGTCGCCCTCGCCCAGCCGCTGGCCGTCGCGGCGCAGCAGGTCCAGCACGAATGCGGGCGCCGAGGCGATGTACAGGAACAGCGCGGCGAAGTTGAATGCCCCGGCGGCCGCCAGCCGCTGGAAACGCCGGTTGACGAAGATCGCCGCGTAATCGCGCAGCAGCCGCTTGGGCGCCAGCTTCAGGCGCGCCACGGGCGGGTGCGTCTCGGGCAGCAGGAAGTAGGTGGCCACCAGCAGCGAGGCCGAGAACAGCACCAGGAACCAGAAGATCGCCGGCCACCGGCTCCAGCCGAGGATCCAGCCACCGATGATCGGCGCGATCGCCGGCGCGATGCCGAAGATCATCGACACCTGGCTCATCAGGCGCTGTGCGTCGTCGCCGTGCAGCACGTCGCGGATGACCGCGCGCCCCACGATCAGCCCCACCCCCGCGCTCAGCCCCTGCAGCGCGCGGAAGGCCAGCAGCGTGGTCAGGTCGCCGGCCAGTGCGCAGCCCACCGACGCCAGGGTGAACACCGCCAGCCCGCCCAGGATCACCTTGCGCCGGCCGATCGTGTCCGACAGCGGGCCATGGACGATGCTCATCAGCGCATAACCGATCAGGTAGACGCTGATCGTCTGCTGCATCGCCAGCTTGTCGGCGCCCAGTTGCGCGCCTATCTGCGGGAAGGCCGGAAAGATCGTGTCGATCGAGAACGGCCCGAACATCGCCAGGCCGCCCAGCAGCAACGCCAGGCGGCGTGTCGAGGGCGCGGTCAAGTGTCCGCTCCGGGGACCTCGCGACCGCAACGGCATGAATGGGGGACGAGGGACATGCGGCAAGGATACGGGCTGGCGCCCCGCCCGGTGGTGCCCGCGCAGGCGATTCGCCGTCCCACCCAGCAACAGCCGGCCTGCCCCGTAGGAGCGGCTTCAGCCGCGATAGCGCCCCCGCCGCTCCCCCGGGTCCCTTTGTAGGAGCGACGTAAGTCGCGACCGCCAACCTTCCGGACACGCGCGATCGCGACTTACGTCGCTCCTACACGGGAAGGCATCGCGGTTGAAGCCGCTCCGACAAGGACACGGGCGCCCGCCTCCACCCCCGCCCTCCGCGTATAATCCCGCCCACAGCACGCGGTGGGAGAAGCGGGGGCCAGCCCCTGCTGCCGAAGGCGCAATCGCCCGGAATCGCTCAGGCGCAATACCGCCCCGTGCTGGGCGTGGCCCACACCACGCCCGACACTCTGGAGAGACCGGCCAGCCCCTAGGGGCCGGCGCCGGCGCCGAAGGGGCAAGAAGCGACGCGGGCCCCCTCCCCCGCCCCCGCGCTTCCAAACTCTCAGGCAGAAGGACAGAGGGGCAGCTCGTCCGCGCGGCACGGCGGACGGGCGACGGCGGACGGCCCTGCGGCCGGCACGCCGGCCCCCTCCACTGCCGCCCCGCGGCCACCGGACCTTCGCCATGAGCCAGCCCGCCACCCCGTCCCTGCGCGACCTCGAGCACCACGACGCGTTCCTGGAGCGCCACATCGGCCCCAACGAGGCCGAGATCGCACACATGCTCAAGACCATCGGCCGCGACTCGCTTGACGCGATGACCGACGCGATCGTCCCGCGCAACATCAAGTCGCCCGCGCCGCTGGCCCTGCCCGAGCCGATCAGCGAGGTCGAGGCGATCGCCAAGATCCGCGCAATCGCCGGGCGCAACCAGGTGTTCCGCAGCTTCATCGGGCAGGGCTACGCGGGCACCCACACGCCCCACGTCATCCTGCGCAACATCCTCGAGAATCCGGCCTGGTACACCGCCTACACCCCGTACCAGGCGGAGATCTCGCAGGGCCGCATGGAGGCGCTGATCAACTTCCAGACCATGTGCGCCGACCTGACCGGCATGGAGATCGCCAACGCCTCGCTGCTGGACGAAGGCACCGCCGCCGCCGAGGCGATGACGCTGGCCCGGCGCTCGTCGAAGTCCAAGTCGAATGTGTTCTTCGTCTCCAGCGGCGTGCACCCGCAGACGCTGGAAGTGGTGCGCACCCGCGCCGAGCCGCTGGGCATCGAGCTGGTGGTCGGCGATGACGCCAAGCTGCTCGAGATCGACAGCTTCGGCGTGCTGCTGCAGTACCCCGACACCTACGGCCGCATCGGCGACGGCAAGCAGTCACACCAGGCGCTGGGCGACGCCGTGCACGCCCGCAACGGCCTGGTGTGCGTGGCCGTGGACCTGCTCGCGCTCACCCTGCTGACTCCGCCGGGCGAATGGGGCGCGGACATCGTGGTCGGCAACACCCAGCGCTTTGGCGTGCCGTACGGCTTCGGCGGTCCGCATGCCGCGTTCATGGCCTGCCGCGACGCGTTCAAGCGCTCCATGCCCGGCCGGCTGATCGGCGTGTCGGTCGATGTGGAGGGCAAGCCGGCCTACCGCCTTACCCTGCAGACCCGCGAGCAGCACATCCGCCGCGAAAAGGCGACCTCCAACATCTGCACCGCGCAGGTGCTGCTGGCGGTCATGGCCTCGATGTACGCCGTCTACCACGGCCCCGAGGGGCTGGTCCGCATCGCCCGTCGCACCCACCGCCTGGCCTCCATCCTGGCCGGCGCGCTGCGCGACGCCGGTGTCGAGGTGGGCGAGCGGTTCTTCGACACCCTGCACGTCACCGGCATCGACGCCGCCGAGCTGCACCAGCGCGCGCAGGCCGTGCGCATCAACCTGCGCGCCATCGATGCATCCAGTGTGTGCATCGCGCTGGACGAGACCACCACCCGCGAGGACGTCATCGCGCTGGCCGGCCTGTTCGGGGTGGAAATCGTCGGCATCGACGAGGTCGACGCCCGCACGCGCGACGCACTGCCATCGGGCCTGCTGCGCGACTCGAAGTTCATGACCCACCCGGTGTTCAACACCCACCACAGCGAACACGAGATCCTGCGCTACATGCGCAGCCTGGCCGACAAGGACCTGGCGATGGATCGCACCATGATCCCGCTGGGCAGCTGCACCATGAAGCTCAACGCCACCGCCGAGATGATCCCGGTGACGTGGCCGGAGTTCGCCAACATCCACCCGCTGGCCCCGGCCGACCAGGCGCAGGGCTACAGGCAGCTGATCGACGAACTGGAAGCGATGCTGGTGGAGTGCACCGGCTACGACGCCGTCAGCCTGCAGCCCAACTCCGGCGCGCAGGGCGAGTACGCCGGCCTGCTGGCGATCCGCGCCTACCACCGCGCCAACGGCCAGCCCCAGCGCGACATCTGCCTGATCCCCGAGTCCGCCCATGGCACCAACCCGGCTTCCGCGCAGCTGTGCGGCATGCACGTGGTGGTGACCAAGTGCGACAAGGACGGCAACGTCGACCTGGCCGACATCCGCGACAAGGCCGCCAAGTATTCCGATCGGCTGGCCGCGCTGATGATCACCTACCCGTCCACGCACGGCGTGTTCGAGGAGGACATCGTCGAGATCTGCGAAGCGGTCCACGCCCACGGCGGCCAGGTCTACACCGACGGCGCCAACATGAACGCACTGGTCGGCGTGGCCAAGCCCGGCAAGTGGGGCTCGGACGTCAGCCACCTCAACCTGCACAAGACCTTCTGCATCCCGCACGGCGGCGGTGGCCCGGGCGTCGGCCCGTGCGCGGTCAAGGCCCACCTGGCGCCCTACCTGCCCAAGGCCCTGGACGACAGCGGCCTGCGCACCGACGGCGTCGGCAACGGCGCGATGGTCTCGGCCGCCAGCTTCGGCAGCGCCAGCATCCTGCCGATCAGCTGGATGTACATCACCCTGATGGGCAGCCACGGCCTGCGCCGCGCCACCCAGGTCGCGCTGCTGAACGCCAACTACGTGGCCACGCGCCTGGCACCGCATTACCAGACGCTCTACACCGGTCGCAACGGCCTGGTCGCGCACGAGTGCATCCTGGACTTGCGCCCGATCAAGGACGCCACCGGCATCAGCGCCGAGGACGTCGCCAAGCGCCTGATCGACTTCGGCTTCCACGCCCCCACGCTCAGCTTCCCGGTCGCCGGCACGCTGATGGTGGAGCCGACCGAGTCCGAGAGCCTGCACGAACTGGACCGCTTCATCGACGCGATGATCCAGATCCGCGACGAGATCCGCGCCATCGAGGACGGACGCCTGGACCGCGAGGACAACCCGCTCAAGAACGCCCCGCACACCGCCACCCAGGTGGCCGCCGAAGAGTGGACCCACGCCTACCCGCGCGAGCTGGCCGCATTCCCGTTGGCGGTCCTGCGCCAGCAGAAGTACTGGCCGCCCGTCGCCCGCGTCGACAACGTCTACGGCGACAAGAACGTGTTCTGCAGCTGCGTACCGATCAACGCCTTCGAAGGCGAGATCGAAGCCTTCAGCGAACCGATGGTGTCCTGACCCGGGCGGGCGCATTCAAAGTCGCGCCCTGCTCGAACCGCGCCCCCGCAAAGCCCCGCACCCGCGGGGCTTTTTCGTGTGTCCGCGAGCGCGTAGTCGATCCGCGACCGCCTCCCCGGTTCCAAGAGCGAGCGGGCGGAGCCCTGTAGCAGCGACGTAGGTCGCGACCCGTGCCATCGCCCGCCTTCGCTCTTTCACTCCACTGCGGCTTCGCCCCTGCAGGAATTGCGGATTACCCCTGCAGGAGCGGCTTCAGCCGCGATCACGCATCCGACCCACCTTTGTACATCCCATCACCCCTTGTAGGAGCGACGTAAGTCGCGAAGGAATTCCGGCAAGCGGCACAGGCACCCCGGCAGCCGAAGCACGTCGGTCGCGCCTGAAACCGCTGCGACAGAGGAGGCGGGCAAACCACCTCACGCGACCGGGGACGCACAAGGTGCTGGTTGCCTGCGTTGCACACCGGATCCCGGTCGCGACTTACGTCGCTCCTACAGGAGTCCTGCGCTACCACGGTGACCGGGATCGCGGCTGAAGCCGCTCCTACATGTCCTAAATGGCCACGTCGGGCCGTTCGGTGCAGGCGGTTCGGTCACCGTCGAGGGGTGTCGGGCGATGTTGCACTGGTGATACACCACAGCACTCCAACGCCCGGTGCCAGGCGGCTCGACACGCGCATGGCCAGCCCGTCGGCCGCCACGACAGCCTGTTAACGGCCGCCGGCCGAGCATGCCGGTTCCCCCACCAACCGGAGCACCCCATGGCCAGAGCCAAGACGCCGACCGCCACCCCGCCAGGCAAGCAGCCTCCCCGGGGTGCCAAGCCGGCCAAGGACATGAAGCCCGGATCGGTGGGACGGCGCGCCGGGGCGGACCCGGACGCCGATGCGCCGCGCGGCGAAGGGGGCGAGCTGCACCAGCAGGCCGGGGGCGAGCGTCCGCAGCTGACCACCAACATGGGCGTGGTGATCGCCGACAACCAGAACTCGCTCACCTCCACACCGCGCGGGCCGACGCTGCTGGAGGACTTCATCCTCCGCGAGAAGATCACCCACTTCGACCACGAGCGCATCCCCGAGCGGATCGTGCACGCCCGCGGCAGTGCGGCCCACGGCTTCTTCGAGCTGACCAAGTCGCTGAAGAAGTACACCCGCGCACGCATCCTCACCGAGGTCGGCGAACGCACGCCGGTGTTCACCCGGATCTCCACCGTGGCCGGTGGCTCGGGCTCGGTCGACACGCCGCGTGACGTACGCGGCTTCGCGGTCAAGTTCTATACCAAGGAAGGCAACTGGGACCTGGTCGGCAACAACATCCCGGTGTTCTTCATCCAGGACGCGATGAAGTTCCCCGACATCGTCCATGCGGTGAAGATGGAGCCCGACCGCGGCTACCCGCAGGCCTCCGCCGCGCACGACACGTTCTGGGACTTTATCTCGCTGACCCCGGAATCGATGCACAAGATCATGTGGGCGATGAGCGACCGCGCCATCCCGCGCTCGCTGCGTTTCATCGAAGGGTTCGGCATCCACAGCTTCCGGCTGGTCAACGAAGAGGGCAAGAGCACCTTCGTGAAGTTCCACTGGCGGCCCAAGCTCGGCGTCCAGTCCACCCTGTGGGACGAGGCGATGAAGCTGCAGGCGGCCGACAACGATTTCCACCGCCGCGACCTGTTCGAATCCATCCAGGCCGGCAACTTCCCGGAATGGGAACTGGGCGTGCAGCTGTTCACGGAAGAAGAGGCCGACGCCTTCCCGTTCGACCACCTGGACCCCACCAAGATCATCCCCGAGTCGCTGGTGCCACTGCAGATGGTCGGCCGGATGGTGCTGGACCGGTGGCCCGACAACTTCTTTGCCGAGACCGAGCAGGTCGCCTACTGCCCGGCCAACGTCGTGCCGGGCATCGACTTCTCGAACGATCCGCTGCTGCAGGGCCGGCTGTTCTCCTATCTGGACACGCAGCTGATCCGCCTGGGCGGGCCCAACTTCCACCAGATCCCGATCAACCAGCCCAAGTGCCCGTTCGCCAACCACCAGCGCGACGGGCACATGCAGATGCAGGTGCACAAGGGCCGGGTCAACTACGAGCCCAGCTCGCTGCAGGACGACAGCCCGCGCGCGGACATGAAGGCCGGCTACCGCAGCTTTGCCGAGCAGCCCGACGACGGCGTCAAGGGCCGCGTCCGGCCGGAGAGCTTCGCCGACCACTACAGCCAGGCGCGCATGTTCTTCCGCAGCCTGGAAGCGCCCGAGCAGGCGCACGTCGCCTCGGCACTGGTGTTCGAACTGTCGAAGGTGGAAACCCCCAAGGTGCGTGAACGCATGGTCGGGCACCTGATCAACATCGACCAGTCGCTCGCCCAACGCGTGGCCGACGGCCTGGGCCTGGATGCCCTGCCCCCCGCGCAGAAGGCGGCGATGGCGCCGATCGACATGCCGGCCGCGCCGGAGGTGCGGATCATCGGCCGCATGCGCGAGACCCTGAAGGGCCGCGCGGTGGGCATCCTGATCGACGAAGGCAGCGATGCCGCCGCGCTCAAGGCCCTCGTCAAGGCCGCGCAGTCGGCCGGCGCCACGGTCAAGATCGTCGCACCCAAGCTGGGTGGCGCAGTGCTGTCGGACGGCAAGAAGCAGCCCGCCGACGGCCAGCTTCAGGGCACGCCGTCGGTGGTGTTCGACGCGGTGGCGGTGCTGCTCAGCGAAGCGGCCGGCAAGAAGCTGGCCAAGGACTCGGCCGCGGTGGATTTCGTGGCCTTCGCCTGGGCGCACCTCAAGGCGATCGCACACGACGCCGGCGCCGCGCCGCTGCTCAAGGCCGGCAACGTGGGCAAGGACGCGGGCATCGTCGACGCCGGCGACACCCAGGCCTACATCAAGGCGGCCAGCACGCGGCAGTGGGCACGCGAGCCCAAGGTGCGCAACCTGGCCTGACGGCGGCCCCATCCGGCCGGGCGACCGGCCGGATGCCGCGTGCCCGCGTTGCTGTTGGAAACGGCACTCGTGCGCCGGCGAACCGCATCGTGGACAGCGATGTGCTCCTGAATTCAACGCAGCCTCAACCGGACTGAACATTTCACGAAACAGAAGCGGCCCACGATAGTTTTTTTCACGCATGCATAGCGCTTGGTTCAATAGGTTTGACACTCCCCCACACACAAGGAAGCACGCCCATGGCACGCATTCCCGAGCAGCAGTACCGCAACCATTTCCAGAACAACTACCAGCAGGCCAGCTACTACAACACCAGCCGGACCTGGGACGACTACGAGCCCGCCTACAAGTACAGCTACGAGCAGTACCAGCAGAACGAAGGCCGCAAGTTCAACGAAGTCGAGTCCGACCTGGAGCGCGGCTGGGAGAAGACCAAGGCCAACTCGCGCCTGGCCTGGAACGAGGCCAAGGAAGCAGTCCGCGACGGCTGGCACCACATCGAGCGCGCCATGCCCGGCGACGCCGACAACGACGGCCGCTGATCACCACCTGATCGCACCGTAGTACCGGAAGGGCCCCGCCGAGTGCGGGGCCTTTCCATGTCCGCCCCCCCCTGCGCCGGGCCGTCGACCCCGGGCGCGCCGCAGAACCGTAACGAGGCCTTCACGCCGCCGTTGCGTCGCGGGTCGCAGAGTTTTCCGACCACGCAGTATCCGAGGACGCCGCCATGCCCCAGACCCCCGAACTCGCCGTCGTCCCCCAGGCCTTCGACGCCCCGCCCAAGCGCGACCTTGCCCGCGACTGGGCCGCCCGCCGCCTGCGCTCGCGCCAGGCCTGGACCGATGCCAAGGCCGCCAACGGCGACTGGTGCGACGACGACACCCCGCCGGCCCAACCGCCCCGCACCGCCCCCTGACCCCCCATACGAAAAGGCCCCGCACCGCGGGGCCTTTTTTCATGTCCGCGTCCCGGCACCTGGCGGCATCCACCCCTGTAGGAGCGACGTAAGTCGCGACCATTTCCCAGGGAACTCGTGCCCCCTGTAGGAGCGGCTTCAGCCGCGATCAAAACCCCACACCCCACGGGCCAGAGATCGCGACTTACGTCGCTCCTACACGCGAGCCCATGCCGCATACCGCCCAGCGGACACAGGCGACCGGTATCGATGCGCCACGCCTAACGGCGACGGGAGACGCGGCACCTCAAATCACCGCCCCCGCAACCGCCTGGCATTCGCCGACACCGTCCGGCTGGTCGGCTGCAACCCCGCCGCCATCACCCGGTCCACGTCCGACCACGCCGGCACCCACGGCATCGTGCCCGCCGACGCGGACGCCGACCACGGCATCCACGCCGCCTGCACCGCCGCGCCAAATGCACGCGCCTGCCAATCCAGCGTGGCCGCCGCCATTGCGAACCAGCCGGCCTGCATCGCCTGCCACTTCTCCACGCCCATGCGCGTCACCTCCCGGTGGTCCGCGGCCGTGGGGGCATGCGCAGTGGCCGCCAACCGCATCAACCGCTGCGCGGCGACCAGCGGCGCGCGGTGGGACAACTCGGTCAGCTGGTTCCGGGTGGAAGCGGTGCGGCGACGGGCCATGGGGGCAACTCGACAAATGAAGGTGCGCCACTCTCGCCGCCCAACCCCCAACCCCGTGTGACAGCCGTCCCCCACCGACCCCTCGTTGCACAAGGGGCTTCACCCGCGATCCCACCCCCCACCCATCTGTAGGAGCGGCTTCAGCCGCGATCCGAACCCCAACACCTTGTAGGAGCGACGTAAGTCGCGACCGCGCCCCCCCGCCCTCAGCGCCCCAGCACGAAGTCCGACATCCGCCCCGCAACCCCGCCGTACCAGAGCGCCGCCACCACCAGCAGGTTGACCACGACGCTCACCGCGAACCCCGCCTGGAACGACGCCTTCACCGTCTTGTGCCGCATCTGCTGCTGCGCGATCAGCCCGCCCGGCCATCCGCCGAGCGTATCCAGCGCGTGCAGCGTGGCCTCGGGCGTGCGCTGGCGCCGGCGCTTGCCTGCCGCGTCCTTGTCCAGCACGTAGGCGATGTACGACACCGCGCTCATCACCAGGTACACCAGCGTCACCAGCGCCGGGGCGATTCCCAGCAGCATCAGCGCGACCGCGACCGCAAGGAACGCCACGGCGATGCCCGCCCGGGGAATGCGCATGGGCGCCCGGTGCCGGGTCGGGCTGCGCGGGGCCGCCCGCGGCGCGGCAACCCGCTGGCCCGCGAAGCGCACATCCACGGCGTTCAAGCGCCCCTTGCCGTCCACCCGCGTCGCATAGGAAATCAGGTCACCGTCAAACGGACGGCGCGTCGCCTGCTGGAACGCCTTGATATGCACGAACGCCCGCGCGCCGCCGTCGTGCGGCGTCACGAAGCCGTAGCCCTTGCCGTCGTCCCAGCCGGTGATGCGGCCTGCACGGCGGGTGGCGGCATCGGTCGCGGATGTGCGGCCTTGGGTACTCATTGATCAGCGCTCGCTTGCGAGAAGGCGAACCGACGCACCGGCCTTCAACGGCACCGCACACGCCCCAAGTCGAGCGCCGGCGCATTCCCCCGGTGCCGCTGCACCCGCAGCGTCTGGCCCGCCACCGGCCCACGCAGCCAACGCCCGGCCTGCGCGCAGATGGTTTCGCGGGCTTCATCCAGCGACGCGTCACCCATCCGCACGATCACCACCGGCCCGCCTGACGCGGCGGTCGCTCCTACGACATCCACCGCCGCGATACGCGCCTGCCGCGCCTGCGCGGCAGTGCGTTGCCGCTGCTGCAAGGTAGTGGCCTGCATCTGTTGCACGCCGCGCTCGACCTCCGCCCCTATTGCCTGCGCGGCCTTCTGCATGTCACGCGCCATCAGCGTCGAGTGGACCCAGTACGAGTACCAGGGGTAGACCAGCGCCACGGCGATGAAGACCACCAGCCCGATGACGAACCGGCTGCCCGCCTCATCCCCCGCCGCGGCATGTCGCCGCGACACCGGCCGATGGCGCACGTTGCCCCAGTCCTTTTCCATGTCCTGATGAGTCATGCGCCCCCCAGCGCATCCGCGGCGCCTGCATCGTGCCGCGAACGCGCCGCGCCCGCCAGCGGGCTGGTTTAGGATGGCCCGGCCTGCCTCCAAGACCACGCCACCGCATGAGTGACGCCCTCCAGACCCTGCAGAAGGCCCTCCGCGACTTCGCCCGCGAGCGCGACTGGGAGCAGTTCCATACCCCCAAGAACCTGGCGACCGCGCTGTCGGTTGAGGCCGCCGAACTGCTGGAGCACTTCCAGTGGTTGACCGACGAACAGAGCCGCACGCTGGACGACGCCAAGCGCACCGCCGTGGGCGAGGAGCTCGCCGACGTGCTGCTGTACCTGCTGCAGCTGGCCGACAAGCTCGACATCGACCCGCTGCAGGCTGCCGAGCGCAAGCTCCGCCTCAATGCAGAGAAGTACCCCGCCGACCGCGCTCGCGGCCGCAGCGACAAGTACACCGAGCTTTGACCCACGCGTCCGGGGGGAGCCGCCGTTGATCGTCTACCAGGCAAGCAAGTCCAGGTTCGTCGAAGACGTCGGCAACCGCGGCATCGAGTACGACATCGCCAAGCAGTACCTGCACAAGACCGGCCGCTATGCGCCGGAGGCCGAAGTCCGCGCCTGGCGCGAGTCGCTGCAGGCCATGGCGACGGTGCTGGATGACGACACCATCCCCACCGACACCGGCGTGGGCGTGGAGTTCGGCATCCCGCAGACGTCCAAGCGCATCGACTTCCTGCTGTCGGGCCGCAACGGCGATGGCACGCCGCACGTGATCATCGTCGAGCTCAAGCAGTGGTCGACGTCAACGCGCACCGACAAGGACGGCATCGTCATCGCCCGGCGCGGTGGCGCGCACGAGCGCGAAGGCGCCCACCCGTCCTACCAGGCATGGTCGTACGCCGCGCTGCTCGAAGGGTTCAACGAGGCCGTCTACGGTGACGGCGTGGCGCTTCGCCCGTGCGCCTACCTGCACAACCACGTCGACGACGGCGGCATCAACCACGCGCATTACCAGCCGTACCTGGACAAGGCCCCGCTGTTCCTGCGGGGCGAAGCCGAGCGCGAGCGACTGCGCGCCTTCATCCGCCAGCACTTGTGCAAGGGCGACGACAGCGACCTGCTCTACAGGATCGAGAACGGCCGCATCAAGCCGTCCAAGATGCTGGCCGACAGCCTGGTGAAGATGCTCAAGGGCAACCGCGAGTTCGTGCTCGTCGACGACCAGAAGGTCGTCTATGAGACGGCCCTCGCCCTCGCCCGGGGTGCCAGCGCCGAGCGCAAGCAGGTGCTGCTCGTCCGCGGCGGACCGGGCACCGGCAAGTCGGTGGTGGCAATCAACCTGCTGGTCGAACTCAGCCGGTTTGGGCTGCTCACCAAGTACGTCTCCAAGAACGCCGCCCCGCGCGAGGTCTACAAGCAGCGCCTGCGCGGCAGCTTCAAGCAGGTCGAGATCTCCAGCCTGTTCGGCGGCTCGGGCGCTTTTGTCGATACACCGGCCAACAGCTTCGACGTGCTGGTGGTGGACGAGGCGCACCGCCTCAACCGCTTCTCCGGCCTGTACGGCAACCTTGGCGAGAACCAGGTCAAGGAGTTGATCAACAGCGCCAAGTGCACCGTGCTGTTCACCGACGACGACCAGATGGTCACGCTCAGCGACATCGGCCACACCGGGGAGCTGCGCCACTGGGCCAACGCGCTGGGCGCGGATGTCACCGAGATGGAGCTGTCATCGCAGTTCCGCTGCAACGGCTCGGACGGGTATCTGGCCTGGCTGGACCACACGCTGGGCATCCGCGAGACCGCCAACAACCGCCTGGACCCGGACGACTTCGACTTCCGCGTGGTCGACAGCCCCACCGAACTGCACCGTCTGATCGCCGAGAAGAACAAGGCCAACAACAAGTCGCGAGTCGTCGCCGGCTACTGCTGGGACTGGAAGAGCAAGCGCAACCCCGATGCCTACGACATCGTCATCCCCGAACACGGCTACCAGCGCCAGTGGAACCTCGGCACCGACGGCAGCCTGTGGATCGTCGCACCCAATTCCATCGAGGAGGTCGGCTGCATCCACACCTGCCAAGGGCTGGAGCTGGACTACGTCGGCGTGATCATTGGCCCGGACCTCATCGCCCGCGATGGCCAGCTACAGGCCGACCCGGCCGGCCGCTCGAAGAACGATCGCTCGATATGGGGCTACAAGAAGAAGATGAAGACGGATCCCGAGGGGACGCTGGAGCGGGTGGATCGGATCATTCGCAACACCTACCGGACATTGATGACCCGGGGCATGAAGGGGTGTTACGTGTACTGCACGGATGAGGAGACACGGGCACATCTTCGAGACGCACACTCGTCCAGATGACTGCAGCTTGGAGCTACACCGCCCCTCCCCTTCCGCACACTCCGCCCCGCTCCAGCCGCCGGCCCTGCCGGCCACGCCACACCCCGCGCCGCGGGGATGGCACTGGAGCGGCGCCGGTGGGCTTGCAGGCACGCGAAGCGGGCCGGCCCCGGCGCCCCACATGGAATGCAAGGGAGTGTGCAGTGAGCCAGAACATGATCAACCTGACCCTGACCGACGCGCAGCTGGAGGCGGTGGACCAGGCGTTGACGGACCTCGAGGCGCAGCTGGTGGACCTGGTGGCGATGACCGCCGAGCAGCGCCGCAAGCTGGCGCGCATGGGCGACAAGTCCGAGGCGTTCTGCCGGCAGACGCTGAGCGTGCTGTCGCAGAACCCGCAGGTGGTGCCGCCCAGCCTGAAGCTGGCCGAGGCGCAGGCCGACCTGGTGGCGCTGGACAAGCTGCGCCCGCGCCTGCAGCGGCTGCAGCGCCTGGCCGAGCGCGGCGCCGACAGCGAGACAGCGCTGGGCAGCGACGTGATGCGCTGCGCGCTGGACGGCTATGCGCTGTTGAAGGTGGCCGGGCGCAACCAGGGGCTGGAAGGGTTGCGCAAGGAACTGGGTACGCGGTTTGCGAAGGCGCCGCGCGCCGGGGAGGAGGCGCCGGTAGCGGCCTGAGGGTGAGCGGCAGGCGGCGTGCCTGCCGGGGGGGTTCTGCGAGAGGCCGCCTTCGGGCGGCCTTTTTGTTTTCTGGCTGGGCGGGGGTGGGACGTCGTCGACCTCCGACATGCAGGGATGCCGGCAACGGCGGCGCGGATGGGCCTTGAAGCCGGTTCGTTGCAGAGAGAAGCGCCAGCGCCGACGGTTGGCGCGGCAGCCGTGGTGCACGTTTCGCCACGGAGAGGTCCCCCGGGAGTTGACCAGATTCTGAGGCTCTACCTGCCTCGCGGACCAGGCGCACCGCCCGCGGTGGTCAGCCTTGCTGCGCCGCGCGCGCGATGATCCAGCGTTTCTGGCGGTTCGCGACCACCGGCGCGGCCTGGACCGGAGCCTCCGGCGTTCGTTGTGGCTGCTGCTGGCCAGGAGCGGTCCAAGAAGCGATCAACGTCCGTCCTGCTCCTGTCCGCCTCGCTCCCCTATTTCGTGGTCGATTCCGTCGCCCGGTTTCGGGGCGTCGGCCGCGTGCAACGTCGCGAACCTTCCGCTACTTCGCTGACAGCCGTAAGCGTGCGTCAGCTTGACCACGACGCCCTCCCCAGGTTGGACGCTGCAGCGGTAACATGCGGCCACTTCCGGGAGCCTCATGCAACAGTCGGCACTCTCGTTCCACCACCCTGTCGCCTTCTGGCTGGGATGCGCCCTTGTCACCGCGGGCGTGTTTTCGCATGCGCCGATGTTCCTGATGGGCCAGCACACGCACTGGCAGATGGTGGGCATGCCAATGACCACCGAGATGTGGGTGGGCATGGCCATCATTCCCATTGGCCTGGCCCTGTCCGCGTACGGCATGTTGCCCAGGAGCATCCCTGCCCTGCACGGTGGCCTGGCGTCCCCGCTCAACTTCCACGTTGCTGATGGCGTTCCACTCAACCGCGCCCATTGGACCCTGGTTGCGGTGCTGGTGGTCACGCTGGCAATCGACGTGATGAAGCCCGCGACTCTCGGCTTCGTGATGCCGGGCATGAGCGCCGAGTATGGAATCCAGAAATCGCGTGCCAGCTTGCTTGCGTTGGTCGCCTTGACGGGCACCACCGTCGGATCCGTCGTCTGGGGACGCATTGCCGACCGTTTTGGCCGCCGCTCCGCCATCCTGTTGTCTGCGCTGATGTTCATCGGCACGGCGATCTGTGGCGCCATGCCGTCCTTCGGCTGGAATCTCGCGATGTGTTTCCTGATGGGGGCGTCGGCGGGTGGATTGCTGCCCATCACTTTCACGTTGATGGCAGAAACCGTACCCGCCGTGCACCGGGGCTGGCTGCTGGTCGCGCTCGGCGGCCTTGGTACCTCCGGCGGCTACCTGCTCGCTGCAGGCGCTGCAGCCCTCCTGGAGCCAATGTTCAGTTGGCGAGTGCTGTGGCTGCTCGGCCTGCCTACGGGCGCGCTGATCATCGTGCTCAACCGTTTTATTCCCGAGTCTCCCCGCTTCTTGTCCAGCATGGGAAAGCACGCGCAGGCGCGCGCATTGCTCGCGAAATTTGCAGGTCGACGGGATCATGTCGAGCCCGATGACGAGGCGCACCCTGGCTCACCCGTCATCGACGAACGTCATCCGGTCACGGGTGTGCGGCAGCTTATGCACGGCCGCCATGCGTCGATCTCCTGGAGCCTGCTCGTCGCGGGTACCGCGTGGGGCCTGGTGAATTTCGGCTTTCTGCTTTGGTTGCCAACCAACCTTTCGGAACTGGGAATCGATCCCGCGGCCACCAGCGCATTGCTCGCCAGATCGGCGATCTACGCGTTGCCTGGTATCGCACTGGTGATCTGGCTGTATTACCGCTGGAGCAGCTTCAAGTCACTGGTGCTTTTTCTTGGGCTCACTGCGGGGTCGTTGCTGGTGTTCGGCGCTCTGGACATGCTGAGCATCAGGTCGGTGGTCATGACCACGTTGGCGACTGCTGCCCTGCTGGTGAGTGTCAGCGGTGTGATTGCCATGCTGATTCCCTATGCCGCCGAGATCTTCCCGCTGCGGCTGCGGGGCACCGGTTCCGGTGTCATCGCCGCGAGTTCAAAGTTTGGAGGCATCGTGGGCGCCGGTCTGGGGGTGGCTGGCTTCTTCGATCATTTCGCACTGTCAGCCATTCTGCTGGCGTTGCCGATGGCGGCTGCAGCGATCCTGCTCAACCGCAGTGGCGTGGAAACACGAGGGCGCGGACTCGAAGATATCCAGTACAACTTTCGTGATTCGAAAGCGATCTGAGAGCCGTGCTGTCGCAGGACCCGCAGGTGCTGCCGCCCAGCCTGAAGCTGGGCGAGGCGCAGGCCGACCTGGCGGCGTTGGACAAGCTGCGCCCCCGCCTGCAGCGGCTGCAACGCCTGGCCGAGCGCGGCGCCGACAGCGAGACGGCACTGGGCAGCGACGTGATGCGCTGCGCGCTGGACGGCTATGCGCTGCTGAAGGTGGCCGGGCGCAACCAGGGGCTGGAGGGGCTGCGCAAGGAACTGGGTACGCGGTTTGCGAAGGCGCCGCGCGCCGGGGAGGAAACGCCGGCCGCCGCGTGAGAGGTTGAGTGGCAGGCGGCGTGCCTGCCTAGGGTTCTGCAAGAGGCCGCCTTTGGGCGGCCTTTTTGTTTGGGTGCGCACGCGGATGGGGGCCGTGGATCGTTCGCCCTCGCGGGGTGGGCGGAGCCGCGCGGGGGTGTGGGGATGGCGGTCGCGACTTACGTCGCTCCTACAGGGGCGGCGTGGGGGCGGGGGGGGGGGGGGGGCTGGGGGTCCCGGGGTTCTGGGAGCAAGCCGGGGGGGGCGGGGGGGCGGGTGGGGG
>NZ_JBJMAV010000011.1:0-69863 GCF_046600715.1 Novilysobacter viscosus
GCGGCGGGCCAGCCAGCCCGGGGTGCGCGCAACGCCAACGGCGCCGCGTGGCCCGGCCGGCTTCCCGCGCTGGCAGCCGGCCCCGTAATCGTCCAAACTACGTCGTTCCGCCGCGGCCACGTCGTTTCGCCGCCGGTCGCCATCAACGCCAGATCATCATCGTGCCGCAGCGCAGTGCCGCGGTCGCAGGAGTGGATATGCAAGTTTCGGTCGAATCCCTGGGCTCGCTTGAGCGCCGCATGACGTTCAACCTTCCGGCCGAGCGCCTGGAAGGGCAGGTCGACGGGCGGCTTCGTGAAATCGCGCGCGGCGCGAAGATCAAGGGCTTCCGTCCCGGCAAGGTGCCGGCGAAGGTGATCGAACAGCGTTTCGGCGCCCAGGTCCGTGCCGAGGTGCTGGATGGCCTGTTGCGCGAGAGCTTCAGCAACGCCGTGCAGCAGGAATCGCTGCGCATCGCCGGCAACCCCAGCATCGAGCCGGCCCAGGAAGGTGAGTTGTCTTACGTCGCCACCTTCGAGGTGGTGCCGGACTTCGGCGAGATCGACGTTTCCAGGCTCGAAGTGGTCCGCCACACCGCCGAGATAGGCGAGGCCGACATCGACGCGATGATCGACAACCTCCGCCTGCAGCGCCGTACCTGGGGCCCGGTCGAGCGCGCGGCCCGCGAGGGCGACGCGGTCGAGATCCAGACCTGGTCGATGGCAGAAGGCGAGCGCGTGCCCGCGGAGGGCACCGAGCGCGGCGCCGCCGTGCTGGGCGGTGGCAGCATGCTGCCGGCAATCGATTCGGCGCTGGTCGGCATGAAGCGGGGCGAAGAGAAGCAGATGGATGTCGAGTTCCCCGCCGACTGGCGGGTGCCCCAGTTCGCCGGCAAGACCGTGCAGGTCAACGTGGCGGTGACCAAGGTTTCCGAGCCCGTGCTGCCGGAGGTCGATGCCGAATTCATCAAGAGCTTCGGCGTGCGCTCCGGTGATGCCGACCAGTTCCGTGCAGACATCCGCAGCAACCTGGAGCGCGAACTCAAGGGCGCGCTGATGACGCGCCTGCGCCGCGAAGTCGGCGAGCAGCTGATCGCCGCCTACGGCGCGATCGAAATGCCGCCCCGGCTGGTTGAGGCCGAAGCCCGCGACATGGCCCGCCAGGCCGTCGAGCAGGCGCGCCGCCAGGGTCGCCAGATCGGTGAGGTCCCCGACGATGCGCACGTATCGTTCCTGGATGCCGCGCGCAAGCGCGTGCTGGTGGGACTGCTGGTGGGTGAAGTTGCGCGCCGCAACGAGCTCAAGCTCGACCCCAAGCGCCTGACCGACACCCTGAACCTGATTGCCTCGACCTACGAGGAGCCCGAGCAGGTGGTCGAGCTGTACCGCAACGACCCGCAGCTGATGGCCGGACTGCGCAGCCGGGTGATGGAGGAGCAGGTGATCGACTGGATCGCCGAGCGCGCCCAGCACACCGAGCAGCCGATGTCGTTCAGCGAGGCGATTCGCCAGTAACCCGCCGCGGGCGTCGCCTGCGACGCCACTTGCGCAACGGTCCCGCCGGCCCCAAGTTGGCTGGACCGAACCCACACAACCGACGGGTGCCGCCTGATGGACAATCCAACCAAAGCCCTCAACCTCGTCCCGATGGTGGTCGAACAGACCAGTCGCGGCGAGCGCGCGTACGACATCTATTCGCGCCTGTTGAAGGAGCGGGTGATCTTCCTGGTGGGCGGCATCGACGACCACATGGCCAACGTCATCGTGGCGCAGATGCTCTTCCTGGAGGCCGAGAATCCGGAGAAGGACATCAGCCTGTACATCAACTCGCCGGGCGGCATCGTCACCGCGGGGATGGCGGTCTACGACACCATGCAGTACATCAAGCCGGACGTGAGCACCATCTGCGTCGGCCAGGCCGCCTCGATGGGCGCGCTGCTGTTGGCCTCCGGTGCCAAGGGCAAGCGCTATGCGCTGCCCAACTCCCGCGTCATGATCCACCAGCCGCTGGGCGGCTTCCAGGGCCAGGCCAGCGACATCGAGATCCACGCCCGCGAAATCCTCTCGCTGAAGCAGAAGCTCAACGAGATACTGTCCAAGCACACCGGCCAGGCGCTGGAGACCATCGCCCGGGACACCGAGCGCGACAACTTCAAGAGCGCCGAAGCCGCGCGCGAGTACGGACTGGTGGACGAGGTTCTGGAGCGTCGCCCGGAGGACTCCGTCCAGGCCGGTTGACCCGCCTGAACGCCGTCATACAGCGCCCGGGGCGCCAGGACATGGCCTGACCAGGCAGCCCATCCGGCCCGCGGGGCGGACCGGATCGCTGTGGTATTCTCGAACCGCTGCACGCGTACGCAACCGGAGCGGGCGTCATCCGGCACCACGCACCATTCAGGCACAGACATGAGCGACGACCGACAGGGCCGCACCACCGGCGACAGCAACAAGATCCTTTATTGCTCGTTCTGTGGCAAAAGCCAGCATGAGGTCCGCAAGCTGATTGCGGGCCCGAGCGTGTTCATCTGCGACGAGTGCGTCGAGCTGTGCAACGACATCATCCGCGAGGAGCTCGAGGAGAAGGCGCAGTCGGCCCGCAGCCACCTGCCCAAGCCGCGCGAGATCCTCGAGGTGCTCGACGAGTACGTCATCGGCCAGCAGCGCGCCAAGCGCACCCTCGCGGTCGCGGTGTACAACCACTACAAGCGCATCGAGAGCCGGCAGAAGAACGACGACGTCGAGCTGGCGAAGTCCAACATCCTGCTGGTCGGTCCGACGGGCTCGGGCAAGACCCTGCTTGCCGAGACCCTGGCGCGGATGCTCAACGTGCCGTTCACGATGGCCGACGCGACCACGCTGACCGAAGCCGGTTACGTGGGCGAGGACGTCGAGAACATCATCCAGAAGCTGCTGCAGAAGTGCGACTACGACGTCGACAAGGCCCAGCAGGGGATCGTCTACATCGACGAGATCGACAAGATCTCGCGAAAGTCCGACAACCCGTCGATCACCCGTGACGTGTCGGGCGAGGGTGTGCAGCAGGCGCTGTTGAAGCTCATCGAGGGAACCGTGGCCAGCGTGCCGCCGCAGGGCGGTCGCAAGCATCCGCAGCAGGAATTCCTGCAGGTGGACACGCGCAACATCCTGTTCATCGTCGGTGGTGCTTTCGCCGGTCTCGACAAGATCATCCAGCAACGCAGCACCGAGGCCGGTGGCATCGGCTTCGGCGCCAAGGTCAAGAGCAGCGAGCGCAAGGTCGAGATCGGCAAGATCCTCGCCGAGGTCGAGCCGGAGGACCTGATCAAGTTCGGGTTGATCCCCGAGTTCGTCGGCCGCCTGCCGGTGGTCGCAACGCTCGAGGAGCTGGACGAGGCCGCCCTGGTCACGATCCTGACCGAGCCGCGCAATGCGATCACCAAGCAGTTCCGCAAGCTGTTCGAGATGGAAGACGTCGAACTCGAGTTCCGTCCCGATGCGCTGGTGGCGATCGCCCGCAAGGCCCTCAAGCGCAAGACCGGCGCGCGCGGCCTGCGGACCATCGTCGAATCGGTCCTGCTGGATACGATGTATGAGCTGCCCTCGCTGGAGAACGTCAGCAAGGTGGTCGTGGACGAGTCGGTGATCGACCACAAGACCGAACCGTACCTGATCTACCAGGCGCCCCCTGCCGCTGCTCCCAAGGTCGCCTCGGCCGACTGAGCCGGGCTCTCCAGCTGAATGGCCTGAGTCCTGAACGCCGCCCCATCCGGGGCGGCGTTTTTCGTCGTCGACGGCCGATCCTGAAGCGTGGCCCGGGCCTTGCACGGAAGCGTGGCGGGGTTGCTTGCATAGTTTCCCGCAGGCCCCCATAACCAACGCGGAGTACCACCCTTCTTCCGTCGCATGCCACCTGCGTGCCGACTCCCGACTCCGATCCTGCTGGAGGTTCCATGACCGACCCGACCGAACGCGATCTCCTGGAACTGCCCGTGCTGCCGCTTCGCGACGTGGTCGTGTTCCCGCACATGGTCATTCCGCTTTTCGTTGGGCGCGACAAGTCCATCCGTGCCCTCGACCTGGCCATGGAGGCGGACAAGCGCATCCTGCTGGTCGCCCAGAAGTCAGCCGATACCGATGACCCGGGCGCCGACGACCTGTACGACGTGGGCACACTCGCGCACGTACTGCAGTTGCTCAAATTGCCCGACGGCACCATCAAGGTGCTGGTGGAAGGCGTCGCACGCGTGAAGGTCGGGGATGTGCAGGAACGCGATGGCGTGCTGGCAGGGCAGGCGCACGTCGTCGAGCCCGTGCTTGACCGCGAGGAACGAGAGATCGAGGCGATCACCCGGTCGCTGATGGGCCTGTTCGAACAGTACGTCAAGACAAATCGCAAGCTGCCCCCCGAGTTGATGCAGACCCTGGCGGGGATAGACGAGCCGGGACGGTTGGCCGACACCATTGCCGCCCACCTGGGTGTACGCATCAGCGACAAGCAGAAGTTGCTCGAGACGCACGACCTCGGCGCCCGGCTGGAACAGCTGGTTGGCCTCGTCGATGGTGAGATCGACGTGCAGCAGCTGGAGAAGCGCATCCGCGGCAGGGTCAAGTCGCAGATGGAGAAGAGCCAGCGCGAGTACTACCTCAACGAGCAGATGAAGGCGATCCAGAAAGAACTGGGCGAGATCGACGACGCACCCAACGACATCGAGGAAATCACCCGCAAGATCGCCGAGGCCGGCATGCCCAAGCCGGTCGAGGCCAAGGCAAAGGCCGAGCTCAACAAGCTCAAGCAGATGTCGCCGATGTCCGCCGAGGCGGCGGTCGTGCGCAACTACCTCGACTGGTTGCTCGGCGTCCCCTGGAAGAAGCGCAGCAAGGTGCGCAAGGACCTGAAGGCCGCGCAGGACGTCCTGGACGCCGACCACTTCGGCCTTGAAAAGGTCAAGGAGCGCATCCTGGAGTACCTCGCTGTGCAGACCCGGGTGAAACACATGAAGGGAGCGATCCTGTGCCTGGTCGGACCGCCCGGCGTAGGCAAGACGTCGCTCGGCCAGTCCATCGCCAAGGCCACCAACCGCAAGTTCGTTCGCATGAGCCTGGGTGGCGTGCGCGACGAGGCGGAGATCCGCGGTCACCGCCGCACGTACGTGGGTTCCATGCCGGGCCGGATCGTGCAGAACCTCAACAAGGTGGGGACCAAGAACCCGCTGTTCGTGCTGGACGAGATAGACAAGATGTCGATGGACTTCCGCGGCGATCCGTCGTCGGCATTGCTCGAAGTACTGGACCCCGAGCAGAACAGCGCGTTCAACGACCACTACCTCGAGGTCGACCTCGACCTGAGCGAAGTGATGTTCGTCGCCACTTCCAACTCGCTCAACATCCCTGGCCCGCTTCTGGACCGCATGGAGGTGATCCGCATCCCCGGCTATACCGAGGAGGAGAAGCTCAACATCGCGATGCGCTACCTGTTGCCCAAGCAGTTGAAAGCCAACGGGCTCAAGCCGGAGGAGATCAAGGTGGCGGAGGGCGCGGTGCGCGACATCGTGCGCTACTACACGCGCGAGTCGGGCGTGCGCAACCTGGAGCGGGAGATCGCCAAGATCTGTCGCAAAGTGGTCAAGGAAATCGCATTGGCGGGCCCGCAACCGGCCAAGGCCAAGGGTGCCGCGCGCAAGGGTGCTGTCACCGTTACCGCAAAGAACCTGGAGAAGTACCTCGGCGTGCGCCGCTTCGACTTCGGGCGTGCGGAGGAGCAGAACGAGATCGGACTGGTAACCGGGCTGGCCTGGACGGAAGTGGGCGGCGACCTGCTGCAGATCGAAGCGACGCTGGTGCCGGGCAAGGGGCAGCTGCTGCTCACCGGCCAGTTGGGCGACGTCATGAAGGAGTCCGCGTCCGCCGCGCTGTCAGTCGTGCGCGCGCGTACGGAGCGGCTCGGCATCGACCTGGACTTCCTGCAGAAGCACGACGTGCACGTGCACGTGCCCGAGGGCGCCACGCCCAAGGACGGTCCCAGCGCAGGCATCGCGATGGCCACGGCGCTGGTCTCGATGCTCACGCGCAACCCGGTGAAGGCGGAAGTGGCGATGACCGGTGAGATCACGCTACGCGGCCGCGTCCTGCCCATCGGCGGACTCAAGGAGAAGTTGCTGGCGGCACTGCGCGGCGGCATCCGCACCGTGATCATCCCCGAGGAAAACCGCAAGGACCTGGCGGACTTGCCCAAGTCGGTGTCCCAGGGGTTGAAGATCATCCCGGCGAAGTGGATCGACGAAGTACTCGACATCGCGCTGGAACGGCCGCTGTCGCCCGCGCAACCCCCCGGCCAGGGTGAACTGCCGATCCGCGGCACGGCGGACCCTGCCAGCCAGCCCGGTGTCAAGCATTGACAAGCGGCATCGGGGCAACTTGCCGGAATTGTCCTGAAACCCGCGTCGTTACTAGCTTTCACGCTTGCGAAGGCAAAAACCCGCTGGTATAACGGGCGCAACCGCCGGGCCGCTGCGACATCGCAGGGCCGGGCGGTCTAATCGATCGGAGAGTCTGCCGGGGAAGGGGACGGTCCGGTTCTCAGAACACTGCGGCCCAGTCCGCACAGGGAGTCCATACGAATGAATAAGGCCGATTTTGTTGCCGCCGTCTCCGACGCCGCCGAGCTGTCCAAGACCGATGCCGCCAACGCCGTTGACGCGATGGTTGGGGTGATCACCAAGGCGCTGAAGAAGGGCGACACCGTGACGCTGGTGGGCTTCGGTACGTTCCAGGTCCGCAAGCGCGCCGCGCGCCAGGGCCGCAACCCGAAGACCGGCGAGACGATCAAGATCAAGGCGTCCAAGAATCCCGCGTTCAAGGCTGGCAAGGCGCTTAAGGATGCCGTAAACTAAGCAGCTCGCCCGCCGGCGCCTGACCAAGGCGCTTGCAGCATCAGGCGGGTGCTTAGCTCAGTGGTAGAGCGTCTCCTTTACACGGAGAGGGTCGGGGGTTCGAAACCCTCAGCACCCACCATCACTTGAGTACGAGTTTTGCGTGCGGAGTGGTAGTTCAGTTGGTTAGAATGCTGGCCTGTCACGCCGGAGGTCGCGGGTTCGAGTCCCGTCCACTCCGCCAGTAGTATCCAGGGGCGCCGGATGCCTGCCATCCGGCGCCCCTGTTTTGAGTTGGGTCCCGCGTGCGCGTGCCTGGTGCAGGCGTGGTGCGGGACTGCCAGGTTCAACGTGGAGCGGTAGTTCAGTTGGTTAGAATGCTGGCCTGTCACGCCGGAGGTCGCGGGTTCGAGTCCCGTCCGCTCCGCCAGTTGTCCCAGGAGGCGCCGGAATAGGCGCCTCCTTTTTTTTGCGTCGAGCCAGCAGGTGGGCCCAGCCGGGAAGACCGCCAGCGCAGGTCGCGCTAGACTGTGCGGCTCCGTCCCGACACGCGACCCCTCATGCTGCAGAAACTCCGCGAAAAAACCACTGGCGTCGTCGGCGCCGTGATCGTCGCGCTGCTGATCGTTCCCTTTGCACTGTTCGGCCTGGACCAGTACATGGTGGGCGGCGCGGCAAACAACGTGGCCCGCATCCAGGCGCCACCGACGTGGTGGCATGGCGCGCCGTCGTGGTGGCCGGCATCCATGTTCTGGCGCCACCAAGAAGTGACCGTCGAGGAGTTCCGCAACCGGCTGGAGCTGGCCCGCCAGCAGCAGCGCGAGCGGCAGGGCGAAGCATTCGACCCGGTGGCCTTCGAGTCGGTCGACAACAAGCGTGAGGTCCTGGAGACCCTGATCGACGAGAAGGCCCTGGCGATGGCCGCCGAAGCCTCCGGCATTGTCGTTGGCGATGCGATGGTGCGCGACGCCATCCAGGACATCGAGGCGTTCCAGGTGGAAGGTCGGTTCGATCCCAACCGCTACCAGCTGACACTGGCATCGCAGGTGCCGCCGCAGACGCCGCGGCAGTTCGAGCGCAGCGTTCGCGACAACCTGCGCCAGTCGCTGGCTGCCACCGCGGTCGGCAGTAGCAGTTTCGTCACCAATGGCGAGATGGACCGCCTGGTGCGGTTGCTAGGCGAGCAGCGCGACGTCGACCTGCTCATGCTGCCCGCCCCCGAGCCGGACACCGCGCCGGTAAGTGACGAACAGGCGCGCGCCTGGTACACGGCGAACGAGTCCGATTTCCGCGCTCCCGAGGCCGTCACCCTCGAGTACGTGCAGGTCAATGCCGATACCGTGCCAGCGCCGGCCGCGCCGGATGAGGCCGCCCTGCGCCAGCGCTACGAAGAGCAGCGCGAGCGTTTCAGCGCGCAGGACGAGCGGCTCGCGTCGCATATCCTGGTTCGCGTGGAAGACGGCGCGGATGAGGCGGCCGTTGCCGCTGCCCGAGGAAAGGCCGCGCGTATCGCCGCGCAGGCCAAGGCGCCCGGGGCGGACTTTGCCGCGCTGGCGCGGGACAACAGCGACGACAGCGGGTCCAGCGCGATGGGCGGTGACCTTGGCTGGATCGGACGTGGTGCGATGACAGGCAGTTTCGAGGACTCTTTGTTCGCGATGCAGCCGGGGCAGGTGAGTGACCCGGTGCGGACCGACTTCGGCTGGCACGTGATCCAGCTGCGCGAGGAGAGGTCGGGCGAAACGCGAAGTTTCGAGGATTCGCGCGAAGCCCTCGCCACCGAGCTCGCCCAGGCCAACCGTGACCGCGCGGTCAGCGAGTTCACCAGCGAGCTGGTCGACCGCATCTACCGCAATCCGTCCTCGCTGACGCCCGCCGCGAACGAAATGGGCCTGCAGGTGCAGACCGTGGGCCCGTTCACCCGCGCGAATGCGTCCGGCATTGCAGCGCATCCGGCGGTCCGGCAAGCGGCGTTCTCGGAAATGCTGGTACAGGACGGCACGGTGAGCGACCCCATTGAAGTCGCCCCTGGGTCGACCGTGCTGATCCGCGTCGTCGAGCACACCCCCGAGCGAGCGCTGCCGTTAGGCCAGGTGCGTGCCAGGGTGGACGCCGCGGTCCGCGCAGACCGCGCACGCAAGGCGGTCAAGGCGCGGGGCGAGGCATTGGTCGCGCGCCTGGAGAAGGGCGAAACCCTCGAGTCGTTGGCGACAGCGGAAGGCCTGGCGGCGCCCGAATCGGTTCCGGGCGTGCCCCGTGGCGCACCGTTGCCGGAGCCGGAGGTCAACGAGGCGGTTTTCGCCGCGCCCAAGCCGGCGCCGGGTGGCACCTCGCCCGGCCTCCAGATGCTGTCGGACGGCCGTGCGGTACTGTTCGTGGTCACCGGCGTGACGCCCGGCAGCGCTGCCACGCTCGACCAGGCCCAGCGCGATGCGCTGCGCCAGCAGTTCGCGCAGGTGTCCGGCCTTGACGACATCGAGGCGTTGACGCGATCACTGCGTCGCAACCTGGATATCGAAGTGTTCGAAGAGAACTTCTGACCGGCAGCGAAAGGACCGGAACCAACAAGAAAGCCCGGCGCGACGCCGGGCTTTTTTTGTGACGTCGGCGGGGCTGACTTGACTGCTCAGTCGGCGGCGTCGGCGTGGATGCCGGTCATCCCGACGATGTTGTAGCCGCCATCCACGTAGGTGATCTCGCCGGTCACGCCCGAGGCCAGGTCCGAGCACAGGAACGCGGCGACGTTGCCGACGTCCTCGATGCTGACGGTGCGGCGAAGCGGCGCGTTCTCCTCCACGTGCCCGAGGATCTTGCGGAACCCGGCGATGCCTGCCGCGGCCAGCGTCTTGATCGGCCCGGCCGAGATGGCGTTGACGCGCGTGCCCTCCGGACCCAGGTTGCAGGCCAGGTAGCGCACGGTGGATTCCAGGCTCGCCTTGGCCACGCCCATCACGTTGTAGCCGATGAGCGCGCGCTCGGCACCCAGGTAGCTGAGGGTGAGGATGGAGCCCTTGCGCCCGGCCATCAGCGGCCGGGCGGCCTTGGCCAGTGCCGCCAGCGAATAGGCCGAAATATCATGGGCGATGGCGAAGTTCTCACGGGTGAGCCCGTCCAGGAACTGTCCGGCGATCGCTTCGCGCGGCGCGAACGCAATGGCGTGCACCAGGATGTCGAACCCGTCCCAGTGCTCGCCCAGCTGGTCCATGCAAGCGGCGATCTGCGCATCGTCGGTCACGTCGAGCGGCAGCACGATGGCGCTGCCGTAGTCGGCCGCGGCGCTTTCAACGCGCGATTTCAGCTTGTCGTTCTGGTAGGTGAAGGCGAGTTCCGCGCCCTCGCGGTGCATCGCCTCGGCGATGCCCGTGGCGATGGACCGCTGGCTGGCGATACCGGTGATGAGTGCGCGCTTGCCTTGCAGGAAACCCATGTTCGTCCCTCGAATGGTGGTGGCCGGGTGCCGGCGGTGCCGGCAGGGGCGCTAGTGTGCCCTGTGCACCCGGGAGCGGCCACCGGGAGGAGGCCTCAGGGTGACGCCGCGGGTGGGTCGACGTGAAGCGCGGTGCCGGGTTGCAGGACGCTGCCGGGGCGCAGTCCGTTGAGGCTGAGCAGGTCGGCCACCCGGATTCCGTAGCGACGCGCGATCAACCACGGGTTCTCGCCCCGCGCCACCACATGCCGCCTGGGTCCGGTGTGCGACGAGACGCGGGTGGCGGCTGCGCCCTGGGTGGCGGCGCCCGCGACGGGAGCGGTGGCGCGGG
Organism: Novilysobacter viscosus; assembly: GCF_046600715.1. Taxonomy (NCBI): domain Bacteria; kingdom Pseudomonadati; phylum Pseudomonadota; class Gammaproteobacteria; order Lysobacterales; family Lysobacteraceae; genus Novilysobacter; species Novilysobacter viscosus. The sequence continues at coordinate 10,585 of NZ_JBJMAV010000011.1, forward strand.
TTGCAGGCCCGGCCACGCCCGCGCCGCTCGCGCCGGTCACGTCCGGGACAACGTCCCCCGCGGCAGCGGTGGTCATCCGGTCGGCGGTCCTGGCGGCAGGCACTGGTACCAGCAATTGCCTCGAACCCGTCTGGCCCTTGCCGATGCGGCCGCTGCGGAAGGCGGGATTCAATTCGCGAAGGCGTGCCGCCTCGTACCCGCCGTGCGAGGCCAAGGCGTCGACGCTGGCAACTCCGTCGGGGACTTCGACCGCGACCAGCGTTTCAATCGGTGCCCGCAGCGCCTCGCGACGCAGAGGGTCGTCGGCGGTGGCCGCCACCACGCAGGCCAGCGCCCGCAATTTGCGCACGTAGGCCTGGGTGATATCGGGGATGCCGCGCAGGGCCTCGGGTCGGGCATCACGGGCAACCTGCCCGTTGCGCTTGAGGGCGCCGAGGATCCGGTATTCGCCCGCGTTGAATGCCATGGCCCCGAGGCGCCAGTCGCCGGCGAACATGCCGTGGAGCGTGCGCAGGTAGCGGACTGCGGCGCGGGTGGAATCCACCGGCGAGTAGCGCCCGTCATACCCCTGGTCCACCTGGATCTTGTGGTTGCGTGCGGTGAGGGCGATGAACTGCCACAGTCCCGCCGGGCCGGCCGGACTGCGTGCTCCGGGCTTGTAGCCGCTCTCCACGAACGGGATGAGCGCGTACTCGGTGGGCAGGTGCGAGTCGCGCAGTGCATCGACCACGTAGGCGAACAGCGGCATGACGTCGCTACCCGGTTGCGCCAGCTTGGAGGGGGCACTGGCGAAGTGTCGGCGCCAGCGGTCGCTGACCTCGCCTTCGCACCCGGGATCGGAAAGGCCTTCCCGGAACGAGTGCAACACCGACAACCCGGTACGAGGGGCCGCGCTCGCCTCCGTCGCTCCGGTCGTCGCCTGCGGCGCGGCGGGACCCTCCGCGGCCGCCACGCAGGCGCTGGCCATCAGCAGCAGCACCGAGATCACCCGCGCGAGGCGTGCGGACCCTGTCCCGCGCCGGTCGCGGCGGCTCATGCGACGAACCCGTCCTTCCAGCGCCGGAGCTCGGCGAAGACGTCGGCGGCGGATCCGGGCGCACGGCCCAGCCGCCCACGGACGGCCTCGACGATCGCCGGGGCGCGCGTGCGCAGGAACGGATTGGCGGCGCATTCGTCCGACAGCAGGGCGGGCAGGGTGGGGAGTCGGGCAGCGCGCATGGACTGGGCCTCTTTGAGACGGCGCAGCAACGCCGGGTTGTCAGGATCGACCACGCGGGCGAACGCCGCGTTGGACAAGGTGTATTCGTGGCCACAGCAGACGCGGGTGCCGCCCGGTAGCGCGGCGAGGCGATCCAGTGACGCCAGCATCTGGGGGGCGTCACCTTCGAACATGCGCCCACAGCCCAGGCTGAACAGGGTATCGCCGCAGAACAGCAGTGGCGGCTGGCCGTCGGCCAGATGGAAGGCGACGTGGCTCAGGGTATGCCCGGGCACGGCGATCACCTCCAGCGTCCAATCGCCGGCCACCACCCGGTCGCCGTGGCCGACGCGGTGGGTGGCAAAGGCGATGCGCGGATCGTGTGGGGCATGCACCGGCAGGCCGGGCCAGCGCTCCAGCAGTTCGGCCACGCCGCCGACGTGGTCGGCATGATGGTGGGTGAGGAGGATGGCCACGGGGCGCAGGCCTGCCTCCGCCGCCTCCAGTACCGGTCGTGCCTGACCCGGGTCGACCACCAGCGCGGTGCCGTCCGAGGCCTGCAGGGCCCAGATGTAGTTGTCGTTGAATGCGGGCAGTGCCAGCAGGGGCATGGTGACGCTCCCGGACGGATCGCGCAGAATCCATCGTAGATCCGCGCATCCACCCTGTTTCCTGTTCAGCCGGGGACCTGTCCAGCGCCCCCCTTGGCCTGAGGCCACGCGACCATGCCCGCCCCTGATCCCGTGCGTCAACCCGAGCGAGCCGGTCCCTTCTTCGAAGCGGGCGCGGGCCGGGGCCTGCTGGAGGCGGAATCACGGGCGATGCAGCGGGCGATCGAGGCCATGCCGTCCCTCCCGTGGCTCTGGATCGGCCCTTGCGGTGCCGCCATGCCATCGCTGGATCGGCCGCGCGGACTCCGCATGTCCTGCTTGCCGGGGCGGGAGGCGGACGTGGGGGCCTTTGCCGGCGACCTGCGATGCGAGTTGCCCTGGCCGATCGCAAGCGACACCGTGGGGATGGTCCTGGTGCAGCACGCCGCCGAAGAGGTGCGTGACCCGCGGATGCTGCTGGACGAATGTGCCCGCGTGCTGGTACCCGGCGGCACGCTCTGGCTGTCGGTGCTCAACCCGCTCAGCCCGTTCCGTGGCCGCTGGTGGCGAGGCGGACTGCATGCCAGCGCGCTGGGCACCTGGCAGTCGCGGCTGCGCCGGTCCGGACTGGTGCCCGACAGCCTGAGCGTGCAATGGCTCGGCCCGTACTGGCGGACCGATCGCCACGACAGCGGCGTGGCCGCACGCGACAGGCTGCGCGCCGCCGTTGCCATCACGGTGGTCAAGCGCGTGCATGCCGCCATCCCGCGACAGCCGTTGATGCGATTCCGCCTGCAGGCCGGTGGCGTGGGTTCGGCATCCATGGGGCGGTCGATTGCCCGGTCGGTCCCGGGACGGGGCCATGGCAGGGGTGGATGACGCCATCGCCAAGCGAGCGATAATGGCGCGATGAACCAGGCTTCCCCGAACGAAACGAACAAGGCGGTCGAGATCCACACCGATGGCGCGTGCCTGGGCAATCCCGGCCCCGGCGGCTGGGGCGCTCTGCTGCGTTGCAAGGGACGCGAGCGCGAGATCTCCGGCAACGATCCGGCCACGACCAACAACCGGATGGAACTGATGGGCGCGATCATGGCCCTGGAGACGCTCAGCGAGCCCTGCACCGTCGTCCTGCACACCGACTCCCAGTACGTCCGCCAGGGCATCACCCTGTGGATGCCCAACTGGGTGCGGCGCGGGTGGAAGACCTCCGGCGGCGATCCGGTGAGGAACCGCGACCTGTGGGAGCGGTTGGAGCTGGCGACGCGTCGGCATTCGATCGACTGGCGCTGGGTCAAGGGCCACTCGGGGGATCCGGACAACGAGCGTGTGGACGTGCTTGCGCGCGACGCGGCGCTCAAGCTGCGCGCCGGCGCGGCCTGACCACTGCCGTAGACTGCGACGATGCGTCAGATCATCCTGGATACCGAAACCACCGGCCTGAGCTGGGAGCGGGGCAACCGCGTGGTGGAAATCGGCTGCGTCGAGTTCATCGAGCGCCGCCCGACCGGCCGCACGTTCCACTGCTACCTCAATCCCGATTGCCCGTTCGAGCCCGGCGCGCAGGAAGTGACCGGCCTGACGCTGGAATTCCTTGCCGACAAACCGCGCTTCGCCGAGGTCGTCGACGAGTTTCTGTCTTTCATCGACGGCGCCGAACTGGTGATCCACAACGCTGCCTTCGACGTCGGCTTCCTGGACAATGAGCTGCGGCTTGCGGGGGCCCACCACGGGGCGCTGTCAGATCGCTGCGTGATCGAGGACTCGCTGCTGCTCGCCCGGCAGCGCTATCCTGGCCAGCGCAATTCGCTGGACGCGTTGTGCAAGCGACTGGGCGTGGACAACGCCCACCGCCAGCTGCACGGCGCGCTGCTGGACGCCCAGTTGCTGGCCGAGGTCTACATCGGGTTGACCTCCGGCCAGGAAGAAATCGGCTTCGGGGCCGCCGGCGCCGGCGCTGTCGCTGCAATCCCCACGTACCGCGGGGCCACCGGCCCGCGACCGCGCATCCCGATCCCGACCGTCGACCTGCAAGCACACCAGTCACGGCTCGCAGGCCTGCGTAAGAAGGCCGGCCAGGCGGTCTGGGACCGCCTCGGGGAGCAGGAAGCGCAATGGCAGGCGCCGGTGCTGGCCTGACGTTGCAAGCCCCCGTGGCCGCTGCGCGGCCGGAAACGGGGCGCTAGTGGCTGCGCACCAGGATCACGGTGATGTTGTCCGAACCGCCTCCATCCAGCGCCGCCGCGACCAGGCTGTCCACGCATTCCTGGGCGCTGCAGTCGCGCTGTGACAGCACGTTGGCGATGCCGCTGTCGTCGACCTCCTCGGTCAGCCCGTCGCTGCAGAGCAGCAACTGCATGCCCGGTCGGAGCTCGCCGGTCAGGGTTTCGACGTTGAGGTTGCGCGGGTCGGTCACGCCCAGCGCCTGGGTCACGACGTTGCGATGGGGATGGCTGCGCGCCTGTTCCTGGGTGATCGCACCGGTCGCGATCAGCTCCTGCACGTAGCTGTGGTCCTGCGAGAGCTGGGCCAGCTGGCCGTCCCGGTACAGGTAGACCCGGCTGTCGCCGACCCACGCCACGTCGAATCGCTGGCCGGTGACGCGCGCTGCCACCACCGTGGTCCCCATCGGCAGCGCTTCGTCGCGCTTGCGCGAGGTACGGATGATTTCCTCGTCGGCGATGCGGATGGCCTGGTCCAGGGGGGTGCCGTCGCGAACCTCGCGGACGATTGCCTCCCGCGCCAGTGCGCTGGCCACCTCGCCGTACTCGTGCCCGCCCATACCGTCGGCCACAAGCCACAGCCCAAGCTCGCTGTCGCCGTAGTAGGTGTCCTCGTTGAGGTCGCGGCGCAGGCCCGGGTGGGTGAGGTGTCCGAATTCGATCATGCCGCGATCATGCCCTGTCTGCGCCCGCGCGTCATGGCGCTGCCCGGGTGGATCCACCGAAGCTGCAGGGCATTGGACGGCACCCAGGACCGGGGCTCCAGCCTGGATCCAATGGCGGGGCGCAGTGAACCCCGGGGCGCCGCATGCGGAGGGATTGGCCCGTGTCGCCGGCGTCAACCCGGGCCCGGGCTGACGCCCGAGTCGGGGGTCCCCGGGTCTACTTCGCCCTCGTCGCGCCAGTCCCGCAGCTCGGACATCATCGCGCGCCCGGCGTCAGTCAGTGCCGGCGTTTCGCTGTTGGTGACCAGACCTCGCCTGATCAGGCCAAGTCGGGCGTAGGCATCCACCGGCTCCCCGGAGGTTCCGATCTTTTCAAGCAGGCACAGCAGGCCAAGGTCTTCCAGGGGCATCGCCGGGCGGGGCATCTTCTTGTTCTTGTTCGCCGCAGAGGCTCCGGAGGGTAAGCATCCAGCGTCAAGGCAGGGTGAGCAGCCGCGCCAAGCACTCGATTCAGGGGACCGTGGGCGTGTACCGCAGTCGGCCAGCGGCGGACGACGCGGCCGGCAAAAGTCAAAGGGGCTGCGCTTGCGCGCAACCCCTTGATTTCGTCGCTGTATGTGGCGGAGAGGGGGGGATTCGAACCCCCGAGGCGCTATAAACGCCTGCCTGATTTCGAGTCAGGTACATTCAACCGCTCTGCCACCTCTCCGGTGCCCGTCCAGCCTGCGTGCGGCCGGGCGGGGCGCGCCATGATACGGGCCGCGTCGCAGGTGGACAAGACGCATCGCGGCGACTCCCGGCGGCTGGCGGCGTCGGCGTTAAACTTCGCGATCCCGTCCAGGAGTGCGCTGCCCATGTCCGAAATCCTCGTGCCCGTGTCGTTCGGCGAGTTGCTGGACAAGATCTCGATCCTGCAGATCAAGTCCGAGCGGATGAGTGACGAAGCCAAGTTGGCCAACGTCCGCAACGAACTGTCGGCGCTGGAGAAGACCTGGATGTCGCATGCGGCGGCCAGCGTCGACATCGTCCGCCTGCGCGCCGACCTCAAGGCCGTCAACGAGCGGTTGTGGGTGATCGAGGACGACATCCGGCTCAAGGAGCGGGCGCAGGCGTTCGACCAGGAGTTCATCCAGCTGGCACGCAGCGTCTACATCGAGAACGATGAGCGGGCCCGCATCAAGCGCGACATCAATGTCGAGTTGGGCTCGGCGTACGTCGAGGAGAAGTCGTACCAGGACTACCGGGCCGGCGGCGCCCCCGCTGCCTGAGCTGGGGCATCACGTATCCCGCTGGGTCGGGTGATCGCGGGCGGCGGCCGTGTCGGCGTACACCGGTTCGCGCAGCGGCAGCAGCAACTTCTGCATGAACGTCGGTTCGTGCGGGCCGATGCCGGTTTGCGCAACCGGCCCGGCCGAATACGTTCCGAAGAGCCGGTCCCAGACGATCGCGTTGCAGCTGTAGTTGCTGTTGCTGTCGTCGAAGACGCTTGAATGGTGGCGTCGATGGTGCGCGCTGCTGGTGACCAGCCAACGCAACCCGGGCGTGTCGGTATGGACGTTGGCATGGACGATTGAGGCGTTGACCACCAGCAGCGTGGTGGCGCCGGCCGCGGCCTCGGCGCCGCCGCCCAACAGCGCGGTGATCAGCAGTGCCGGCAGCGCCAGGAACAGAACCTCGAGCGGGTGCGTGGCCCCCGCGTTGAGGGCGTGCATGTTCTGGTAGGCGTGGTGGAAGCCGTGGCCGCTGATGCGCCAGAAGACGCCCGAGCCGTGGATCGCGCGGTGGATCCAGTAGTAGATGAACTCGCTGGCGAAATACAGCAGCACCACCTGCGCCAGCAGCGGCCATCCGTTGGGCCACAGTGCCAGGCCCCATGCGTCGCGCGCTTGGGCGAGGGGGGGTGCGAGCAGCCAGCCGTAGAGGGACAGCACCAGGCCGAGCACCACCAGCGTCGCCAGGTAGACCGCTGCCAGCCCCAGCTTCTGGCGCAGGGTCTGCCGCCAATGCGGCATGGCGGGCGCGCGGGCTTCCAGGATTGCAAGTACGGCCTGGGTGGCGATGAGCGCGACCAGCGCCGCCTCTTCGCTCCTGTCCAGCACCCACCACACGGCAAGGGCGCCCACCAGCAGTACCGGGTGGGTCAGCGTTTCGATCCAGGGGTGGCGGCGTGGGGTCATGGCGTGTGCAAGGGTGGAGACGGGCATGGCAGCCGAACGATGCCGCGTGTGGGATGCCCGGTCATGGGCCATCAGTCGCAGTGACGCCTGCCGTCGTCGCCGCCGGGCACCTGCCTTGGCAGCGCATCCCGGGTGGCTGGGCTGCCTGCGCGTGCGGTCAACCCATGAGCGGCGCTTACCCTCAGGCCGCCAGTGCGTAGGCGGCCAGCGCCGCGGCCAGGACGGCTACCGTCGCGGCGATCAGTGCCAGTTGCCGCGACCGTTCCAGTGCGGCCAGCGCCAGTTCATGACGGGCCAGCGTGCGCTCCAGTTCGCCTGCTCCCTGCCGCAGCGAATGCAGGGTGTTCTGCATTTCACCGGCCAGCGCATGGATGGCGTCGGCGTTCTGCGCCGCCGCGTCCTGCAGTTCCTTGATCTGCTGCGGCACCAGGGCGGCGGCCTTCGCATCGTCGCCGCGGCTGCGCGTGAACATCGGCCGTGCCGCCTTGATGATTTCGGGGAGGAACGGGGCAACGACACTGAACCAGGCGGACATCGGGAGCTCCTTGGAGGGGGCGCTGCAGGGGCGGCGGGCCGGATGGTCCGGATCAACCGTGGTCGTGACGGTAACGCTCGAATGCCGCCACCGCATCGTCCACGGTGACCAGGTCCATCACCCCGTCGTATTCGATCTTGCTGCCCCACTTGAGCGCGTCGGCCCCGCGCCCCCGGTAGGTTCGGGCGGCGTCGTCATAGCGGTCCACGCAGTAGCGACGGTCGGAGTAGGGCCCGCTGCGCGCCGGGTTGCTGGCGGCGTGCAGGCCCAGCACCTTCGTGCCCATCGCGTTGGCGATGTGCATCGGCCCGGAGTCGGGGGTGACCAGCAGGTCGCCGCGTGCCAGCAGCGCAGGCAGCTGCTTCAGGGTGTCCTTGCCGACCAGGTCCAGCACGGGCTGGTGCATGGCCGCGATGATCGCGTCAGCCGTCCGGCGCTCCAGTTCGCTGCGGCCGCCGCACAGCACCACGCGCCAGCCTGCCCCGGCGGCATGGTCGGCCAGGGCGGCGTGGCGTTCGGGCCGCCAGTTGCGCAGCGCGTGGCTGGAGCACGGCGAGACCAGCATCGTCCGGCGTCCGTCCTCCGGCCACTGCGCCCGCGCCCACTCGACCGCCGCGGAGGGCACCGGAAGGTCCCAGCGCACGGTGTCCTGCCGCAGGCCCAGCGGTTCGCAGAAGCTGCCGATGGCATCCAGCACGTGGATGCCGGGGCGTTCGGGGATGCGTTCATTGATGAACAGCCCATGGCCGTCCTTCGACCGACCGCGGTCGTAGCCCACCCGCCGGCGTGCGGGTATGAAGGCCGACAGCAGGTTGGCCCGCGCGGCCACCTGCATCTGCAACAGCGCATCGAAACGCCGGCCGCCGAGCGCGCGCCGCACCCCGCGCATGCCGGCAAGTCCGCTGCGTTTGTCGTACTCGATGAAGTCCACCCCCTCCAGTCCGTCCAGCAGCCTGTGCTCACCCTTGCCGATGACCCAGGCCAGCCGCACCCCGGGCCAGGCGGACTGCAGCGTGCGCACCAGGGGCACCACGTGGGTGACGTCGCCCAGCGCCGACAGACGCAACAGGCAAAGCGAGTCGGGCGCGGGTGCCGGCGCGGATGGATGGCGGGTTTGAATTGCTAGACTCCGGGCGATGACGGGGTATGACGCGACAGAAGGCTTGACGCCATTCCGCGATGACAGCGGCTACGGCGCGATTCTGTTCGACCTGACGCGGGTGCGGCAAGCCAGCGCGGACTGGTTCTCCCCGGCGTATTGGGGCGAGCGCGCCCGGCCGGTCGACAGCGGAGGGCGCGGTGGCGCTTGGTTCGTCGAGACCCCGTTCGGCCCCGCGGTGCTCCGTCGCTACCTGCGCGGCGGACTGGTGGCGCAGGTCAACCGCGACCGCTACCTGTGGCGGGGCAGCAACCGGACGCGGTCGTTCGCCGAGTTCCGGCTGATCCGCGCCGTCGCCGAAAAAGGCGTGCCCGTGCCGCGCCCGATCGCCGCCTACTACCGGCGGGTGGGCCTGCGCTACCAGGCCGCGATCCTGCTGGAACGGCTCGACAACGTGCGCTCGCTGGCCGACCGTGCCAGCGTTGCCGGTGATGGTGCGCCGTGGGAGGAAGCCGGGCGGTTGATCGCGCGCGGCCACCGCGCCGGGCTGGACCACGCAGACCTCAACGCCCACAACCTGCTGTTCAATCCGGCGGGGCAGGGCTGGGTGATCGACCTGGATCGCGGCGAGCTGCGCATCCCCGCCACCGGCTGGCGCGAGCGCAACCTGGCGCGCCTGCGCCGCTCGGTGCTGAAGCTGCGTGGCGACCGCACGGCCGATGCCGTGGAGCGCGATTTCGCCCGGCTGCGCGGCGCCTACGATCGCATCTGGGAACGGGGCTACTGATGGCCTGGCAGTTGCGCATGCAGGGCGCGGGCAGTGCCTCGGCCGTCGAGCTGGGCTCGGCCATGGCGACGATCGAGCGTGACGGCGCGCCGTGGCTGACGATCGACTGCGGTGGCGAGGGCCTCACCGCCTACCTGGCGCATTACGGCGAACCGCCCCGCGCGGTTTTCGTCACCCATACCCACCTGGACCATGTCGCAGGCTTCGAGCGGCTGTTCGTGGAGAAGTATTTCCAGGCGGCGCGCCGGGGCCACACCCGCCTCTACGTGCCGGCGCCGCTGGTCCCGTTGCTGCACCAGCGCGTCGGCGACTACCCCAACGTCCTTGCCGAGGGCGGTGCCAATTTCTGGGACGCGTTCCATGTGATCCCCGTCGGCGATGCGTTCTGGCATGACGGTGTCCGGCTTGAGGTGTTCCCGGCACGCCATCACTGGCCGGATACGGCGTTCGGCCTGCGCCTGCAGGGCAGCCTGGTGTGGACCGGCGACACCCGGCCGATCCCGGAGGTGCTGGCTCGATTCGCCGGTGCAGGCGAGCTGGTCGCGCACGATTGCGGGCTGGTGGGCAACCCGTCCCACAGTGGCATCGAAGACCTGGAACGCGAGTACCCGCGCGAGCTGCTGGACCGCTGCGTGCTGTACCACTACGCCAGCGCTGCCGACGGGCGGGCGCTGGCGCAACGCGGCTACCGCGTGGCCGAGCCCGGCGCCACGCTCGCGCTGGACGACCCCACCGCACGACGGGCCGACCCGGCATGAGCCTGCCGCGCCGCCTCACCGGGCCCGGGCTGGACGCCGGTCCGCGGGACCGTCTCGGCCGCCCGTTGCGCGACCTGCGGTTGTCGGTGATCGAGGCCTGCAATTTCCGCTGCCCCTATTGCATGCCGGCCGACCGGGTCGGTGACGACCACGGGCTGGATGCGGCCTCGCGCCTGTCGTTCGACGAGATCGAAACGCTGGTGCGCGGGTTCGCCCGGCTCGGCGTGAACAAACTGCGGTTGACCGGGGGCGAGCCGCTGCTGCGCCGCCATCTCGCCCGGCTGGTCCAGCGGTTGGCGGTCATCCCCGGCGTGGACGACATTGCCCTGACCACCAACGGAAGCCTGCTGGCCGGGCAGGCACGCGCGCTCCGGGACGCCGGGCTGGGGCGGATTACGGTCAGCCTGGACACCCTGGACCCCTCCCGGTTCGCCCAGTTGTCGGGGGGGCGCGGTCGGCTGGAGGACGTGATGCGTGGCCTCGACGCGGCGGTCGATGCCGGGTTCGGGCCGATCAAGCTCAACTGCGTGGTGCAGCGGGACGTCAATGACGAGCAGGTGCTGCCGCTGGTGGCGTTTGCCCGGGAGCGCGGCCACGTCATGCGCTTCATCGAGTACATGGACGTCGGCACCTGCAACGGCTGGCGGCGCGATCGCGTCGTGCCCTCCGCCGCGCTTCGCGACACGATCGATGCGCGCTGGCCCTTGCGCGCGCTGCAGCCGCACTACCGGGGCGAAGTGGCCGAACGCTACGCCTTCGTCGACGGCGGTGGCGAGGTCGGTTTCGTCAGTTCGGTCACCGCGCCGTTCTGCGGCGACTGCCACCGCGCCCGGGTTTCCGCCGACGGCACGCTCTACACCTGCCTGTTCGCCGGCTCCGGCCAGCCGCTGCGCCCGCTCTTGGCGGGCGGGGACGTTGCATTGTCCGACCACGTCGGGGGCCTCTGGCAGCGGCGTGCCGACCGTTACAGCGAAGAACGCGACTCTCCGCTGGCATCGAGAAGGCACGTGGAGATGTTCCTGGTGGGCGGATGAGTCGGCTGCCCGGGCGACGCCCGCCCATGTTCCCGCGTTCCCATTCCCTATCGACCGGAGTGGGCAGATGCACGCCTGCCGGACCGACGTGAAGACCCTCCCGACCTCGCCCGTCGAGCGCGAGCAGGCGTTGCTGACCGATCCGGTCCGCGCCTCGCGCGAGGCCCTGGACGAACTGCTGGCGGACGACTTCCTGGAAATCGCCTCGACCGGTCTGAGCTTCGGCAAGGCCGCGGTGCTCGATCGATTGCCGCAGGAGGCCGGATCCCACGTTTTCGAAGCCTGGGGGTTCACCGAGCATGCCGTGGCCGAGGGCATCGTGCTGGTGACCTATCGCGCGGCCGTAGCGCGCTCCGGAATCCGGATTTCGTCGGTGCGGGCCTCGCTGTGGCGCCGGGAGGCGTCCGGCTGGCGGATGGTGTTCCACCAGGGAACGCCGCTGCCCGATGGCGCTACCATCTGATCCCGTTCCACGACCGTCCCGGCATGCCACACAAGACGCCCCTTCCTGGCCTCACCCACCTCGACGCGCACGGACACCCGGCGATGGTCGACGTAACCGGCAAGGCCGTCACCGCGCGTGAAGCTCGCGCCGAGTGCCGGGTGGCGTTTCCGGCCGAGGTCGCCGCGAAACTGCGCGAATCGGGCCTGCGCAGTGCCAAGGGGGGCATCGTCGATACCGCGGTGATCGCCGGCACCATGGCGGTGAAGCGAACGCACGAGTTGATCCCGTTCTGCCATCCGCTGCCGATCGACGGCTGCCGCCTCTCGGTGAAATGGGATGGCGATGACGCGCTGCGGATCGAGTGCAGCGTGCGCACCACGCATCGCACGGGGGTCGAGATGGAGGCACTCACCGGCGCGACCGTCGCTGCGCTGACGGTCTACGACATGTGCAAGGCGCTGTCGCATGACATCGTGCTGGGCCCGGCACGGCTGCTGGCCAAGCGTGGGGGGCGGCACGACGTCGGGCCCGCGCCATGAGCGTCCGGGTGGCCGTGCTGTATTTCGCCAGCCTGCGCGATGCCGCGGGCTGCGGGCGCGAGGAGGTGGCGACCGATGCCGCCGACCTGGCCGCTCTCTACCGCGAGCTTAGCGAGCGACACGGGTTCGTGCTGCCGATCGATCGCCTGCGCGTCTCGATGGGGGATGCGTTCGTGGACTGGGGCGCGGTGCCCCTGGAGGGCGCGGAGGTCGCCTTCATCCCGCCGGTGTCGGGGGGCTGACCGGTGCCCGTGTTCCGACTCTCGGAGACCCCGTTCGACACCGGCACGTTGCGGTCCGCGCTGCTGGACGAGCGCGTTGGCGCCTACGCCGGCTTCGAGGGTTGGGTGCGTGACCACAACGAAGGCCGCGACGTGGACGGCCTGCGCTATGAGGCCCACGCAACCCTGGCGCTGGCCGAAGGCAGGCGCGTGATGGACGAGGCCCTGGCGAAGTACGGGATCATCGAGGCCCACTGCGTCCACCGGGTCGGCGAACTGGCCATTGGCGAGCTCGCGGTCTGGGTGGGGGTCACGGCTGCGCACCGGGATGCCGCGTTCGCCGCGTGCCGGTTCGTGATCGACGAGGTCAAGGCGCGCGTGCCGATCTGGAAGCACGAGCGTTACCGCGACGGCGACGCGGGCTGGCTGCACCCCGCGCAGGACCGCTGAACGCCGGCGCGCCGTGCACGCGGCAGTAGGGTGGCTGTCAAAAGGCGGCGACCCCGCCGGCTGGCCTCGGCACCCGCGTCGATCGATACCGTTGCTGCCTTCCGGCCCTGGCGGAGTTTTCGACCTAGCGTCGCGAGGGGCCGACGGGGCCACCATAGGACGGCGCGATGCGTGATCGCGTCTGCGACGGTGGCATTCAGGCCACGTCGCGGAAAACTGGCGGAGAGAGGGGGATTCGAACCCCCGAAGCGCGGTTTAGACGCTTACACACTTTCCAGGCGTGCTCCTTCAACCACTCGGACACCTCTCCGGACCGCACGGCACGCTATGGGCGCGCCAGCGGGCCGCAAAGTCTAGTCCCCGCCGCCCGCGGCCACAAGGCGCGCGGCTGAATCGCGTTCGGACTGGTGGGAAGGCAAAGGGCGACGGCAGGGCACGCCGGCCGGCAACAGGCGACATGGCACAATGCCGGCCTGCCGACAGGCGGCGGCGCGGGCACTCGCGCGCGCGCCGGCCCGGCACGCTCCGCTCTACTGAAGGGTCCGATGTCCTACCTCGTCCTTGCACGCAAATGGCGCCCCCGGCGCTTCGCCGAACTGGTGGGCCAGGAGCACGTGGTCCGCGCGCTGACCAACGCGCTCGACAGCGGCCGCCTGCACCACGCCTTCCTGTTCACTGGCACCCGCGGTGTGGGCAAGACCACCATCGCGCGGATCTTCGCCAAGTCGCTCAACTGCGAGCAGGGCACGTCGGCCGAGCCGTGCGGCGAGTGCGGCGCCTGTCGCGACATCGACGCCGGGCGGTTCATGGACCTGCTGGAGATCGACGCGGCCAGCAACACCGGCGTCGACGACGTGCGCGAGGTGATCGAGAACGCGCAGTACATGCCGGGCCGCGGCCGCATGAAGGTGTACCTGATCGACGAGGTGCACATGCTGTCGAAGGCGGCGTTCAACGCGCTGCTCAAGACGCTGGAAGAGCCGCCCGGGCACGTGAAGTTCCTGCTGGCCACCACCGATCCGCAGAAGCTGCCGGTCACGGTGCTGTCGCGCTGTTTGCAGTTCAACCTCAAACGGCTTGACGAAGCCCAGATCAGCGGCCAGATCGAGAAGATCCTTGCCGCCGAGGGCATCGCCGCCGAGCCCGGTGCGGTGCGCCAGCTCAGCCGTGCCGCCGACGGCAGCCTGCGCGACGGGCTGTCGCTGCTCGACCAGGCCATCGCCTACACGGGTGGCGACCTCGCCGATGCCGCGGTCGCGACCATGCTTGGCACCGTCGACCGTACCCGCGTCGGTGCGCTGCTGCAGGCACTCGCCGCCGGCGACGGCAGAGCGTTGATGGACGAGGTCGCCGCCCTGTCGGAGTTCTCGCCGGACTGGGCCAGCGTGCTGGACGCCCTGGGTGAGGCGCTGCATCGCGTGCAGGTGCGCCAGCTCGTCCCCGGGGTCGCGGTGGAGGACGAGGGCGTGGATGTCGGGGCGCTGGCCGCGGCGTTGCGTCCCGAGGTGGTGCAGCTCTGGTACCAGATGGCGCTGCATGGCCGCCGCGACCTTCCGCTGGCACCCAGCCCGCGCTCGGGGTTCGAGATGTGCGTGCTGCGGATGCTCGCGTTCCGCCCCGCAGGTGGCGACGACGTGGCCCGCGTGCCGGACCCGCAGCGCGCCATGGCGCAGGCAAGCGGCACGGCCCAGTCCGGCGCGCCCCCGTCGCCTGCCGAAGTGGCGGGCGCTGCGCTCGATGCAGGGCCGGAAACCGATGCTGAGCCCGCTGCGGCGCTGGAGCCAGCGGTCCCGGCCAGCAAGCGGCGGGCCGAGGCCACACCCTCGCGCGGAGCTGCGCGGGCGCCGACCACCGGGCTGGCCCCGCCGATCGTGCCGTCAACCACGCCTGCTGCCCTGGAGCCGGCATCGTCGCCAACGGTTGGCACCGCGGCACCCTCGGGTGGCCTGGACGGAATCAGGCTCGCCGATATCGACGACTGGCATGCGCTGCTCGACAGCGGCGCGTTCAAGGGACCGGCCAAACTCCTGGCCGAACACGCCGGTTTCCTGGGTTTCCACGCCGGCGTGCTGCGACTGAGCCTGCACGCATCGGACGAGCACCTGCGGACCGGCCCATCGGTACGGATGCTGGGCAATGCACTCGCCATCGCCCTGGGTACCGAGCCACAGCTTCGTTTCGAGGCCGGGACCGAGGCGGTCGAGTCGGTGCGCGACCGCAACGAGCGCGTGCGCGACGAGCGCCAGAGCCAGGCCGAAGCCACGTTCATGGCCGATCCCGATGTCCAGCGGCTGATCACCCGGCACGGTGCCCGCCTGGTACCCGATTCGATCCGACCTCTCGACGGCGCCTGAGCGCGCCGCAAGCCCCCTCAACCGACCTAGGAACCCACGCCATGCGCGGAAACATCGCCCAACTCATGCAGCAAGCGCAGAAGATGCAGGAAAACATGCAGCGCGCGCAGGAAGAGCTGGCCCAGCTTGAAGTCACCGGCAACGCCGGTGGCGGCATGGTCAACATCACCCTCACCGGCCGCATGGAGTGCCGCAAGGTGCGCATCGACCCCAGCGTGCTCGCCGACCCGGAGATGGCCGAGGACCTCGTTGCCGCGGCATTCAACGATGCCGTCAACAAGGCCAACGCCGCGGCGCAGGAGCGCATGGGTTCGGCGACCGCCGGCATGCAGCTGCCCCCGGGCATGAAAATGCCGTTCTGAACGACCGGCGCCAGCGACAGCACTGATCCTTGCCGAACGGACACGTGCCCCCCCGCGCTCCGGTCCGTCGCGGGATGAAGGTTCCAGCCCCCGGTCGACTCGAGCCCGATCACCGCGATCCCCGCCCCTACTTCCCGGTTCCCCGCGCGACCCCATGTCCCTCCTCGAACAATTGATCGACGCGTTCCGTGTCCTGCCCGGGGTGGGGCAGAAGTCGGCGCAGCGCATGGCCTACCACGTGCTCGAACGCGAGCGCGCGGGTGGCCGCCGGCTGTCGGAGGTGCTCGCCGCCGCGGTGGAGCGGATCGGCAACTGCGCGCGCTGCCGCGACTTCAGCGAGGCCGACGTCTGTGCCACCTGCGCCAGCGCGGCGCGCGACGTGCACCAGCTGTGCGTGGTGGAGTCGCCCGCCGACAGGTTGGCGATCGAACAGGCGACCGGCTACGGCGGGTTGTATTTCGTGCTGCAGGGCCGGCTCAGTCCACTGGACGGGATCGGCCCCCGCGAACTGGGGCTGGATCGGCTCGCGGGCCGGCTGGCCGAGGGCGAGGTGCAGGAGCTGATCATCGCCACCAACCCGACCGTCGAAGGCGAGGCGACCGCCCATTACCTGGCGCAGATGGCGCGCAAGCACGGAGTGCGCCCGAGCCGGCCGACCCACGGCGTGCCGTTGGGCGGGGAGCTGGAGTACGTCGACCGCGGGACGTTGTCGCACGCGTTCGGCAGCCGCAGCGAGATGCCGGGCTGATCGATCGCTACCCCGTACACCACGCAAGGAGAGACGCATGGGCGAGACCATCTTCGACCGGATCATCCGCCGGGAAATCCCTGCCGACATCGTCTTCGAAGACGAGCACCTCATCGCGTTCCGCGATATCGCGCCGCAGGCGCCGGTGCACGTGCTTTTCGTGCCCAAGACCCCGATCCCGACCCTGGACGACCTGCAGGCCGACCAGGCCGCCATCGTCGGCCGACTGGCACTTGCAGCGGCCGACTACGCGCGGCGCGAGGGCTTTGCCGATGACGGCTACCGGGTGGTGATGAACTGCAACGAACACGGCGGCCAGACGGTGTTCCAGATCCACCTGCACCTGCTGGCCGGTGCGCCCTTGGGCCGGTTCGGCACCGGCGTCCCGTAACCGGCTCGCGGTCCACGAGCGAGGCGTCGAAAGGGTTCAGCCGCAGGAAGCTCTCCTACGGCTTCATCACCACCAGCCCCACCATGGCCAAGGTGCCGGTCGGGTGATCACGTCCACCTGCTCGCGCACCGGCCACAGGTAGACGATGTCGGCTTCCACGCGCGGGAAGCGATAGTCGTAGCCGCCGATCTTGCGTGTCTCGTAGGCGGCGATGCGTCCGGTGAAGGTGACCTCCCGGTTGACCTCGAACACCGCCGGGTCGTAGAAGCCGGTGCGGCACGCGATGAACCGGCCCCCGGTGTCGTCGCTGGCCCAGTACGGACGCGCGGTGACAGTCAGGCGGGTGGAAATCATCTCGAAGCAGGTGCGATTGGGCTGCGGCTCGACACGCACGATGCGGCCGCCCCATCGCACCAGTGCGCCGGTACGGTCGGCTTCGGCCGCCTCGCGGGGGGTGATCTGGGCGAACTCGCCCTGGAGCGGCGGCGGCTGCGATGCGCAGGCGGCCAGCACGACCATGGCGGCAATCGCGGTCAGCGGGGTTCTCATCGGCGGTCTCCGTTGGGTGGGGCCGGTTGCGGGCGGGACGGCCGGTGCGCACGAAGCCGGCGCACCAGGTCCCGCGAGGCGTCTCGACCCGGGGTATGGGCAGCGTAGCGCCAATTGCTCAACTCTTCGCTGAGCGCGTTCAGTTCGGCCGCCTGGTGGGGCCGTGCGCGACCCACCCGGGCAGCCCAGTCGCGCGCGGTTTCGTGGGGCGGCCGCTCCAGGCCGAGCCGTGCATAGCGTTGGCCCAGTGCATGCCAGGCGCGCAGCACCGGATCGGGTTCGCGCTCCCCGCGCCGGCTCAGCCACGCCATCCATAACAGGGCTATGGCCGCGACCAGTGCGAACAGGGCCGCCAGTCGCGAACCGTCGAGGTCGCCCAGCCCGAGCGGACGGAACATCTGGCGCTGCCGGTTGGCGTCGAAACCCAGCACGAAGTCGTTCCAGCCGCGCCGCATCCAGTCGGTCATGTCGAGCATCGGCGCCAGCCCGCGGGCGTCGCCGAACAGGCCGCCGGCCCCGCCGGCGCGGTCATCGATGGTGTCGTAGATGCGTTCCGGTGCTACCGCCGCGGTCGGGTCCACCCGTACCCAGCCGGGTCCTTCCAGCCAGACTTCCGCCCAGGCGTGCGCATCCAGGCGCCGCACCACCCAGTAATCGCCGAAGCGGTTGTAGTACCCGCCTGTGTAGCCGGTAACGACGCGGGCAGGGATGCCGGCCGCGCGCATCAGTACGACGAACGACGAGCTGAAGTGCTCGCAGAACCCGGCCTGCTCGTCGAACAGGAACTCATCGACCGAGTGCCGGCCAAGCAAGGGGGTGCCCAGCGTGTAGGCGAAGTCGCTGCGGATCCAGGCCATGGCCCGCTCGACGATTGCCACGTCGTTGGCACCGGCCTCGCGGCGCCACCGGCGCGCCAGCGCGAGCGTGCGCGGGTTGAACCCCTCTGGCAGGTGGAGCGCCGCGCTGCGCAACACGCGGCGCAGCTCGGGCTCGTATCGCTGCGGGGGCGCGGACTGGATGCGCCAACGGGTCAGCGAAGTAAGAGCACGCCGGACGTGCAGCCCGTGGTCGAGTGACAGCCGCGCGCCCTCCGGTGCAGCCAACGGCAGATCCAGCGCCACCAGCTGGCGTTGTTCGGTGGGTTCCAGTTCGATGCGGTAGTCCCAGCGCACCGCCCCGGGCTCCATCGGCGCTGCCGGGAGGCCGCGGAACCAGCCGGGCTGGGTCCATTCGCGGCCGTCGAAGTCCCACAGCACCGGGCCGCGCCAGTACATCTGCTGTCGATCCGGGGTTTCGCCGAAGAACTGCACCCGCAAGGCGGGCGAGTCGTCGCTCATCAGGTCGATCCATTCTCCCGGCCGCATGGTGTCCGACAGGCCGGTCCGCGCCAGCGAGCGCTCCGGCACACCCCACAGCGGCGTGGACAGACGCGGGAACAGCCAGAATGCCGCCAGCGCGAGGGGCAGGCCGATCGCCATCAACCGGCCGATCGCCAGCAGGCGGTGGCGCAGCTCCGCCGGCCTTCCTGTCTCGCCCGACTCCAGGTCCGCCAACCTCGACAGCGCCAGCAGCACGACCACGGCGGCGAGCAGGCCCAGCGCGAGCGGCACCGGACCCTGGTCCAGCAGGAACGCCGCGAAGGGAGCGAACAGTGCAAACCCCAGCAGGCTCCGCGCGTCGCGCAGCTGGAATGTCTCTGACGGCTTGGCCGCCAGCATCGCCGCCAACAGCGCCGAGCCGCTGTCCCGGCCCAGCGAGAACCCGGTCAGGTTGAACACGATTGCGAGCAGGGCCAGCGTGAGCAGCAGCCGCAACGGTGCCGGCAGGGGTTTCTTCCACGACAGGCCGGTGATCACGACCGCGGCCGTGGCGATGGTCAGGCCGATGGCCTGGGGCAGCTGCAGCAGCAGCGGCAACAGCCCCGCAGCGGCGGCGGCCACCACCCCGCGCCGGGTGGCGGCATCCAGCGGAATGGACGGGCGCGCGTCAGCCATGGGGCATCAATGCCAGTGCACGCAGGCAGCCGTGGCGATGTGCCGGGCCGTGGTCCGGCCCCAGCACGGGCACGCCCGGCAGCCACAGGCGGTACCGGCGTCCATCACGCTCGGCTTCGTCGACCCACCGTGCCAGGCGGGCGATGCGGTCTTCGTGTGGCAGGCCACGAAGTTCGCGCCAGTCCAGGACGACGTCTGCGCCCTGCGGCTGCTCGTACTCGCGCACCAGCAGGGTGTCGCGCCGCGCCGATGGCTTCCACGCGATTGCGCGCCGGCTGTCGCCCGGGCGGTAATTGCGCAGGTGGTGGAGCTCGTCGCCGCTTGGATGGAGCCGGGCCTGGACCTGGTCCCCCCGGCCCGCGGGCAGCGGCGGGCCGGACACCTCGGGCCGGGGGTAGACCAGCACGGGATTCTCGGGCCACGCATAGGCCCAGGCCCGGGCTAGACCGAGCGGACGGGTGGTCCAGACCTGCAGGCGCGGCAAATCAAGCCAACCCCGGTGGGACGTAGGCAGCGGGAGGTCGGCCTCGCCATGGCTCGCGGCAAGGCTGAGGCGCGCCGCATCGGCTTCGGGCGCGCCGTGACCCCATGCAACGCCAAGGCCCCGTCGCGCGCGATCAGTGGAGGCCCGCGCATGCACGCGCACGGTCATGGGCCTGCCCGCGGAAACGGGCTCGGCATCCACGGCGGTGATCTCAAGGCCGCTCAGCTGCAGCTGGGCGGCGATCAGGCTGGCCAACCCGGCGCCGGCCAACAGCAGCCCCAGCAGCAGCGCCGGGTTGTTGTTGTAGTTGAGCGCGCCCAACAGCATCGCTGCCAGCAGCACGCCATAGAACAGGCCGAACCGCGTCGGCAGGACGTACACGCGCCGCCGGTCGAAGCGCGCCGGCAGCGGCTCGGGGTTGCGCGGCCGTGCCCAGGCCAGCATCCACCGTCGAACGCTCGCGATCGGCGAGGCGACCATGCCGGAAAGGGCGTCGCGCGCGGCCCCCACCCGGTCAGTCCACCGGCACCGCGTGGAGGATCGCCTTGGCGAGGGTCGCATCGCTCCCGGCGTCGGCATCGGCCACCAGGCGGTGCGCGGCGACCGCGCCGAACAGCGCTTGCACGTCCTCGGGCACCACGTGCGCGCGTCCGAGCAGCAGCGCATGTGCCCGTGCGGCCCTCAGCAATGCCAACCCTGCGCGTGGTGACAGCCCGACGCGCACCCCGGGATGCTTGCGGCTGCGCCCAAGCAGGGCCTGCACGTAGTTGACCAGCGCATCGCTGGCGTGCACCGCCTGCACCGCCCTGCGCGCCTCGCGGACCTGCTCGACGTCCAGCAGAGGTCGGGTGCCGGCGATCAGGGCGCGCCGGTCGGTGCCGGCCAGGAGGTCGCGTTCGGCCTGCTCGCCCGGGTATCCCAGCGCAAGCCGCAGGAGGAAGCGGTCCAGCTGCGAGTCGGGCAGCGGATACGTGCCGGACAGGTCGACCGGGTTCTGGGTGGCAATCACGAAGAACGGGTCCGGCAGCGGATGGCTGGTGCCGTCCACGGTGACCTGGTGTTCGGCCATCGCTTCCAGCAGGGCGCTCTGCGTGCGTGGCGGCGCGCGGTTGATCTCGTCGGCCAGCAACACCTGGGTGAACACCGGCCCCGGATGGAATTCGAAGCGTCGGGCCTGTGGGTCGAACACCGAGACCCCGACCACGTCGGCGGGCAGCAGGTCGGAGGTGAACTGCACCCGTTGGAAGTCCAGCCCGAGGGTGGCGGCCAGCGCGTGGGCGAGGGTGGTCTTGCCCAGCCCGGGCAGGTCTTCGATCAGCAGGTGGCCGTCCGACAGCAATGCCACGAAGGCCAGCCTCACCTCGGTGGGCTTGCCCAGCACCAGCGAATTGACCTGCGTCTGCGCGCCGTCAAGGGCGGTGCGCAGCGTGTCGGGTAGCATTCGCGCGGTCGAAGGGGATGCCGCCATCGGGTGGGTCTCCTTTTTGTCCACTTCGAGTGTAGCGAGGTCGCCCGTCCCATGCGGAACGAGTCGGTGGCGCGGCGTACCTTCTGGACGCTGTTCGTCGTAGTGCTGCTGGTCAAGGCAATGGTGGCGGCGCGGCTGCCGTTGTTCGTGGACGAAGCCTTCTATTGGCTCGAAGGCCAACGGCTGGCCGCGGCCTATTCCGACCTGCCCGGGCTGACCGCCTGGCTCACGCGGCTGGGCGTCACCCTGGGCGGGGACCATGCCATCGCGGTGCGCTTGCCGTTCCTGGTGCTCGCCTCGCTGGTCCCATTGTTGGTGGTGCGTATCGCTTCGCGCGAGTTCGACGCCCTTCGTGGATGGCAGGCGGGCAGCTTCGCGCTGCTGCTGCCCCTGTCGGGCACGCTGGGGCTGATGGCGCTGCCCGACGCGGCGCTCGCGCTGGCCACGTTGCTATGCATGGATGCGGGTGCGCGGCTGCTGCGCAACGTCACCGCCGGGGCGGCGTTGGAGCTGGCGCTTGGCCTGGCGATGGGCGCGCTGAGCCATTACCGCTTCATCGCGGTGATCGGCGTGGGTTTCGTCGCGCTGTTGCTGCTGCCGGACGGTCGCCGGGTACTCCGGGACGTGCGCGTCTGGACCGCGATCGCGTTCGGGGCCGCGGCGTGGACGCCCCTTATCGTCTGGAACCTGGACAACGCCGATGCCGGGTTGCGTTTCCAGCTGGTCGAGCGGCACCCCTGGGCCTTCCACATCGAAGGGTTGTGGTTCATCGCGGTGCAGGCGCTGCTGGTCACCCCACTGCTGTTCGCAGCACTCGCGCTGGCGGCCTGGCGTGGCCAGCGCAGTACGTTGCCGGCCTCCCGCTACTTCGCGTTGCTGGGTGGCCTGCTGGTGTTGGGGTTCTTCGTCCTTGGCTTCTTCGCCGACACCGAGCGGGTGAGCTTCCACTGGCCGCTACCGGGCTACATGGCGCTGCTGCCGCTGCTGCCGCTGGTGCTGTCGCAGTGGCCGCGCTGGCTGCGCGGGCTGAACTGGGTGACGGCGGCCGCCGGGCTGGTATTGACCCTGGGCTACTACGTCGCGGTGTCGTTGCCTGAAGTACGTGCGCGCACCGCTGCCGAGAAGTGGTACCCCTCCAACTTTGCCGGGTGGGATGCGTTGGCCGAGGCGGTGCGCGACGAGCTGGGCGACATGCCGGACGGGACGCACGTGGTCGCCGACAACTTCAAGGTCGGCGCCGAGTTGGGCTTTGCCCTGGGAGATGCGTCGATCAAGGTGCTGGACCATCCGCTCAACCACCGCCACGGGCGTGCGCCGCAGCTGCGCCTGTGGGGCCTGGAAACGAAGGGAAGGGAGGAGTGGGGCGAGGCGCCTGTCCTGCTGGTCGCAGGCGTCAGCGAGGTCCAGTACAAGAACCTGCTGCTGCACTACCACGCGCTGTGCAAGGCGGTGGGCCCGTTGCCGCCTCCGCGGGTGTTGAATGTCGATCACGGGCGCCAGCGCTTCCTGCTGTTCCGGCTGCAGGGTCGGCCGGCTCCCGGGCCGTGTGTGGCGCCGGCCATGGCATGGATCGACCGCCCGGCAGGCGATGCAAGCGTCGGCCGCAGGTTCGAGCTGGAAGGTTGGGCGTTCAAGGAAGGGGTCGGTATCGAACGCGTCGAAGTGCTGCTGGACGGCGCGCTGGTAGGCGACGTGGAATACGGCCTGGACAGCCCGGGCGTGGCGAAGTTCTGGCGGACGTCGCAGGACCCCCAGCACCCCCTCGTGGGAATGCGTGGCACCGTCGATCTGGGTGATGCGGCGCCCGGCCGCCACTGGTTGGGCCTGCGGCTGCATGGTAACGACGGCAGCGTCGAGGACTGGCCCGACCAGCCTATCCACGTGGACGCGGACGGCAGCACTCCCTGACAGCGGAATGCGTGGCCTAGGGCACGCGGAAACCGGCTTCCCGCAAGTGCCGCGCGGTGGCGATCAGCGGCAGGCCGACCAGGGCGGTCGGATCGGAGGTCTCGATCGCCTCGAACAGCCCGATCCCCAGCCCTTCGCACTTGAAGCTGCCGGCGCAGTCCAACGGCTGCTCGGTATCCAGGTACCGCTCGATCTCATCGGGCAGCAGGTGGCGAAAGCGGACCACGGTCAGGTCGGTCGAATGCAGGGACTGCAGGTCCCCCTCGGGCGTGGCGCGGGAGAGGCACTGCGCGGTGTAAAAACGTGCCTGCCGGCCTGACAGGGCCTGCAACTGGGCGACGGCGGCGTCCCGCCGGTGCGGCTTGCCCAATGCGTGGCCGTCCAGTTCGGCGACCTGGTCGGATCCGATCACCCAGGCGCCCGGGTTGGCGCAGGCCACCACCTCCGCCTTGGCCCTGGCCAGGCGGTCGGCCAGCGTGGCGGGGGGCTCACCCTCCCGCGGGTCCTCGTCGACACCCGGGGACTGGACTTCGAATGCCTGCCCCAGCCGGGCCAGGAGATCCCGACGGTAGGGAGAGGTGGATGCCAGGATGAGGCGCGGCTGGCGCGTGCAGGGAGCCATGGGGACGGAGCGCGGCGCGCCTAGGCGGCTGACGTCGACGTGCGCGCCTGCTCGATCCGCTTCAGCTGCTGGTCGATGCGCAGGCGCGCGGCCTCGATCTCGCTTCGCACCTCGTCCAGCTGGGCGATGCTGGCGTTGTCGCCGTGGTCCCGCAGCCAGAGTCGCTGGCGGAGCATTTCGCGCATGGCGTCGCGCACCGGGTCGCCGGCGTGCTCGCCGGCAACGGCCTCGATTTCCTCGCGCGCCTGCCGCAACCGGTGCTCCAGGGCGTCGGCCGCATCCAGGACCCCGCGCACCGCCTGCTGCCGGCGCCCGCCGCGTCGGCGCAGGCCCCACAGCAACAGGCCCGCGAGCACGGCCAGGGTCAGGAACACGAGCGTGAGGTCCACGGCATCCACGGCTGGGAATGGACGGCCAGTCTGCCGTGCGGCCCCCACGCGGGCAAATCGCCCGCCGACCGCCGGCCCGCAAGGGTTTCAGGTTTGACAGGGGGCGGGGCGGTCCTTACCATTCCCCGGCTTATGTCAGCCGATGTGCCACGCGCTCCTGCCGCACCCCATGACGCGCTCGATGTCTGGCGCATGGTGTCGGCCCGCCGGCGCGTAGAGGGTCGGCTGCCGTTGTCGGCGCTGCCCCGGTTGGCCGACAGCCTGGCCGACACCCGTGGCGAGGTCGTTTTCACGCTTCAGTTCGATACCGACACCTTCAAGGTGCCGTACGTGGAGTTGCAGGCCGAAGCTTCGCTGCCGTTGCTGTGCCAGCGATCACTGCAACGGTTCGAGTTGCCGGTCAGCATCGGGCAGAGGCTGGGCCTGATGCGCGACGAGGCCGACGAGGCCGGGTTGCCGCCCGGCTACGAGCCGCTGCTGGTGCCGGAGGATGGCATGGTGCGGACGGTCGACCTGGTCGAGGACGAATTGATCCTCGCGGTCCCGGTCATCCCGGTGGCACCGGGGACCGAGGCGATGGAACGCGAATGGCCCGCGACGGAAGAAGAAGTTGAACGCGTCAACCCGTTCGCGGCGTTGGCGGCCCTGAAAGACAAATCGAAGTAGCGCCCCCGGGTCCTGACCACCCGGATTTTCCTTGGAGCAAGACCATGGCTGTCCAGAAATCCCGCGTCTCCCCGTCCAAGCGTGGCATGCGTCGTTCGCACGACGCACTGTCGTGCAAGCAACTGGCGACCGATCCCACGACCGGTGAGACCCACCTGCGCCACCACGTCACCGCCGACGGCTACTACCGCGGCAAGAAGGTGATCGACACCAAGTCGCAGGTTGCCGACGAAGAGTAAACCTTCGTCTATCGCGCGCGACCGCAGGGCGGCCGCGCGCTGCCGCGGTGCCCGGTCCGTGGCACCCGCGGTGGTCGCATCCCTGTCGCAACCGCGGCACGGTGTCACCCCGGCTGACGGGGTCTTTCTGTCCTGGGGAGTGGCGGGTTCGTGCCGCGCGCGGCCTGGCTCCGGCCGGTCCCGGCCCGGATCCGGCCCCGGACACCTGACGCGGGAACCCTGATGACCGATCGCGCTGCTGCTGCATCCTCCGTTCCGGCTGGCGGCATCTATGCCCGCATCGCCGGTACCGGTAGCTACCTGCCCGAGCGGGTGCTCACCAACGCGGAACTGTCGACGCGGGTCGATACCAGCGATGAATGGATCGCCGCCCGCACCGGCATCCGCCAGCGCCACGTTGCCGCCGAGGGCGAGACTACCGGCGACCTCGCCTACCACGCTTCGGTCCGCGCACTGGAAGCCGCCGGCGTCGATGCGTCCGAGCTCGACCTGATCGTGCTGGGCACCACCACCCCGGACCTCATCTTCCCCTCCACGGCCTGCCTGCTGCAGCACCGCCTGGGCGCCAACGGCTGCCCGGCGTTCGACGTCAATGCCGCCTGCTCGGGCTTCATCTACGCATTGACGATCGCCGACAAGTTCATCCGCTCCGGCGCTGCGCGCACCGCGCTTGTGGTCGGCGCGGAAACGCTCACGCGCATGCTCGACTGGACCGATCGCGGTACCTGCGTGCTGTTCGGGGACGGTGCCGGCGCCGTGGTGCTCAAGGCCGACACGGAAACCGGCATCCTCAGCACCCACATGCACGCCGACGGCGGCAAGAAGGAGTTGCTGTGGAACCCGGTGGGTGTGTCGGTCGGGTTCAAGCCCGAGGAGCACAATGCCGGCGTCCGCGTGCTGATGATCGGCAACGAAGTGTTCAAGCATGCGGTCAAGGCGCTGGACTCGGTTGTCGAGGAGACCCTGCAAGCCAACGGCCTGGACCGCCACGACATCGACTGGCTGATCCCGCACCAGGCCAACCTGCGCATCATCGAGGCGACCGCCAAGCGGCTGGACATGCCGATGGAGCGCGTGGTGGTCACCGTCGACAGGCATGGCAACACCTCGTCGGGCTCGGTGCCGCTGGCGCTGGACGAAGCGGTGCGGTCGGGTCGGGTGCAGCGCGGCCAGCTACTGCTCCTGGAAGCATTTGGCGGCGGCTTTACCTGGGGCTCGGCGCTGGTCCGCTACTGAGGCTCCAGCGATGTCCATGCGCTTCTCTGGATCCTGGCGACGCGACCACGACCGGGATTGATCGAGCGGGCCTCGCATCGCGTCGCTGACTGTACGCGCCGGTACAGACGCCGTCGCACGTTCGCTCGTATCATTGAGGGTTCTTCCCGCAAGGAATCGCGCGTGACTGAGACCGCAACGACCGACCCCCAGCTGGCCTTCGTGTTCCCTGGCCAGGGCTCGCAGTCGCTGGGCATGCTGTCCGGACTCGCGCAGGCCAGCCCGATCATCGAGCAGGCGTTTGCCGAAGCCAGCGAAGGTGCCGGGGTGGACCTGTGGTCGCTGGCCCAGGCGGGCCCCGAGGAGCAGCTCAACCAGACCGAGTTCACCCAGCCCAGCCTGCTCGCCGCAGGCGTAGCGGTGTGGCGGCTGTGGATTGCGCGCGGCGGGGTGCGACCGGCGCAGCTGGCCGGCCACAGCCTGGGCGAGTACGCCGCCCTGGTCGCCGCCGGCGCCGTGTCGCTGGAAGACGCCGCGCGCCTGGTGCGCCTGCGGGGCCAGCTCATGCAGGACGCCGCGCCTGCCGGCACCGGCGCCATGGCCGCTGTCCTCGGCGCCGAAGACGCACTGGTGCTGGAAGTGTGCGAGTCGGTGTCCGGCAAGGAAGTGGTGGTGCCGGCCAATTTCAATTCCCCCGGCCAGATCGTCATCGGCGGCCACGCCGAAGCGGTTGAGCGCGCACTGGCGCTGCTGGCCGAGCGGGGCGTGCGCAAGGCCGTGAAGCTGGCGGTATCGGTACCGTCCCACACCCCATTGATGCGCGAAGCCGCCAACCGGCTTGCCGAGGCGATGAAGGGGGTCGAGTGGCAGCCGCCTTCGCTGCCGGTGGTGCAGAACGTCGATGGCGAAGTCCACGAGGGCGTCGACTCGATCCGCGACGCGCTGGTGCGCCAGCTGTACCTGCCGGTCCAGTGGACCGGTTGCGTGCAGGCGCTGGCGGCCGGCGGCGCCACCCGGATCAACGAGTGTGGCCCCGGCAAGGTGCTGACCGGGCTGGTCAAGCGCATCGACAAGACGCTCGACGCCCGGGCGCTGGGCACCCCGGCCGACATCGACGCCGCACTGGCGGGCTGAAGGCGGATAAAGCCCGGGATCGGACGTACCGACAGGGGCGGGAGCCGGCTGGGCGCCGCGCGCATGGATCCAGGTGATCCCTGGCAGTCCGGTAATGACAATTCCGGTAATGACAAGTTCGAGAATCGCGAGGAACGAGTTGATGGAAAAGATGCTCAGGGGAGAAGTGGCCCTGGTGACGGGTGCCAGCCGCGGCATCGGTGCGGCGATCGCCGACGAACTGGCCGCGCAGGGCGCTACCGTCATCGGCACGGCGACCTCCCAGGCCGGCGCCGAGGCGATCGGTGAGCGGCTGGCGGGCCAGGGCGGACACGGACGGGTCCTGGACGTCGTCGACCCCGCGTCCATCGACGCCCTGATCGACGGCATCGCCACCGAAATCGGCCCGATCTCGATCCTCGTCAACAACGCTGGCATTACCCGCGACAACCTGTTGATGCGGATGAAGGACGAGGACTGGCAGGCGATCCTCGACACCAACCTCACCAGCGTCTACCGCACCAGCAAGGCGGTCATGCGCGCGATGATGAAGGCGCGCAAGGGCCGCATCATCAACATCGCATCGGTGATCGGCGTGACCGGCAATGCCGGCCAGGCCAACTACGCCGCCGCCAAGGCCGGGATCATCGGCTTCAGCAAGTCCATGGCGCGGGAGATCGGCAGCCGGGGCATCACCGTCAACGTGGTGGCGCCGGGCTTCATCGACACCGACATGACCCGGTCGCTGCCGGAGGATGCCAGGAAGGGCATGCTCGACCAGATCGCCCTCGGGCGGCTGGGCGAACCGGCCGACATCGCACGCGCGGTGTCGTTCCTGGCCGGCCCCTCCGCGGCGTACATCACCGGCGAGACGCTGCACGTCAACGGTGGCATGTACATGCCTTGAGCGGTCGCGCCCACCCGCGCAGCGCCCAGGAAGGGCGAGCAACGCATTGATCGAAAAGGCGTTTTTCCAACGTTCTCGAACGGCGCCGATTCAATTAGACTATTCCATCGAAAAATCCCGCCCCCGGGAGGAGTGAGCACAGATGAGCAGCATCGAAGAGCGCGTCAAGAAAATCGTCGTCGAACAGCTGGGCGTCAAGGAAGAAGAAGTCACCAACAATGCTTCGTTCGTTGACGACCTCGGCGCGGACTCGCTCGACACCGTCGAGCTGGTGATGGCCCTCGAGGAAGAGTTCGAGTGCGAGATCCCGGACGAGGAAGCCGAGAAGATCACCTCGGTGCAGCAGGCCATCGACTACGTCAAGGCGCACGTCAAGGCGTAACGCACCCCGGGCGGCGATTTCGTCGTCCGTGCAGCAACACACCGGGGCCGCGTTGCGGCCCCGCGTTTTTTGCAAGGTGGTTCGGCCGCGGCGGTACCGCCCCTGCCGCACCGCGCACGGTTCCGCCAGCGGGGCGTGTGGGCGGACCTTGCGCCGCACTGCCGCCACCCCGTTTCTCTTCCGGTCCATGCGCCGACGCCGGCGCCGACCGCAGTCGGAGTTCTCCATGTCGAAGCGTCGCGTCGTCGTCACCGGTCTGGGCATCGTTTCACCGCTCGGCAATGACCTGGCCAGCAGTTGGGATGGCATCGTCAACGGCCGGTCGGGCATCGGCCCCATCACCCATTTCGATCCGGCCGCGTTCACCACGCGGATCGCCGGCGAGGTCCGTGATTTCGACATCGGCAAGTGGGTCTCCCCCAAGGACGCACGCAAGATGGAGGAGTTCATCCATTACGGCGTCGCCGCGTCGATGATGGCGATGGAAGACGCCAACCTGGTGGTGGACGACTCCAACGCCGAGCGCATCGGCGCCTTGATCGGCTCGGGCATCGGCGGCCTGCTGGGCATCGAGGAGCAGACCATCAAGTTCAATGATGGCGGCCCGCGCAAGATCTCCCCGTTCTACGTCCCCAGCACCATCATCAACATGCTGCCGGGCCAGGTATCGCTGCTGACCGGGATCAAGGGGCCGAATTTCTCCGCCGTCTCGGCATGCGCCACGTCCAACCACTCCATCGGCATGGCGATGCGCATGATCCAGTACGGCGATGCCGACGTCATGATCGCCGGTGGTGCCGAGCGCGGCTCCTCGCCCACCTCGGTCGGCGGGTTCTGCGCGATGAAGGCCATGTCCACCCGCAACGACGCGCCGACCCTGGCCAGCCGTCCCTGGGACAAGGACCGCGACGGTTTCGTGCTGGGCGACGGTGCCGGCATCCTCGTTCTGGAGGAGTACGAGTACGCCAAGGCCCGCGGCGCGCGCATCTACTGCGAGCTGGCCGGATTCGGTGCCAGCTCCGACGCATTCCACATGACCGCGCCCAGCGAGGACGGCGAAGGCCCCGCACGCTGCATGGTGGCCGCGCTCAAGGATGCGGGCGTCGGACCGGACGGCGTCGACTACCTCAACGCGCATGGCACCTCCACGCCGCTGGGCGACCTGGCCGAGACGCGGGCGATCAAGCGCGCGCTGGGCGACCATGCCTACAGCACCATGGTCAGTTCGACCAAATCCATGACCGGGCACCTGCTGGGCGCCGCCGGGGGGGCGGAGGCCATCTTCTCGGTCATGGCGCTGCACCACGGCGTGGTTCCGCCGACCATCAACCTCGACGAGCCGGGGGAAGGCTGTGACCTGGACTACGTCCCCCACGAAGCGCGCCAGGCCAAGCTGGACGTGGCGGTCTCCAACGGCTTCGGCTTTGGCGGCACCAACGGCACGCTCGTGTTCAAGCGGATCTGAGCGGCGGGTAGAACCGGGTGGTGACGCCGTCACGGCCGAAATTGCGCCCCTTCGCGGCACACCGGGCTGGGGAGGCCCGCTGCCCTTGCGAAGGAGGTAGCACTGCCGATGCCATTGCCGATCCCCACCCCGCGCTTGGCGCCCTCCGTGCGATGACACGCCCCACGCCATGCTCCTGACCCGTGCGCTGAAGCCCGCCATCGACCTGCTGGACCTGCACCGGCAAGCGCCGCAGCGCTATCCGCTGCTGTTGGAATCCAGTGCCCACGGCACCGCGCAGGGGCGGTGGGATCTCCTGCTGCTGGCCGGGGAGCGCCACCTCCGACTCGAGCGTGACGGCGTCACCCGCGACGAGGTGGGCGGCGCGGTTGAAGGCGATTTCCTGGATGCGCTCGACAACGCGTGGCGGGAGGAGCGAACGTCCCGCGAAGAACCCCGATGGCCGTTCCGCGGCGGCTGGGCGCTGCTGCTGGGCTACGAGCTGGCAGGCCAGGTCGAGCCTGTCCTGCGCCTGCCCCCCGCTGCCGGCACGCTGCCGGTGGCGCTCGCGGTCCGCTGCCACGCGGCGGTGCTTCACGACCATGCCACCGGCGAGTTCACGGCCGTTGCCGAGCCCGGCCACGGAGCATTGCTGGACAGGATCGAATCCGACTGCGCGGACGCCCCGGCCCCGATGCCCGAATGGGAGCCACCGCTTGAGGTGGTCCACGACCTACCGGAGCGTTATCTGTCAGGCGTACGCCGCGTGCTGGACTACCTGGCCGCCGGGGACGTGTTCCAGGCCAACCTGTCGCGCGGCTGGCAGGCCGCGTTCGAGCGCAACCTCGCGCCGGCCGAGCTGTTCGCGCGCCTGAGGTCCAACAATCCCGCACCGTTCGCCGGCATCTTCGCGACGCCCCGCGGCGCGGTCGTCAGCGCGTCGCCCGAGCGGCTGGTGTCGGTGCGTGGTGAGCTGGTCGAGACGCGCCCGATCGCAGGCACCCGGCCTCGCGCACCCGATGACGACGACGCCGCGCGCATCCACGAACTGGTCGGCCATCCCAAGGAGCGCGCCGAGCACGTGATGCTCATCGACCTGGAGCGCAACGACCTGGGACGCGTGTGCGTGCCCGGCAGCGTCGAAGTCGATGAACTGATGACGGTGGAGAGTTACGCGCACGTGCACCACATCGTCAGCAACGTTCGCGGGCGGCTGGAGCCCGGCACCACGCCGGGCGACGTCATCCGCGCGACCTTCCCGGGCGGCACGATCACCGGCTGCCCGAAGGTCCGCTGCATGCAGGTCATCGCCGAACTGGAGAACGTCGGCCGCGGCGCCTACACCGGCGCGATGGGCTGGCTGAACCGCGACGGCGACCTCGACCTCAATATCCTGATCCGCAGCGCGGAGATCGAACCCGCCGGGTCCGGGAGCATCGTGCGCTTCCGTACCGGCGCGGGAATCGTGGCCGATTCCGATCCGGAGCGTGAACTGGACGAGACCCTCGCAAAGGCGCGCGGCATGTTGCACGCACTGGGCGTCGGGGGATGAGCCGGTGAGGGTGGTCGTCGACGGTGTGGAGGGCGGCACCATCGCGCCGGATGACCGTGGGCTGGCCTACGGCGATGGCGTGTTTGAAACCATGCGCGCCCATGCCGGCTCGATCCCGTGGTGGCCCGCGCACTGGCAACGGTTGCGCGATGGCGCCGGACGGTTGCGGATCGCGCTGCCGCCCGAGTCGGCGCTGCGGCAGCAGGTTGTCGAGCTGCTGGACGGCGGCCACGGCGTCGTGAAGCTGCTTGTTACGCGCGGCGCCGGCGGGCGGGGCTACGCGCCGTCGGCCGGCTCCGCGTCCACCTGCGTGCTTTCGACCCACCCCGTGCCCGGGGTGGACCCGGACGGTCTAGTGCTGCGCTGGTGCGACACCCGCCTGTCGGAACAACCGGCGCTGGCCGGGATCAAGCACTGCAACCGCCTGGAGCAGGTGCTGGCGCGGCTTGAGTGGTCCGCGCCCGGCTTCGACGCGCATGGCGCCAGCGAAGGCTTGATGCTGTCGACCGGAGGCGACGTGGTCTGCGCGACCTCGGCCAACCTGTTCGTGCTGGCGGAGGGGCAATGGACCACGCCCCCGGTTGACCGCTGCGGCGTCGCCGGGGTGTGCCGGCAGTGGGCGCTGCAGCGGTTGCACGCGCGCGTCGAGAGGATGGGTCCGGAACAGGTCGACTCGGCTGATGCCGTTTTCCTGTGCAACGCGGTGCGCGGTATCCTGCCGGTCGCCCGGCTGGGCACCCGTACGTGGTCGCCGCACCCGCGCATCGACGCCGCGCGCCGCGCGCTGG
Source organism: Novilysobacter viscosus (assembly GCF_046600715.1). Taxonomy (NCBI): domain Bacteria; kingdom Pseudomonadati; phylum Pseudomonadota; class Gammaproteobacteria; order Lysobacterales; family Lysobacteraceae; genus Novilysobacter; species Novilysobacter viscosus. The sequence goes on from NZ_JBJMAV010000011.1 coordinate 42,880, forward strand.
CGCTTGACCACCCTGCTTTCGCATTGATTCCGGAGCCGCCGTGACCCCACCCCGCAAGCGCCGTTTCGGCTTCGTGTTCCTGCTGTTGCTGGTCGCCGCAGGCGCGGCCGCCTTCATGTTGTGGCAGCGGTATTCCGGGTTCGCGGACGCCCCCATGGCTGGGTTCGAGGACGGTGCGAGCGTGGTCGTGCAGTCGGGTGACTCGCTGCCCGTGGTGGTGCGCAAACTGCGCGAGGCCGGCGTCACTACCGGCGAGGAGATCGAGTGGCGGGTGCTGGCGCGCGAACTGGGTGCCGACGGCAGCCTGCACGTGGGCGAGTACGCGTTGGCGCCGGGCACCACGCCGCGCGAACTGCTCGTGGCGATGCGCGAAGGCCGGGTGATCCACCACCGGTTCACCATCGTCGAAGGCTGGAACATCCGTGAGTTGCGGGCCGCGCTGGCGAGGGCCAAGCCGCTGGAGCAGGAAAGCGCGGAGCTCGATGATGCTGCGCTCATGGCCAGGTTGGGCCAGGCCGGGCAGCATCCGGAAGGCCGGTTCCTGCCCGAGACCTACCTGTACACCCGCGGAGACAGCGACCTGGACGTGCTGGCGCGGGCGCATGCGTCCATGGCCAAGGCGCTGGCGGCGGCGTGGAACGCCCGCGAGGCCGACAGCCTGCTCAAGACTCCCGACGAAATGCTGACCCTGGCCTCGATTGTCGAGAAGGAAACCGGCATCGCCGAGGAGCGGCCGCGCATCGCCGGCGTGTTCGAGCGACGCCTGCGGATCGGCATGCGCCTGCAGACCGATCCCACCGTCATCTACGGCATCGGACCCGGCTACGACGGCAACATCCGCCGTAGCGACCTGGAGACCGACACGCCCTACAACACCTACACGCGGGACGGCCTGCCCCCCACGCCCATCGCCATGCCGGGCGTGGATGCGCTGGCGGCGGTGGCAGACCCGGCCGACGGCGATGAGTTGTACTTCGTCGCCGTCGGCGACGGCAGTGGACGGCACGTGTTCTCGAGCACGCTTGTCGAACACAACGCGGCCGTGTCGCGCTACGTCCAGCGCTATCGTGATGCCCAGCGCGCCCCGGCCTCCACCCCGGACACGCCGTGACCCTCAAGCGGCAACCGCGGCTGGTCACGCTTGAAGGCGGGGAGGGTGCGGGCAAGTCCACGGTGCTGGCGGCGCTGGCCGAGGCTTTGACTGGGCGGGGCATCGAGGTGGTGCGTACCCGGGAGCCCGGGGGGACCCCCTTGGCCGAGCAGATCCGGGACCTGTTGCTGGATCCCGGTCACGAGCCCCCGTCACGCGACACCGAGCTGCTGCTGATGTTCGCCGCCCGCGCCCAGCATGTGCGCGAGACGGTCCTGCCCGCGCTCCAGCGGGGTGCCTGGGTGCTGAGTGACCGCTTTACCGACGCCAGCTACGCCTACCAGGGTGGCGCGCGAGGCGGTGACGTGCAGTTCATCGCCGAACTGGAGCGTCGCGTGGTCGGGATCGAGCCCGGCCTGACGCTGCTGCTGGACGTGCCGGTCGAGATCGGGCTGCGGCGTATGCGCGGCCGGGGCGATGTGGACCGGATCGAGTCCGAGCGCGAGGAATTCTTCGAGCGCGTGCGGACCGCCTACCAGGGCAGGGCACAGGCACACCCCGACCGGTTCCGGGTGATCGACGCATCACGGCCACTGGTCGACGTGACAGCCGCATCGGTGGAGCTCCTCCACGCGTATCTGGAAGATGGCCAGTGAGCGCGCGGCAACCCCTGGCGCCTTGGCAGCAGCGCATCCACGACCACGCTGCCGACGCGCTGGACGCCGGGCGGCTGGGCCACGGCCTGCTCTTCTGCGGTCCCGCGCAGTTGGGCAAGCGGGCGGTCGCCGAGCGCCTTGCCGAACGGGTTCTGTGCCTGCAGCGGTCGGCGGGCGAGGGCCCCTGCGGGCGCTGCCGCTCCTGCCACCTGTTGGCGCAACGTCACCAGCGCGACCCGGTGGAGACCCGCCCCGATGGGCAGCTGGCCCACCCGCTGGGCCATAGTGGGCATCCGGACCTCGTCCTGGTGGGGCACGTCCTCAACGAAAAGGGACGGCCGCCGAAGATGCGCTCGGAGATCGTCATCGAGCAGGTCCGGAACCTGTCGGAAAAGCTGGCACTGACCACCCAGTACGGCGGCGCGCAGGTGGTGATCATCGATCCGGCCGATGCGGTCAACCACGCCGCATGCAACGCACTGCTCAAGACCCTGGAGGAGCCGGTGCCCGGGCGCTACCTGTGGCTGGTCAGTGGCAACCCGGCGCGATTGCCTGCGACCATCCGCAGCCGATGCCAGCGGCTGGAATTCCGGCTGCCGCCGCGCGAGGAATCGCTGCAGTGGCTGCAGGCGCAGGGACACGATTCCGGCGACGCGCTCGAGGCCCTTGAAGCCGCCCACGGCCACCCGGGGCAGGCCGATGCCTGGTTGCGCAATGAGGGCATGGGACTGCGGCGGCAGGTCGGCACTGACCTGGACGCCATCGCACAGGGCACGCGCACGCCGCTGGAAACCGCGCAGCGCTGGACGGCCGATGAACATGCGGCGCTGCGCTTGCGCCACGCGGCCGACCTCGCGGTGGCGCGCGCGGCCGAGCGCTTGACCGACCCGGCGCGGACGCGCAGTCTGGCGGCCTGGTTCGACCAGGCGAACCGGACCTGCGAGTTGTTGCGGACCACGGTGCGCGCCGACTTGGCGGTATTGGAACTGCTGATGGCCTGGCGCTCCGGCGCCGCACGGTCGGAAGCACGGTCGCGCCCCGACGGCGCAGGATGATCGCGGGAGCGGGGAAGGCACGATGGTGGCAGCAGGCGGCGCACGGCAGGGCATCCTGACCCTGGCAATCAAGGACAAGGCGGCGCTGTACAGCGCCTACATGCCCTATCTCAGGCATGGCGGCATCTTCGTGGCCACGCCCAAGCGGTATTTCCTCGGCGACGAGGTGTTCGTGCTGCTGACGTTGCCCGAGTCCAGCGAGCGCATGCCGGTCGCCGCCAAGGTGGTCTGGGTGACGCCTGCCGGCGCGCAGGGCAACCGCCCCGCCGGCATCGGCGTGCAGTTCAGCGAGAGCGCCGAGGGCGAAGCGGTCAAGGGCAAGATCGAGGCGCTACTGGCCGGCACGCTCGATTCGGACCGGGCCACCCACACGATGTAGCTGCCGAAAGAAAAACCCCGCCGAGCGCGGGGTTTTCCGGTTCCCACCGCGGAGTACGGGCGCCCTCAGTCGCCGGCGCCGGTCGCGGTCGCCAATTGCAATTTCGGATTGTCCCACCCGGGCCGCGGGGCGAAACGGTCCCCGTGGTGCGCTTGCAGCTGGGTGAGCTTCTGCAACAGCACCTCGACCCCGGTTTCGCGGATGTACTGGATGGGGCCGCCGCGGAACGGGGCGAAGCCGGTACCGAAGATCACTCCCGCGTCGAGCAGGTCCGCATCCTCGACCACGCCATCGTGGAGACAGGCCACGGCCTCGTTGAGCATGGGCAGGATCAGGCGGTCCTCCAGGTCCGACGGGGGCTGGTAGTCCTTCGGCAGCTCGGGCTTGACCGCCCTGCCGTCTTCCCACTTGTACAGGCCCTGGCCGTCCTTCTTGCCGCGCTTGCCGGCTTCCGCACCGCCCGCAAGTGCCTGCGGCAGCGCCAAGCCCAGGAACGGTGCCAGCTCCGCGCCTACCCCGGCCGCTACGTCGAGGCCTACGGTGTCGATCAGTTCAATGGGGCCCATCGGCATGCCGAAGCGAACCGCCGCCTTGTCGATCGCGATGCCGGGAATCCCTTCCGAATAAGCGGTGGCGGCCTCGAGCATGTACGGGAACAGCACCCGGTTGACGAGGAAGCCGGGCGTGCCGGCGACCGGCACGGGCAGCTTGTCGATAGCCTTGCAGAAGGCCGCGAGCCGTTGCTCGGTGCCGGGGGCCATGGCGTCGTGGCGGATGATCTCCACCAGCGGCATCAACGCGACGGGGTTGAAGTAGTGCAGCCCGGCGAAGCGGGCCGGAAGGCGGACGTGTTCGCGCAGTTCGGCCAGCGGGATGGATGACGTGTTGGTGGAGAGCAACGCGTCGTCCTTCATCGCCGGCTCCACCTGCGCGTACAGGTCGCGCTTGGCCTGGGCCTGTTCGATGATCGCTTCGATCACCAGGTCGGCCCGGGCCGCGCCGTCGCCTGCCAGGTCGCCCTTGAGGCGGGCCGCCACCTGTGGGCGCTTGGCCTCGTCCTTCACCTTCTTCTCGAACAGTTCGCCCGCCCGCTGCAGGGCCTTGTCGATGAACCGCTGCTCGCGGTCGGCAAGGGTGACCTCGAAGCCCTTGTAGGCCGACCAGGCCGCGATGTCGCCACCCATCACACCGGCACCGATGACGTGGACGTGCGCGATGCCATGCTCGCCACTGCCCTGGCCCTTGAGCCGCTCCTGCAGGAAGAACACCCGGATCAGGTTGCGTGCGGTGGGGGTGGACGCCAGCCGCACGACCGCCTTGCGCTCGGCGGCCAGCCGGGACTGGATGCCGCCACCGGACCGCGACCAGCTGTTGATCAGGGCGTAAGGCGCGGGGTAGTGCTCCTTGCGCGCCTTGCGGGCGACCTGCTTGGCCAGCATCGGCGCCAACAGGCGACGGGCGGGAAGGGTATTGGTGGCCCAGCCCATGAAGCGCTGTTTGAACGGCCGCTGGGTTCCCTTCAGCGCGAGCTGCGCGGCGGACTCGACCAGCTGGTCGGCCGGCACGACCTTGTCGACCAGGCCATTGGCCCGGGCCGCCTTGGCGCCCAGGCTGCGGCCGGTCAGCATCATGTCGAAGGCCGCCGGCGCGCCGATGAGCCGCGGCAATCGCACGCTGCCGCCCCAGCCAGGGAAGATGCCCAGCTTCACCTCCGGCAGGCCGATGCGGGTGGACGCATCGTTGCTGGCGACGCGGTACCGGCAGGCCAGCGCCATTTCCGTGCCCCCCCCCATGCAGAAACCGTGGATCGCAGCGACGGTGGGGAAAGGCAGTTCGGCCAGTCGCTGGAAGACGTGCTGACCGCGGCGGATCGCGTCGTCCACCGTGCCCTTCCGGTCGAACGCCTGGAACTCCTTGATATCTGCGCCAGCGACGAAGCCCTTGGCCTTGGCCGAGCGCACCACCATCCCCGTGGGCGGGTCCAGTGCCAGCCGTTCCAGCAGAGCGTCCAGTTCGATCAGGACATCCTGCGAGAAGGTGTTGACCGACGCTTCGGCGCGATCGAACGAGAGCACCAGCACGCCGTCCGCGCGCAGGTCGGTGTGCCAGTGGCGGGCACGGAGCCCGTCGAAGGCGGGAAGCGCGTCGCGGGCTGCGGTCATCGCGGCACCATCCGTTCACGTATGGGGGGCCGCTATCATCCGGGCGTTGTTTCGGCGGCGTCAAATCGCGCCAACGCGGTAGTTCGCCCACGTTGCGCTCGGGCCGCCGCGTCCCCACCTGTCAGTCAATGCCTGCAGGGCGGAACTTTCCTCCTGTGGGGGTGTCATATCGTTCGGCCCATGCCGAGCAGACAGGAGTGCCGGCACGGCATGGCCGAAAACAACGTTGCACAGGCATCCGCCGATGCGCTGGACCAGGAACTGGTCCGTCGCGTCCAGCGGGGCGACAGTACGGCCTTCGACACCCTGGTGCGCCGTTACCAGCATCGGGTGGTGGGGCTGATCGGTCGCTACGTATCCGATTGGAGCGAGTGCCAGGACGTGGCCCAGGAGACGTTCATCCGCGCCTATCGCGCGATGGCCAGTTTCCGGGGGGATTCCCAGTTCTATACATGGTTGCACCGCATCGCAGTGAACACCGCCAAGAACCACCTCGTTGCACAGAACCGCCGCCCCCCGGCCTCGGACATCGATGCCGGCGACGCCGAGCAGTTCGATGCCGGCATGCGCCTGCGTGACACCGACACCCCCGAACGCGAGTTGCTGCGGCAGGAAATCGAGCGCGCAGTGATGGAAACGGTGGAAGGCCTTGCCGGGGACCTGCGAACGGCCATCACCCTGCGCGAGGTCGAGGGTCTCAGTTACGAAGAAATCGCCGAACGCATGGGCTGCCCGATCGGTACGGTCCGCTCGCGGATCTTCCGTGCGCGCGATGCGATCGATGTCCGGCTGCGTCCCTTGCTCGGGCCAGACCATGGCCCGCGCTGAGCCGGGCTACTGCCGGGGCGGGCTGCGGTCGTTCGTGGCCTGCCCTGCCGCCCAGACCGAGCTGAAGTTCCAGGAGGCCTCGTGCCGATGACACCCGAGCATTCCAACGACGACCGCGAAGACCTGTCCGCCCTGTTCGACGGCGAACTGGACGGTGATGCCGCACGCTTCGCTCTCAAACGCCTCGATCACGATGCCTCCTGGCGCGACTGCGTCGGCAGCTGGCAGTTGGCCGGTGACGTGCTGCGTGGACGCGCTGAGGCGGTGGTGGCCGGAGACTTCGCCGGGCGCGTGGGCGCTGCCGTGGCGGAGGCCGAGGAACGTGCAGGCGAGCAACAGGCCGGCGAAAGACAGGCCGGCGAAAGACAGGCCGGCGAAGCGTCCGGTGCGATGGCACGGCCCGCGGCAACGCCGGGCGTGCGTCGCCGGCAGCGTGCATGGATACCCTGCGCGGCGCTGGCGGCATCCGTAGCACTCGCTGCCTTCCTGGTGGCGCGACCGCTGGATGATCGTGCCAGCGGACGCACGGCGGACGTGCCGGTGCTGGCCGCAGACCCGGTTGGAGTGGACGTGCCGGGTCTACCCCCCCTGGCGACGGACGCAACGGAAGTTGCGCCGCGCGACGTGGCGCGCTTGGACGCCCCGCAGGCACTCGCCCGAGGGCCGCTGGTCCCGCCGTCGTCAAGCGACGCGCCGGCACCGACCTCTCGCCCGGTCCCTCGCACGCGGCCGGCCTACGCGGCGGTGCCGCCCGCGGACGTCGTGGCTGTCGCCGGCAGTGCAGGGATGCCGGTGTCCGGCCCGGCGCGGGTGGCCGAGCAGTCACCCGACCCCACCAGGGTCGATCCGTTCACCCCGCGGGCCAACGAGTTCGGCTCCCGGCCGTGGCCGCGCGCGGTGCTGCCCGACTACCGGGCAGGGAATGGCTTGACCGCCGGTTACGCCGCGCCGGCGACCGCGCCCTCGTTCTACCCCTTCGAGCCACCTCCCGCCGAGCCTGCGCCGCCGGCGGACGCTGCCGGCGCGACCACGCCGCCGCCCCCGTCGCCGAGACCCTGACGTCCCCGGCACGCAGGCATTGGCAGGATGACCCGTTCCACCTCCGCCCCGGCTGGCAAGCCGGGGTGCGTTGCACGATTCGATACCCAAGTCCCAGAGGCCGATTCAATGAACCGACCGTTTCGTACGCTTGCCCTGATGGGCCTCCTCGTGGCCGCGATCCCGGTGGCCTGCACCGCGCAGGCGCCCGCCGACGCACGCGCCAGCCAGGGCACCGAGAAGCCCATCGCACCCCCGCCGTCGGCGCAGCCTTCGCGCCCGCTGGTGACCGGCCTGCCCGACTTCACTTCACTGGTGGAGCGGGTGGGGCCGGCGGTGGTCAACGTCAGCGCGCAGATCGCCCCGCGCACCGCGCGCGGCGGCGGGCCGGGGCAGGAGGAGATCCCCGAGATCTTCCGCCGCTTCTTCGGACCCGGGACGCCGTTCCCGGAAGCGCCGCAGGGCCGAGGTGGCGTGTCCCAGGGCACGGGCTTCCTGATTTCCGATGACGGTTACCTGCTGACCAACCACCATGTCGTCAACGGGGCCGAAACCGTGCAGGTGAGCCTGTCGGATCGTCGCGAGTTCACCGCCGAGGTGGTCGGGAGCGACGAGGAGTCCGATGTCGCCCTGCTCAAGATCGATGCCGCCGGCCTTCCGTTCCTGCGCCTGGCAGACGCCACGCGGACGCAAGCCGGACAGTGGGTGATTGCCATCGGCTCGCCGTTCGGGCTGCAGCACTCGGTCACCGCCGGGATCGTGAGCGCGGTGGGCCGCAACAACCCCTACGCAGGCCAGCAGTACGTGCCTTTCATCCAGACCGACGTGGCGATCAACCGCGGCAATTCGGGTGGCCCGCTGCTGAACACCAGCGGTGAAGTGGTCGGAATCAACTCCCAGATCTTCTCCAACTCGGGCGGCTACATGGGCGTCAGCTTCGCCATCCCGATCGACGTCGCCATGAACGCAGCCGAGCAGTTGCGCGACACCGGGCGGGTCAGCCGCGGCCTGCTGGGCGTCAACGTGCAGCCGATCACCACCGAAGCCGCCAAGGCCCTTGGCCTGGCCGTCGCGGAAGGGGCACTCGTGGCCGGCGTCGAGCCGGGCAGTGCCGCCGACAAGGCCGGGATCGAACGCATGGACGTGATCACCGCCGTGGACGGCCGCAAGGTCAGCGTCTCCAGCGACCTGCCGCCGCTGATCGGGCTGAAGGCGCCGGGCGATCGCGTGGAAGTGACGCTGCTGCGCAGCGGCCGCGAGATGCAGGTCGACGTGGTGCTGGGCGAGCTGGGTGGTGCGGTGGCGGCGGCGGGCAATGGCCGCGCCCCGGCGCGCGAAAGCGCTCCGCAACCGGCCAATGCGATAGGTGTCATCCCGCAGGACCTGGATGCCGCGCAGCGCAGGCAACTGGGGCTGCAGGCGGGCGAGGGCGTACGGATCGTGTCCGTGCAGCCCGGCCCCGCGCAGAGGGCCGGCCTCCAGGCCGGGGACGTGGTGCTATCTGTGGGCCGAACCGCAGTGTCCAACGCAGCCGACCTCAACCGCCGCCTGGCGGACCTGGAGCCGGGCGAGACCGTGATGCTGCTGGTTCGCAGGGGCGAGGGCACCCAGTACGTCGCGGTGACCACCGGCGGCTGAACCTGCCGGGGCGGCACGCGTTCCGCCGGACCGGGCGGGGGCGTGCCGTGTGCGATAATCGCGCGTTGATTTTCTCTGGCCCATTCCTTTCTGGCCCAATGGGCCCGGTCGCGTCCCCGCATGCAGCAGATCCGCAACTTTTCCATCATCGCCCACGTCGACCACGGCAAGTCGACCCTGGCCGATCGCATCATCCACCTGTGCGGCGGCCTGACCGCCCGCGAGATGGAGGCGCAGGTCCTGGACTCCAATCCGATCGAGCGCGAGCGCGGCATCACCATCAAGTCCCAGTCGGTGTCGCTGCCCTACACCGCGCGCAACGGGCAGACCTATTTCCTCAACTTCATCGACACCCCCGGCCACGTCGACTTCAGCTACGAGGTCAGCCGGTCGCTGGCCGCATGCGAGGGCGCGCTTCTGGTCGTGGACGCCGCGCAGGGCGTGGAGGCGCAGTCTGTCGCCAACTGCTACACCGCGGTGGAGCAGGGCCTGGAAGTGGTGCCGGTGCTCAACAAGATCGACCTGCCGACCGCCGACATCGAGCGCGCCAAGGCCGAGATCGAGGCCGTCATCGGCATCGACGCGTCCGACGCGGTGGCGGTCAGCGCCAAGACAGGCCTGAACGTGGAAGACGTGCTCGAGGCAATCGTCACCCGCATCCCGCCGCCGCGGCCGCGCGACACCGACAAGCTGCAGGCGCTGATCATCGACTCGTGGTTCGACAACTACCTGGGCGTGGTGATGCTGGTGCGCATCATGCAGGGCGAGATCAAGCCCGGCGACAAGCTCAAGGTGATGTCCACCGGGCGCACCCACCAGGCCGACAACGTCGGCGTGTTCACCCCCAAGCGCAAGGAGTTGCAGCGGCTGGGGCCGGGCGAGGTGGGCTGGGTCAACGCAAGCATCAAGGATGTCCACGGCGCGCCGGTCGGCGACACCCTGACCCTGGCCGCCGACCCCGCCGACAAGCCCCTGCCGGGCTTCCAGGAGATGCAGCCGCGCGTCTTCGCCGGCCTGTTCCCGGTCGACGCCGAGGACTACCCGGACCTGCGCGAGGCGCTGGAGAAGTTGCGGCTCAACGATGCAGCGATGCGATTCGAGCCCGAGTCTTCCGAGGCCATGGGCTTTGGCTTCCGTTGCGGCTTCCTGGGCATGCTGCACATGGAAATCGTGCAGGAGCGCCTGGAGCGCGAGTACGACCTCAACCTGATCTCGACCGCGCCGACGGTGGTCTACGAAGTGCTGAAGACCGACGGCACGATCGTGGCGATGGACAATCCGGCCAAGTTGCCGCCGGTGAACCACGTCGAGGAGGTCCGCGAGCCCATCATCCGCGCCAACATCCTCACGCCCCCCGACTACGTCGGCAACGTCATCACCCTGTGCGAGGAGAAGCGCGGCAGCCAGATCGGCATCACGTACCTGGGCAGCCAGGTGCAGATCAGCTACGAACTGCCGATGGCCGAGGTCGTGCTGGACTTCTTCGACCGCCTCAAGTCCGTCAGCCGCGGCTATGCCTCGCTGGACTACCAGTTCCTGCGTTTCCAGGCGGGTCCGTTCGTGCGGGTGGACACGCTCATCAACGGCGACAAGGTGGATGCGCTGAGCATCATTACCCACCGCAGCCACGCCGACCGGCGCGGTCGCGACCTGTGCGAGAAGATGAAGGAGCTGATCCCGCGACAGATGTTCGACGTTGCCATCCAGGCTGCGATCGGCTCGCAGGTCATCGCCCGCAGCACGGTCAAGGCGATGCGCAAGAACGTGTTGGCCAAATGCTACGGTGGCGACATCAGCCGCAAGAAGAAGCTGCTGGAAAAGCAGAAGGCCGGCAAGAAGCGGATGAAGCAGGTGGGCAGCGTGGAAATCCCCCAGGAAGCATTCCTCGCAGTGCTCAATGTGGATAACAAATAGTCGACCAGTGCCGCGGCACCGGGGTGGACGTGCGATGCAGCCAATTGGCTGTACCGGGTCCAATCCCTCGCGGCGACCGGGGGTGGGCATGACCTGCAGCACGTCCCGTACTGCGTCGGTAGCGGAATACTCCAGCCGAGCCACCCTGTTACCTGACCCTGGCAACTCCCTGCCGCTCCACCGGACCCAAAGGACCCCCGATGCGCTGGTTTGAAATCGCCCTGGTGGTGCTCACCTTCGCCACCGGCATCATCTGGTTGCTTGACGCCCTGTTTTTCGCCAAGCGCCGTGCGGCCGGCGCCAGCCTGCTGGACGACGGTACCGACCCGGTCCTCGTCGACTACTCCAAGGCGTTCTTCCCCGTGCTGCTGGTGGTACTGCTGCTGCGCAGCTTCATCGCCGAGCCGTTCCGCATCCCCTCCAATTCGATGATGCCGACGCTGTTGACGGGTGACTTCATCCTCGTCAACAAGTTCACCTACGGCCTGCGATTGCCCATCACCAACCGCAAGTTCGTCACGCTTGGCGAGCCGGCACGCGGAGACGTGGTGGTATTCCGCCCGCCGCATCATCCGGACCAGGACTGGATCAAGCGGGTGATGGGACTGCCGGGTGACCGCATCGCCTACCGCGACAATACCGTCTTCGTGAACGGCGAACCGTTGGCCTACGAGAGCGTGGGCGTATATTCGGGCACCGGGAACGGCACCGAAATGACAGGCGCGGAAGAGCTGCGCGAGCAGCTGGCTGGCCGGTCGCATACGGTTCTGGAGCGGACCAACCTGCCATTCATGGACCAGGGCGAGGGCGAGTGGGTGGTGCCTGCCGGCCACTATTTCGTGATGGGCGACAATCGTGATAATAGCGAGGACAGCCGATACTGGGGCTTCCTCCCGGAGTCCAACCTCAGGGGCAAGGCGTTCCTGATCTGGATGCACTTCGACGGGGGGTTCGAGTTCTCGCGGGTGGGCAGCAGCATCCCGTGAGGCAGGCAATCCGGTAATACCCACGCCGCGGGGCAGGCGGCGCACAGCCAAGGGGAAACTCGTATGAAACGCACGCAACGCGGCATGACCCTGATCAGCTTCATCATCGTGCTGGCGGTGGTGGGTGTCTTCGTCTACATGGGCATGAAGCTGATCCCGATGTACTCGGAGTACTACGCAGTCAAGCGTGCGCTGGCCTCCCTCAAGGCCGATCCGGGGGCTGCCAATGCCAGTCCGGCACTGGTCAGGGACCTGTTCTTCCGCAAGCTCTATGTCAGCTACGCCGATAACGTGAAGCGTGAGCACCTCAAGGTCGAACGTCGAGACGCCGGTTACCAGCTGACGGTCGACTACGAGATCCGCAAGCCGCTGATCTACAACCTGGACATCGTCGGCAAGTTCCACGCCGAGGAAGATCTGCGGCGCGGCGGCGGGCTTGAGTGATATCGGCCACCGCTTCGGCGACCCGGGCCTGCTCGCCCAGGCCCTGACCCATCGAAGTGCCGGCGCGCCCCACAACGAACGCCTGGAATTCCTGGGGGATTCGCTGGTCAACCTGATCATTGCCGATGCCCTCTACCAGCGCTGGCCGCAGGTGGACGAAGGTGCCTTGACGCGCGCGCGCGCCGAGCTGGTACGCGAGTCGGCGCTGGCACCCATAGCGCGAAGCCTGGAGCTGGGGTCGCGCCTGACGATGGGCCCGGGCGAAATGAAATCGGGGGGGCACCGGCGCGATTCGATCCTGGCCGACGCGCTGGAGGCGGTGGTCGCCGCGGTCTATCTCGATGGCGGGTTCGAGGCCTGCCGAGCGGTGGTACTGCCGTGGTTCGAAGCGGCCATGGCCGCGTTGCCGCCGCCGCACAAGGTCGGCAAGGACGCCAAGACCCGGCTGCAGGAGTGGCTGCAGGGCCGGCAGAAGCCCTTGCCGGTGTACTCGCTGATATCGGAAACCGGCGAGGAGCATGCCAAGACCTTCATGGTGGGCTGTGCCCTGGCCGAGCCGCACGTGGAGACGGAAGGCGAGGGCGGTTCCCGGCGGGCCGCCGAGCAGGTCGCAGCCGAAGCGGCGCTGGCGGCTTTGGAAGCACTGCGCGGGCGCAGTCCCGGCTAGGCCAGCTCCATCGTCGCGGCGGTCGCGGGGCGGGGAGCCTACAATCGCCCGATGCAAAGTCCATATCGCAGCGGCCACGTCGCCGTCATCGGCCGTCCCAACGTCGGCAAGTCCACCCTGACCAACGCGCTCGTGGGCGCGAAGATCAGCATTGTTTCACCGCGTCCCCAGACCACCCGCCACCGTCTGCTGGGCATCGCCACCTTTCCGGAAGGCCAGCTGGTGCTGGTCGACACGCCGGGCCTGCATCGCGACCAGGGCGGATCCACCGCGTCGGCCATGCACCGATGGATGAACCGCGCTGCGCGCGGCGCGCTGGAAGGCGTAGACGTCGCGCTGCTGGTGGTGCGCGCCGGCCAATGGGATGAAGCCGACAGCTTTGCCTATGAAGCGCTGCGTGGCGCTGGCCTGCCGGTAATCCTGGTCGTGAACCAGGTCGATCGCCTCAAGGACAAGTCGGTCCTGTTGCCGTATCTGGGCCAGGTGAGCGAGGGTCGCGAGTTCGCCTCCATCCATCCGGTCTCGGCGCTCAAGCGCAAGGGCCTGGAGCCGCTGGTCAAGAGCGTGCTGCAGCACCTGCCGGAGCAGGACGCGCTGTACGGCGAGGACGAGATCACCGACAAGAGCCAGCGCTTCCACGCCGGTGAACTGGTACGCGAGCAGCTCATGCGCCAGCTGGGCGAGGAGCTGCCGTACGCCACCACCGTGGAGATCGAGAAGTTCGAGATCGACGGCACCATGCTGCGGATCGGCGCGGTGATCTGGGTGGAACGCGACGGGCAGAAGGCGATCGTCATCGGCAAGGGCGGCGAGCGCCTGCGCGAAATCGGCACCAAGGCGCGCCAGCAGATGGAGCGCCTGTTCGACGCCAAGGTGTTTCTGGAGACCTGGGTCCGGGTCCGCGAAGGCTGGTCGGACGACGAGGCCGCGCTGCGCGCTTTCGGCTATCACGACTGAGGAAGGAAACGGGTGCGGTCCGTGCACGCTCTTCCCACCTGACCTCCCATGCGCCTGACCGCCGAACACGCCTTCGTACTGCACGCGCGTCCGTGGCGCGAAACCAGCCTGCTGGTGGAAGTGTTGACGCCCGCGCACGGTCGCGTGGGCGTGCTGGCGCGGGGCGTCCAGGGCCCGAAGCGGCACGTGCTGCGCGCTGCATTGCAACCCTTGCAGTGGATCAGGCTCGATGCCGTCCAGAGGGGCGAGCTGGCGCGGCTGGTCACGGCCGAGGCGGTCGACGCCGCGCCGCGGCTCGTGGGCGAGGCGCTGCTGGCGGGTTTCTACCTGAACGAGCTGACCCTGCGCATGGCGCCGCGCCAGGACCCCCAGCCTGACCTGTTCCGGGCGTACGCGATCGCGCGCGAGCGCCTGCGCGCCTCCGAGCCGCTGGGCTGGACCCTGCGCCGGTACGAGCGTGACCTGCTTGAAGCGCTGGGCGTGGGTTTCGACTGGGCGGTCGATGGCGATGGGGTGGTCATCGATCCCGCCGCGCGCTATCGCCTTGACCCGGAGCACGGCGCGCGGCGCGTGCTGAGCGACCGCGGGCACGCCGACCGCACCGGCGCGGCCACCGGCCGGGCGCTGTTGGCGATCGGCGCCGACACGGAGCCCGTACCCGGCGACATGGCCGGGCTGCGACGCGCCCTGCGCGAAGTCCTGTCCCACCACCTGGGTCCACGGGGGCTGAAGTCGTGGGAAATGCTGGGCGACCTGGCGCGGGTGGGGCCGTTGGACGCAGTTCCCCCGCGGGTGTGAGTTACAGCCGCTGGCGGTGTCGGCACTCTGCGGTCAGGACCGCTTCAATTGGCAGGCATTGCGCCTTGTCCACCCGGCGCCGTTGGTGACGCCAGCGTCGCCTCGACGGCGGCGTGGAATCCCGTTCTCGCCTCGGGCAGGTCGGGCCGGGCTTCGAGCACGAGCACCGCGCGCGACAGCCGCCTCGCCCCGACGAACCCGCAGCTGGCCCGCAGTTTGTGGAGCGTCCGCACGAGCCGGGCGACGTCGTCGCTGGCATGCGCGGCGTCCACTTCGTCGCGTGTATGCGGCAGCTCCTGCAGGAACAGGCCACGCAGCGTGTGGACATGGGCCAGGTTGCCATTGAGGGCGAGCGCGGCGGCCTCGTTGTCCCAGACCGGCGCGTCTTGTGTTGCGTGGCGGGGCGACGGCTCAGGGCCGCCCGCTGCCATCCCCAGCAGGGTGCGCACCGCCCCGCGGACCCCGGCTGCGGGCAAGGGCTTGACCACCACGTCGGCAA
This sequence comes from Novilysobacter viscosus, assembly GCF_046600715.1. Lineage (NCBI taxonomy): Bacteria > Pseudomonadati > Pseudomonadota > Gammaproteobacteria > Lysobacterales > Lysobacteraceae > Novilysobacter > Novilysobacter viscosus. Next base: position 57,991 of record NZ_JBJMAV010000011.1, read on the forward strand.
AGCCGGCTTCGCGAAGCCGGGCGTGCAGGGCCACATCGTGGCTGGCGGTATGGGCCAGTACCGGCGTGCTCGGATGCAGCAGGCGCAGGCGTTGCAACAACTCGATGCCCGAACCGTCGGCCAGGTGCGCATCAAGCAGCCACGCGTCGTAGTGCTGGCTACGCGCCAACGCGAGGGCCGCCGCCATGCCGTCGGCGCTGTCGACCTCGCAGGGCACGCCGTCCAGTGCGGTGATCAGGAAGGCGCGGCTGATCGGGTCGTCCTCGACCAGCAGCACGCGCGGCATTGTTTCGTCCGTCATTGGCCCGCCTTTCATCGTGGAGAGGCAGTGCGACTGGGTATGCTCCGGCGGATGTCGCCGCCCCGGATCGCGCCCGTACTGCCGTGGATCGTACGCCTGCTGGCGCTCGCCGTGGGCGCGGCGCTGCTGGCGGCGTGGCCGTCGTCCGCGGTGGCCAGGGCCGCAACTGCGCGGATCGATCGGGTGGTTACCCCGATGGCGACCCTGCAGGGAGTACGCGTCCGGCTGGAATGGCCGGAAGGAGCGGGGCAGGGCCGGCTGCGCCTGCAGGCCCGGCACCTGGAGGCGCCGGACCTGGGCTACCGCTTCAGTGACCTGGACTGGCAGTGCCTGCTGCAGCGCGCTGGCGACGGCTGGCGCTGCGAGGGACCGGTGCGTGGCGGGGGGGCGGGGATGCGCCTGGCGGTCGCGCTGGGCCCGGAGCGGACGCGCGCTGCGCTGACGCAGGGCGGTTCCAGCGTTACCGTGGTCCGCGATGGCAGGACCCCGGAGCTTACCCGGATCGACCTGGCGAGTGTTCCCCTGGCCTGGACCCAGGCCCTGCTGGACCGGGCATGGCCCGAGGCCCGGTTGCAGGGCGGCCGCGCCGACGCGCGCCTGGAGGTGCGGGCACGTGCCGGGCAACGCATCCGCGTCAGTGGCCCGCTGCGCCTCCACGACGCTTCGCTGGACACGCCGGACGGACGCATCGCCGCCGAGGGCCTGGACGCGCAACTGCAGTTGGACACGCAGCTGGGCTCCACCGACGACCTGGAGCTGGATGGCCGCCTGCTGGCCGGAGAGCTCCTCTACGGCACCACCTACGTCGCGATCGCAGGGCCGGTCGCACTGGCGCTGCGGGCACGCAATGTCGAGGGTGCCGGTTGGGCGATTCCGCGTATCGAGTGGCATGAGCCCGGCCGCTTGCGTGTGGCCGGTTCGCTGGCGTTCACTCCGGACCTGGCGCTCGAACAGGCCGACCTGGCCATAGCGTCGCCCGACCTGGCAGCGACCGCCGAGGGCTACCTGAGCGGGTGGCTGGGTCGGGCCGGGCTGGGAGAACTGCAGCTGGCCGGAGGCGTGGAGGCCGACCTGCGCGTCCAGAAGGGGCACCTCCAACAGGCGCGACTGTCGCTGGAGGAAGTGAGCGTCGACGACCCGCGCGGCCGCTTCGCCTTCGAGCGCCTGCATGGCGACGTCCGGTTCTCCGCGGGCGCGACGGTGTCCAGCGAGCTGTCGTGGTCGGGCGGGTCGTTGTACGGGCTGGCGTTCGGTGCGTCGCGGCTGCCTTTCACCAGCCGCGACGGCGTGCTCCAGCTTGACCATGGCATCAAGGCCGCGACGCTGGGCGGAACGGCGCGCATCGAGCAGCTGCGGCTCCGTCCCCCCGGGCCCGCCGGCGGCTTGGAGATCACCTTCGGGCTTGGTCTGGACTCGCTCGACGTGGGTCAGCTGGCCCAGGCGCTGGGCTGGCCCGCCTTTACCGGCCGGCTGAGCGGACGCATTCCGCAGGCGCGTTATGCCAACGACCGGCTGGAGTTCGACGGCGGCCTGAGCATGGCCTTGTTCGACGGCACCGTGGACGTGTCCGCGCTGGCGATGGAGCGGCCGTTCGGTGTTGCGCCCACGCTGTCGGCCGACATCGCGATCGACGACCTGGACCTGCAGTCGCTGACTGGCGTATTCGGCTTCGGCGAAATCACCGGCGCGCTTGACGGACGCATCGACGGCCTGCGGCTGGTGGACTGGCAGCCGGTCGCGTTCGACGCGGCACTGCGTACCCAGCGCAAGCCCGGATTGCGCCAGCGCATCAGCCAGCGCGCGGTCCAGGACCTGTCGAGCGTGGGTGACCCCGGCTTCGCCGGCACGCTCCAGGCGCAGTTGATCGGCCTGTTCGACGACTTCGGCTACTCGCGTATCGGCATATCCTGCCGCTTGGCGGACGAAGTCTGCCAAATGGACGGACTGGGTTCAGCGGGCCGGGGCTTTATTATCGTGCAGGGTTCGGGTTTGCCGCGGCTGACCGTGGTGGGCTTCAACCGACGGGTCGACTGGCCGACGCTGGTCGAACGATTGGCCGCGGTGGGGTCGGGCGAAATCAAGCCGGTCGTCGAGTGACCGGCACAACAGGAGATTGACATGCGACGTTGGATGGGATTGCCGGTAGCCGCGGTGGTATTGACCGCGTGCGTAACGATCAACGTCTATTTCCCGGCGGCGGAGGCCCAGGAAGCCGCGCGGGAGTTCGTCGAAAAGGTCATCGACGACGAGCGCGATGCCACGCCGGTGGATGGCCAGGGCGGGGGATCCTCAGGCGGGTTGGCCGCGCTGTCGATGCCGCGCGTGGACCTGCTGGCGATGGTGGGGATCGGCACCGCGCACGCGCAGAGCCCCGACATCACGATCAAGACGCCGGCCATCCAGGCCATCCAGGCGCGCATGAAGCAACGCTTCGATACCCAGTTGCGGGCCGCGTTCGATGCGGGCGCGCTGGGCTTCGCCGCCGACGGCACCATCGTGGTGCGCGACGCCGGCAAGCTCGCGCTGAAGGAGCGGGTGGCGGTCAACCAGGCGGTGGCCGACGACAACCGCGACCGCAAGGCGGTGTACCGGGAAGTCGCCGTCGCCAATGGCCACCCCGAGTGGGAGGGGCGCATTCGCGAAGTGTTCGCCCGCCAGTGGATCGACAGCGCACGCCCGGGGTGGTGGTACCAGTCCGGTGGTAGCTGGAAGCAGAAGTAGCCGCCAGCGGCCCGTAGCTGGAATCGACCGAAGGCCCGCATCGCGGGCCTTCCTTTGTCTGGTGCCTGCCGCCTCGCTGCGCGTTGCAGGGCGGGAGCCTGCAAGCGCGGAATTCCGGCCCCCCGGGCCCAGGTCCGTGACCTGCGGGACCTTCCGCGTCCCGCTTGCCGCCTTCTGCGACAATGCGCGCCCGCCGAATCCCGGACCGACCCCACGTGGCACGCCGTTCCCGTATCGACCCCACCCCGTTCGAAGCCTGCATCACCGACCTGACCCACGACGGCCGCGGGGTGGCCCGCCGCGGGGACGGCAAGGCGGTGTTCGTCGCCGGCGCGCTGCCGGAGGAACGGGTCATGGCGGTGCAGTCGGCGAAGAACCGGCACTTCGACGAGGCACGCACGGTCCAGGTCCTGGAGGCGTCGGTGCACCGCGTGGAGCCGCGCTGCCCGCATTTCGGGACCTGCGGAGGATGCGCACTGCAGCACCTGGCGGTGGACAGCCAGATCCTGGCCAAGCAGCGCGTGCTGATGGAGAACCTGGAGCGCATCGGACATGTGACTCCCGAGCGCGTGCTGCCCCCACTGACCGACGCCGCGTGGGGCTACCGCCGCAAGGGCCGGTTCTCGGTGCGCCGGGTCGAGAAGAAGGGACGCACGCTGGTGGGCTTCCGTGAGCAGGACCCGCGGTTCGTCGCCGAGCTGCACGAGTGCCACACCGTCATCCCGGCCATTGGCAGCCGCATCCCGGCGCTGGCCGCGCTCGTCGATGGCCTGCAGGCCCGCAGTGCGATCCCGCAGATCGAATTCATTGCCGGCGACCCGGGCGATGCGTTCGATGGCGTCGCGCTGACCATCCGCCACCTTGAGCCACTCCCGGACGCCGACCGGGCGGCACTGGTGGCCTTCGGCCAGCTGCACCGGTTCGCCATCTTCCTGCAGCCGGGCGGGCTGGAAAGCGTGCATCCGCTGTGGCCCGAGGCGCCGCAGCTTTCGTTTTCGCTGCCCGAGTGGAACCTGGTCTACGGTTTCCGGCCGCTGGACTTCATCCAGGTCAACGCGGGCCTCAACGGCAAGATGATCCGCAGTGCGCTGGACCTGCTGGACGCGCAGCCGGACGAGCGCGTGCTCGACCTGTTCTGCGGCCTGGGAAACTTCACACTGCCGCTGGCGCGCAGCGTGCGCTCGGTGGTCGGCGTGGAGGGCGAGGCCGGGCTGGTGCTGCGTGCCCGCGAGAATGCCGCGCGCAACGGGCTCGGCAACGCGCAGTTCCATGCAGCCGATCTGGCGCAGGACCTGTCCGGTCACGCATGGATGCGCGACGGCTTCGACAAGCTGCTGCTGGACCCGCCCCGCTCGGGTGCGGACTTCGCGCTGACCCAGCTGCCCCTGAAGCAGTTCAAGCGGATCGTGTATGTCAGCTGCCACCCGGCTTCGCTGGCGCGCGACGCCGGCTACCTGGTCCGCGAGAAGGGCTGGGCGTTGAAGGCGGCCGGGGTGATGGACATGTTCCCCCACACCGCGCACGTGGAATCGATCGCGATGTTCGAGCCGCGCTGAAAGCAGTGCCGGCAGGTGGGCCGTAGCGACGCAACAGGGAACGGAGTTGGTTTTCGATCGCGCCTGAAGGCGCTCCTACGTGAGGCGGCTGCACAGTGGCAATCGAGATCGAACGCAAATTCCTCGTCAGCGGCGAAGGCTGGCGCGCCGCGGCGCACACGGCCGTGCCCATGGCGCAGGGCTACCTCAACGACCTGGCGGCCATGGACGCCATGCCGGGGCGGGTGGCCATGAAGGCTTCGGTGCGCGTGCGAATTGCTGGCGGTGAGGCTTACCTCAACCTCAAATCGCGCGAACTGGGCCACACCCGGCAGGAGTTCGACTACCCGATCCCGTTGGCCGACGCGCGCGACCTGCTGGCGCTGTGCGTGGGCGGCCTGGTCGACAAGGTCCGCCACCACGTGGAGGTCGGTGGGCGGGTATGGGAGGTGGACGAATTTCTTGGCGACAACGCCGGGCTGGTGGTGGCGGAGCTGGAACTGGAGTCGGCCGATGCCGCGTTCGAGCGCCCCGACTGGCTGGGACGCGAGGTCACCGACAGCGCCCGTTACTACAACCTCGCGCTGGCGACCCGCCCGTTCGCCCGCTGGTCACCGGCCGAGCGCGACGGCTCCACGGTGTAGGAGCGGTTCCAGCCGCGGCGCCGAGGGGCCGCCCCTTGTGAGTGCGCCCGCACCCGCCGCTCGCCGGGCTTCTGACACAATGACCGGCCGTCCCGACCGGACGGGTTTTCAACGCTTCCGCAGGGATCCAAGCATGCTTGTCATCGGCGTCGCCGGACACGAACTCACCGCGCAGGAGCGCGACTGGCTGCAGCACGACGCCTGCGCCGGTGTGATCCTGTTCACCCGAAACTTCGCCTCGCGCCAGCAGGTGGCCGAGCTGTCGCAGGCTATCCGCGAGACAGCGCCGCGGCCGCAGCTGGTGTGCGTGGACCAGGAGGGCGGGCGCGTGCAGCGCTTCCGTGAGGGCTACAGCGCATTGCCACCGCTGGAAGGCTTCGGCCGCCAGTACGCGCAGGACCGCGAGGCCGCGCTCAGGCTCGCCGAGGAACACGCCTGGGTAATGGCCAGCGAGATCAGGGCCTCCGGCGTGGACCTGAGTTTCGCGCCGGTGGTTGACCTGGGGCGGGGGAACCGCGCCATCGGCGACCGCGCGTTCTCCGAGGACCCGCAGGTCGTGTCCGAGTTCACCCGCGCCTACGTGCGCGGCATGCACGCGGCCGGCATGGCGGCGACGCTCAAGCACTTCCCGGGCCATGGCTCGGTGCTGGAAGACACGCACTTCGACGACGCCGTGGACCCGCGCGCCCTGGACGAGATACGTGCCCTGGACCTGGTGCCGTTCGAAGCGGGCATCGCCGCGGGGGCCGACGCGGTGATGATGGCGCACGTGGTCTATCCCGCGGTCGCGCCGGAACCGGCCGGGTACTCGAAGGTGTGGATCGAGGACATCCTGCGCGCACAGATGGGCTTCCGCGGCGTGGTGTTCTCCGACGACATCGGCATGGCCGCGGCGTTCTCCGCCGGCGGCATCAAGCAGCGCGTCGACCTGCACCTGGACGCCGGTTGCGACGTCGTGCTGGTGTGCCACCCGGAGCTGGTCGAGGAGTCGCTCAAGGCCGTCGAAGGCCGCGCGCTCAGCACGATGGCGCTGGTCAACCTGATCGGGCGAGGCCCCATGGGTTGGGACGGCCTGCTCGCAGACACCCGTTATGAAGACTCGCGCGGTCGGCTGGAGGGGCTGGCATGACCGGCGCGCCTGACAACCCGCCGTCGCTGGCCGGCGCCCTCGCCAATTCCGACGTGATCCACGACCGCGCCTCACTGGAGCAGGCCATCGAACGCATGGCGGTGGGCATCGCCGGCGACTACGCCGGCAGCGTGCCGGTGTACCTGACGGTCATGCACGGCGGCATGCCGTTTGCCGCGCAACTGGCGTTCGCGCTGGGCGGGCAAGGCCTGGACCTGGAATTCGATTACCTGCACGCCACGCGGTACCGCGGTGCGACCTCCGGCGGCGAGCTGGTGTGGAAGCATCGCCCCGCCACGCCGTTGCAGGGCCGCCGGGTGCTGCTGGTCGACGACATCCTCGATGAGGGCCACACCATGGCCGGCATCGTGGCCTGGTGCCTGGAACAGGGTGCAAGCGACGTGCGCATCGCCGCGCTGGCGGTGAAGACGCACGGCCGATGCGTGCCCGGCATCTGCGCAGACTATGCGGGGGTGGAGGTGCCGGACCGCTACGTGTTCGGCTACGGCATGGATTTCCACGAACAGGGCCGCAACCTGCCGGCGATCTACGCGCTGCGGTGATCCGGCTGCCGTAGGAGCGACGGGAGTCGCGACCCTGCCGCCGGGTGCGATCCGCCAGCACGTGTGGATGAGTTCGCCACTCACGTCGCTCCTACACATAGGGCTTTGCATGACGACCGCAACCGACACCATCGACCTTGCCGTCATCGGCGGCACCGGCCTGTACGCACTGGCCGAGCTGCAGGATGCCCAGGCCCACCAGCCTCCGACGCCTTACGGCGCGTTGTCGGGACCCGTGCGCGTTGGCACATTCGCCGAGCGCCGGGTCGCGTTCCTGGCCCGGCACGGCGAGGGCCATTCGGTCCCGCCCCACAGGATCAACTACCGCGCCAACCTCGCCGCACTCAAGGCCCTGGGTGCGACGCGCGTTCTGGCACTCAATACCGTCGGCGGCATCACCGGGCGTTTCGGGCCGCGCGTGCTGGCGTGCCCGGACCAACTGATCGACTACACCTGGGGGCGGATCTCCACGTTGTGCGAGGACGCCGGTACCGAGGTGCTGCACGTGGATTTCGGCGAGCCCTACACCCGCAGCCTGCGCGCCGCCGTGGTCGAGGCGGCAGGGAGCGCCGGCGTGGCGCTGGTGGACGGCGGCTGCTATGGCGCCACCCAGGGCCCGCGCCTGGAGACGCGCGCGGAGATCGCCCGGATGCGCCGTGATGGCTGCGACCTGGTCGGCATGACCGGCATGCCCGAGGCCGGACTGGCGCGCGAGCTGGGGCTGGACTACGCGTGCCTGGCAATCGTGGCGAACTGGGCCGCCGGCGCGGGGCCGGACCCGGACGAGGTCATCACCCTGCAGGACGTGCTGGACAACGTGGCGGCCGCTTCCTCGGGCCTCCCGGGCTTGCTGCGGGCACTGCTGGACGGCTGAGGCGGCACGTTCGTCGGACAGGCGATTGTCAAGCCGCCGTTCACTTTGCATACTCGGGTCGCGCCCTGGTCGCCCCACGCGCCGGCGCAGCCAACGCACCCAGCATGAGGTCATCAAGGATATGCAGTACGGCACCGTGAAGTGGTTCAACGATGCGAAGGGATTCGGGTTCATCTCGCCGGAAGACGGCAGCGCCGATGTCTTCGCCCATTTTTCCGCGATCAATTCCAAGGGCTTCCGCAGCCTGCAGGAAGGCCAGCGCGTCAGCTACGAGGTCACCCAGGGTCCGAAGGGCGCCCAGGCCACCGACATCACGCCGGCGGAATAGGTCACCCGCACTCACTGGCATTTCCAGGGCCCCGCTCCGGCGGGGCCTTTTTCTTGGCCGTTGCGCCACCACTGCCGTGCACTCCCACGCGCACGCCGGTCCGTGCATCGAACCCTTGCGTTGCGTCGCCGCAGAGCCGTCGCGACAGGGGGCGCGATACGCTGCCCGCCCACCTCCGCGGAGCGCCGTGATGATCGAACTGCACTACTGGCCCACGCCCAACGGCTACAAGATCCGCCTGTTGCTGGAAGAGGCCGGCCTGGAGTACCGGATCGTGCCGGTCGACATCGGCAAGGGCGACCAGTTCAAGCCCGATTTCCTTGAAATATCGCCGAACAACAAGATGCCCGCCATCGTCGACCATGCCCCGGGCGGCGGCGGAAGTCCGCTGTCGCTGTTCGAGTCCGGTGCGATCCTGTTGTACCTCGCCGACAAGACCGGGCGGTTCCTTCCCCGGTCCATGCGCGAGCGCCACCAGGCCTTGCAGTGGCTGTTCTGGCAGGTTGCCGGGCTGGGGCCGATGGCGGGGCAGGCCGGGCATTTCCGGGTGTACGCGCCGGAGAAGGTCGAATACGGGATCGACCGGTACACCCGGGAAGTCTCGCGCCTGTATGGCGTGCTGGACTGCCAACTGCAGGGGCGCGCCTTCGTGGCCGGCGATGACTACTCGATCGTGGACATGGCCATCTATCCGTGGATCGTCCCGTACGAGGCCCACGGCCAGTCGCTGGCCGGCTTCCCGGCGTTGTCGCGCTGGTTCGAGACGGTCCGCGCCCGGCCTGCGACGGCGCGGGTCTATGAAGAACCCTCGACCGCGTACTCGTCCAAGCAGCCGCTCACCGACGAGGCGCGGCGCATCCTGTTCGGGCAGGGTGGGCCGCCGGGCTGATCCGACTCGCGCCTGGCCTCAGTCCAGGAACTGCAACCGCGCCAGTTCGGCGTACAGCCCGCCCTCGGCCACCAGTGCCTCGTGCGTGCCCTCGGCGATGATGCGGCCGTGGTCCATCACCACGATGCGGTCGGCCTTGAGCACCGTCGCCAGGCGGTGGGCGACGACGAGGGTGGTGCGGCCTTCCATCAGCGTCTCCAGCGCCTGCTGTACGGCCCGCTCGCTCTGGGCGTCGAGTGCGCTGGTGGCTTCGTCAAGCAAGAGGATCGGGGCGTCCTTGAGCAGGGCGCGGGCGATCGCGATCCGCTGCTGCTGGCCACCCGACAGGCGGGCCCCGCGTTCGCCCAGCTCGGTGTCCAGGCCCTCGGGCAGGGCGGCGATGAAGTCATCCGCATGGGCGGCGCGCACCGCGGCATCGATTTCCGCATCGGTGGCATCCAGGCGGCCGTAGCGGATGTTCTCGCGCGCGCTGGCGGCAAAGATGGTCGGCTGCTGGGGCACCAGCGCGATGGCCCCGCGCAGTTCGGAGGGATCGAGCGTGCGGATGTCCACGCCGTCCACGCGAACCGTGCCGGCGGCGGGGTCGGGATCGTGGAAGCGCAGCAGCAACGAGAACACCGTGCTCTTGCCCGCGCCCGACGGGCCCACCAGCGCAACCGTCTCGCCCGGCTTGACATGCAGGGTGAATGCATCGAGCGCGGCGCGGTCGGGGCGCTGGGGGTAATGGAAGCCCACGCCGTCGAGCACCACGTCGCCGCGAACCGGTTGCGGCAGTCGCGCCGGCTGCGTGGGCGGCTTGACGCCCGGCTGCTCCTGCAGCAACTCGCTGATGCGGCCCATGCCGCCCGCCGCGCGCTGCAGCTCGTTGAAAACCTCGGCCAGCGCACCGACCGAGCCACCGCCGATCAGCGCGTAGAGCACGAACTGGCCCAGGGTGCCAGCGCTCATGCGCCCGGCGACCACGTCGTGCGCGCCGGACCACAACACCAGCGTGATCGCGCCGAAGATGAGCGTGATCGCGATGGCCGTCACCCAGGCCTGGGCCTGGATACGGCGACGCGCGGTGCGCACCGCGAGCGCCAGCGCCTCGCCGAAGCGGCCGCGCTCGTACGGCTCGCGCGCATGGGCCTGCACCGTGCGCACCGCGCCGAGGGTTTCGTTGGCCAGTGCGTTGGCGTCGGCCACCCGGTCCTGCGCCGCACGCGAGATCTTCTGCAGGCGGCGCCCGCCGAGCACGATCGGCAGCACCGCCAGTGGGATGCCGACCAGCGCATACGCCGCCAGGCGCGGGCTGGTCACGAACAGCATGGCGATGCTGCCGCTGAAGGTGACCAGGCTGCGCAGCGCCACCGACATGCTGGTGCCGACCACGCTGCGCAGCAGCTCGGCGTCGGCGGTCAGGCGCGACACCAGCTCGCCGCTGCGGTTGCGGTCGTGGAAACCGGCATCCAGGGCGATCAGGTGCGCGTACAGGCGCTCGCGCAGGTCGGCCACGACCCGCTCGGCCAGCAGCGATACGAAGAAGAACCGGGCCGCGGTCGCCAGGGCGAGCACCAGCGCCACCGCGAACAGCAGCAGGAACGCGCGGTCGATGCCGCTGCCCCCGCCCTGGGCGAAGCCCTGGTCGATCATGATCCGGAAGGCATACGGCAGGCTGAGCGTGGCGCTGCTGGATGCCGCCAGCGCCAGCAACCACGCCACGAACAGCGGCCGGTGGCGCTGCACGAAGGGCCAGAGCGTGCGCAGCCGGCCGATCGGGGCCTTGGTCGGGGTGGCGGGGGGGGAGGCGTCGTTCATCCCGCCATTGTCCTTCATCGGGCCGGTGTCGCGTCACCACTCTTGCGTGCGCGGCTCCCGCCCGCAGCGCCTGCTCCGCCTTCCATTGAACCGGACAGGCTCTGTCGGGGCCGCCCGCACCCCGTCCTCGCCGGGCGGGTCACGCGTCTTCGAAGCGGACGCGCGCGCGGCCACGGGTGGCGTCGCGCAGGTGGTCGACCAGCGCGTCGCCCCGGTCGACCGGAAGCCGCAGGCGGAGATGGGCGCCGTTGGCTCCGAAACGCTCGTCCAGCTTCTCGGCATCGTGCGCCGGCAGTGCCGCGTGTATCGCCCCCGTATCGGCGAACGGGTAGTCCACGTGCACCTCGCAGGTCGGGACCAGCGGCGTGCGCGCGGCGGTACGCAGGCACTCCGCGGCCACGCCGCCGTACGCACGGACGAGTCCACCGGCGCCCAGCTTGATACCGCCGTACCAGCGGGTGACGACCACCGCCAGGCGGTCCAGGCCCTGGCCCTCGATCGCGGCGAGGATCGGCCGGCCGGCGGTGCCGCCGATTTCGCCGTCGTCGTTGAATCGGTACTCGCTACCGATGCGGTAGGCCCAGCAGTTGTGCGTGGCGGTGGAGTCGCCCACTTCGGCGAAGAACGCCAGCGCGGCGGCAGGGCACTCCACCGGGGCGGCCTGCGCGAGGAAGCGGCTGTGCTTGACCTCGATGCCATGCGACGCACGCTCGGCCAGCGTCTCCAGGTTCACGGTGCGGGGTACGTGACCGGCAGCAGCGGCTGCAGGTCGTCGGGAACGTCGCGTCCGGGGTGGGCGTCGAGGAAGCGCGCCAGCATGTCGCGTGCGGCGTCGAGGTCGCCACGGTCGCGCAATCGCCGGATCCCGGCGAACCATTCCGAAGGCGGCGCAGGTGTGGACAGCGAGGCGGCGGAGTCCATGCCCGCATGGAACTGTGCGGCCGGTTCCTCGCGGGTGCCCTGCTGGCGAAGCGCACGGGACTGCGCCATCGCGGCCGGAGCAGCGCGCGCGCCGGTGGTGTAGCTGTGCCGCCGCTCGCGGGGTGGCGGGGCCGCCTGGCGCGTGCCTTCCATGGCCGGCGCGGGGGCGGC
>NZ_JBJMAV010000012.1:0-37470 GCF_046600715.1 Novilysobacter viscosus
CCTACAGAAACCCACCGCCACCCCTGTAGGCGCGGCTCCGGCCGCGAACCCCAATCCATCGTAGCCACGCCACGTTCCGATCGCGGCTGAAGCCGCTCCCACAAGACCCCAGCCCACGCGACACACCCCCTTGTAGGAGCGACGTGAGTCGCGACCGCGCCACCCCGACAACCGCGCCACCACCGGCCTCCGATCGCGACTCACGTCGCTCCTACAGAAACCCACCGCCACCCCTGTAGGCGCGGCTCCGGCCGCGAACCCCAATCCATCGTAGCCACGCCACGTTCCGATCGCGGCTGAAGCCGCTCCTACGAAACCGCCCCCGCCACCCCGAGGACACCACCATGACCGCACCGTTCCAGACCGCCGACCAGCTCCGCCAGCAGTGGGCCAACGAACCGCGCTGGGCCGGCATCCAGCGCCCGTACGCCGCCGAGGACGTGGTCCGCCTGCGCGGCAGCGTGGCGGTCGAGCACAGCCTCGCCCGGCTCGGCGCGGAAAAGCTGTGGCGCCACCTTGAGCGCGAGCCGTTCGTCAACGCACTGGGCGCACTGACCGGCAACCAGGCCATGCAGCAGGTCAAGGCCGGCCTGAAGGCGATCTACCTGTCGGGCTGGCAGGTCGCCGCCGACGCCAACCTCGGCGGCCAGATGTATCCGGACCAGTCGCTGTACCCGGCCGACTCGGTGCCCGCCGTGGTCAAGCGCATCAACAACACCCTGCTGCGCGCCGACCAGATCCAGTGCGCCGAGAACGGCGGCGAGCGGCGCGAGGGCGACATCGACTTCCTGCAGCCGATCGTGGCCGACGCCGAGGCCGGGTTCGGCGGCGTGCTCAACGCCTTCGAGCTGATGAAGGGGATGATCGAAGCCGGCGCGGCCGGCGTGCATTTCGAGGACCAGCTGGCCAGCGCCAAGAAGTGCGGCCACCTGGGCGGCAAGGTGCTGGTGCCCACGCGCGAAGCGGTCGAAAAGCTCGTGGCCGCCCGCCTGGCCAGCGATGTCATGGGCGTGCCGACGCTGATCGTGGCGCGCACCGACGCCGAGGCGGCAGATCTGTTGACCTCCGACATCGACGCCAACGACCAGCCCTTCATCACCGGCGAGCGCACCGGCGAGGGCTTCTACAAGACCCGCAACGGCCTGGACCAGGCGATCAGCCGTGGCCTGGCCTACGCGCCGTACGCCGACCTGGTGTGGTGCGAAACCGGCAAGCCGGACCTGGAGTTCGCGCGCAAGTTCGCCCAGGCCATCCACGCCAAGTACCCGGGCAAGATGCTCGCCTACAACTGCTCGCCCAGCTTCAACTGGAAGAAGAACCTGGACGACGCGACCATCGCCACCTTCCAGAAGGAGATCGCCACCTACGGCTATCGCTTCCAGTTCATCACCCTGGCCGGGTTCCACGCGCTCAACTACGGCATGTTTGACCTGGCCCACGGCTATGCGCGCCGGCAGATGAGCGCCTTCGTCGAGCTGCAGGAGCGCGAGTTCGCCGCAGCCGGCCGCGGCTTTACCGCGGTAAAGCACCAGCGCGAGGTCGGCACCGGCTACTTCGATGCGGTCACCCAGACCGTCCAGGGCGCCAACTCGTCCACCGTCGCACTGAAGGGCTCGACCGAGGAAGCCCAGTTCGAAGACGGCGCGCCCGCCATCGCGGCCTGATCCGGCCGGCCCTGGACCCGCTGGCCGGCCCCGGCACCAGGCCCCGTTTCCCGGAGGTCTGGTGATATGCTCGGCTTCACAACGCGTTCATTTTCAATCGCGTGCGTGGGCCGGACCGGCGGGAGCAGGGATGAATCGCGACAACGTGATGCGCATGCCGATCTGTGAGCCGGCCGTGGCGGACCCTGTGGCAACCCCCGGGAACCTGGCTGCCGCCGTGCTGACTTCCGCCGAGTTCGATCTGTTCGCCCGCCTAGGCCGCGAGCGCCGGGTCGTGACCGGCGAGGTGCTGTTCCACCGTGGCGACGAAGGCACCACGATGTATGTCGTCGCCAGCGGCGAGGTCGAACTCGACTTCGGCGATGACCTGCTGGCCAAGCGGCTGGGGCCGTGCGAGTTCTTCGGCGAGCTCGGCCTGCTGATCGGGGACCACCCCCGCAGCGCCGATGCAACGGTCACCATGGACGGCGCGCTGCTGGAGCTGTCCCACACCGAGTTCGAGCGGCTGGTGGACCGCGACTCGGGCCTGGTCTCCTATTTCCTGCGTCGGGCGATCATGCGCGTGGTCGCCAACGAGCAGGGCCTGATCCGTCGGCTGCGGCGTCGCAACCATGACCTGCAGGCCGCGCTGGACCACCTGCATGCCACCACCACCCAGCTCAATCACACCGAGGAGCTGGTCCGTTCCGACGACCTCACCGGCCTGTACAACCGCCGCGGGCTGCACCTGCACCTGCAGGAAAGCCGGGCCATCGGCATGCCCGGTGGACTGGGCCTGATCCTGGTGGACTGCGACCGCTTCAAGCAGGTCAACGACGACCACGGCCACCTGGTCGGCGACCGCGTGCTGCAGAGCGTCGCCTCCATCCTGCGCGCCGTGTCCGGCCCGGACGACATCGCGTGCCGCCTGGGCGGCGACGAGTTCTGCCTGCTGGTGACCGCCTCGTCCAAGGACGAGGTGATGCGCTTTGCCGAATACATCGTGCGCACCGCGCGGCAGCTGATGGAGCTGTCGGAGGACCACCACGCCTCGCCCACCATCTGCCCGCTGAGCGTGGGGGCGGCGCTGGTCGACCCGGAGCAGGACTGGAACGACTGGTACGCGCAGGCCGACGGCGCGCTCTATCGCGCCAAGCGGCTGGGAGGCGGCCGCGTGGAGTGGCAGGCGCCGGCCGGCGCGACGGACTGACCGATGAGCGCCACCCCGCTTGACGTCGCAGCGACGCCTTCGACCGAGGGGGCGATGTTCGATGCGGGCGATGCGCCGCAACTGCGCACCATCCTGCTGACCGACATCTGCGATTCCACCCGGCTGGTGGAAGTGCTCGGCGACAAGGGCACGGCGCAACTGTTCCGCGAACACGACCGCCTGGTGCTGACCCTGCAGCAGCGCTGGCGCGGCCGGCTGATCGACCGTTCCGACGGGCTGCTGCTGCTGTTCGAGCGCCCCATCGACGGGCTCGGTTTCGCCATCGACTACGCCCGCGGACTGGCCGAAACCGGAAAGCTGCGTTCAATGGACATCAAGGTCCGCGCCGGCCTGCACGTGGGCGAGGTACTGACGTGGCGGAACAGCGAGGAGTCGGTGCGCGTGGGCGCCAAGCCCATCGAGGTCGAGGGCCTGGCCAAGCCGACCGCCGCCCGCCTGATGTCGATGGCGCGCCCGGGGCAGATCCTGCTGTCGGCGGTGGCCGAGCCGCTGGCCCACCGCGCGGCGCGCGAGCTCGGCGAGCGCGGCCAGAACCTGATCTGGAAGTCGCTGGGCCGCTGGCGCTTCAAGGGCGTGCCCGAGCCGCAGGAAATATTCGAGGTCGGCGAGCCCGGCCTGGCCCCGCTGCGCGCGCCGCCAAACAGCCCGAAGGCCTGGCGTGCGGTCCCGTTGTGGCGCCGACCGGCCATGCTGGCCGCGCAGGTGGCACTGGTGGTGGCGGTCGGCATCGGTGGCTGGCTCGGCACCCGCCCCGCACCGGCAATCGCCTTTGGCGAGCGCGACTGGGTGGTGGTCGGCGACCTGCGCAACCTCACCGGCCAGAGCGTGCTGGACGAGTCGCTGGAGCAGGCCTTCCGCATCAGCCTGGAACAGTCGCGGCACGTCAACCTGCTCAGCGACCTCAAGACCCGCGACACCCTGGCGCGCATGCAACTGCCCGCCGACACCGTCATCGACCGCGACATCGCCTCGGAAATCGCCCTGCGCGACGGCGCCCGCGCGGTGATCCTGCCGACGGTGGCGGAGGTGGGTGGGCGCGTGCGGTTCAGTGTTGAGGTGATCGATCCTGCTACTCAGTCGACTGTCTTTGCGGAGCAGGCAGAAGGGCAAGGCGCTGCGTCAGCGCTCGAATCGGTCGACAACGTGGTAGCCGCCCTTCGGCAAGAGTTGGGCGAAGCGCTACAAGTAATCGAAGAAAGCTCCAGCGCGCTGCCTCAAGTTACGACCCGCAGTCTTGATGCACTTCGCGCCTATGCGATCGCTCAGAAGGCCTATGCGCGACAGGATTACGACACGTCCATGCGCCTTTATGAGCGTGCCACTCAGATCGATCCCCGCTTTGCCCTCGCTTGGCTTGGTCGGATGAGAGTCAGTTTCGCGCGAGAAGAGAAAGAGGATGCGGTAGCTGCGTTGAGAAAGGCGCAGGTGTTGCGCGATCACTTGGCACCGCGCGAAATCATGTACATGGAAGCGTGGGCTGCACGATTCGACGAGCCGTCGGAAGCCTCCTCAAGATGGCAGGAGCTTGCACGCCTCTACCCCGACTACTTTCCGGGCCTCACAAGCGCGGCGATCTGGCTATATGAGGACAACCGCTTCGATGAAGCGTTAGAGATCGCGAAGTCCGCTGCGCAGCCTCAGAACGAAACCGCCTCCATCAACTATGACGTGCTTGGCAGATTGTTCCTGGGGCTGGAGCAGTACTCGGAAGCTTCCAGCGCTCTGGAATCGGCAGTCTCGCTGGGTTATTCCAGCGCCCTCCGGCGGCAGGTGGCACTACAGGCGGCAATGCGACGCCACCATGCGGCTTCTGTGCTTGCTGAGTCGCTACCGAAGCAGAATCCACACGCTTACTTTGAACAGGTAAGTCTTGGAGTAGATCGAGGGCAATGGATGACTGCGCGCAAGGCAGCTAACGAGGCACTCGGCAGGTTCGAAGCGCAAGACGCGTATTCCGGGCGCGCGATGCTGCTTCAGCTCGCCGTCGCCGAGTGGATGTCCGGCGAGTCAGAGAGTGCCGCGGGAAAGGTCGAGCGGGCAGCAGGCGAGGCGATCGCCGCATTGGACGCCGGCTGGAATCCCAATGCCGAAGATGACGTTGCCTTAGCAATCTATGCGGCTCTACTGGGGCAACGGCTTGGCGATGAAGATCTTGCCAAGCGAGTGTTGGACGCATTGCGTCGGCACGCTGAAATCGTGTCAGCCCCTAGTTTGACTGAGCTGCATGAAATACTACGTGCAGAGGTCTTAAGGTTACGCGGAGATACTAACCAGGCAATCGCCACCCTTGAGGGCAGCTCAAGCGAGAATGCACGCTATCAGATGAAAGTTGCACTTCTCAGTGCGTACTCAGATGCAGGCAAGCTTGATGAAGCAGTGAAGGAGGCCCGTTGGCTGCAGCGGCGTCGTGGATTGGCTTACGTCGAGTTGCGGTGCGGCCACTGCGTCCAAGCCTTAAATGTCGTGGACAGCAACCTTGCGGTGCTTGCGGAGGCCGAGCTGCTCGCGCGCCAAGGTAACCGCAAGGCTGCTGTCGCCAAATTAGCCGAGTTCGATCGAATCTGGCCAGTTGAAATCCTACCGGCTCATTTAAGCGATAGGCGGGCGGCGCTCGCCAACTTGGTATCTAAAGTCGGTGTTGTCTGATTGAGGCCCTTGAGCAGCATCACCCTGATTTCTTCACGAGCACCGCGAATTACCTCTTTTGGAGCAAGTTGCCGCACTTTGCAGTCGCGAAACGGCTGGGGCGCGATCGCCAGCGACAGCCCACACGCTGTCATCGCCCCGGGCTCCTGCGGCACGTAGCCGATTTCAGACAGGGCCGAGAGAGGATCGCGCTGGAAGCGATCGCGAAAACCGTCGTCCGTACTCAACAGGTCCAACAGCCGGTCGGCAATCCTGGCCTCCAGCGGTGCGGTCATCGTCATGGTCGTCCCCTTCCCCCTGTGCATCAGCCACGCGGCTGGCTGGCGGAATCTAACCCCATCATCCCGGGTGGACAACCGCAACACCGTGGTGGGAAGTGCAGCCAGCGCGGCATGGAGGACAATGGCAACCACCGGCGTAGAACCGTGCCGGGTCGATTCCCAGGGGGACATGATGCGGATCAGGCGTTGCGCTGTGCTGTACCTGGAGCCGCGGGAGGACACCGCGTTCGACCTGGGCGAGTTGTTGCAGGGAGGCGACGGCATCCGCCGCGTCCGCCGCTGGCTGGCACTGGCTCCGCACCTTGGGGATGAGGTCGAAGTGGATGCCGCCGGGCGTGAACTGCTCGGAGCGCTGAGCCCGACGCAATGGATCGATCCGGGCACGCTGGATGCGGAGGTGGCCGCCGCCCTGCCGCGGCTGATCGGCCTCGGGCTGGTGGTCACCGACGCGGCCGGGCACGATGCCCTGCGCCAGCGGGACGAGTCGCTGCGCGCCGTCCACTGGCACCCGCTGGCCGCCACGCTGCACGCCTTTACCCGCTGGAGCGGCGTCAACACCGTCAGGAACTCCCAGGACAGCGGCACCGAAACCGCGGTGGCGATGCGCGAGGTGCTGGGCGCACCGCCGGTGGAGGCGGCCAGCGTCACCGCGGCTGACGACGCGGTGACGCTGCCGCGCATTTTGCCCAACGACTTCGATGCCCTGCTGGCGCGGCGCGCCACCTGCCGGAACTTCGACGCGCAGCGACGGGTGCCCTTCGAGGTGTTCGCCCAGGTGCTGCAGCGCGTGTTCGCCGCGCAGGCCGAAGTACGGGTCAGCGACGACCTGGTGTTCCTGAAGAAGAACGTGCCTTCAGGCGGCGGGCTGCACCCGATGGAGTGCTACCTGATCGTCCAGCACGCCGAGGGCGTGGCGCCCGGCCTGTACCACTACCACGCCACCGCCCACGCGCTGGAGCCGCTGCCGGTGCCCGACGGCCGCAGCTGGGAGGGCGACGGATTGCGGGGCTTCGTCATGGACATGGTCGCCCAGCAGCACTGGTTCGCCGATGCCCACGTGCTGGTCATCCTTGCCCCGCGCTTCGACCGCACGTTCTGGAAGTACCGCCACCACGCCAAGGGCTACCGCGTGGTCGCCATGGAGGCCGGGCACCTGTCGCAGACCCTGTACCTGTCCGCCACCGAGGCCGGGCTGGGGGCATTCATCACCGGGGCCATCAACGAAGTGCAGGTCGAGCAGGCGTTCGGGCTGGACCCGATCCACCAGGGCGCGCTGGCGATCTGCGGCTTCGGCTGGCGTGCCCAGGCCATGGAGACGGCCGAACTGGACCCGGGGGGCGAGGTCTGGCGGCTGGCGGCCGAACCCGGTTCAGCTTAGCCGTCCGGAGGGCGCGACTTCCGGCATTAGACAGACCCCCCGGGGCGTAATAGGGTGGCGGCCCATTTCACAGGAGTTGCACGACATGTATGTTCGCAGTCTGATCGCGGCCCTGGCCATCTGCGCCAGCGTTGTCTTTGCCCCCGCCCTGGCGGCCGACACCCCGTCCCTCAACCTGGACGATGTGCGTGCCCAGCAGGCCGAGATCCGTGCCGGCGTACAGGCAGGCCGAGGGATCTACGAAGGCCTCCCGGCCACCAAGCGCGGTGAGCTGGTGTCGCGCCAGGAGAGGATGCTGGCCCTGATCGAAGGCAAGCAGACCGCGGACGATCTCACCGAAAAGCAGAAGATCGAGCTGTTCAATACGCTCGAGTGGATCGAGGCTACGGTGAACCGTGCAGAAGATGAGCGCATGGTTTGCGAAGTCCGCACCACCATTGGCAGCAACCGCAAGGAGCGCGTGTGCATGACGGTTGCCGCGATGCGGCGCATGCGTGAAGAAGGCCGCCAGCGCATGATGGATGGCGATCCGCTCGGTCGGCGATAAGCTCGGCCAGTCGGCAAAAAGGCGGCCAATGGCCGCCTTTTTTTCGCCCCGAGTCGGCGGCCAGCACGTCACCGGCCGGACTCGCATGGGCACCCGTGTCGGCGCGACGCCGGGGAGACTACGGCAGGTGCTCCCTCCACGATTGACATTTGACTTGTTGGCCCGGCGGGTGCGAGATGGGCTTTCCGCCAACGCGGTTCGGTGATGGTTCGCGGGTTTGCTTCGTCGGATCCAACAACTCTTAAGGAGCGCTGACGATGATCTATCGTGATTTGGTAGTGGCGGGGTTGCTGGCCATCGCTATGGTGGCTGGCCTGGGGGCCGCGCGCAGCGCAGCGGCGCAGACCGGGGCCCTGGTCTCGGGGCAGGACGATGCGTCCGGGCAGGAGCCCAACGGCCTCGAGTTGATTCGCGAGCAGCAACTGGAACTGAAATCCACCCTTGACGGCGGCGAGGCCGAACGCCTGAGCAAGCGGGAGGTCAACCGGATCCGCCAGGAGCAGGCCACGGTGTTCGCGCTGATCGAGGGCAAGGCGACGCTGGATGAGCTGTCGATCAACCAGAAGGTGGAGCTGGAGAACGCGCTCGAACGGATCAACGCCTACATCAAGGGCGGCCGCACGGGCCGTGACGAGCAGAACGTGTGCTGGCGCGAACGCATGTCCGGCACCAGTCGCATGACGACCCGGTGCGGCACCGAAAAGGAGCGCGACCAGGCCCGCGAGGGCGCCCGCGACTTCCTCAACCGGCCGCGCGCCTGCATACCGCCAGGTTGCGGCTGATTCCGCTGCGTTCCATTGCCGGCACGCGCACCCTTCAAGCGGGCGTGCAGACGCCACGGCGGTAGCCGATCGCTTCGCTGACATGCACGGTGGCGATCGAGTCGCTGCCGTCCAGGTCGGCGATGGTCCGCGCCACGCGCAGGATGCGGTGCATCGACCGTGCCGACAGTTGCAGCGCGTCGACGGCGCGTTCGAGCAGAGCCTGGTCGGCGGCTGACAGCACGCAGGTGGCGTTGAGCTGGGCCTGCGGCATGCGGGCGTTGGTGGAGGTGCCCCGCGCGTGCTGGCGTGCACGGGCGGCTTCCACCCGGGCGCGGACCGCGGCGGAGGCCTCACCCGGCGGCGCATCGGCGCGCAGCTCGGCGGGCGGCAGGCGCGGCACTTCGACCTGCAGGTCGATCCGATCCAGCAGCGGGCCCGACACGCGCCCCCGGTAGCGGCGGATCGCATCGCCGCTGCAGCGGCAGCGGGCACTCGGATCGCCGGCCCACCCGCACGGACACGGATTCATGGCCGCCACCAGCTGGAAGCGGGCGGGGAATTCGGCGGTGCGCGCGGCCCGCGACACGGTGACCACCCCCGACTCCAGCGGCTCGCGAAGCACCTCGAGCGCATGGCGGTCCCACTCGGGCAGCTCATCCAGGAACAGGACCCCATGGTGGGCCAGCGAGATCTCCCCCGGCCGCGGCAGCGCGCCGCCCCCGACCAGGGCCACCGCGCTGGCGGTGTGGTGGGGGCTGCGGTAGGGCCGTTGGCGCCATCGGGCCGGGTCCAGGCCGCGGCCGCTGATCGACGCGATCGCCGCGCTCTCCAGCGCTTCGTCCTCGCTGGCCTCGGGCAGCAGCCCGGCCAGGCGCGAGGCCAGCAGGGTCTTGCCACAGCCGGGCGGTCCCACCAGCAGCAGGTGGTGGCCCCCTGCGGCCGCGACCTCCAGCGCACGGCGTGCGTGCACCTGGCCGCGGACGTCGGCAAGGTCCGGCCCGGGGTCACGGGTCGGCGCGGGTGCAACGGCGTTGGGCAGGGTCTTGTGCCCACCGAGCATCGCGCAGACCTCCAGCAGGGTGCGCGCGGTCCGCGCCTCGACCCGGCCGGCCAGTGCCGCCTCCGGACCGTTGCCCAGCGGAACCACAAGCCGGTGCCCGGCGTCGGCCGCCGCGATCGCCGCCGGCAACACGCCTTCGACCGCCCGCAGCTCCCCGGTGAGGCCCAGTTCGCCGAGGAACTCGACATCGCGCAGCGCCTCCAGCGGCACCTGCCCGCTGGCCGCGAGGATGCCCAGCGCGATGGGCAGGTCGAAGCGCCCGCCGTCCTTGGGCAGGTCGGCGGGCGCCAGGTTGACCGTGATCCGGCGCTGGGGGAATTCGAACTGCGCGCACTGGATGGCGGCGCGCACGCGGTCCTTCGACTCGCGCACCGCCGCCTCGGGCAGCCCGACGATCGACATCGAGGGGAGGCCACCGCCCAGGTGCACCTCCACCCGCACGTCAGGCGCGCGCACGCCGACGCGTGCACGGCTGTGCACCACCGCCAGGTTCAACGGAACCGACTCAGGCGTCGTGGGTGTCGCCTGCGCGGCGGGCCGGGGGTCCGGCCTCCAGCGCGGCGACGGTGCGTTCCAGCGCTTCGAGCTTTTCACGCGTGCGCAGCAGTACCGCGCGTTGCACCTCGAACTCCTCGCGCGTCACCAGGTCCAGCCTGGCCAAGCCCGACTGCAGCACTGCACGGAAGTTCTGCTGCAGTTCCTCGCGACCTTCGCGAAGCCCGGGGGGGACCAGGCGGTCCAGGCGCCGGGCAAGGTCGTCGATGGGGTTGAGGTCGATCATGGCGGGCGGATCTCCAGTAGCGCGGCCCTGCAGCTTGCGGGGCGTGTCGCGGCGACACCATCGGCGGCCGCCGTGCCTGGCTGTCGGGTAAGTCCGCAGCGGCGGACCCGAACTTTACCCGAGGCCGGCCGGGCGACGCAGGGGCTACGCGTTATCCTGCATGGCGCACGCAGGCACGCTGGAGAAGCCCTCAATGAAGATGATCATGGCCGTGATCAAGCCGTTCAAGCTCGACGACGTCCGCGAGGCGCTCTCGGAGGCCGGCGTGGCAGGCATCACCGCCACCGAGGTCAAGGGCTTCGGCCGGCAGAAGGGCCACACCGAGCTCTACCGCGGCGCCGAGTACGTGGTCGACTTCCTGCCCAAGATCAAGCTGGAGGTCGCCGTGACCGACGACCAGGCGGACGCCGTGGTCGAGGCGATCATGAAGGCGGCGGGCACCGGCAAGATCGGCGACGGCAAGGTGTTCGTCTACGACCTGGAGCGCGCGGTGCGGATCCGCACCGGCGAACTGGACGCGGACGCGCTGTAGCGCATTGAGGTCCTGCCGACGGGTCGTCGCGATCGACGCTGCCGATCTACTTCAGCGTGCCGCGCCATCGCCCGCCGCGGGTGTTTCCGGGCGCGCTTGGCAGGGTTCACGACGAATTCATTGGGCGGCGCGCCTACTCGTTGCATAGCGACACAAGGACGGCAGTTGACACTGCCTCCGCACTGCGCATCACGCGATACGCCACGAACGTGTGGCCATTGCAAGTCAGCCTCCAGCCCGCGCTCGCCGGGACCGAGATCGGACACGATATCGGTGTAACGGGTGTTCCCCGGGCGTCGCGCACACGCCTTTTCCGACCACATTCAACGAGTCGCGTCCTCGCGGGAGCTTGGACGTCCCGGCTATGCCTGTCTCGTGAATGGGCCCGGGTTGAAGGAAAGGGTTCGGGCCGGTTCCTGATCCGATTCGCAGGTGCGCTGCCGCGGCTGTGCTCGCGTGGAGTCGTCCTGGACAAACGGCCTGCAGGAGCGACCGGACCACCTGGGTCGTGTTCGGCCTCTGGTCAGCCTAGCGATACGCGACGTCCAAGGAAGTGGGCGGTTCAAAACTCTCCAGTCGTCCCCCCACCACCAGATCAAATGGTATGGATTCGTTGACCACTCGTCCGCAGTGGGCCGGATCCACCCTCAGGGAACTCCCATGAAACAGGTCAAGTGTCTCCTGCCGCTGCTGTTGCTCACGCTGGGTCATGGCGTGCACGCCCAGCAGCTCCCGGGCGCTGGTAGCCAACTCCGGCAGCTGCCACCTCCCCCGGCCACGGAACAACCTGCGCCCGAGATTCGCATCGAAGAGGCGACCACGCCCGGCGCACCCAGCGCCGACTCGGTGCGCGTGCTGGTCACCCGGCTTGAGATCTCCGGTGCCCGTGCCTACACCGCGGACGCGCTCATCACGGTCTCCGGCTTCACCCCGGGAGTGGAGTACACGCTGCCGCAGCTGCAGGCGATGGCGGCGCGAATCACCGAGCATTACCGCACGAACGGATACTTCGTTGCGCGCGCATACCTGCCAGCGCAGGACGTGTCCGACCACGTCGTGACGATCGCGGTCAGCGAAGGCAACTACGGCCAGGTGACGCTGCGCAACCAGACCAACCTCGCCGACGGCGTGGCGACGGGACTGCTCGACGGGCTCGAAAGTGGCGACGCGATCACGCTGGACCCGCTCGAAAGCCGGTTGCTGCTCCTCTCGGACATCCCGGGCGTCAAGGTGAGTTCAACCCTGGTCCCCGGCAGCATGCCCGGAAGCTCCGATCTGATCGTCGACGTCACCCCCGGAAAACGCGTCAGCGGCAGCGTCTATGCCGACAATGCAGGCAACCCCTACACCGGGGAGAACCGAGTGGGGGCCACCGTGAACCTCAACAACCCGCTGGGACGCGGCGACGTGGCTTCCCTCACTGCCCTGACCTCGGGCTCGGGACTCCAGTACGGTCGCGTGTCCTACCAGCTGCAACTGGGCCGGGCGACCGCCGGCATTGCCTACAGCCGGCTGGAATACGAGTTGGGCGAGCAGTTCGAACTGCTCGGTGCGAACGGCACGGCGGAGGTCGTCAGCCTTTTCGGCAGCTACCCGCTGATCCGCTCGCGAGACACGAATCTGTACTTCGGTTTCGCCGCCGAGAGCCGTACGTTCCAAGACCGCATCGACGTCATCCCGAGCGTTACCGACCGTGAGGCCCGGGTATTCACCCCGAGCCTGTACGGCAACCACCATGACGGTTTCGGCGGCGGAGGCTACAGCACGTTCGTGCTTGCCTATTCGGCTGGCACGCTCGACATCCAGACACCGGAGGCCCTCGCCGCGGACGCCGGGAGCGCGCGTACGGACGGTTCCTACGGCAAGCTCTGGTTCAACGCGACGCGACAACAGCGCGTCACCGACAAGCTCTCGCTGCACGGTTCGTTCACTGCCCAGCACGCCACCAGGAACCTTGACCCATCGGAAAAACTGGTGCTCGGCGGGATGGACGGGGTGCGCGCCTATCCGCAGGGCGAGGCATTCGGCGACGAGGGTTACCTGGCGCACCTTGAGGCCCACCTGCTTCTGGCGGGTTTGTCGGAACGCGTGCCGGGCCAGGTGCACGTGCTCGGCTTCGTCGATGCCGGGCACGTCACCGTCGACAAGAACCCGTGGTACGCCGGAGACAACAGCAGGACGCTCAGCAGCGCCGGCCTCGGCGCCACGTGGGGTGATCCGGGGAACTTCGCGATACGGACCTACTACGCGGTGAAGCTCGGCAGCGAAGACGCGATATCCGCGCCCGACAAGTCAGGACGCTTCTGGATACAGGCAATCAAGCACTTCTGATCGGTTGGTCAGCCCCTACACCCGGACCTGAAAAGCCTTCGAGGATCCACCAAATGAACAGCACCATCCGATCGATCCGCTCCCGCCACGCTGCCGCTGTGACGGGACTTGCCAACGTAGCCCGGCGGCCCCAGGGCGCAGGTTCGCGCCGCGGCGAACGGTGTTTCGCCGTGCATGCGCTGACGGGCGCGATGCTGCTGGCGCTCGCCGGTGCCGCGCAGGCGGGCCCCGCCGGCGGGGTCGTGGTTGCAGGCGACGGCACGATTGTCAGGAGCGGCGCCAACACCACGATCACCCAGTCGACCCGGGGCATGGTGATCAACTGGCAGAGTTTCAGCATCGGGTCTGGTGAAACCGTGCAGTTTGTTCAGCCCGGCAGCACTTCCGTGGCCTTGAACCGCGTGCTGGGTGCCGACCCGTCGGTGATCCTCGGCTCGCTCAAGTCCAACGGCAAGGTCTTCCTGCTCAATCCCAACGGGATCCTGTTCGGCAAAGGGTCCTCGGTCAACGTCGGCAGCCTGGTGGCCTCGACGATGGGAATCAGCGATGCGGATTTCATGGCCGGGAACTACGCCTTTAACGGGGCGGGGGCCGGATCAATCGTCAACCAGGGCGACATACGCGTCGCCGACGGTGGCTACGTGGCCTTGATGGGCCGTAGCGTCAGCAACCAGGGCGTGATCTCCGCGCGGCTGGGCAGCGTGGCGTTGGCGGCCGGCGCAGCGGTCACTCTGGATGTGGCAGGCGACGGCATGTTGAATGTCTCGGTGGACACCGGCGCGGTGGATGCGCTGGCAGAGAATGGTGGGCTGATCCGCGCTGACGGCGGCCGCGTGCTGCTCACTGCCCAGGCCGTCGGAAACCTGTTGCATACGGTGGTCAACAACACCGGTGTCATCCAGGCGCAGACGATCGAGAATCGCGACGGCACCATCCTGCTGCTGGGAGACATGCAGACCGGGACCGTCAATGCTGGCGGCGTGCTGGATGCCAGCGCGCCGGATGGCGGCAACGGCGGGTTCATCGAGACCTCCGCAAGGACCGTCAATGTCCACCGCGATGTGACGGTAACCACTGCCGCGACCGATGGCAGGACCGGGACATGGCTGATCGACCCGCAGGACTTCACCATCGGCAGTGCCCCGGGCGACAACATCGCTGGCTCAACGCTGTCGGCCCAGCTCGTGACCAACAACATCACCATCAGCACGGCTGGCGCCGGCAACGACAATGGCGACATCTTCGTCAATGACGCGGTCAGCTGGACCGCCAGTGGCGGCCCTACGACGCTGACCCTGGAAGCCGATCGCAACGTCGACATCAATGCGGCAATCACCGCGACCAATGGCAATCTAGTGGTGTGCTGCGGGCAGGACGTAAACGTCAATGCCGCAATCACCACGACCAACGGCAGCGTGTTGCTGGCCGCCGGGCGCGACGTCAACCAGCGAGCGGACATCACCGTTACCGATGGCAACCTGATGATGTGCGCCGACGACGACGTCAACATCTTTGCGGCGATCACCCTGACCCGCGGCACTTCGGATCCCACCCGAAGCCTGGGCCTGCCGCTCGGGCTGACCCTCAGCGCCGATACCGACGGCAGCGGCCCGGGCATCGAGGGCGGAACCGTGGTGTTCGACTCGCTGGCACCGCCCGCCACGGTCACCGCCGCGCCGGTCAACATCTACTACAACCCGGTCTCGTACACGGCACCGACGGACTACTCGACCAACTTCACCCTGACCGAGGGCGCCGCGCTGAGGCAGTACATGCTGGTGTTCGCCGACGGGGGCGATAAGACCTACGACGGCACCACCTCGACTACGCTGTCGGGATTGAAGGGAAGCCCCGCAGGGGTGACGCTGGTTGCTGGTCCGAATGCAAGCGCCCACTACGATTCCCCGGACGTGGGTGCCAATACGGGCATCAGCTACACCGGCTACACCCTGGGTGGAGCCGACGCAGGCTTGTATGCGCTCGCGGCCAATTGTTGTGGACCGGTGTCCGCGCATACGACGGGAACGATCACGGCTGCTGCGACACCGCCGCCTCCGCCTCCGCCTCCGCCGCCGGTGACCCCGCCGCCTCCGCCGCCGGTGACCCCGCCGCCGCCGCCGCCGGTGACCCCGCCGCCGCCGCCGCCGCCGGTGACGCCGCCCCCGGTTACGCCGCCGCCGGTGACCCCGCCTCCGGTTACGCCGCCGCCGCCGGTCACGCCTCCGCCGGCAACGCCGCCGCCGCCGACGACGACGACGCTCGGAGTGACCCCGCCGTTGCCGCCTCTGCCCCTCCCCCCGCATGGAGAGCTGGTCGCTGTCGCGCCGGAGTCGGTGCCGCCCATGGTGCTGGAAGTGACGCCGGTGCCGCCCGCGGACGAAGAAGAGCCATACGTGGCGCCGGTTCGCACACCCAAGCCCTACCGGAACTGAGCGGTGTCCAACCTCACGCCAGGTTCGATCCAGCCGGGAAGGACCACCGCGCCCCGCCGTCTGGTCCGTGCCCGGTCGCGGGGGCTGGTGGTCCTGCTTGCGCTGCACGCAGGACTCGCAGGGGCGGCGGGCTACCCCGCGCAGTCAAGCACGGGCGATGCAGGGACGCTCGCTTCGGGCGGCGACGCGCAGGCCCCTGCCGCCACGAGCGGCGGGGGTTGGCGGCTGGCGAATTTCCAGAAGCAGCCGGCGTCCGCAGAAGTCCGGCACATCGCCCACTGGGCGCTGGACTCAGGCGACAACGGTGGCATGCCGTACATGATCATCGACAAGGTCAATGCCCGCGTGTTCGTCTTCGATGCACAGGGTCAGCTGCGCGGCGCGGAACCGGCGCTGCTCGGCATGGGAGTGGGTGACGTCTCTGCCGAAGGCACCGGCGCGCTGCGATTGGCGGCAATCCGGCCACAGGACCGCATTACCCCGGCCGGTCGCTTCGTCGCAGCTCTGGATCGCGACCTCAAGGGCCAGGAGATTCTGTGGATCGACTATGACGACGCGCTTGCGCTGCATCGGGTGGTGAAGGGGCAGCCCAGCGAGCGTCGCGGAGAGCGATTGCTGAGTACCACCACCGACGACAACCGTATTTCCTACGGGTGCATCAATGTGCCGGTGCGCTTTTATGAGGACGTGGTCAGTCCGGTGTTCCGGGGCCCGGGCGGGGTCGTGTACATCCTTCCTGAAACGGGCCCGGCACGGGAGCTGTTCAACTCCTACGAGGTGGGTTCAACGGCCGCTGGGGGTGAACGGGACCAGCGTTGATCGGCACGCGAAGATTCGGGCGCCCCCGCCAGGCGGGGGCGAACTGCTGCCCTGGAGAAGGCTGGAAGCCGTTGTCGTCCCACGATCCTGGCCGCCGCGGTCGGGACCTTCTTGAAGGTGGAAGTTGCCTGCAACCCGGGATGGACGGCCAGGAGCGGGGCTAGGATCGGGTCAGGCGGTGCGCATCCGCACCGGCGGGAACGAGACGATGGTGTCGACGGTTTGCGGCACCCTGGGCGCACGCGAGCAGCTGGCCGAAGACGCCCGGGTTTTCAATTGGGACCCGGGCGCGTGCATTCGCAGGGGGACCGCGGGCGCGGTGGCGTGTGGTCGCGTCGGCGAGTAGCCCCCCGCGGTGTCCGCGACGGGGGCGGAGGCCAATCGGCCCCTCCGGCTACCCGGCGAGCGCCTGCGCCACGAACGGCGGCAACGACTGCGCGCCGCGGTGGATGTCGGCGCTGTAGTACCGGGTGTCGAACGTGCGGGCGCGGGCTTCATCCTCGCTGAAGTCGAACCCGTGGCCGGTCTTGCGTGCCAGGGTGCAGCTCCACCAGCCGGTCGGGTAGCACGGCTGCGGGAAGGGCAGGGTCTGGAAGGCGGCGAAGCCGGCCTTGCCCATTTCGGTGCGCATCGCCTTGATGAGGTCCAGCAGCGCCAGCGGTGACTCCGACTGCTGCACCAGGATGCCGTCGTCCTTCAGCGCGCGGAAACAGCTGTCGTAGAACGCCTTGTTGAACAGGCCCTCGGCGGGTCCTACCGGGTCGGTCGAATCGACGATGACGATATCGACGCTGCCGGCTTCGCAGTTCTTCATGTAGGCGATGCCGTCGTCGAACAGCAGCTGCGCGCGCGCATCGCCGTTGGATTCACACAGTTCCGGGAACCACTTCTCGGCCATCCGCGTGACCTGCTCGTCGATATCGCATTGCACGGCGCGTTCCACGCCCGGGTGCTTGAGCACCTCGCGCAGGGTGCCGCAATCGCCGCCGCCGATGATCACCACGTTCGCGGGGGCGCGGTGGGTGAACAGGGCCGGGTGCGACATCATCTCGTGGTAGAGGAAGTTGTCGCGGGTGGTGAGCATCACCGCGCCGTCGATCAGCATCAGGTTGCCCCAGTCGGTGGTCTGGAAGATCTCGATCTTCTGGAAGTCCGACTGCACTTCGTCGAGCTTGCGCGTCACCCGATAGCCGATGGCCGAACCGGTGGTCTCGAAGTTCTCGTAATGCCAGCTGGGCTCGGTCATGGGGCTTCCTGTGGTCTGCGCCGCGGGGGGTGGTCCACGGCGGGGTGAGGGCGGCGATCGCGGGGGTGCAGATCGCAGGGGCGCGGATTGTAGCGAAGCCGGCATGGGCGCCGGATCATGGCCCCCTGCGAACGGGGCGGGGCCGGGGGGTCCGGTAGAATGCGCCTCCCCCCGCCCCCGGTTCCCGCCGATGTCCGACTGGTCGATCGATCAGGCCCGCACCACCTATTCCGTCCCGCACTGGAGCGAGGGGTACTTCGACGTGGACGGGGCCGGCCGGGTGGTGGTGCGTCCGCGCGGGGAGGCGGGCCCGACCGTGGCCCTGCCGGAGGTGGTCGACGCCGCGCGCGCCGAGGGTGCCCGCCTGCCGTTGCTGGTGCGCTTTCCCGACATCCTCGGCGACCGCCTGCAGAAGCTGCAGCGCGCCTTCGGCCAGGCGATGGACGACTGCGACTACCTGGGCGGCTATACCGCCGTCTATCCGATCAAGGTCAACCAGCACCGCGGCGTGGCCGGCCGGCTGGCCGAGCGGGGCGCGGCCGATCCGGCCCATCCGCAGGCGGCCTTCGGCCTGGAAGCGGGCAGCAAGCCCGAGCTGATGGCGGTCCTGGCGCTGAGCCAGCCGGGCGGCCTGATCGTCTGCAATGGCTACAAGGACCGCGAGTACATCCGCCTGGCGCTGATCGGTCGCAAGCTGGGGCTGGAAACCTTCATCGTGGTCGAGAAGCCCTCCGAGCTGTCGCTGGTGATGGAAGAGGCGGCATCGCTGGGCGTGAAGCCCGGCCTGGGCGTGCGCATGCGGCTGGCCTCGCTGGGCGCCGGCAAGTGGCAGAACAGCGGTGGCGACAAGGCCAAGTTCGGCCTCAGCCCGCGCCAGGTCCTGGACCTGTGGAAGCGGCTGCGCGACGCCGGCATGGCCGATTGCCTGCAGCTGCTGCACTTCCACATGGGCAGCCAGATCTCCAACGTGCGCGACATCGCCAGCGGCATCCGCGAGGCCACCCGGTATTTCGTCGAGCTCTCGCGGCTGGGCGCCAACGTGCGCTACATGGACGTGGGCGGCGGACTGGGCATCGACTATGAAGGCACCCGCTCGCGCAGCTACTACTCGATCAATTACGGACTGGCCCAGTACGCCTCGACCATCGTGCAGCCGCTGGCGGAAGCGTGCCGCGAGCACGGCTTGCCACCGCCGCGCATCGTCACCGAGTGCGGGCGCGCGATGACCGCGCATCACGCGGTGCTGGTGGCCAACGTCTCGGAAGTCGAGCGCGCGCCCGAAGGCCGGGTGCCCGAGGCCTTCGAGGACGAGCCCGGGGTGGTGCGCCACCTGCGCGAGATCCATGACGAACTGGGACAGCGCCCGGCGGTGGAACTGTTCCACGAGGCCGTGCACCACCACAGCGAGGGCCTTTCGGCGTATGCGTTGGGGCAGATCGACCTGGTGCACCGTGCGCGCATCGACGACCTGTTCTATGCCATCGCCCACGGCGTGCGCAGCCGCCTCAGCCCCGGCGAGAAGAGCCACCAGCCGGTGCTGGACGAGCTCAACCAGCGGCTGGTCGACAAGTACTTCGTCAATTTCAGCGTGTTCGAGTCGATGCCCGACGTGTGGGCGATCCAGCAGGTGTTCCCGATCGTGCCGATCGAGCGCCTCGACGAGGCGCCCGCCCGCCGTGGCGTGATCGCCGACCTCACCTGCGACTCGGATGGCCGAATCGACACCTACGTGGAGAACGAATCGCTCAACACCTCGCTGCCGATGCATGCATTGCGGCCCGGCGAGGGGTACCGGCTGGGCTTTTTCCTGGTGGGTGCCTACCAGGAGATCCTCGGCGACATCCACAACCTGTTCGGCGACACCGACGCGGTCGAAGTGCAGGTGGATGCCAGCGGCGAGGGCTACCGGCTGCTGCAGCAGCGCAGCGGCGACACCACCGACGTGATGCTGGACTACGTCGGCTACCGGTTGGAGGACCTGCGCGCGGCCTACCGCGCCCGGGTGGACGCGGCCGGCTTGCCCGCCGCCGAGGCGCAGCGGCTGGCCGCCGCCCTTGAAACCGGGCTGACCGGGTACACCTACCTCGATGACACGCCCCTGGACGACAGGCCGGACGGTGCCTCGCTACCCGACGGCATGGCGCCCGCGGGGGCCGCGAACCGATGACCTCCGCCGGCCCCGGCCGGCAGCCGACACCGTGCGCCACCCCGCTACGGATGCCCCTGGGCCGATCCGCGCCGGTTGGCCCGTTGCTCCCTTGGACGATCCCGGCGCGACCCCGCGCCGGGCAGGAACCCCCGCCATGACCCGACCGATCGACACGCCCCCCCTCCCGCGAACCGGTTTCATCGGCCTGGGCGCCATGGGCGCCCCGATGGCGCGCCACCTGCACGCGCTGGGCGCGCTGGTGGTGGTCGCCAACCGCACCCAGTCCAAGGCCGAGGCGCTGGCCGCCGAGCTTGGCGTGCGTACCGCGCGCTCGGCCGACAACTTCGCCGACTGCGACGTGGTGGCGATGTGCGTGCCGCTGGATGCGGACGTGCTGGAAAACGTCGCTTCCCTGGCCAAGGTGCTCAAGCGCGGGGCGCTGGTCATCGACCACTCGACGGTGTCGGTGCAGACCGCGCGCAAGGCCGCCGCGATGCTGGCGCTGGAAGGCATCGGATTCGTCGACGCGCCCGTGTCGGGCGGCGTGGAAGGCGCGCGCGCCGGCCGGCTGTCGATCATGGCCGGAGGCGAGGCTGCGGCCATCGAGCAGGCGCGCCCGGTACTGGAGGCGTACGCCGCCGGCATCGCGCACATGGGCGAAAGCGGTGCCGGGCAGGCCACCAAGGCGGTCAACCAGGTGCTGGTCGCCGGCATCAACGAGGCGGTGTGCGAAGGGCTTGCGCTGGGAGAGAAGCTGGGACTGGACCCCGTGCGCCTGCTGCCGACGCTGATGGCCGGGGCGGCGGCGAACTGGTTCCTGGGCAAGCGTGGAGAGACGATGCTCCGCGACGAGTTCACCCCGGGCTTCAAGTCCGCGCACATGCTCAAGGACCTGCGGATCGTGCAGCAGGTGGCACGCGAGACCGGAATCCGCACCACGGTCCTTGACCAGGCCGCCGCCGACTACGCCGAACTGGTCGAGCGCGGCCACGGCGACGCCGATACCTCCGCGCTGATCCGGCTCAAGCGGGCGCCACGGGCCGAAAGCGCGGGCTAGGGATCACGGCGAAGTAGGAGGGGGCGCCTGCCGCCGTTGCGCCAGCCATTGGCCGGCCCAGGCCCCGAGCGCGGCCACGGCCAGGCCGAGCACGATAGCCGCCGCGTTGTAGCGCAGCACGCCGCCGACGCCGCGCATCTGAGGGGGGCTGTCCGGGCCGGCAATGGCCAGCAGGGTCGCCACCACCACCACCCAGGTCAGCGCGGTCAACGCCAGCGCCACCCAGGTGAATCCGCGTCGCGCCACCCAGCCGCCAACGGCCATCGCCACGAAGGTCACCGCCAGCGTGGCCGCCGAGAACGGACCCCAGGGCGTACGCACGAACGCGTCGATGCGCCCGCCTGCCAGCGAAGCGAACAGGTCGAAGGCGAGCAGCAGGAGCATGGCGACGACACCTCCGGCGAGGACGCGGGTGTCGAGTCGGAAGGCAGGCATGCGCGGTCCCGGAGCGTGAGTGCGTCGAGTCTACGGAATGCGCGGGGGTGACGTGCAACGTGCAGGCGCGTGGCCGGCACCTGCCGCCGCCCGGAAGGCGCCGGCTCGCGCAGGCGGCTGCCGGAGGGTTGCCGCTACTACTTCACCTTGATCGCGAGCGATTCCAGGCCGCCGCCGGACAGCTTGCGCTTGGCCTCGGCCAGGTCGGTGGCGGTGCCGTACGGGCCCATCCGCACGCGGTATACGGTGGTGTCGTCGATCTGTGCCGCTTCCACCCGCGCCCCCAGCCCAAGCAGGGCGATGCGGGCCTTGAGCTCCTCGGCCTGCCCGGAGGCCTTGAACGCGCCGGCCTGCAGCAGGTAGCGGCTGCCGTCTCCGGCGCCGGCCGCGGTCGCGCTGCTGGGTGCGGTCGCCACGGAAGTCGCCGCCGCCGGGTCGGCCGGTGCGGCACGCGTGGTGTCGACGGGCTCGGGCAGCGGGTCCGCGCGCCGCGCCTGGGCATCCTGCAGGGCCTGCAGGCGCTGTTCCTCGGCGCGTTCGGTCGCGGCCAGTTCGGCATCGCTCAACGCCACTTCCTTGCCCGGCAGCAGCGTGTAGAAATCGAATTCGCGGGCCTCGGGGTCGGCCGGGGTGGCATCGTCCACCACCGGGTCGCCGGCGTCGTCGACTGTCACGTCCTCGCCGCCACTGGCCACCGGCGCGGGTTGCGCATCGGGGTTGGGGCGCGGACGGAAGAAACCGTCACCGTCGGACTTCAGCAGCCGCGGCGCCGCCAGCACCACGATCACCGTCAGCACGATGCCCAGCACCATCCACGCCCAGCCGGGCAGGCCCTGCTGGCCGGAATTGCGTCGTGCCTGGGTCTTGCCGCGTCGTGCTGCCAAGTGCATGTCCTCGTGCCGATGCCCGGACGCTGCGCGCGTACCGGGCGGAATGCCAGTCTAAGTCAATGCGTCGCGGCGCCTGCCGTGCGCAGATGAACGCGTTGCGCGCTCACATCGTTTCGGGGGCGCCCACGCCCAGCAGTGCAAGCCCGTTGGACAGGGTCTGCCGCGAGGCGTGCGCCAGTACCAGCCGCGCACTGCGCAGGCCGGCATCGTCGACCAGGAACTGGTGGTCGTTGTAGTAGCTCTGGAAGGCCTGCGCCAAATCCAGCAGGTAGGCGGCGAGCTGGTGCGGCTCGAGGTCGCGTCCCGCCGTCTCCACCACGTCCGGGTAGCGCAGCAGCGTGGCGACCAGGCCGGCGGTTTCCTCGTCATCCTCCAGCGGCCGCGACAGGCCCAGCGTCGCGTCGTAGGCCAGGCCGCGCTCGGCCAGCTGCCGCATCAGCCCGCACATGCGCGCATGCGAGACCTGCGCGTAGTACACCGGGTTGTCGAGCGACTGGCTGCGCGCCAGGTCGATGTCGAAGGTCAACTGGGAGTCAGGCTTGCGGGCCACCAGGAACCAGCGCGTCGCGTCGCGGCCCGCTTCGTCGATCAGGTCGCGCAGGGTGAGGTAACTGCCGGCGCGCTTGGACAGCTTCACCTCTTCGCCGCCACGCATCACCGTCACCATCTGGTGCAGCACGTACTCCGGCCAGCCCTGCGGGATGCCGGCGTCCAGTGCCTGCAGACCGGCGCGCACCCGCGCCAGGCTGCCGTGGTGGTCGGCGCCCAGCTCGGTGATCGCGCGCTCGTAGCCGCGCTGCCACTTGGACAGGTGGTAGGCGACGTCGGGCACGAAGTAGGTGTAGCTGCCGTCGGACTTGCGCATCACGCGGTCCTTGTCATCACCGAAATCGGTCGAACGCAGCCACAGCGC
This sequence comes from Novilysobacter viscosus, assembly GCF_046600715.1. Taxonomy (NCBI): domain Bacteria; kingdom Pseudomonadati; phylum Pseudomonadota; class Gammaproteobacteria; order Lysobacterales; family Lysobacteraceae; genus Novilysobacter; species Novilysobacter viscosus. Next base: position 23,136 of record NZ_JBJMAV010000012.1, read on the forward strand.
GCCGCCCTCCTCGTAGGTGTGGCCGTGGGCGACCAGCTCGCGAACGGTTTCCTCCACCTTGCTGTCCGCGTACAGCGAGGACTCCAGGAAAAACACGTCGAAGCCCACGCCGAATGCGGCCAGGTCGTCGTTCTGCTCACGGCGCAGCCAGGCCACGGCGAAGCGGCGGATGGAATCGAGGTCGCCCGCGTCCTTGGCGCCGGTGACGCCGTGGTCCCCGGACTGGACCGTCTCGCCGCGCAGGTACGCCGCGGCCACGTCCTTGATGTAGTCGCCGCGGTACCCGTCGGCGGGCCAGTCGGCGTCGTCGGGGCCTCGGCCCTGCGCGCGCGCCTGCACCGACAGGGCGAGGTTGTCGATCTGCGCGCCGGCGTCGTTGTAGTAGTACTCGCGCGCCACGTCCCAGCCGTTGGCGGCCAGCACCCGGGTGATGCAGTCGCCGATCACCGCCGCACGGCCGTGGCCGACGTGGAGCGGGCCGGTCGGGTTGGCCGACACGTACTCGACGCCGGCGCGGCGGCCGCGGCCGCTGTCGTTGCGGCCCCAGTCCTCGCCCGCCGACAGCACCTCGCCCAGTGCAGCGCGCCAGGCGCGCTCGTCGACATGGAAGTTGATGAATCCCGGGCCCGCCACTTCGGTCCGGGCGATGGCGTCGCTGGCCGGCAGCGCGTCCAGCAATGCCTGTGCGACCGCGCGTGGGTTGGATCGCGCCGGCTTGGCCAGCAGCATCGCGGCGTTGGTCGAGAAGTCACCCTGCGCGCGGCTCTTGGGGCGTTCGATCACGAAGTCGGGCGTGGCGAGGTCGGCCGGCAGTGTGCCGGCGGCGCGCAGCGCGTCGATGGCCTGCTCGACCAGGGCGCGGAGGGTGGCTTTCACGGGAGGCCTGCGGGGGTGGGGCGGAACCGCGCATTCTAACCGGCGCGGGGCGGGCTCCGATCCGTGAACCGCGCGCCCGCGCCCTCACACCCAGCCGCGCGCCGCCAGCGACACCGGTGGGCCGTCGGCGATCACGAAGTGGTCCAGCAGGCGCAGGTCCACCAGCGCCAGCGCCTGCTTGAGCCGGGCGGTGACGGCGCGGTCGGCCGCGCTGGGCTCCGGGTTGCCGCTGGGATGGTTGTGGCCGACGATCACCGCGGCCGCGTTGTGGGCCAGTGCGCGGCGCACCACCTCGCGCGGGTGCACCTCGGTGCCATCGACGGTGCCGCTGAACAGCGCTTCGTAGGCGATGACGCGGTGGCGGGTGTCCAGGAAAAGTGCCGCGAACACCTCGTGGGCGAACCCGCGCAGGCGCTGGGCGAAGTAGCGGCCGGCGGCGGCCGGGTCCGATAGCACCTCGCCCCGCTCCAGCGCCGCGTGCAGGTGGCGCTGGCCCAGCTCCAGCGCAGCGGCCAGGGTGCAGGCGCGTGCGGCGCCCAGGCCCGGCAGCGTGGCCAGCTCGGTCGCGCTCCGGTCCAGCAGCCGCCGCAGCGGCCCGTGTGCGGCCAGCAGTTCGCGCGCGGTGGTGACCGCGTCCCGTCCCCGCAGGCCCGAGCCGAGGAACAGCGCCAGCAGCTCGGCGTCCGACAGTGCGCCCGGGCCCCGGGCCAGCAGTTTTTCGCGGGGACGCTCGGATTCGGGCCAGTCGCGGATATGCATCGGTCGGTTCCACCTGGGAATGGTTCCGCGGCCCGGACGGGAGGCCAGCGGAGCCGCCATGTTCGGCCCGCGCCGGCGGTGCGGCCATCGGGAGGCACCAGGCGTTCGGGTAAGCTGACCGCCGCATTTCCGGTAGGACTTCGCCCCTTGCCATGAACGACGCGTCGACCCCTTCGCCCACCGGGCCGCTGTCGGGCCAACGCGTGCTGGTGTGCGTATGCGGTGGCATCGCCGCCTACAAGGCCGCCGAGCTGGTCCGCGGGCTGCGCAAGGCCGGCGCCCAGGTGCGGGTGGCGATGACCGACGCGGCCACCCGCTTCATCGGCGCGACCACGTTCCAGGCGCTGTCGGGCGAGCCGGTGCGCACCTCGCTGTGGGACGAGGCGGCCGAAGCGGCGATGGGCCATATCGAGTTGGCGCGCTGGCCCACCGTCGTCGTCGTCGCCCCGGCCACCGCGAATACGCTTGCCAAGCTGGCCCACGGGCTGGCCGACGACCTGGTCAGCACCCTGTGCCTGGCCACCGACGCGCCGATCGCCGTGGCCCCGGCGATGAACCGCCTGATGTGGGCGCACCCGGCAACCCGGGCCAATATGGACACGCTGCGGGGCCGCGGCGTGCTGGTGCTGGGTCCGGATGCCGGTGAGCAGGCGTGCGGCGAAGTCGGCGAGGGGCGCATGGTGGAGCCGGGGGCGATCCTGGCCGCGCTTGCCGGCGAATCCGCGTGACCCATGCCGGTGCCCGTCCGCTGGCCGGCCTGAAGGTGCTGGTCAGCGCTGGCCCGACCTTCGAGGACATCGACCCGGTGCGCTTCATCGGCAACCGCAGCAGCGGCAAGATGGGGTTCGCGGTGGCCGCGGCGGCCCGAGGGCGCGGCGCCGAGGTGGTGCTGGTGGCCGGCCCGGTGTCGCTGCCGACCCCCCGCGGCGTGCAGCGCATCGATGTGCGCTCGGCGCGTGAGATGCACGGCGCGGTGATCGCCCAGTTGCCCTGCGACATCTACATCGGCGCGGCAGCGGTGGCCGACTACACCCCGCGCGAGGTCGCACCGGGCAAGCTCAAGAAGCAGCCGGGGCAGGAGACGCTGACGCTGGAACTGGTGCGCACGCCCGACATCCTTGCCGATGTGGCAGCGCACGCGTCGCGGCCGCGGCTGGTGGTGGGATTCGCCGCCGAGACCGACCGCGTCGAGCACTACGCCCGGGGCAAGCGGGCCGCCAAGGGGATCGATCTGATCGCCGCCAACCGCGTTGGCGTCCCCGGCAGCGGTTTCGAAAGCGACGACAACGCACTGACCGTGTACTGGGACGGTGGCGAGCGCGCACTGGGACCCGCATCGAAGACCGAGCTGGCCCGGTTGTTGCTGGATCTGGTGGTCGAGCTGACACCAACAGTGGACTCGGGCCACGGATGACACGGATTCAGTCGGATCAATGGACTACCGTGGCCCCAGGACGATGGCTGCCCGCCCCCGATTGCAGGCGGTCGCACCGAGCCGGTCCCGCCCCGTCCGCGCAATCCGTGGCAAACCCATTCCCAGCGCGAAGGAACCCGCGTCCAATGCACCATACCCTCCAGCTGAAGATCCTCGATGCGCGCTTCGGCGCGGACTGGCCGCTGCCGGCCTATGCGACCGAGGCCAGCGCGGGACTGGACCTGCGCGCCGCGCTCGACCAGGCCCTGACCCTGGCGCCGGGCGATACCGCGCTGGTGCCTTCGGGCCTGGCGATCCACCTGGGCGACCCGACCCTGTGCGCGGTGATCCTTCCGCGCTCGGGCCTGGGTCACAAGCACGGTATCGTCCTTGGCAACGGCACCGGGCTGATCGACGCCGATTACCAGGGCCCTCTGATGATCAGCCTGTGGAATCGTGGGCAGGAGGCTTTTACGATGCAGCCGGGGGATCGCATCGCTCAGCTGGTCGTACTGCCCATCGTCAGGGCGGCGCTCGAGGTGGTCGATGAGTTCGAAGCCAGTGCACGCGGGGCGGGTGGATTCGGCCATACCGGTGTGCGCTGACACCGCGGGACAGTGTTTGGAGCCGTAGACATGGTGGACTTGAAGATCGAACGGCCGCAGGTTTCGCTGGAGCAGCTCCGGCCACTGCGCCCGGTGGTGATCGCGCTGGGGCTGCTGCTGGCGGCCTGGCTGGCCTACAGCGCGTGGCAGCAGAACCATGACGGCAGCCGTAGAAGCGCCCTGGTGACTGCCCGCGATGTCGCCGCGCAGTCGCTGGGCAGCGCGCTGTCCAACCAGAAGAAGCGGCTGTCGACGCAGATGGCCGACCCCGCGTTCGTCGCGGCGGTAAAGGCCGGCGCGTTCGAGCGCGCCGCGGCGCAGCTGACCGAAGGCTGGCCCGGGGCGGAGGACGGCATGGTCGTCACGCCCGACCTCGAGGCGGCCTACGCCGCACTGGATGAAGCCAGCCCCGGTGGCTATGGCCGGTTGGCCGCGCTGGAGTCGGCGCTGGCGGCAGGCGACACGGTGGTCTGGGTGACGGGTGGCGCCGCCGCGCCCCGGGTCGCGTTGGCGGCCCCGGTGGTGGACCAACGCAACGAACCGGTTGCCGTCGCGCTGGCGCACCTGCCGTTGGAACGCCTGGCGGCCGGGTTCGACGCCACCCCACTGGGGGATGGTCGCTACCTGGCCCTGCGCCAGGGCAGCCACAGCGTGCTGGAACGGGGCGACGCAACGCTCGCCAACGGCGCGGAGGTGCTGGCGGTGCCGGTGCCCGGCAGCGAACTGAGGGTTGCCGCCGCGGTGCCTCCGGCCCCCGGCAGTCCGTTTGGCCTGGGGCTGGTCGGCACCCTGGCGCTGGCGGCGGTCGCGCTGCTGCTGGCGCTGCTGGCCTGGCGCCCGCCGCAGCTCAAGCGTGCCGCCGCCGGCGAGGCTGTCCCGGAAGAGTCCGAACAGACCCTGGCCGAAAGCCTGCAGGCCGAACCGACGCCCGCAAGGAAGCAGCCTGCGGTCCAGCCGCAGGTGACGCCCACCACGCTGGAAGGCACGCCCGTCGCCATTGACCGCGGCATTTTCCGCGCCTACGACATCCGCGGCATCGTCGGACAGAGCCTGGACGCGGGCGTGGCCGAGCTGATCGGCCACGCCATCGGTTCGCTGATGCATGAGAAGGGCCTGGTCGACATCGTCGTCGGCCGCGACGGGCGCCTGTCGGGCCCGGACCTGGTCAACGGCCTGCTGACCGGGCTGCGCCGGGCCGGTCGCAACGTCGTTGACATCGGCCTGGCGCCCACGCCGCTGATCTACTTCGGCGCCTACCACCTCAACGCCGGATCCTGCGTGTCGGTGACCGGCAGCCACAACCCGCCCGACTACAACGGTTTCAAGGTCGTGGTCGGCGGCGAGACGCTCTCGGGCGACGCCATCCTAGACCTGTATGCCCGCATCGCCGAGGACCGCCTGCACACCGCCGACGCGCCGGGTGGGCTTGAATCGCGCGACATCAGTGAGGACTACGTCCAGCGCGTGGCGGCCGACGTTCAGATCGACAGGCCGCTGAAGGTGGTGGTGGATGCCGGCAACGGCGTGGCCGGCGAACTGGGCCCGCGCGTGCTCGCCGCGATCGGCGCCGAGGTCACGCCGCTGTACTGCGAGATCGACGGCACCTTCCCGAACCACCACCCCGACCCCAGCGAGCCGGAGAACCTGGCCGACCTGATCAAGATGGTGGCGCGGCTGGACGCGGACCTGGGGCTGGCATTCGACGGCGACGGCGACCGCCTGGGCGTGGTCACGCGCGATGGCCAGAACATCTTCCCCGACCGCCTGCTGATGCTGTTCGCCGCCGACGTGCTGGAGCGCAACCCGGGCGCGATGATCATCTACGACGTCAAGTGCACCGGGCGCCTGCCCGGCCACATCCTGCGACACGGCGGCAGCCCGCTGATGTGGAAGACCGGCCATTCACTGATCAAGGCCAAGATGCGCGAGACGGATGCGGAACTGGCGGGCGAGATGAGCGGCCACTTCTTCTTCAAGGAGCGCTGGTACGGCTTCGACGACGGCATCTACGCGGCGGCGCGCCTGCTCGAGATCCTCGCCGCCCGCCCGCAGAGCGCCAGCGAACAGCTCTCCGCGCTGCCCGATGGCGTGGCCACTGCCGAGATCAAGGTCGAGCCGCCCGACGGCAACCCGCACGCGTTCGTGGAGCGCTTCGTGGACCAGGCCCGTTTCGAAGGGGCTCGGCTGTCGACCATCGACGGCCTGCGCGTGGACTGGCCGGACGGCTGGGGCCTGGTCCGTGCCTCCAACACCACCCCGGTGCTGGTGATGCGGTTCGATGCCGACAGCAACGAGGCCATGGCACGGATCAAGGCCGACTTCCGTGCGCAGATCCTGGCACTGGATCCCGACCTGGCATTGCCGTTCTAGTCCAGACGGTTGGGCGCCGCCCGCATCCACAGGGGTGGCGCAGCGCACCGGTCTGAAGGCGGCGTCGGAGGGACCGTGCGGTGGGCGCCGGCGTTGTGCGGCCAGGGGCGGGTATCAGCCCCCGGTGGCTGCTTCGTCGCCCGCGGTCATGTCGCGATAGCGCTCCAGCGCCGTGGTGAGGTCGCCTTCGACCTCGCGCCGGTTGCGCCTGTGCTCCACCAGGAGGGCCTGCTGGCGCATCAGTTCCTCGTGCTGGGTGCGAATGGTGGCGGCCAGATCGCGGGGCACCTTTTCGCCCGCCAGCTCGACCTGCCCGGCCCGGCGCAACAGGCTGACCAGGCTCTGGCGCAGTCCCTTGATGCCGTAAAGCGAGGCCTGCACGGTCTCCTCCATCAGCGTGATGCGGTGCTGGAAGGCGCGTCGCAGCTCGGCCTCGCTGTTGTAGGACTCGACCATGGCGATGTCGCGCCGCTGCGCCGCTTCACGGGCCGCGGCGTCGATGGCGGCCTGGCGTGCGGCGGCCTCCGCGGCCAAGCGCTCCTCAGGCGTCAGCGCCCGTGACATGCGCGCGGTCGGCAGGCCGCTGCGCGCGCTGATCTCGGTGCGGGCGCTGTCGACCGCGTCGGCGGGCAACGCGTCGCCGCACACGCGTCGGCCGTTCTCGTCCCAGCAGTACAGCTTCTTCGAAGGCTTCGGGGCCTGGGCCAGCCCCGCTGCCGGCGCGATGAGCGCCAGAAAGAGTGTTGCGCCCAGTGCCGTGCGTGCAATCGTCATGTCGCCTCCGGTCGTCCCTGATTGATCGTATTGGCCATCCCGAGGGAGTAAAGCAAGAGTCGGGCCAGCGGCAGGCCCGCCGCGTCAGCCGGTGCCGTACCGGTGCCGGTACGCCTGCAGGGCATCGCGCTGGGCGTGCATGTCGGCGTGGCCGGCGGCAAAGGACAGCAGGTCGTCGAGCCGGGCCACGGCCACGACCGGCAGTCCGTGTTGATCCGTGACAGTTTCTGCCGCCGAGCGTCGTGGCGACGTCGAATGCACGGGCGGCTCGCCGACGATTTCCTGGCGGTCCAGCGCGATGGCGATCCCGGCCACCGTGCCGCCGGCATCGCCGATGATCGCCAGCGCCTCGCGGATGGCGGTGCCGGCGGTAATGACGTCATCCACCACCAGCACCCGACGGCCGTCCAGCGGCGCGCCGATCAGCTGGCCACCCTCGCCGTGGGCCTTGGCCTCCTTGCGGTTGAACGCCACCGGCAGGTCGCGGCCGCGGCGGGCGTATTCACAGGCCAGCGCCGTGGCCAGTGGAATGCCCTTGTAGGCGGGCCCGAACAGCACGTCGAACTCAAGCCCGGCCGCGTCGATGGCATCGGCATAGCACGCGGCCAGGCCCGCCAGAGCGGCGCCGGAGTCGAAACGGCCGGCGTTGAAGAAGTAGGGGCTGGACCGGCCGGACTTCAACGTGAACTCGCCGAAGCGCAGGGCCTTTGCGTCCAGCGCCAGCGTGAGGAAACGGGTGCGGTGGTCGGTCATCCGGGGTGGGCCGTCAGGAAGGCTGAACGGACGGCGCGAACGCCGTCGCGGGGATCGCCATGATAGGCCAGCGCCCGCCGCACCGGTCGCGGGCGCGTTGTTATGATCGCCCGACCCCCGACGCGGAACCTGCATGCGCATCATCAGCTTCAACGCCAACGGCCTGCGCTCGGCCGCCCGCAAGGGCTTCTTCGAGTGGTTCGCCGGCCAGGATGCCGACGTGCTCTGCGTGCAGGAGACCAAGGCGCAGGAACACCAGCTGGCCGGGCCGGAATTCCTTCCGGAGGGGTACCGCGCGTTCTTCCGCGACGCGGTGACGAAGAAGGGCTACAGCGGCGTGGCGATCTACGCCCGGCGCGAACCCGACGAAGTTCGCACCGAGTTGGGCTGGGCGCCCTTCGACGATGAGGGGCGCTACATCGAGGCCCGCTTCGGCAACCTGTCGGTGGTGTCGTTCTACATCCCCTCGGGTTCGTCGGGCGAGCTGCGCCAGGGCTTCAAGTTCGAAGTCATGGACTGGCTCAAGCCCATCCTCGACGGCTGGCGGGCCAGCGGTCGCCAGTACGTGCTGTGCGGGGACTGGAACATCGTGCGCAGCCGCATGGATATCAGGAACTGGACCCCCAACCAGAAGAACTCCGGCTGCCTGCCGCCCGAGCGCGCCTGGCTCAACGGCCAGCTGCATGCCGATGGCGGCAGCGACGGCACCGATGCCTGCGCGGATGGCTGGGTCGACGCCTACCGCGCGCTGCATGCCGACGGCCAGGACTACACCTGGTGGAGCAACCGCGGCGCCGCGCGCGCCAACAACGTCGGCTGGCGCATCGACTACCAGCTGGTGACGCCCGGCCTGCGCGGGCGCCTGAAGCGGTGCTCGGTCGAGCGTGAGCCCCGCTTCTCCGACCATGCCCCGTTCACCGTCGATTACGCGGGGGCACTGGGCTGATGGCGACCCCAACCCCTCCGGCCGCCTCCGCTCCAGCGGCCACGCCCGCATCCACGTCCTACAAGGGCTGGCGCGGCATCCGCCGTGCGTTCGGCACCCCTTCGGCGATGACCATGCTGATGCTGGGCTTCGGCTCGGGCCTGCCGTTCCTGCTGATCGCGTCGATGACGCTGTCCACCCGGCTGCGCGACTCCGGGCTGGACCTGGGCAGCATCGGCCTGATCAGCCTGGCAAGCTTCTTCTACCTGCTGAAGTTCCTGTGGGCGCCGCTGATCGACCGTTACGCGTTCCCCCTGACCGCGTTCCTGGGCCGGCGGCGCTCGTGGCTGCTGGTGTCGCAGGTGGTCGTGGCCCTGGGCCTGGTGGCATTGGCGATGACCCGCCCCGAGCTGGGGGTCGGCCCCTTGGTGATGTGGGTGCTGGTGGCTTCGTTCGCCGGCGCCACCCAGGATGCGGCGGTGGATGCGTACCGCATCGAGATCGCACCGGTGAAGGCCCAGGCCGCGCTCGCGGCGACCTACACGCTGGGCTACCGGATCGGGCTGATCCTGGCCGGCGCCGGCGCCCTGTACCTGGCCGAGTTCCTGGGCTGGCGCGAGGCGTACCTGGCGATGGCGGCGCTGATGCTACTGCCGATCATCACCACCCTGGTCTGCCGCGAGCCGGTGGCGCCGGAGTCGACGGTCGAGCGGCGCATCGATTTCGTGGGCGCGTTCTGGCAGCCGTTCTCCAGTTTCTTTTCCACCAACGGGCTGCTGCTGGGCCTGGCGCTGCTGCTGTTCGTCGGCCTGTTCAAGTTCCCCGACCAGGTGATCGGGGTGATGGCCGGCCCCTTCTACCTCGACTCGGGCTACACCAAGGCCGACATCGCCACGGTGTCCAAGCTCTATGGCGTCTGGATGGGGATTGCCGGCGCGTTCCTGGGTGGCATCGCCGTGGCCGCGTTCGGCTTCCGCCGGATGCTGTTCCTGGCCGCGATCGGGGTGGCGTTGTCGAACATCGCGTTCGTGCTGATGGCGCAGTTCCCGTCGGAGATCTGGGCGTTCTACGCCGCCATCAGTGCCGACAACCTGTTCCAGGGCTTCGCCGGGGTGGTGCTTGTCGCGTTCATGTCCTCGCTCACCGACCGCAATTTCACCGCGACCCAATACGCCCTGCTGGTATCGCTGGCCAACCTGCCGGGCAAGTTCGTCGGCGGCGTATCGGGCTTCATCGTCGAGGCGACCTCGTACGTGACCTTCTTCGTCCTCAGTGCGCTGACCGTGGTGCCGACACTGCTGTTGCTTGCGTGGCTATGGCGGCGCATCCGCGAGCCCGTGCCCGAAGCCCCGACCGCGGCTGAGCCACTGGCGTGAACGAGCTGACCCTGCGCGACGTCGGCCCACTGCTGCTGGAGCGCATCCAGCGGGTGGCCGATGCGCGGGGTTGGACCCGGCAGCACGCACTCATGCACATGCTGGAAACGGGCCTGTTCGAGTGCGAAGCCGAGCTGGCGTCCCGGCTGACCGACAGCGATTCCATGGCGCTGCAGGCCGCGATCGCCGCGATGGAGGTGATCCCCGACGATCCGGGCTTCGGCCGCATCGGCCGCGCCGAGCCGGTCAAGCCCAGGACCCAGCCCGACCAGTCGATCCGTCCCGACATGCGGCCCGACCGGCCCGTCCGGCCGCCCGGTCAGGACGCCGGGTAGACGACGCCCAGCACCCGCGGCCCGGTCGCGCCGGTAACCGACGGCAGGTTGCCGGGGCGTTCCAGGAGCGCCTGCCGCGCAAGCCACGCGAACGCCGCGGCTTCGACGAAGTCCGGGTCCAGCCCGTGACGCGCCGTGGAATCGATGGCAACGCCCGGCAGCCGGGCGCCGATCCGGTCCAGCAGCCGCGCGTTTCGTACCCCGCCCCCACAGGCCAGCAGCCGGCGCGTGCCCGGCTGGTGGACGAGCAGGGCATCGGCGATGGTCGCAGCGCTCAGCTCCAGCAATGTCGCCTGCACATCCTCGGCGCGCTCGTCGCCCCGCAGGTGCCGTCGCACCCAGTCGAGGTGGAAATGCTCGCGACCGGTGCTCTTGGGCGGCGCCAGCGCAAACCACGTGTCGGACGCGAGGCGCTCCAGCAGGGCGGCGTCCACCGTGCCCGTCGACGCCCAGCCCCCGTCCGCGTCGAACGCGTGCCCGAGATGGTGCTCGCACCAGGCGTCCATCAGTGCATTGGCCGGGCCGGTGTCGAATCCGCGCACCGCGCCCTGCCGCGGCAGCAGGGTGAAGTTGGCGATGCCGCCCAGGTTGAGCACCGCGCGATCCTCGTCGGGCGCGTGCAGCTGTGCGGCATGGAAGGCCGGCACCAGCGGCGCGCCGTGGCCACCGGCTGCCACGTCGCGACGGCGGAAGTCGGCCACGGTGGTGATTCCGCTGCGCTCGGCGATGACGTGGCCATCGCCCAGCTGCACGGTGAAGGGGTGGCGGCCATCGAACCGTGCACCACCGGGCCGGTGGCGCAGGGTCTGGCCATGCGACCCGATCGCACGCACGTGCGCCGCGGTCAGCCCGGCCTCGCCCACCAGCGCCACCGCGGCCTCGGCGAAGGCCTCCCCCAGGCGCGTATCCAGCGTGCCAAGTTCATCCAGCGAATCCAGCGCGCCGCCCTGGCCCAAGGCAACCAGCCGGCTGCGCAGGTCGCCATCCCACGGTGAGGTGCGCGCATGGACCACCTCGCAGACAAGAGCCCCGTCCGCACCGTCTTCCAGCCGGACCAGCGCGGCGTCGATGCCGTCGGCGCTGGTGCCGGAGATCAGTCCGAGGTAGAGGCCCGATCCAACGAAAAACCCGCCTGGTCCAGGCGGGTCGTCGTCGTGTGGCGGCCGTGGTGCGGTGGCCATCAAGCCATCAGGCCTTGGGGCGTGTGGCTGCGTCCGGGTTCGCCTTGCGCGCCGGTCCCGCCTGCGCGAGGCGGACGTTCTCGATGCGCTCGAGCTGTGCCAGGGCGGGCGCGACCTGGGCGCGGAAGGCGATCAATTCGGCGCCCTTCAGCGGCTCGGGCGGCGGCATGGTCACCGACAGCGGATTGCGATGCACGCCGTTGATGCGGAATTCGTAGTGCAGGTGCGGGCCGGTCGAAAGCCCGGAGCTGCCCACGAAGCCGATGGTCTCGCCCTGGCGCACCTGCTGGCCGGCCTTGTACTTGCCGAAGCGGGACATGTGCGCGTACAGCGTGGTGTGTCCGCGGCCGTGGTCGAGGATCACGGTGCGGCCGTAGCCGCCCCGCCAGCCGGCGAACTGCACGCGTGCATCGCCGGCGGCCATGATCGGCGTGCCCGAGGACGCGCCGTAGTCCACGCCCTTGTGCATGCGCACCTTGCCCTTGATCGGGTGGCGCCGGGAGCCGAACCCGGAGGTCAACCGCGCGTACGGGATCGGCATGCGGATGAAGCTCTTCTTCAGCGGCCGGCCTTCCTGGGTGAAGTACTCGGCCTTGCCGTCGCGCTCGAAGCGGAAGCCGGCAAAGGTCTTGCCGCCGGTGGAGAAGGTGGCCGCACGGATCGCACCGGTGCCGATGCGCTCGCCTTCGCGCCAGATCTCGTCGTACACCACGCTGAAGCGGTCGCCCTTCTGCGTGTCCTTGAAGTCGATGTCGTACTGGAATATCTGGTCGGTCATCGTCGCGATCGCCGCCGGGGACAGCCCCGCCTTGCGCGCGGCGACATAGAGCGAACTGTGGATCTCGCCGCTGGCGACCTGGGTGCGGACCTGGGTCGGTCGCTCGGTCACGGTTTCATGGATGGCATCGGCGCCGATGCGCAGCTCCACCCGCTGGTCGTCGCCACGGTCGAAGCGGATCGCACGCAACGTGCCGTCTACCGGCAGGTCGAACGCGAGTTCGGCGCCGGGGCGCAGCCGGGTCAGCGCCTCGCGGGTACCGGGGTGCTCCAGGATGCGGTACATCGTCGTGGGTGGGATATCCAGCGACTCGAACAGTGCGCCCAACGTCTGGCCGCGTTCGACCGTCACCACTTCCCAGCTGTCCACCGGCGCGCGCTTGCGCGACATCGACAGAGGCGGCAACGCCAGCGCCATGGATTGGCGGGGCGTGTGCTGGGGATAGCCGACGGGTGCATCGAAGCCCGGCACGATTGACGCCATCAGCATGCCGATGGTGGCAACCAGGCTGGCCTGGGCCCACTGGCGCCGGGTCCAGCGACCATTGAAGCCATCAGAGATGTGGTTGGCCAGGACCGGCCGCTTCAACGAGGCCTCGCGCAGGGACTGCAGGCGCTCGCGCCTCGAGGGCACGGGCGGTGCGGTTCCGGAATCAGGCGTCGTCATGCATTGTCCCCCTGCGCACTGGGTGTGAAGGCTGCGTAGCGGGGTTACCATAGTGACGCGAGCAACGTGCGTCAAACCCTTGAGCTGAATAGGATTTTTACCGCGCTGCCGGTTTAACCCCGTCTTAACTCCATTCACGTCCGGCGTCGCATTTCAGCGCCGCGCATTGCACCTGGAAGCCCCCGTGTCCGTCCAAGAATCCCTCGACCTGATCGGCCGCGGCGCCGATGAAATGCTCAAGGCCGACGAGCTGCGCCAGCGGCTGGCGTCAGGCCGGCCGCTGCGGATCAAGGCCGGCTTCGACCCCACCGCCCCCGACCTGCACCTGGGCCACACGGTGCTGCTCAACAAGATGCGGCAGTTCCAGGACCTCGGCCACGAGGTGACGTTCCTGATCGGGGACTTCACCGGGATGATCGGCGACCCGACCGGCAAGAACGCGACACGCAAGCCGCTGACGCGTGAAGACGTGGAGGCCAATGCCCGGACGTATTCGGAGCAGGTGTTCAAGGTGCTCGACCGCGAACGCACCCGGGTGCGGTTCAATTCCGAGTGGTTCGGTGCAATGGGCGCGGCCGACATGGTGCGGTTGGCGTCGACCCATACGGTGGCGCGCATGCTCGAACGCGACGACTTCGCCAAGCGCTACGGGTCGCAACAGCCGATCGCGATCCACGAGTTCCTGTACCCGCTGGTGCAGGGCTATGACTCGGTGGCGCTGGAGGCGGACGTCGAACTCGGCGGCACCGACCAGAAGTTCAACCTGCTGATGGGCCGCGCGCTGCAGGAGCACCACGGTCAACCGCCCCAGGTGGTGCTGACCATGCCGCTGCTGGAGGGCCTGGACGGGGTGAACAAGATGAGCAAATCGCTGGGCAACTACATCGGTATCAACGAGCCTGCAATCGACATCGTCACCAAGACCATGAAGGTCGACGACGCGCTGATGTGGCGGTGGATCGAACTGCTCAGCTTCGACATCACGATGGGCGAGGCGTCGGCCTTGCGCCGGGACATCGAAGAGGGCGCGCTCAACCCGCGCGACCTCAAGCTGCGCCTGGCGCGTGAGCTGGCAGCGCGGTTCCATGGCATGCCGGCCGCCGAGCAGGCGGTGGCCGGCTGGAACGCAGCCGTGCGCGGCCAGGGTGATACCGCACAACTGCCTTTGACCGACGTCCCGGTGCCGGCAGAGGGCCTGCGCATCGGCGCGCTGCTGACCGCCGCAGGCCTGACACCCAGCAATTCCGAGGCGGGGCGCAAGTTGCGCGAAGGCGCGGTGCGTATCGACGGCGAGGTGGTTGAAGACGCCCAGCGCACGTTGGCACCGGGCTTCGAGGGCGTGCTCGCAGTGGGCAAACGCACGTTCGCGCGCGTTCGCCTGGTGGTTGGCTGAATCGTTCCGCATCCCGCATAGCGAATTCCTTCCACCCCCTTCCCAAGCGTGAAGCGCATGTGCACAATGCGCGGCCCTGTTGAGGGGGCGGCCTTTGGGGGCGGCCCTGAACGGGTGGGATCTGCAGCAG
>NZ_JBJMAV010000013.1:0-34461 GCF_046600715.1 Novilysobacter viscosus
CAGGATATGCGAGGCCAGGCGCTCTTCCTGCGCGGCCGACCGCGCCTGGCGCTGCTCGAAGCGCTCACGCAGCACGGCCTCGTCGGCCGCCGGCGGCGCCGGCATCGCACTGGCGTCGAGTTCGACATACTCCAGCGTCACCGACTCGGGGGCGCGGTAGTCCTCGGTGTGGCTGTCGTACCAGGCCTGGATCTCGGCGCCGCCGACCGCCGCGTCAGCGACATCGGGCTCCGGCAGCATCAGCGCACTGACATCGCGCGTCTCACCCATCAGCCGCGCCAGGCGGTCCATTTCCGAGGCAGTGACGAAACTGCTGCCGGCCACGCCGGTGCCGGCCAGGGTCTGCAGCAGATTCTCGCGCACGAACTGCTCGAACTGGCGCGGCGACTGCGCCGGCACCTGCGAGGCCAGGGTGAGCTGGTAGCGGTCGGCATCGAAGCGGCCGTCGACCTGGAAGCCCGGGATCTCCTGGATCGCGTCGCGCACCATCGCATCGCTGACGGCGACCTCGCCATTGCGCGCGGCCAGCGCCTGCACCTTCTGGTCGATCAGCCCTTCGAGGATGAGGCGCTTGTTGTCGGCGCTTTCGAACCCGCGAGCATCGAACGCTTCACCCTGCTGCGCGCGCTGCTCCTGGCGGACCTGCTCGAGGCGGTTGCGGTACTCGGTGACGGTCACCTCTTCGCGCTCCCAGAACATGGACACCGGCCACCACGACGGCGCCGAGGTCCACCAGGCCGGCGGCGCCTCGACCTGGGCCACCGAGTTGTCGGTGCCCTGCACCATGTACTGATCGAGGCCGAAGAGGGCGAAGGGCACGATCAGGATCACGAGGATCGCGGTGCCAATCAAGCCGGTCGTCTTTTCGCGGATTTTCAGCAGCATGTTCGGATCGCGTCGGTACGGAAGCCGCACAGTTTAACGCGCTTCAACGCCCTCGGCCCGTGCGGCGGGGGGCTGCGACATGGCCGCGGCCGAGCGCTGCGTTTCTGGGCGCGCGAGGCGTTGGCTCCGAAGTGCCTCCAGTGCGCCGGCCAGATGGCCCTGAGCACTTGCAGGCGTCCGGGCCCGCAACCCGCGGTGGCGGTAGGGCACTGGACAAAAAAAGGCGCCGTCACCGGCGCCTTTCGTGAAGCAGAACTGGCGGAGCGGACGGGACTCGAACCCGCGACCTCCGGCGTGACAGGCCAGCATTCTAACCAACTGAACTACCGCTCCAGAATTTCGAGGCAATGATTGAACGCGGACGCGTCCGCACTGCTCTCACTTAAAGCAAAGGCGCCGGAAATGCTCCCGGCGCCCCTGGTGTTACTGGCGGAGTGGACGGGACTCGAACCCGCGACCTCCGGCGTGACAGGCCAGCATTCTAACCAACTGAACTACCACTCCACGTCTAGAACGAACACGTTGCAAACTGACACGTTGGAACAAACATCTTGGAACCGAACATCCTGAACGAGCAACCCGCCGATGCCGACGGGTGTAGCGGCGAGGTGCTGGTGGTGGGTGCTGAGGGTTTCGAACCCCCGACCCTCTCCGTGTAAAGGAGACGCTCTACCGCTGAGCTAAGCACCCTCGCTTCTACAAAGCATGTCGCTTTTGCGAGCCGCCGCCGACGCATTCGCGTCGCCGGCCGAGCTGCTTAGTTTACGGCATCCTTGAGCGCCTTACCAGCCTTGAACGCCGGATTCTTCGAGGCCTTGATCTTGATGGCTTCACCGGTCTTGGGGTTGCGACCTTGGCGCGCGGCGCGCTTGCGCACCTGGAAGGTGCCGAAGCCGACGAGGGTCACGGTGTCGCCCTTCTTCAGCGCCTTGGTGATGACACCGACCATCGCGTCGACGGCATTGGCGGCATCGGTCTTGGACAGCTCGGCGGCGTCGGCGACGGCACCAACAAAATCAGCCTTATTCATTCGTATGGACTCCCTGTGCGGCAGTGCCGCAATGTTCTGAGAATCGCCGGGCCCCGCGCACGGGACGACCCGCCGATCGATTGACCGCACCACCTGCTTGCTGCAGCCGTAGTGCGGTTGCCCTCGTTATACCAGCGGGATTTTGGGGGCGCAAGCCTGAAAGCCAGCAATGACGCGGGTTTCAGCGAATCAGGGCAGATTTGGACACGTGCCGTCGCTCAATGCTTGACACCTGCCTGCGCCGCCGGCGTCTTGCCGCGACGCACCGGTACCTCGGCCTGCCCCGAAACCGGCGCGGGCGACAGCGGCCGTTCGAGCGCGATGTCGAGCACTTCGTCGATCCACTTGGCGGTCACAATCTTCAGCCCGTCGGTCACCGCCTTGGGCAGGTCGACCAGATCCTTCGCGTTTTCCTCCGGAATGATCACCGTGCGGATGCCGCCGCGCAGTGCCGCCAGCAGCTTTTCTTTGAGCCCGCCGATCGGCAGCACGCGGCCGCGCAGGGTGATCTCGCCGGTCATCGCCACCTCGGCCTTGACCGGGTTCTTGGTCAACATCGACACCAGCGCGGTGGCCATCGCGATGCCTGCGCTCGGCCCGTCCTTAGGCGTCGCGCCTTCGGGCACGTGCACATGCACGTCGTGCTTGTGCAGGAATTCCAGATCGATACCGAGCCGCTCGGTGCGCGCGCGCACCACCGACAGCGCGGCCGATGCCGACTCCTTCATCACCTCGCCGAGTTGGCCGGTCAACAGCAGTTGCCCCTTGCCAGGCACCAGGGTGGTCTCGACCTGCAGCAGGTCGCCACCGACCTCGGTCCAGGCCAGGCCGGTGACCAGCCCGATCTCGTTCTCTTCCTCGGCGCGGCCGAAGTCGAAGCGGCGCACGCCCAGGTACTTGTCGAGGTTCTTGGAGTTGATGCTGAGCGCGCCCTTCTTTGCCGCGCCCTTCTTCGGCGGCCCGGCCAGTGCGACTTCCTTGACCACCTTGCGGCAGATCTTGGAGATCTCGCGCTCCAGGTTGCGCACGCCCGATTCGCGCGTGTAATAGCGCACGATGTCGCGCACCGCGCCCTCGGCGATCTTGATCTCGTCGGGCTTGAGCCCGTTGGCCTTGATCTGCTTGGGCAGCAGGTAGCGCATGGCGATGTTGAGCTTCTCCTCCTCGGTGTAACCGGGGATGCGGATCACTTCCATGCGGTCCAGCAGCGGGCCCGGGATATTGAGCGAGTTCGCGGTCGCCACGAACATCACCTCCGACAGGTCCAGGTCGACCTCGAGGTAGTGGTCGTTGAACGAGTCGTTCTGCTCCGGGTCGAGCACCTCGAGCATCGCCGAGGACGGGTCGCCGCGGAAATCCATCGACATCTTGTCGATCTCGTCGAGCATGAACAGCGGGTTGCGGGTGCCGACCTTGTTGAGGTTCTGCACCACCCGGCCCGGCATCGAGCCGACGTAGGTGCGGCGGTGGCCGCGGATCTCGGCCTCGTCGCGCACCCCGCCCAGGCTCATGCGCACGAACTTGCGGTTGGTCGCCTTGGCGATCGACTGGCCCAGCGAGGTCTTGCCTACGCCCGGCGGGCCGACCAGGCACAGGATCGCGCCTTTCATGTTCTTGACCCGGGTATGCACGGCCAGGTACTCGAGAATGCGTTCCTTGACCTTCTCAAGGCCGAAGTGGTCGGCATCGAGCACGTCCTGCGCGGCCCTCAGGTCCTTGCGGATCTTGCTGCGCTTCTTCCACGGCACGCCCAGCACCCAGTCCAGGTAGTTGCGCACCACCGCGGCCTCGGCCGACATCGGCGACATCTGCTTGAGCTTGTTGAGCTCGTTGCGCGCCTTGGTCTCGACCGGCTTGGGCATGCCGGCCTCGGCGATCTTGCGGGTCAGCTCCTCGATGTCGTTGGGCGCATCGTCGCTGTCTCCGAGCTCCTTCTGGATCGCCTTCATCTGCTCGTTGAGGTAGTACTCGCGCTGGCTCTTCTCCATCTGCGATTTGACCCGCCCGCGGATGCGCTTCTCCAGCATCTGCACGTCCATCTCGCCATCGACCAGGCCGACCAGCTGCTCCAGCCGGGTGCCGAGCTCGTGCGTTTCCAGCAGCTTCTGCTTGTCGCCGATACGCACGCCCAGGTGCGCGGCGATGGTGTCGGCCAGGCGGCCGGGATCGTCGATCCCGGACAAGGTCTGCATCAGCTCCGGCGGCAGCTTGCGGTTGCTCTTGACGTACTGCTCGAACAAGCCCATCAGCGAGCGGGTGATGGCCTCCAGTTCGCGCTCATCGCGGTCGAGCACGGGGTCGACGATCTCGGCGTGGCCGGCTAGCGCACCGGCGCGTTCGGCGACATGGCTCAGGTCCACCCGCGCCACGCCTTCGACCAGCACCTTGATGGTGCCGTCGGGTAATTTCAGCAGCTGCAGCACGTGCGCCAGCGTGCCGACGCCGTACAGGTCGCGGGCCTGGGGGTCGTCGGTCTCGGCCGATTTCTGCGCGACCAGCAGGATGCGCTTGTCCGACTCCATCGCCAGGTCGAGCGCGCGGATCGACTTGTCGCGACCGACGAACAGCGGAATCACCATGTGCGGAAAGACGACAACGTCGCGCAGCGGCAGTACCGGCAGGGCGAAGGTGTCGGATTCGATGTGTTCGGTCATGGTCGTGCTCCGAAGCGGGAGCCGGGCACCAACGCGCCCGTCTCGGAAAGTCAGAAAGGTGCGTGCGGCGGCCCTGGGCTCGGTTATGGGGGTCCACGCCGATGGATGCAAGCGGTGTGCCCGGCCGGCTGGCACCGCAGCACGCGGCCGATCCGTTGACAGTCAGCACCTTGCCCTGCGCAGTGGCAAAGTCGCGTCAATTCGCCGCAGCTCGCTGCATTCAGGGGCGCGTTACAGGGGACACTGCCGCGTCGGCAGCATCGCGTCATGACTAGCCGGCCGCTGTTGTTGGCCGGCGCGCGCCGGTTCAGTCGCCCGAGGCTGCCTTGGGCACGGCGGCCGGCGGCGACTGATAGATCAGGTACGGCTCGGTCTTGTGGTCGATGACCGATTCGTCGACCACCACCTTGCTGACGTTCTCCAGCGAGGGCAGGTCGTACATCGTGTCCAGCAGAACCGATTCGACGATGGTCCGCAGCCCGCGCGCGCCGGTCTTGCGCTTGAGCGCCTTGCGCGCGATCGCAACTAGGGCGTCGTGGCGGAACTCCAGTTCGACCCCCTCCATGTCGAACAGCTTCTTGAACTGCTTGGTGATCGCGTTCTTGGGCTCGGTCAGGATGGTGACCATCGCCGCCTCGTCCAGCTCCTCCAGCGTGGCGACCACCGGCAGGCGGCCGACGAACTCGGGGATCAGGCCGAACTTGATCAGGTCTTCGGGCTCGACCCCGGCGAGGATTTTGCCAACCTCAAGCTTGCGCTCGCTGCTCTTGACCTTAGCGCCGAAGCCAATCCCGCCGGCTTCGGTGCTGCGCTGCTGGATGATCTTGTCGAGCCCGGCGAACGCGCCGCCGACCACGAACAGGATGTTGCGGGTGTCGACCTGCAGGAACTCCTGCTGCGGGTGCTTGCGCCCACCCTGTGGCGGCACGCTGGCGACGGTGCCTTCGATCAGCTTCAGCAGCGCCTGCTGCACGCCCTCGCCGGACACGTCGCGGGTGATCGAGGGGTTGTCGGACTTGCGCGAGATCTTGTCGATCTCGTCGATGTAGACGATGCCCTGCTGCGCCTTGTCGACATCGTAGTCGCACTTCTGCAGCAGCTTCTGGATGATGTTCTCGACATCTTCACCGACGTAGCCCGCTTCGGTCAGCGTGGTCGCGTCGGCCATCGTGAACGGCACGTTGAGCATGCGCGCCAGGGTCTCGGCCAGCAAGGTCTTGCCCGACCCGGTCGGCCCGACCAGCAGGATGTTGGACTTGGCCAGCTCGACGTCGTCGTTCTTCTGGCGGCTCTCGATGCGCTTGTAGTGGTTGTACACCGCGACCGCCAGCGTGCGCTTGGCGCGCGCCTGGCCGATGACGTACTGGTCCAGCACCTCGAGGATCTCCTTGGGCTTGGGCAGGTGGCTGCGGGCCGACTGCGCCTTTTCCTCGAGCTCCTCGCGGATGATGTCGTTGCACAGCTCCACGCATTCATCACAGATGAACACGCTCGGACCCGCGATCAGCTTGCGCACCTCGTGCTGGCTTTTCCCGCAGAACGAGCAATAAAGGATCTTGTTGCTGTCGCCCGTGCTGCGGCCCTGTCGGTCGTCGCTCATGCTTGTGCCCAAATGGTGCTGGTATCGCGAACCCGCCCTGCGCAGGCGCGTTCCAGTGTCCGTGCCTGCAGTTCGGCCCGAGAATAGCACAGCGATCCGGCCCGGCTCCGGACCCGATCGCTGGAACTAAATGTCTTTATGTTCAAACAGTTACAAAGAAAGATGCGAATCAACCCGGCTGGACCGATTCGTCCGGGCGACGCTCGAGCACCTCGTCCACCAGGCCGTATTCACGCGAGGCTTCGGCGCTCTTGAAGTTGTCGCGCTCGGTGTCGCGCGCGATCGTCTCCAGCGACTGGCCGGTGTGCGTGGACAGGATCTCGTTGAGCTTCTGCTTCAGCGACAGGATCTCGCGGGCGTGGATCTCGATGTCGGAGGCCTGGCCCTGGAAGCCGCCCAGCGGCTGGTGGATCATCACCCGCGAGTTCGGCAGCGCATAGCGCTTGCCCTTGGCCCCGGCAGCCAGCAGCAGCGCGCCCATGCTGGCGGCCTGGCCGACGCAGATCGTGCTCACGTCCGGCTTGATGTACTGCATGGTGTCGTACACCGCCATGCCCGCGGTGACCACGCCGCCGGGCGAATTGATGTACAGGCTGATGTCCTTCTCGGGGTTGTCGGCCTCCAGGAACAGCATCTGCGCGACGATGACGTTCGCCATGTGGTCGTCGATGCCGCCGACCATGAAGATCACCCGCTCCTTGAGCAGGCGCGAATAGATGTCGTACGCGCGCTCGCCGCGGCTGGTCTGTTCGACCACCATCGGCACGAGGTTCAGGGCTTGGGTTCGGTTGTCCATCAGTGCGGCACCTGTGGCTGACGTGGTTTGCAATGCGATCGACTTGGGGCCGATCGGACGGTGTCGCAAGAGCTGCAGAGCAAACCCGTCCGCGAAAGACGCAAGGGACGCAAAAGAACTACGAGATTGCCTTGCTGTTTTTTGCGACCTTTGCGCTCTTTGCGGACCATCTGGGCTCTACTGCCGGATCGCCTCGCTGAACGACATCGGCTGCTCGGTGTGCTGGGCGCGTTCGGCGATCCAGTCGATCACCTGCTCCTCCATCACCCGGTTCTGCAGGCCGGACATCAGCTGGGCGTCGTTGCGGTAGAGCTCGATCACCTGCTGCGGCTCTTCGTAGGTCGAGGCGATCAGCTTGAGGGTCTCGGTGACGCGCGCCGGCTCGAGCTTGAGCTCGTTGCGGCGCGCTACCTCACCGACCAGCAGGCCGACGAGTACCCGTTTACGAGCCGGCTCGATGAACGACTGGTGGGCATCAGCCGGCAGCTCGCCGATCTGGCGGCCCTGGCGGCGCGCCTGCTCGACGGCCTGGCGGGCCATGTCGCCGGCCTCGTTCTCGACCAGCTTCGGCGGCATCTCGACCTGCTCGTACGCGGCAATCAGCTGCTCGCCGACTTCACGGCGCAGCCGGGTCATCAGCGCGCCCTTGAGTTCGCGCTCCAGGTTGGTGCGGATGTCGGCGCGGAACTGCTCGGCGTCACCGCTCTTGATGCCGAAGCTCTTGATGAAATCGGCATCGACCTCCGGCAGCACCGGCTCGGAGACCTTGGTCGCCTTTAGGTGCACCTGGACCTTGCGGCCGGCGAACTGCTGCACGCGCCAGTCGGCCGGGAACTCGACCTCCGCCTCCTTCTCCTCGCCGGCCTTGAGGCCAGCCATGAGGCTTTCGATCGCCGGCAACATGCCGCCCGAACCGAGCACCGATGCACCGCGCTCCACGCCCTCGGCCGGAATGCGCTCGTCGCCGGCCTGGGACCAGGTTTCGATCTCGACCGCGTCGCCTTCCTGCGCGGCACGATCGACCGGGTTCCAGGTGCGGCGCTGCATCCGGAGGTTCTCGATCATCGCGTCGATGTCGCTGTCGCTGACTTCCGCGGTGTGGCGGACCACGGTGAGCTTGGCCACGTCGATCTCGCCGAAGTCCGGCACCACCTCGAAGGTGGCGACATAGGCCAGCGCTTCGGCAGCCTCGGCGGCCGGCTCGATCCGCGGGTTGCCGGCGATCTGCAGCGACTCCTGCCGCACCGCGCTGCGGAACTCCTCGCGCAGCATGCCATCGAGGATCTCGGCGCGGACCTGCTGGCCGTAGCGCTGCTCAATGACCTTGGTCGGCACCTTGCCGGGACGGAACCCCTTGATCTTGGCGCCGCGCGCGATCTCGCGCAGGCGGCCGCCGACCTGGATCTCCAGGCGCTCGGCCGGAAGGCTGAAGGTCATACGGCGTTCGAGGTTACCGAGCGATTCGACCGAAACTTGCATATCCACTCCTGCCACCGCGGCGAGCGGCCGCGGCACGATGTTGATGATCTGGTGTTGATGATCTGGCCGACCGGTCGGACAAACCTGCGACCGCCGCGGCGGAACGTACTAGTTTGGCCGATTCCTGCCGGCGCCGCCAGTTGTGCGCTGCCCGGCCGTGCGTGCGTGCTTGCCCGAAGAGAAAAGTCAACCTCGACGGGATGGTACGGCGCTCGCGAACGCTCGTTGGATCGGCCGGGCTATTGGTTCTCTGCCTGGGTTGGTGCGAAAGGGGGGACTCGAACCCCCACGAGGTCACCCTCACTGGAACCTAAATCCAGGGCGTCTACCAATTCCGCCACTTTCGCGATGCCGCTGGAGCCGTCCGGTGCGCCGCGGAGCATTCTAGGGCCGCGACCGCGCCAGCGCGAGATCGCAACGGGCCTGTAGGAGCGGCTTCAGCCGCGATCGGCATGCCAGGCCGCTGGTCCGGTTGCGGTTCGCTTTTTACGGAGGACTTTTACGGAGGCAAAAAAAAGCGCCTCGGATTGCTCCTAAGCGCTTGATTCAAGTGGTGGGCCGTCAAGGATTCGAACCTTGGACCTATTGATTAAGAGTCAACTGCTCTACCAACTGAGCTAACGGCCCGAATGCGGGGCGGCACTATAGCAACAATGTCCCGCCTCACACAATCGATTTGGGGTGGCTGAGGGGACTCGAACCCCCGACATCTGGAATCACAATCCAGTACTCTAACCAGCTGAGCTACAGCCACCATTGACTTGCATGGCGGGCCGTCGCGAACGACAGCACGCCAGGTGTTTCCCGGTTCGCCAACACCGACTCGCCACAAGGCGGATCGGCCTTCGCTTGGAGCACCATGCCGAACCAGCACTGGCGCGCCCGGCAGGACTCGAACCTGCAACCACCGGCTTAGAAGGCCGGTGCTCTATCCGGTTGAGCTACGGGCGCATGCGGCCCGCATATTAACTGAACCCGCGGCATTCACCGCGACAGGATGGTCGGGGCAGAGGGATTCGAACCCCCGACCCTCTGGTCCCAAACCAGATGCGCTACCAGACTGCGCTATGCCCCGGGCCAGACTTGCCTTGCGCATCGACGCCGCGAAAGGCCGGCCATTGTGGGCACGGCCTTTCGAGGTGTCAATCGTGACGCGGCAGCACGCGGCATGTGTATGCTCGCGCGCAGCCGGCAGGCGTTCAGCTTGTCCACCCCGATAGAAGCGAGGAGCAACCACCATGCGCAGCGGCAACCCCGCACTGAAGGACAGCACCTTCCTGGACCTGGGCACCGGATCCGTCGTCCGCGGCGGCGACGCCGTCATGACCCTGGCCGGCACCGTCAACAAGACCGGCTTCCTGCTGCTGCTGAGCGTGCTGACCGCCACGTTCGCCTGGCTGCAGGTGAGCACCCCGGACGGCATCGCCGGCGCTGCGCCGTACGTATGGGGTGGCGCCATCGGCGGCCTGGTGATCGCCCTGGTGACGGTGTTCAAGAAGACCTGGGCGCCGGTCACCGCGCCGCTGTACGCGCTGGTCGAGGGCTTCTTCCTCGGCGCGCTGTCGGCCATGTACAACCACCTGTACGAAGGCATCGTGATGCAGGCGGTGATGCTGACCTTCGGCACCCTGTTCGCGCTGTTGTTCGCCTACCGCAGTGGGCTGATCCGCGCCACCGAGAATTTCAAGCTGGGCGTGGTCGCGGCCACCGGCGGCATCATGCTGGTCTACCTGGCCACCATCGTGCTGGGCATGTTCAACATCCAGATCCCGATGATCCACGAGTCCGGAATCGTCGGCATCGGCTTCAGCCTGTTCGTGGTGGTCATCGCCGCGCTCAACCTGGTGCTGGACTTCGATTTCATCGAAACCGGTGTCGAACAGGGCGCTCCCAAGTACATGGAGTGGTACGGCGCGTTCGGGCTGATGGTCACCCTGGTGTGGCTGTACATCGAATTCCTGCGACTGCTGTCGAAGCTGCGCGACTGACGCAGGCCGAGCGGCGCCCGGCCGCCTCGCAACCAAGGACGACGGACGGAGAAGGCAATGGTCGAATCCCATTGCCTTTTTCTTTGCGTGGCCGTTTTTCCTTACCGGGTTCGGATGCTCCGGCTGCCGGGATCGCGTAACGCGTCCGCGTCCGCGTGAAATGCCCCACCCCAACGAGACAGGGCGCCTGGAGGCGCCCTGCTGGGAATCGATGCGGGTAGGCGATCAGGCCGTTGCGCGCCGGGCGATCGCCTTGGCAAACGACAGGGTGTCGCCGGTGCCGCCCAGATCGGGGGTCAGCGAGTCCTTGGCCTCCAGCGTGGCGACGATTGCGCCGCGAAGCCTGGTGGCCTTGTCCGGCATGCCCAGGTGATCGAGCATCTGCGCGGCGCCGAGCAGGAGCGCGCACGGATTGGCCTTGCCCTGGCCAGCGATGTCAGGCGCGGTGCCGTGAACGGCTTCGAAAATGGCCGCATCGGTGCCGATGTTCGCACCCGGGGCCAAGCCCAGGCCGCCCACCAGCCCGGCGCACAGGTCGGAGATGATGTCGCCGAACAGGTTGGTGGTCACGATCATGTCGAACGACTCGGGCTGCATCACCAGCTTCATGCAGCACGCATCGACGATCATCTCGTCGCACTGGATGTCCGGGTATTCGGCGGCCACCGCGCGCGCGGTCCTGAGGAACAGGCCCGAGGTCGACTTGAGGATGTTGGCCTTGTGCACCACCGTGATCTTCTTGCGACCGGTCTTGCGGGCCAGCTCGAACGCGTAGCGCACGATGCGCTCGGAGCCCCGGCGGGTGACCTTCTGGGTCAGGACGGCGGTCTCGCCGTCTTCGCTGAGGTGCTGGCCTTCACCGATGTAGGCACCCTCGGTGTTCTCGCGCACGGTGATCAGGTCCACGCCATCCGGAAAGCGTGACTTGGTATTGGGAAACGACTTGGCCGGACGCACGTTCGCGTAGAGGTCGAAGCGCTTGCGCAGCTCGACGTTGATCGATGAAAAGCCCTCGCCGACCGGCGTGGTCAGCGGGCTCTTGAGCGCGACCCGGTTCTTGCGGATGGAGTCCATCGTCGCCGCCGGCAGCAACTCGCCGTGCTTCTCGAGCGCGACAAGGCCGGCGTCGGCCTCTTCGTAGCGCAGGCCCAACTGCATCGCATCGAGCACGTGCAGGGTGGTGTCCATGATTTCAGGGCCAATGCCATCGCCACGGATGACCGTAATGGTGTGCGTCATAGGGGAGGTTTCCAGCTGGTGGCGCGGGCGCGGGGGACGCGCAGCGCAAGGGGTTTAGCCCCGGAATTATGCCCCGCCGGGGCCCCACTTCACAGGCCCGGCAGGTTCCGGCAGGCAGCCGGGAGCCGCACAACCCCGCCATACAAGGGTTTCAGCCGACTAGCCGTGGGGATGCGCGTCCGGGGCCGGCAATCCGTCCTGCTCCAGCCGGTCGAGGAAGTCCACCGCGCGGCGCATGTGCGGGATCACGATCGACCCGCCCACCACCAGTCCGATGGAGAACGCCTCGAACATTTCCGCGCGGCTGACGCCTGCGTCCCTGCACTGGGCCACGTGGTAGCTGATGCAGTCGTCGCAACGCAGCACCATCGAGGCCACCAGGCCCATGAGCTCCTTGGTCCTGACGTCCAGCGCGCCGGCCTGGTAGGCCTGCGTATCAAGCGCGAAAAATCGCTTCACCACCTGGTTGGGCTCGGCCAGGATGCGTTCGTTCATGCGCTTGCGGAAGGCGGTGAACTCGGCAATCCGGTCCTGCTCGCCCGTCCCGGCGGCCTCGCCCGTGCCGGCGCGGCTCATGCTTTTCCCTCGAGCAGGGGCTGCAGGCCACCGGCTCGATGCAGGGCGATCATGTCGTCGTAGCCGCCCACGTGGGTATCGCCAATGAAGATCTGCGGCACGCTGGTACGGCGGGTGAGTTCGACCATCCGCTGCCGGGCGTCGGGCTCCAGGTCGATGCGCACTTCCGTCCATTCGCGGCCCTGGCTGCGAAGGAAGTTCTTGGCAGCCACGCAGTACGGGCAGATGGCGCTGCTGTAGATCGTGATCGGCGGACCGTCGCCGCCGGCGGGGGTGTTTGAATCGCTCAACTCGCTGCTCCGGGATGGGATGGGGCAAAAACGCCCGACGCCACCCATGCGGATGGCAGGTCGGTGCATGCGTGAAAGGGTAACCTCGAGTGCGTGAAACTTCGCCGGACGGTGGTGGTCCAACACGTCGTGTCGCACCGGGAAACGGATCGGGGCCCGGGCAACCTGGAGCAAGCGGCAATGGCGAAACAGGCCGGTCCGGTTAACGACGGATTCACGCGAATGCCGCTCGTGGGCCGCATCCTGCTGGAGTCCGGCCCTATCCCTGGGCGGCGGGTCACCCGCCGTCCCCCTGCCGTCCCCCTGCCGTCCTGATCGACAATCCGACCCGCCGCGCCCTGCGGCCGCCAGTGCACTGCATCCCACCCGGAGTCCCCCCTTGCGTATCGCCCCGCTCACTGCAGCCCTGGTCCTGGCGCTCGCCAGCGTGTGCGCGCCGGCCCAGGAAACCCGTCTGCCCGACATCGGCTCGTCCGCGGGCGAGCTGCTGACCCCCGCCCGGCAGGAGCAGTACGGGGCAATGATGCTGGCGCAGCTTCGCCAGTACGACTACCTGCTGGAAGACCCGTTGCTGGACCAGTGGCTGGATGCCCTGGGCAACCGCCTGGCCACCCACAGCGATCAACCCGGCCAGTCGTTCAACTTCTTCCTGATCAAGCAGCGCCAGATCAACGCGTTCGCGACGCTCGGCGGGTACATCGGCGTCAACGCCGGGCTTGTGCTGGCGGCCGAACGCGAAGACGAAGTGGCCGCGGTGATGGCCCACGAAGTCGCCCATGTCACCCAGCACCACGTGCTTCGCGGGGTGGAGCGCGCCCAGCGCGACCAGTTGCCGATCCTGTTGGCGATGCTGGGCGCGGTGGCAGCCGCCAGCGCCTCCGACAGCCGGTCCGGCGGCAATGCCGCACAGGCGGCCATCATCTCGGCGATGGGCCTGATGCAGCAGCGACAGATCGATTACACCCGCTCCAACGAGCACGAGGCCGACCGCCTCGGCATCCAGACGCTGGCCCGCAGCCAGTACGACCCGGTGGCGATGGCCGACTTCTTCGGCACCCTTCAGACCCGATCGCGTGCCAATGCGGCCGGTTACTACGACACGCCCGAATACCTGATGACCCACCCGGTCACCACCACCCGCATCACCGAGGCCAAGCAGCGCGCGGAGCAGATTGCGGCCGCGCCCAGGGGCTTCACCGGAAGCGTGGGGGGCAGCGACAACCCGCTGCTGCCGGAGGGCTTCAGGCTGCCCGCTCCCGGACTGCGGAGCGAGGGCACCGGGGATTTCGAGTTCGCCCGCGAACGCATGCGCGTGCTGACCGCCAACACGCCCGGCGAGGCGGTTCGCGAGTACGCGCAGATACAGGCCTCGGGCACCCTCGACGCCGCGCAACAGTACGGCTTTGCGGTGGCGCGCCTGCGGGACAACCAGGCTACCGCCGCGCGCGAGTCGCTGCAGCAGTTGCTCGAGGCGAGGCCAGGCGACCCGTGGGTGACGCTGGCATTGGCCGAAGCCGAGGCCCGCAGCGGCCGCTCGGCATCGGCCGACAGTCGCTTGGAGGCCCTCCTGCGGAATTCCCCCAACGACCGTGCGGCGGCCCTGACCTATGCCGCCTTGTTGGCCGAACGCAATTCCGAGGAAGCAGGCAAGCGCGCGCAAGCGGTGCTGCGGCCGCTTCTGGGCCAGTCCGACGAGGATGCGGTCTTCCAGCGGACGTTCGCGCGCGTCAGCGACATCGCCGGGGACGTGGTTCGCGCCGGCGAGGCCCATGCCGAGGCCGCTTTCCTCAATGGCCGCCCCGAACAGGCGCTGGTGCAGCTGAACACGCTCAAGCAGCGCCCGGAAGTGGATTACTACGCCCGGGCACGGATCGAATCGCGGATCGCGGCCATCACCCCGACCGTGCTGGAACTCAAGCGCCAGGGCATCCGCGACGAGGACCTGGGCCGGCGCTGAGCGGACCGCGCCGCGTGACACCGGCAAGACCGTGTCACGACCCAGTCACAAAACGGTAGTGTACTGGCGCGGCCCAACCGGTCCGCGGCCCCGTGCCGCGGACCGGCCCCGCCCCCAGCTGCCGGTGACCGCGTGCAGAAACGCATCCTGATCGTCGAAGACGAACCCGCCATCCGTGACATGGTCGCCTTCGCCCTGCGCAAGGGTGAATACGACCCGGTGCACGCTGGCGATGCCCGCGAGGCGCAAGCCGCGATCGCCGACCGCGTTCCCGACCTGATCCTGCTGGACTGGATGCTGCCGGGCACCAGCGGCCTGGAGCTGGCCCGGCGCTGGCGCCGCGAGTCCCTCACCCGCGAGGTGCCGATCATCATGCTCACCGCCCGCGGCGAGGAGAACGACCGCGTCGGCGGGCTGGAGGCGGGGGTCGACGACTACGTGGTCAAGCCCTTTTCCGCGCGTGAACTGCTGGCGCGCATCCGCGCCGTGCTGCGCCGGTCGCGCGAGGACGACGAGGACGGGAGCGTCAGCGTCGGTGGCCTGCGCATCGATGGCGCCGCGCACCGGGTCTTCGCCCGCAACGGCGGCGAAGACCAGCCGGTCCAGATCGGCCCGACCGAGTACCGCCTGCTGCATTTCTTCATGACCCACGCCGAGCGGGTGTACTCACGAACGCAGCTGCTGGACCACGTCTGGGGTGGCAGCGTCTACGTGGAGGAACGCACCGTGGACGTGCACATCCGGCGGCTGCGCAAGACGCTGGAACCGCATGGGATGGACGGCATGGTGCAGACCGTACGGGGCTCGGGCTACCGTTTCTCCACCTCTGCCGAAGTCTGAGCCGGCGGCACCGGAGGATGGAGAACCGGGACTGACGCACGCGCAGGGAACCGCTGCTTTGCGCCTGCCAACGTGTCATTGTCTTGAAGCCCGCTGGCAATCCCGGCCGGCTGCACTTCCATTCCCTTGCGCCTGTCCCGATTGATCCTCCCCGACCCCATGCCCCCCCGCGCCCGCTCCGCCTGGTTCCGCACGCTCGGCATGCTTGCCGTGGTACTTGCAGCGGCGGTGGCCGTGGGCGTGGCCATCGGCTATCCGTGGCCGGTGCTGGCGATGGCGGCGCTGGCCGTGGTCGCCTGGCATTACTGGCGGCTGAGGCGGGTGCTGCTGCGCCTGACCGCCCGCCAGCGCATGCCGCCCCCGCGGGGCGATGGCGTATGGAATGAACTCGACCGCCTGCTGCATCGAACCCAGACGGAAATGCGCGGCCGCAAGCGCCGGCTGCTGGAGATGCTGCGGGCCTACCGCGCTGCCGCGGCCGCGCTACCCGACGCCATCGTCGTGGCGGACCGCGACACCCAGCGCATCGTCTGGTTCAGCGAGGCGGCCGGCCCCCTGCTGGGGCTGGGCTACCCCGAGGACATCGGCGCCCCCCTGGTGGCGCGCCTGCAGCCGTTGCCCCTGGCCGGCTGGATGGCCGCAGGCCAACACGCCGAACCGCTCGAGGTCGCCTCCCCGCTCAACCCCGGCGCCACCCTCAGCCTGCGCCTGATCCCGTATTCGGAGTCGCTGTGGCTGCTGGTCGCGCGCGACGTCAGCCGATTGCTGCAGCTTGAGCAGATGCGGCGCGACTTCGTCGCCAACGTCTCCCACGAGCTGCGTACCCCGCTCACCGTGGTACACGGCTACCTGGACATGCTCGACCCGGCCGACCACCCCGAATGGGCGCCCATCGTGGCCGAGATGCAGCGCCAGTCGCAACGCATGACCCAGCTGGTGGAAGACCTGCTGACGCTGTCCCGGCTGGAGTCGCAGGACAGCCTGCCGGTGGAGGAACCGGTCGCGGTCGCGCCGATGCTGGGCACCCTGCGCCGCGAGGCCGCGGCACTGAGCCAGGGCCGCCACGAGGTATCGATCGAGGATGAAGCGGAGGTCGACCTGTTCGGTTCCAACAAGGAACTGCACAGCGCGTTCTCCAACCTGGTCAGCAACGCAGTGCGATACACGCCCGCAGGCGGGACGATCAAGGTGCGGTTCCGCCGCGAGGGCCGGGGGGTCGCACTTGAGGTGATCGACAGCGGCTACGGCATTCCCGCCTCGCACCTGCCACGCGTAACCGAGCGTTTCTACCGGGTCTCCAACAGCCGTTCGCGCGAAAGCGGGGGCACCGGCCTGGGGCTGGCGATCGTCAAGCACGTGCTCAACCTGCACCAGGGCCGGCTGGAGGTCAGCAGCGAAGTCGGCCACGGCAGTACATTCGCATGCGTGTTCGGCGCGGAGCGCGTGATCGAGCGCGAAACCAGTGAGGTCCCGACTTGAACCGTTCCCTGCCCGACCCCCGGTCCCCAGCACGCACCGCCACTGCCGCCCAGGAGACGCCGGCCGAGCACGATCCGCTGCGCGACAGCTCGCTCTACTTCAATCGCGAGCTCTCGCAGCTGGACTTCAACTTCCGCGTGCTGGCACAGGCGCAGGACCCGCTGGTGCCGCTGCTGGAACGGCTGCGCTACCTGTGCATCAGCTGCACCAACCTGGACGAGTTCTTCGAGATCCGCGCCGGCACCCTGCGCCACGCGAAGGAGCTGGGCCTGACCGCACATGCCGACGGGCTGGCGCCGACCACCGTGCTCAACCGCATCCACGACCGCGCCGCCGACCTGGTCGCCGCGCAGTACGAATGCTGGAACAACCTGCTGCGCCCGGCACTGGGCCAGGCCGGGGTTCGCGTGCTGGCGCGCGACGCATGGACCTCGCGGCAGACGCGCTGGCTGCGCGCCTACTTCCGCGACGAAATCATGCCGGTGCTGTCGCCGCTGGGGCTGGACCCGGCGCACCCGTTCCCGAAGATCCTCAACAAGTCGCTCAACATCGTGGTGGTGCTGAAGGGGCGCGATGCGTTCGGGCGCAACGGCAACCTCGCCATCGTGCGTGCGCCGCGCTCGCTGCCGCGCATCATCCGGATCCCCGAACGCGTGTCGGGCGGCGCGCACGACTTCGTGTTCCTGTCGGCGGTGCTGTCTACGTTCGTGGACGAGCTGTTCCCGGGCATGGAGGTCAAGGGGGCGTACCAGTTCCGCGTGACCCGCAATTCCGAACTGCTGGTGGACGAAGAGGAAGTCGACAACATCGCCCTGGCGCTGCGCGACGAACTGGTCGGACGCGGCTACCTGCGCGCTGTTCGACTGGAGATCGCCGACGCCTGCCCCAAGCCGATCGTGCGCACCCTGCTGGACAACTTCGACCTGCCCGAAAACGCGGTGTACTGGATCAAGGGCCCGGTCAACCTCAACCGCGTCATCCAGGTGTACGACCTGGTCGACCGCCCCGACCTGAAGTTCCCGCCGTTCCAGCAACGGCTGCCAGCGGGCATGGATGCGATGTTCAAGCGCATCGGCCAGGGCGACATGCTGCTGCACCACCCCTTCGACGCCTTCACCCCGGTGTTGGAACTGCTCCGCCAGGCGGCCGAGGACCCCAACGTGCTGGCGATCAAGCAGACGCTGTACCGGTCGGGCAAGGATTCGCCGATCGTCGAGCAGCTGGTGCAGGCCGCGCGCAATGGCAAGGACGTCACCGTGGTGGTGGAGTTGCGCGCACGCTTCGACGAGGAGGCCAACCTGGATTTCGCCGACCGCCTGCAGGAGGCCGGGGTGCAGGTGGTCTACGGGGTGGTGGGCTACAAGACCCATGCCAAGATGCTGCTGATCGTCCGCCGCGAAGGGCGCAAGCTCCGGCGCTACGTGCACCTGGGCACCGGCAACTACCACTCGGGCACCGCGCGCGCCTACACCGACCTGGGGCTGCTGACCGCGCGCCCGGACATCGGCAACGATGTGCACCAGATCTTCCAGCAGCTCTCGGGGCTGGCGCCGGCGATCAGGCTCAAGTGCCTGCTGCAGGCACCGTTCACGTTGCACGCCGGCGTACTGATGCGCATCGACCGCGAGGCCCGCTTCGCGCGCGAGGGGCGGCCGGCGCGGATCGTGGCCAAGATGAACGCGCTCAACGAACCCCAGGTGGTGCGCGCCCTGTACCGCGCATCCCAGGCGGGCGTGCGCATCGACCTGATCGTGCGCGGTGCCTGCACGCTCCGCCCGGGGCTGCCGGGGGTGTCCGACAACATCCGGGTGCGCTCCATCGTCGGCCGGTTCCTGGAACACAGCCGGGTGTACTGGTTCGGCAACGGGGGTACGCCCGAGCTGTTCGGCGCGAGCGCGGACTGGCTGGAACGCAACCTGCTGCGGCGGGTCGAAACGGGTTTCCCGATCGTGGATCCCGAGCTTGCCGCACGTGCGACGGACGAGACGATCGACAACTACCTGGCCGACAACCTCAATGCCTGGGAGCTGCAACCCGACGGCGAGTACCTCAAGGTGGTGCCGGGCGAAGGCACGCCACCGCACTCCGCCCAGAGCGTGCTGTTGGCGCGGCTGTGCGGATGACCGATCATCCGCACCGATGAACGGACTGCTGCACACCGCCCGACTGCCGCTTCAGGACGGCGACCTGCTTGCAGCGGTCGACCTGGGCTCCAACAGTTTCCACATGGTCGTCTCGCGCTACCTGCTCGGGCAGCTGCGCACGGTCGACCGGATTCGCGAGACCGTGCGCCTGGCCGACGGCCTGGACCGCAAGGGCGGGCTTTCGCCGGAGGCGCGCAGCCGTGCGCTGGACTGCCTGGCGCGCTTCGGCCAACGCATCCGCGACATCCCGCCGCAGCGCGTACGCGCCATCGCCACCAACACCGTGCGCCGGCTGGCCGCGCCGCAGGCATTCCTGATGCCGGCCGAAAGCGCGCTCGGACACGCCATCGAAGTGGTGTCCGGCCGCGAGGAGGCGCGCCTGATCTACCTGGGCGTGGCGCACTCGCAGCCACCCAGGGAGGGCCACCTGCGGCTGGTCATCGACATCGGCGGCGGGTCCACCGAATGCATCATCGGCTCGGGTTTCGAGGCGATCGAGCGCGAAAGCCTGCAGGTCGGCTGCGTCGCCAGCACCCGGCGCTTCTTCCCCGGCGGCAAGCTCACCCGCAAGCGCTGGCGCGAGGCACGGGCGGAGGTCGCCGCGGAGTTCCAGCAGTTCGCCGGCACCTACCGCAGCCTGGGCTGGCAGGAGGTGCTGGGTTCGTCGGGCACCAACAAGGCCATCGGCGAGATCTGCGCGGCGATGAAGCTGACCAAGGGCGCGATCACCGCCGAGGCCCTGCCCCACGTGCGCGACCGCCTGCTGTCCGCCGGCCACGTCGATGCCATTGACCTGCCCGGCCTCTCGGCCGACCGGCGGCCGGTGATCGCCGGCGGGGTGCTGGTGCTGGAGGCGGCGTTCGACGTGCTGGGCATGGAACGGATGCTGGTGAGCAAGGCCGCCATGCGCGAGGGCGTGCTCTACGACATGCTCGGGCGCGGCGGCAAGCACGACCCGCGCGATGCATCGGTGGCGGCGCTGATGCACCGTTTCGCGATCGACCCCGCGCAGGCCGGGCGCGTGGAGCAGACCGCGCTGCGGCTGTTCGACCAGGTCGCGCAGGCGTGGTCGCTGGTCGACGATGACCGGGTGATGCTGCAGCGTGCTGCGCGGCTGCACGAACTGGGGCTGGCGATCGCCCACAGCCAGTACCACGTGCACGGTGCCTACATCCTGGAACACTCCGACATCGCCGGTTTTTCGCGGCAGCAACAGCAGTTCCTGGCCGCGATGGTGCGCGTGCACCGCCGGCGCATCCCCAGGACCGCGTTCGACGCCCTGCCCGACCGGCTGCTCGCGCCCGCCAGGCGCAGCGCGGCGCTGCTGCGCCTGGCGGTGCTGCTGCACCGTTCGCACGACGCCGACCCGATTCCCCGTGTCGAGCTGGCCGCCGATGACACCACTTTGCGCATGACCCTGGGCCGGCGCTGGCTGGAGTCGCGCACGCTGCTGGCGGCGGACCTCCAGGGTGAGCCGGAGGACATGCAGAACCTGGGCATCGCGCTGGCGATCGAGGCGGGCTGAGCCGCGACATCGCCTTCCGACCGGAAGAGACCGGGGCCGCCACCGTCATCACAGCGTCACCGGCCTGCCATCACCCCTACACGCGCCGCCTGCACGCTCCACCACGACCGGGGAGCCGCGCATGCACTACGCGATCGTCACCGAAACCTATCCACCGCAGGTCAATGGCGTAGCCCTGACCGTGCAGGCGTTCGAGCAGGGCCTGCGCGGCCGCGGCCATCGGGTGGACGTGGTGCGACCCCGCCTGCCCGGCGAAAGCGACGCGGCGCCGGGCACCCTGCTGATGGCAGGGCTGCCGCTGCCGGTGTACGACGGTCTGCGATTCGGCCTGCCTGCCACCGGTCGGCTACGACGGCACTGGGACACGGAGCGGCCGGACGCGGTCTACATCGCCACCGAGGGCCCGCTGGGCTGGTCGGCACTGCGTGGGGCGCGCTCACTGGGCATTCCGGTGGCAACCGGCCTGCACACGCGTTTCGACCGCTACATGCGGGCCTATGGGCTGGGCCGGCTTGGCCGCCTGGACCAGGTGGCGTGGGCCTGGATGCGGCGCTTCCACGACCGTGGCGACGCCACCCTGGTGCCCACCCGCGAACTGGCGGCCGAGCTCGCCGCGCACGGGTTCAAGCGGCCGGTCCGGCTGCCGCGCGCGGTCGATACCCGGCGCTTTTCGCCGGACCATCGCGACGCTGCCCTGCGCGAGCACTGGGGCGTCGGCGGTGACCGGCTCGCGGTCATCCACGTGGGCCGCATCGCGGCGGAAAAGAACCTGGCCCTGGTGGTACGCGCATTCCGGGCGATCCAGCGCGTGCGGCCCGATGCACGGCTGGTGTGGATCGGCGATGGCCCCGCGCGCGATGCACTGCAGCGCGAGCATCCGGACTTCCTCTTCCCCGGCATGCAGCATGGGCATGCGTTGGCTGCGCACGTTGCCAGCGGTGACCTGTTCCTGTTCCCCAGCCGCAGCGAAACCTTCGGCAACGTCACCCTCGAGGCCATGGCCAGCGGCGTGGCCACCGTCGCCTACGACTGCGGTGCGGCGCGCGAACACCTGCGCCATGGCCTGCACGGGGGCTGCGTGGCACCGGGCGACGAGGCGTCCTTCATCGATGCGGCGGTCTACCTCGCCAGCGACGACCGCGTACGCGCCGCGTGCGCCAGCGCGGCCCGACGCGCGGTGGCGGCACTGAGGCCCGCCCAGGTGGCGGCCGACCTCGATGGCCTGCTGCAGGGCCTGGCACACCGGGGAGGACGCCATGGATCGCCTGCCGCTGCATAGGCGCCTCGCGGACGGCGACGCCGGCTGGTGCCTGCGCGCCAACCGCTGGGCCTGCCACGGCGCATGTCGCGGCTACATGGCCTGCGTCAGCCGGTTGGGCGACGGCGTGTTCTGGTACGCGCTGATGGCCACGATCGTGGTCGTGGACGGCATGCGCGGACTGCACGCCTCGCTCCACCTGGCCGCAACCGGCGTGGTCGCGGTATCGCTGTACAAGTGGCTCAAGCGCTGGACCCGGCGCCCGCGGCCCTGTGCATCTGACGCCCGCATCCACGCGCCGGTGGCGCCGCTGGACGAATTCAGCTTCCCGTCCGGCCACACGCTGCACGCGGTCGCCTTCAGCATCGTCGCGGTGGCGCACTACCCGGGGCTGGCGTGGCTGCTGGTGCCGTTCGCCGCCAGCGTCGCGGTGTCACGCGTGGTACTGGGCCTGCACTACCCCAGCGACGTGCTGGCGGCCACCGCCCTGGGCACCGCGCTGGCCTCGGCGTCGATCTGGATCGCGGGGTAGGTGTCGCGTGCTGGTGCCCGGCTGGTTGCCGGGCCAGTTGCGGATTGATCGTCCGGAGACCGGCGTAGCCTCCGCAGCCGGCTCGCTCACCCGTCGCGTTCCTGCAACCGCTCGCGCATGCAGCGGGGCCGGCGCGCAGCGACCCGCCGCAAGAGGTCAGAAGCGCTCCAGCGGGCGCGTCCAGAACGCCAACGCGTGTTCGACGTCGCCCCGCCCCGGCTCCGGCCAGCGCATCGACAAGGTCAGACCGCTGCGCGGCTGGTAGCCGCGCTTCTTCCAGAACGCCTCGTGGCTGCGCTGGAACGGCGGGCACCTCGGGTCGGCGGGATCGCGCTGCACGGCAGTGAACCCGGTCCATGCGTACCCGCCCAGCGCACGGGCGTGTGCCTCGCGCTGCTCGAAGAATCGGTGGCCCAGGCCACGTCCGCGGTACTCGGGCAGCAGTACCGACTCGCCCAGGTAGAACACGTCCGCGGGCTGCACCGGGGAGTCCGCGAACGGTGCCAGCAGTTCCGGCGACTCGTCCGCCAGCGGCATGCCGGGGGAGGCGCCCACCACCCTGCCCTCGTCGAGGGCCAGCACCACCAGGCTGAAAGGCGAGCGCAGGTAGGTCTGCAGGTAGTCGAATTCGTAGCGGAAGTCCCCCGCGTACAGGTACGGCCACTCGCGCAGGACCGCCATCCGCAGGCGCGCCAGGTCGTCCAGGAGGGGCTCGATGGCCGGGCCGACGACGGTGCGGACTTCCGGTGCTTTCATGGTGATCGTTCTGGGGCGTGGCATGGGTGCGTCGAAGGTGCGCCCACCCGTGGCCGTTGTCCACTTCCCTCCGGACGCCCGCGGCCGGCTTGACCGGCCATATCGCCGGGCCGCGGGTGGCAGGCCCTAAGATGCCCGCCATGAACTACCGCCACGCCTTCCATGCCGGCAATCACGCCGACGTCTTCAAGCACGTCGCGCTGTTGGCGCTGTGCGATGCGCTCACTGCCAAGCCCGCGCCGCTGTTCGCGCTGGATACCCACGCCGGGCGCGGGCTGTACGCGCTGGACGGCGCATCTGCGCTGCGGACCGGCGAGGCCGAAGGCGGCATCGGCCGGTTGGTCGCGGAAGCGCCGCGCCACCCCGCCATCGCGCGCTACCTGTCCGCCATCAAGGCCTGCCGGGCCGAGCACGGCAGCTCCGCCTACCCGGGCTCGCCGTGGCTTCTGGCCCACGCGCTGCGCGCGGGCGACCGCATCGCCGCCTGCGAACTGCACCCGGAGGAGGCCGCCCAGCTGCAGTCGGTGTTCGCCCGCGATGACCGGGTGGCGGTGCACGCGCGTGACGGCTACGCGGCAATGAAGGCGCTGCTGCCGCCGCGACTGGGCGAGCAGCGGTTCAACCGCGGGCTGGTGCTGATCGATCCGCCTTTCGAGGCGCAACTGGACGAGTTCGACGCCATCCTCGGTGCGCTGCGTGACGCGCTCGGCCGCTGGCCCCAGGGTACGTACGCGGCGTGGTACCCGATCAAGCGGCGCCGGGCGTTGCACCCCTTCTTCCGCCGCGCCACGACCCTGCCGGCGCGCTCGGTGCTGGTCGCCGAGATGATGGTCCACCCCGACGACTCGCCCCTTCGCATGAACGGCAGCGGGCTGCTGCTGCTCAACCCGCCGTGGCAGTTCGACGCGACGCTGCGCGCGGTCCTGCCGCAGCTGGTATCCGCACTCGGGGAAGCGGGAGCGGCCTGGCGCGTTGACTGGCTGCGCGCCGCCGACTGACGCGCGCTGGGATCGGCCACCTTGTCATGCCCGGCCAGGCACGCGGCGCATTGCGAACGGGCGAACGGATGGCGGACGGCGTTGCGCGAAGGCGCCCCCCGACGCCTCCGTCGCCGACTGCGTGAAAGCGGCATGAAGAGTGCATGAAGCCCCCCGCCCAGGCGCTGTGCGAGCATCGCCTCATGGCCGCACGAGAACGTCTCCCCCCCTGGCACGAGCGCCAACGACTGCCCAACGGGCGCGAGGTCCTGATCCGTCCGATCCGGCCCGAAGACGCCGACCCGTTGCGTGCCGGATTCGGCCTGCTGGAGCCGGAGGAGGTGCGCCAGCGCTTCCTGCATTCGGTCAAGGAGCTCAGTCCGGACATGCTCGATCGCCTGACCCGGCTCAACCCGAAAACCGAGTTCGCCCTCGTGGTGGCCGAGCCGCTGCCTCCCGGCGAGGCGCTGGTCGGCGCCGTGGCGCGTATCTCGATCGATCCCGGCGGCCGTGACGCCGAGTTCGCCATCCTCGTCAGCCGCTACCTGGCCAACATGGGCCTGGGCCGCTACCTGATGACGCGGCTGGTGAAATGGGCCCGCGGCAAGAAGGTCACCCGCATGTACGGCGACGTCTTCGAGCAGAACCACGGGATGCTCTCGCTTGCGCGCTCGCTGGGGTTCGTGCGTGAGCCCGGCCACGCCGAGCACGGCCTGGTGCGGGTGTCGCTGGACCTGGCGCGCCCGGCAACAGCCGGCACGGCAACGCGGTCGGCACCCGCTGGCTGAGCCCGCCGCGGGCGCGCGGTTCTTGCAGGTCGCGACTCACGTCGCACTGCGTGTGGGGCAGCGCCATCGGGTGCCGGCGGCTACGCACGGTGCCGGTGCCTGCGGGGGTCGGATAGAATCCCCCGCCTGATGTCGACCCCCACGCTTCCCATTCCGCCGCTGCCGAAGGCCGGCCGGCAGCGCGCCTGGTGGCGCGCGCCCGCCTCGCCTTCCGCCCTCGCCCTGCACATCGCCACCGCCGCGGGCGCCCACGAGGGCCCGTTGCTGGTGGTGGCGCGCGACAACCACGCCGCGCACCAGCTGGAGGCCGACCTGCGCACCCTGCTGGGGCTTGACGGCCTGCCCGACGGGCCGCTGCCGGTACTGCCGTTCCCGGACTGGGAGACGCTGCCCTACGACGTCTTCAGCCCGCACCCGGACATCACCAGCCAACGCCTGGCCACCCTGCATCGCCTGCCGACGCTCAAGCGCGGCGTCGTCGTGGTGCCGGTGCAGACCCTGATGCAGCGACTGGCGCCGCTGCGCCACGTGGTCGGCGGCAGCTTCGACGTGCGCGTCGGACAGCGCCTGGACCTCGACGCGGAGAAGCGCCGGCTGGAATCGGCCGGTTACCGCAACGTGCCGCAGGTGTTGGACCCGGGCGACTACGCAGTGCGCGGCGGCCTGCTGGACGTGTACCCGATGGGCGCGGACATGCCGTTCCGGGTCGAGCTGCTCGACGACGAGATCGACACCATCCGCGGCTTCGACCCCGAGAGCCAGCGCTCGCTCGAGAAGATCGATGCCGTGCACCTGCTGCCGGGGCGCGAACTGCCGATGGACGAGGCCGCGGTCAAGCGCGCGATGGACGCGCTGCGCGAGCGCTTCGACCTGGACACCCGCCGCAGCGCGCTCTACCAGGACCTCAAGGCCGGGCACGCGCCGGCCGGCATCGAGTACTACCTGCCACTGTTTTTCGAGGCCACCGCCACGCTGTTCGACTACCTGCCCGACACCGCCT
The DNA here is from genome assembly GCF_046600715.1 of Novilysobacter viscosus. Lineage (NCBI taxonomy): Bacteria > Pseudomonadati > Pseudomonadota > Gammaproteobacteria > Lysobacterales > Lysobacteraceae > Novilysobacter > Novilysobacter viscosus. The sequence goes on from NZ_JBJMAV010000013.1 coordinate 25,794, forward strand.
TGCCGGTGCTGGGCGATGGCACGTCGGAGGCCGCCGATCATTTCTGGAAGCAGACCGCCGAGCGCTACGAACAACGCCGGCACGACGTGGAACGCCCGGTGCTGCCGCCGGACACGCTTTACCTGGCGCCCGACGCGCTGCGCGAACGGCTCAACCGCGACGACCGCATCGAGGTCTGCGGCGAAGGCCACCCGCAACGCGAGCGCGCCTACGCCCTGCCCAGCCAACCGGCCCCGGACCTGCCGCTGGTGGCCCGCGACCACGCCCCTGCCGACGCACTGAAGTCCTTCCTCGCCAGTTACCCGGGCCGGGTGCTGGTCGCCGCCGATTCACCCGGTCGCCGCGAGGCCCTGCTGGAAGTGATGCAGGGCGCGCAACTGGCGCCGGTGGTGCTGCCGGACTGGACGGCCTTCCAGAAGGTCCACGGCACGGGCGGCGGCACGGAGCGCTTCGCCATCGCCGTGGCCCCGTTCGACAACGGGTTTGCCCTGGACCAGCCGCAGCTGACGGTGCTGACCGAGCGCCAGCTGTTCCCCGAACGCGCCGGGCAGCCGCGTCGGCGCAAGCGCGCCGGGCGCGAGCCCGAGGCGATCATCCGCGACCTGGGCGAACTCACCGACGGTGCGCCGATCGTCCACGAGGACCACGGCGTCGGCCGCTACCGCGGGCTGGTGGTGCTGGAGGCCGGCGGCGAGAAGAACGAGTACCTGGAGATCGAGTACGCCAAGGGCGACCGCCTGTACGTGCCGGTCGCGCAGCTGCACCTGGTCAACCGCTACTCCGGGGCGTCGGCCGAGACCGCGCCGTTGCATTCGCTCGGCGGCGAGCAGTGGACCAAGGCCAAGCGCAAGGCCGCCGAGAAGGTCCGCGACGTGGCCGCCGAGCTGCTCGAGATCCAGGCCAAGCGCCGGGCGCGGGCCGGGCTGGCGATCGACGTCGACCGCTCGATGTACGAACCGTTCGCGGCCGGGTTCCCGTTCGAGGAAACGCCCGACCAGCTGTCCTCGATCGAGGCGGTGCTGCGCGACCTGCAATCCAGCCAGCCGATGGACCGGGTGGTGTGCGGCGACGTCGGCTTCGGCAAGACCGAGGTCGCGGTGCGCGCCGCGTTCGCCGCCGCCGCCGGGGGCAAGCAGGTCGCCGTGCTGGTGCCGACCACGCTGCTGGCCGAACAGCACTACCGCAACTTCCGCGACCGCTTCGCCGACTGGCCGCTGAAGGTCGAGGTGCTGTCGCGCTTCAAGACCAAGAAGGAGATCGAGGCCGAACTGGCGCGCGTCACCGCGGGCGAAGTGGACGTCATCGTCGGCACCCACCGGTTGTTGCAGAAGGACGTGCGCTTCAAGGACCTGGGCCTGGTGATCGTCGACGAGGAGCAGCGGTTCGGCGTCCGCCAGAAGGAAGCGCTCAAGGCGCTGCGCGCCAACGTGCACCTGCTCACCCTGACCGCCACGCCGATCCCGCGCACGCTCAACATGGCGATGGCCGGGCTGCGCGACCTGTCGATCATCGCCACCCCGCCCGCGCACCGGCTGGCGGTGCAGACCTTCATCGTGCCGTGGGACGACGCGCAGCTGCGCGAGGCGTTCCAGCGCGAACTGGCGCGCGGCGGCCAGCTGTACTTCCTGCACAACGACGTCGAAAGCATCGTGCGCATGCAGCGCGAGCTTGAGGCCCTGGTGCCGGAGGCGCGTATCGGCGTGGCCCACGGGCAGATGCCCGAGCGCGAGCTGGAACGGGTGATGCTCGACTTCCACAAGCAGCGCTTCAACGTGCTGCTGTCGACCACGATCATCGAATCGGGCATCGACATCCCCAACGCCAACACCATCATCATCAACCGCGCCGACCGCTTCGGCCTGGCGCAGCTGCACCAGCTGCGCGGCCGCGTCGGCCGCAGCCACCACCGCGCCTACGCCTACCTGGTGGTGCCCGACAAGCGCTCGATCACCGCCGACGCGCAGAAGCGGCTGGAGGCGATCGCATCGATGGACGAGCTGGGCGCCGGCTTCACCCTGGCCACCCACGACCTCGAGATCCGCGGCGCCGGCGAACTGCTGGGCGAGGACCAGAGCGGGCAGATGGCCGAGGTCGGCTTCAGCCTCTACACCGAGCTGCTGGAACGTGCGGTGCGCTCGATCAAGCGCGGCGAGCTGCCCGACGTGGACGGCGCGCACGCGCGCGGTGCCGAGGTCGAGCTGCACATCCCCGCGCTGATCCCGGACGACTACCTGCCCGACGTCCACACCCGCCTGACCCTCTACAAGCGCATCAGCGGGGCGCGCGATACGGCCGCGCTGCGCGAGTTGCAGGTCGAGATGATCGACCGCTTCGGCCTGTTGCCCGACCCGGCCAAGCACCTGTTCGCCATCGCCGAGCTCAAGCTCACTGCCACCGCGCTGGGCATCGCGCGTATCGACCTGGGCGAGACCGGCGGCAAGGTGCAGTTCGTCGAGAAGCCCAACGTGGACGCGATGGCGATCATCAAGCTGATCCAGGGCCAGCCCAAGCTCTACCAGATGGACGGCCCGGACAAGCTCAGGCTCAAGCTGGACCTGCCCGATGCGCCGGCCCGCATGGCCGCGGCCAAGGGCCTGATGACGCTGCTCGACAAGGGCGGCTGACGCGGCGGCCGGGCGCGCGCCGCGGTGCCGTGCAGGCCGGCGCCCTTACCGGTCAAGCGGACTGAGTACCCCGCCCGCCCCGCGCCCGAGCACGTGCGTGTAGAGCTGCGTCGTCGCCAGGTCCTTGTGCCCCAGCAGTTCCTGCACGGTGCGGATGTCGTGCCCCGCCTCCAGCAGGTGGGTGGCGAAGGAGTGTCGCAGGGTGTGGCACGTCGCCGGTTTGTCGATGCCCGCCCCGGCGCGCGCCTTCTTGACGGCCCGTTGCAGGCTGGATTCGTCCACGTGGTGCCGGCGCTGGCCGCCGCCGCGCGGATCGCGCGAGATCCGGGTCGCCGGAAACACGTACTGCCAACCAAACTCGCATCCCGCATTCGGGTACTTGCGCCCCAGCGCATGCGGCAGGTACACCCGACCCAGTCCTGCCAGCAGGTCCTGCCCGTGTTGGACGCGCACCCGTTCCACCTGGTCCCGGAGGCGGTCATGCAGCTTGCGCGGCAACGGCACCCGCCGGTCCTTGCCGCCCTTGCCGTTACGCACGGTGATTTCCGAGCGCCCGAAGTCGACATCCTTGACCCGCAACCGCACGCACTCCATCAGCCGCATGCCCGTCCCGTAGAGCAGGGCCGCCATCAACCACAGTTGGCCGTCCAGTAGCGCCAGCATCCGATCGACCTCCGCGCGCGTCAGCACCACCGGCAGGCGCTGGGGCCGCTTGGCGCGCACCACCGACTCCATCCAAGGCAGCTCGATGTCGAGCACCTGCCGGTACAGGAACAGCAACGCCGACAGCGCCTGGTTCTGGGTGCTGGCCGCCACGTCATCCCGCATCGCCAGCCCTGACAGAAACGCCTCCACCTCCGCCGCTCCCAAGTCCCGCGGGTGGCGCTTGTGATTGGCCAGGATGAACCGGCGGATCCAGTAGACGTACACCCGCTCGGTCCGCACGCTGTAATGCTTGAGCCGGATACGCGCCCGGACCTGCTCCAGCAACCGCGGCCGCCGCTTCGGGTCGCCTGCTGGCGGCTCCGGCTCCCCGCTCGCCCCCGTGCCTGAAGCATGACCGGGCTCCCGATGCGACGGCGACGCAACGCCAGCAGCCGTCGCCGACCCCCCATCGCCAGCCTCTCCCCGCCTCCCCGCCCCCGCCTTGCCCCGACCCGATAACACGGCATCCTTGCCCGGATAAGACATAACACCCCACATTCGTCGTCAAGTACGCCCAGCGTCGACGCCCAGCCACGACGTGGTAAGCAGGCAAGCTCTTGATCTGAGGTAGGATTTGGCCCCTATCGCGTCCGGTAACAATGGGACGCGGCTCCGATAACACCCCACTTTGGGGATCTACTTAGTGTTAGGCGTCATGGGGACAATAATGGAAGCGACGTTGCAGTCCGAGATCACTTGTCCAGAGTGCGGAGTTAAGTCACTCGAACAGATGCCAACGGATGCTTGTACCTTCTTCTACGAGTGCAAAGGTTGCGGGACGCTGCTTTCGCCAAAAGACGGGGATTGCTGTGTCTATTGCTCCTTTGGTAGCGTCAAATGTCCGCCTGTGCAGCTCGGCGCTGACTGTTGCGCTCAGCCGGCATCGCGGCCCAGTGACGCCTAACAATTCATTCAAGCCGAACCCGCTTCGTCGCTTCGTTGAAATCTGTTGTTGCTGGCCTTCCTTCCAATCCCGACTCTCGCGCTGCGGGTCGGCTTAATTCAACTGTTAGGTGCCATGGATACAGATCGCAAACCCGAAGATTCAATCACTCAAGCTGAATCATTGGGCATGTTCAACACCTTTTCCGTCGAGGTGCGGTCAAAGATTGACGGCTTAGTAAAGCAGGTCTTGTTCATTAGCGCGGGCGTTCAAGCCATCACTATCGGTGCGTTCTTGTCGGGCAGTCCGCCTCAACTCCCCGTCAATGCCGTCTATTTGCTCAAGTGCGGCTGGTTCGCTCTGTCCATTAGCATCGTGCTTTCTCTTTGCTTCATGCTTGGCCAAGTTCTGGCAATGGTTGCGGTCGGATTTCGCTTCAAAGGCAAGCTAGAGGCCGGCCGTAAGGGCGCGGAGTTGCTGTTTGCTCCAATGCCAATGCGGATCTTCAACTGGGTCGTTGGGCTTGGGGCTTTCGTTTCGTGCGCATTCGGCTCAATGGCGCTTTCGCTCGCCGCAATGCGCCTCGTGGGTGGCCTGGGTGGCACCTAACAATTCATTCAAGCCGAACCCGCTTCGCGGGTCGGCTTAATTCAGGCGTTAGGCCTCATGACCGTACTGCTCCACATCGTTGCCGTTGGATACGTGGCCTTTGGGCTGTTCGGCCTCGCGGTCATTTCCCTTTCATCCAATCGCGAGGAAATGTTTGGTCGCAGCAGAGTCGGTCGCATTAGAACTTTTCATGCGTATCTGACCGTCGCGCTGATGGTTACATGTGGCATCGCTCTATGGTTTTGGCCTTCGGCCGTTTCTGCGTTGGCACTGGCAGTTTTCGCTCTCGTGATCATCGGAAAAGCCATCGACTTGACACAAGGTCAGTGGCAAACCTGCAAGAAGTGCCTCTTGGCCGGCCCTCTGTTAATTCTCGCGACCACCGCTATCCTTACCTTAGGCCCAGGCAGTGTCGCGGGGGCCTAACAATTCATTCAACCCGATGCCGCTTCGCGGCACGGGTTAATTCAGGCGTTAGGGGGCATATGAGACGACGGCGTGCGCTGAAAGGAGTTGCCTACGGCCTCGTCGAGACTTTCATAAGTCGGAACAACGATGTGTATGGGTACTGGGGCATCGGTCAGCTGTACCGCGAGGCTCTTGAGCGCCAAGTTAGGTCCGTTTCAATCGACTTGCTTGGCGACAGTTCGCCCAGCATCGGGCCTGTCGCTCAGGCGATCCAATCGCGCTATGCGAAACGCCTGGAGCACATGGCTCTAAATGCCGGCGTGCGACTTTCGCAGGCGCAAGTTGCCGTTGAGTTTGGTACTTTTGGCTCCAGTCCTCCGCCCCGTGAGTACTCCTATGGGGACCCATTTCTTTGCATTGTTTCATTGGCAGGTCCAAATGGCCGCACATACAACGCAGCCCGTACAGGGCGTTGCTCTCCCCATGATCCAGCGGCAGAAAGTCGCTCCAATCGCGCGACTGCCCCCTAACAACTCAATCAAGCCGAACTTGCTTCGCAAGTCGGCTTATCTCGGACGTTAGGCCGCAGAGATGAGTCCACTCAATCCCAACGAGAAGATCGTCGCGACTGGCACATTTCTATACGCCGGGACGGAATGTGATCTGCACATTGTCTTTAGCCCCGTCCGCTACGGCTCCGGAGACTCTGCGGACGAGCCTGAGATAGCTAATGACTCGGTCGCAGACACCTACTACGTTCAATATGGTTCCACAACGCAACGGGGCATCTTCAATGCGGGCGGGGGCAGTTACCCTTCCCTAGCTGAGGCACGCTCGGCGGCAGAGGCAGCGCCAGGCATAGGGCCCACAGTCCGGTGGAGCTCGGGTGCGGCCTAACAATTCATTCAAGCCGAAGCCGCTTCGCGGCTCGGCTTAATTCAAGCGTTAGGCCTCATATGTTCCAGTTCAGCGAATCGAACTTAGCCAGAGCAGGAACTCTCCTGCTGCTGGAACACGGCTGCGCGATGGCCGTCGGGCTGGTGCTTATTGAGCTGCAGATTGATGATCGCGGACTCATTTTCCTGGGGATTTGGCTCGTCAATCTTGTGACGGCTTGGTACCTGTACAAAGCTGCACTTAGTCAAGGACGCCACCGAGCCGCGTGGTACGGCATCATCTCGGCATTGGCACCCATGTTCGCTTTGCTGTCGTTCCTGAGGCTATACCTTCATGACAGACTGACCCTCATGGCCGGAACTATTCAACGTTCTCGAGATGAGGCCTAACAATTCATTCAAGCCGAAACCGCTTCGCGGTTCGGCTTAATTCAGGCGTTAGGCGGTACTGCTGAGAGTTGTTCGGCAGTCGCTCCTTCGGCCGCTGCCCGCCAACGTGTCGTGCGTCGCGGGCTCAGCCGGCACCGGCTCCGGCCGCTCTCCTTCGGCAACATCTCGCCAGTGGCGGCACAGCAGCTTGGCTGCTCGGCTCAATCATTGCGGGGCCATCTTCGGCGGCATGTCGCCTTGCGGGTTCCGGGTAAAGCGCCGGTCGACTCGGGCTGGTAGTGTTCTCGGCCAGGGGGCGGGTTGGCCAAGGCTGGCGCGGGGGAGTTCAGCCAGCCATCGGAGCAGCACCGCCTAACAATTCATTCAACCCGATGCCGCTTCGCGGCACGGGTTAATTCAGGCGTTAGATGCCACATGGAAGCTCTGCAGCACCTTCCTTTCTCAAAGCTGGCGCTCCCGCACGGCGAAGAGCTCGTGTGGTACGCGAGCAACCCGACGTTCCACCGCACATGGGACTACGGCATTGTTATTACCGGCCAGGCCCTCTACCTCTTCTCTCCTTTTTGGCTCTGGCTAGCCCGCTGGCGTCGATACCCGCTGAGCACCATCCGTCGCGCCACCTTCAAGAACTCTTACTGGCTTCCTCGGCTAGTGCTCGAGACACAAGCTGGTAAGGTCACTTTCCGGGCGCCGTACGACGGGTATCAGGACGAGATGGACTTTGACCGTAGAAATCTCGCCATGGCTGTTGAGCTTCTTGAACAGCACGGGGTGGCATCTAACAATTCGTTCAAGCCGAAACCGCTTCGCGGTTCGGCTTAACTCAGGTGTTAGGCCTCTGGGATGACCACACTCCAAAGATTCAAGGTCGCGTTCGCTTCAACGGTTTGCGCACTTGGCGCTCTCGTTGTGGCGGCAATGATTGGGGCTAACGAACGATGGGCAGAGTGGGCGTTCTCCCCTTGGCCGGCTGTTTTCATGTTTACTGTCTGCTTCGTCCTCGCACCGCTGATAGTTCGGGTTTTGCCTCTCAGTCGCCACAAAGATCAATGAGCGCTTCTTGTGGCTATACACTCGGTGGCCTAACAATTCATTCAAGCCGAACCCGCTTCGTCGCTTCGTTGCAATGTGTCGTTGCTGGTGCTCCCTTCACTCCCGGTCCGCACGTCGCGGGTCGGCTTAATTCAAGCGTTAGGTGCCACAGGAGAGATTTGATGCGCTTGGGAGCACTGTTGATCCTGGCCTTCGGAACGGCGCACGCATCCGAAGCGCCGGAAGCCGACGGAATCGGCTACCCCACGGTCGCAGCGGCGCTTGAGGATTTGAAGCGCAGGCCGGATGTATCGGTCCGGGATAACGCCGGCTGGACAATCGTTGGGATTGATACGCCCCAAGAACGCTCGATCTGGTCATTCACCCCTGCTGGCCACCCGGCGCATCCGGCGGCAGTGAAGCGAACCATCTACGAAGAGTCCGGCATGGTGATGATGAAGACCAACGCCCTCTGCCAAGCAGAGAAGGCGGCCTGTGATGACCTCATGGCGCAATTCGCGGATCTTGAGCGGGAGCTCCAACAGCGCATGCAAGGAGGCGGCGGTGGCACCTAACAATTCGTCCAAGCCGACGCCGCTTCGCGGCGCGGCTTAACTCAGGCGTTAGGCGGTACTGCTGAGAGTTGTTCCGCAGTCGCTCCTTCGGCCGCTCAATCGCCAACGTGTCGTGCGTCGCGGGCTCATCCGGCGCCGGCTCCGGCCGCTCTCCTTCGGCAGCATCTCGCTACTGGCCGCACACGGGCTTGGCCGCTCGGCTCAATCATTGCGGAGCCATCTTGGGCTACATGTCGCCGTGCGGGTTCTGGGCAAAGCGCCGGTCGGCTCGGGCTGGTAGTGTTCCGCCAGGAGGCGGGTTAGCCTCGGTTGGCGCTGGGGAGTTCAGCCAACCCATCGGAGCAGCACCGCCTAACAAATCATTCAAGCCGAACCCGCTTCGCGGGTCGGCTTAATTCTGGCGTTAGGCGCTAGTGGATAGATCCCAGCTCGCTAAGTTCGCAATTACAGCTCGTTGGCTGGTCGCAATTGCATCTCTTTGGCTGGTGGCCGCCTATTTCGTACTGCAGTTCCTCAATTTCTGGCTCCTGCTGGGCCACGACTGCG
>NZ_JBJMAV010000014.1:0-22298 GCF_046600715.1 Novilysobacter viscosus
CACGCGGGGCAGTGCCCTCGCTGCGGCCGCGGCCCGCACCGGCGCCTGGGCCGGCACCACGGCGTCCACCACCGCGGCGCTCCTCCTCGGCCGCGCGCTGCTCGCGCGCTTCCTTGAAGATCTCGCCGATGCTCTCGGAGTCGTCGCCCTCGCTGCCTTCGGGCAGCTCGCGCGGGGTGCGCGGCAGCGCCTTCAGCAGTTCGGCGGTGACCGGCTCGGAGGGGATCTTCTGCTCGATGTAGGCCTCGATGTCCGGCAGGCCCTGTGCGTAGCGCTCGCAGGCAAAACTGATCGCGTCGCCTTCCGCGCCAAGCCGCGCGGTGCGGCCGATACGGTGCACGTAATCCTCGGCGTCGAACGGCAGGTCGTAGTTGTAGACGTGGCTTACGCCGTCGATGTGCAGGCCGCGCGCGGCCACGTCGGTGGCCACCAGGATCTCCAGCTGGCCGGCCTGGAACTTCCGCAGCAGCGACTCGCGCTTCTTCTGCGGCACGTCGCCCGACAGCACGCCAACGCGGTAACCGGCCCGCTCCAGCGACCGCGCCACGCGCTCTACGAACGCCTTGGTGTTGACGAACACCATGGTGCGGGCGCCCTCGCTACGCGACAGCAGGCCCAGCAGCAGCGGCAGCTTTTCCTCGTCGGCGGGGTAGTACAGCCTCTGGCGGACACGCGAGGCGGTGATCGTCTCGGTTTCCACCACCAGCTTCTGCGGCTCGTTCATGTGCTCGTATGCCAACTCCAGAACGCGGTGGCTGAGCGTGGCGCTGAACAGCAGCGTCTGGCGGGTGGTGCGCGCCGGCATGCGCCGAAGCAGGAAGCGGATGTCCTTGATGAAGCCCAGGTCGAACATGCGGTCGGCTTCGTCCAGCACGCACACCTCGCAGGCGTGCAGCGACACCACCTTGTGCTGCTTGACGTAGTCGATCAGGCGGCCGGGCGTGGCGATGATCACGTCGGCGCCTTCCTGCAGCAGGGCGCGCTGCTTGTCGTAGTCGACGCCGCCGTAGACCAGCGCGAACTTCAACCCGAGGTCGCTTCCGAACTTCACCGCGTCCTTGTGGATCTGGATCGCCAGCTCGCGGGTCGGCGCCAGGATCAGCGCACGCGGGTCCTCGGGCTTGCGGTCGGCCAGCGCCGGCTGGGTCAGCAGCCGGTTCATGACCGTGACCAGGAAGGCCAGCGTCTTGCCGGTGCCGGTCTGCGCCTGGCCGGCGACGTCGCCGCCGGGCAGCGCGACCGGGAGGGTCATCGCCTGGATCGGGGTGCAGCGGGTGAAACCGGCGGTTTCAAGGCCGGCGAGCAGGGTGGGGTGGAGTTCGAAGGAGTCGAAGGTGATATCGGTAAGGGGCTTGTCGCTCATGCGTCTCAGGAGTCCGGCGCGCGGTGGCGCGCATTGATGGGCGCTTGCACGGCCGGCACGGGCCACGCAGACTGCCGGGGGCCGGCCAGTTGCGTCCTGACCGCAGGCTTGACGCCATCGGAGGCGCCGCGAAACGCCCCAGTCTAGCGCAATGCCGCGCCCGTCCACGCCGCCGGGGCGCACCCCGGCCGTTCCGATCCCCAGAACCGCACCGCAGGAGCCTCCCGTGAGCGAGAAAGTGATGCATGTCGGCGATGCCGATTTCGACAGCGCCGTTTTGCAGTCGTCCGAACCCGTCCTGGTCGATTTCTGGGCCGAGTGGTGCGGGCCCTGCAAGATGATCGCCCCGGCACTGGACGAGTTGGCCGAGGCCTACGACGGCCGGGTGAAGATCGCCAAGGTCAACGTCGACCACAACCGCACCACGGCGATGAAGTACCACGTGCGCTCGATCCCCATGCTGCTGCTGTTCAAGGACGGGCAGGTGCAGGCCACCCAGATCGGTGCGGTCGGCAAGGCCCAGCTGAGCCAGATGCTGGACAAGGCCATCGCCTGACCAGGGCGGCCCCGGCGCGCCGCCCGCGCCCCGCCGCCGGTCGGCCGGGCGCGTTCCATCCCCGTCCCGTTCACGTGGCGGCTTGCTGTAGCCCGCCTGCGGTGCTAGCTTCACGCCACCGGCGTAACCGTTGACCGGCGCGACAGCCCATCGTCCGCCGCCCGGCGCCGCACCCTTCTCCGATCATCCACGTCCCTGACGTCCCGCTCGCCTGATGGCGGGCGCTCGCCGCTTAGCGAGGAATTCCTGCTTGTCCGAACAGACCCCCGACGCCGGCGAGAGCGCCGAAAAGCGCGTGCGCAAGCCGCGTGCCCCCAAGGCCGACGCCCCGCCCGCCGATACCGCACCGCGCAGTGACGCCGCGCCCGCCAGGTCCGACGCCCCGCCTGCCCGGTCCGACACCCCGAAGGCCGACGCGCCCAGGAAGGCCGACGGCCCGCCGGCGGCGGACGCTTCCCGGCCCGGCCCGTCCCAGTCCGAGTCGCAGCGGCCCGATGCTGCCCGATCCGACGCGCCGCGCTCCGAGCAGTCCCGTCAGGCCGACAATGGCCCGTCCGCCGGAGGCGATTCGGGTGGACAGAACGACGGCGGCGACGGCCAGCGCGGCAACCGCCGCGAACGCTTCCGCAACCGGCGCGACCGCAACCGCGGTGAGCGCGGCGGCAACCGCGACGGCATGCCCAGCGACGACGGCGGCAACGAGAACTTCGTCCCCCGCGCCAACCCGCAGGTGCCCGAGGACTTCCCCCAGTACTCGCTGGGCGACCTGAAGCGCATGCCGGCGCACAAGCTGCTGGAGATCGCCGAGCAGCTCAACATCCAGGATGGCGTCGCCCGCGCACGCAAGCAGGACGTCATCTTCGCGGTGCTCAAGGTGCTGACCCGGCACGGCGAGGGCGTGGCCGCCGACGGCGTGCTGGAGATCCTGCCCGACGGCTTCGGCTTCCTGCGCGCGGCCGAGGCCAGCTACCTGGCCGGCCCGGACGATACCTACATCTCGCCCAGCCAGATCCGCCGCTTCAACCTGCGCACCGGCGACCACCTGTCGGGCCGCATCCGCTGGCCCAAGGACGGCGAGCGCTACTTCGCCCTGTCGATCGTCGACACGATCAACGGCGAGCCGCTGGAAGCATCCAAGAACAAGGTGCTGTTCGAGAACCTCACGCCGCTGTTCCCACGCCGCAAGTTCCGCCTGGAACGTGGCGACGGCAGCACCGAGGACATCACCGGCCGCATCATGGATCTCATGGCGCCGCAGGGTAAGGGCCAGCGCGCGCTGATCGTCTCGCCCCCCAAGGCCGGCAAGACCATGCTGATGCAGCAGGTCGCCACCGCGATCACGCACAACCACCCGGACGTGCACCTGATCGTGCTGCTGGTGGACGAGCGTCCCGAGGAAGTGACCGAGATGCAGCGCACCGTGCGCGGCGAAGTCGTGTCCTCGACCTTCGACGAGCCCGCCGGCCGCCACGTGCAGGTCGCCGAGATGGTGATCGAGCGCGCCAAGCGCCTGGTCGAGCACAAGAAGGACGTGGTCATCCTGCTCGACTCGATCACCCGCCTGGCGCGTGCGTACAACAACGTCGTGCCGAGCTCCGGCAAGATCCTGTCCGGTGGCGTCGACGCCAACGCGCTGCACCGTCCGAAGCGTTTCTTCGGCGCGGCCCGCAACGTCGAGGAAGGCGGCAGCCTGACCATCATCGCCACCGCGTTGATCGACACGGGTAGCAAGATGGACGAGGTGATCTACGAGGAGTTCAAGGGCACCGGCAACTCCGAGGTCCACCTCAACCGCCGCATCGCCGAGAAGCGCGTCTACCCGGCCATCGACATCAACCGCTCCGGCACCCGCCGCGAGGACCTGCTGATCGAGCCGGAACTGCTGCAGAAGATCTGGATCCTGCGCAAGCTGCTGCACGGCATGGACGAGATCGGCGCGATGGAGTTCCTGCTGGACAAGATGAAGACCACCAAGTCCAACGACGAGTTCTTCAGTTCGATGAAGCGCTGACCGCAGGCTGAGCCCCAAAAAAAAGACGCCCCGCATCGCGGGGCGTTTTTCTCTTTACGGGCGCTTGATGCGACTGCGGAAAGCGAGTGGCCCTTACCTCGACGGCCTGTCGCCGCCGCTGCACCCTCAGCTTCCGGGTGAACCCAGCGGGGTCAGCAGTTCCGGCCCCTGTTTCCCGGCCCGGTAGACGCCGCCGGGCACCAGCGTGTCGGGAGCATCCATGTCCTCGACGCCGGCCCAGGGAGCCAGGGCGCGCGGCCCCGGTACGTAGGCGGACCAGTCGCCGTACTTCGGCACCGAGGCGTCCGGTGCGACGAAGTGGACCGGAACGCGCACCACCCAATACGGCGAAGCGTCGGGCTCCACGGGCGGATTGAACGTCCACCTCCGTGTACCGGCCAAGGCGCTTTCGGCGAACTGATCGCGCATGCGCTGCATCGCCGAGTCCTTCGCTACCGTCCTGAGGTTGACCTGTTCGACCATTGCATCGGCCACGCTGCCATCCCGCGCCACCTTGACCATTAGATAGACAGTGCCACCAACGCCGGCCCGGACCAGGTCCGATGGGTACCTCGGCGGCGTCAAGCGCTTGGCGGTGGGCATGTCCGCATCGTCGCTCGAGCCGAAGCTGGCGCGGGCAATGCTCAGGAGGTACCCGTCGTCGGGCGCCTTGTGCGCATGCACGAGAATGCTGGCCCGGGTCTGGACCCGGGCCGGCCTTCCTTCGATCTCGATGGGTTGGAACCGCCAGTTCGGTACGGCGCTACCGAGCAGTTGGACCACTGCCGGAGGCAATCGGCCGGGTTCGTCGGCTTCGTAGGCGGAAACCGAACCATCGGCTTCGATGTCGACAGAGCCGGTCACCAGCATGCTGGCTTCCACGCGTTCCACCGATGGATCGGGCGTCCGCGGCGCTGACGGGGCGGTTCCTGCCGTTGTCATCAGTACCAGCATCGGTAGCAGCAACCGGACCGACAGCTTCGCAATCCTTGTCATTTCATGTCTCTCCCTGGTGGGTCGTCCCTGTCCGCCAGCCCAGCGCGGATCGCTGCGACACTATCATTCCCGCGTCGGGCGATCCTCTAGTGATCGGCCGACGCCTGCCCCTCACGAACGGATGCCACGCATGCACGGCCAGGGCCTGGAGCTCGCACTCGTTTTCCTGCTGGCCGCGGTGATCGCGGTGCCGGTGTTCCGGCGCGCGGGGCTGGGGGCGGTGCTGGGGTACCTGGCCGCCGGCGTGGCGCTGGGGCCCAACGGGTTGGCCGTGATCCGCAATGCCGAGCCGGTGCTGGCCGCGTCGGAGATCGGCGTGGTGATGCTGCTGTTCGTGATCGGGCTGGAGCTGTCGCCCGCACGCCTGTCGGTGATGCGCAAGCCGGTGTTCGGGGTGGGCGGCTTGCAGGTGGTGACCGGTGGCCTGGTGCTGGCGGCGCTGGCCGCCTTCGGTGGCGGCCTCGGGTGGAAGGCGGCGACGGTCATCGGTTTTGGCCTGGCGTTGTCGTCCACGGCGGTGGGCCTGCAACTGCTGGCCGAGCGCAGGGCGCTGGGCGCGCCGCATGGCCGCCTGGCGTTCGCCATCCTGCTGTTCCAGGACCTCGCGGCGATCCCGCTGCTGGCGGCGATTCCGTTGCTGGGCCAGGCGGCGGCGGTGGAAGCCGGTGGACTGTCGTCAACGGCGGTGTTCAAGGCGCTGGGCGCGATCGCGCTGGTGGTGGTGGGCGGACGGTTCCTGTTGCGCCACGTGTTCCGCATCGTGGCGCGCACGCGCATGCCGGAAGTCTTCACCGGTGCCGCGCTGCTGACGGTCCTGGGCGCGGCGTGGGTGATGCAGGGCGCGGGGCTGTCGGCGGGCTTGGGGGCGTTCCTGGCCGGCGTACTGCTGGCCGACTCCGAATTCCGTCACGAGCTCGAATCCCAGATCGAGCCCTTCAAGGGCCTGCTGCTGGGCCTGTTCTTCATGGCCGTGGGCATGAGCATCGACCTGCAACGCGTCGCCGCCGAACCGCTGGTGGTGGCAGGACTGGTGCTGGCGTTGATGGCGCTCAAGTTCGCGATGCTGTTCGCCATCGGCCTGCACCCCGGAGGGCTGGACCGGCGCGAGGCGCTGCGGCTGGGCGGGGTGCTGGCATTGGGCGGCGAGTTCGCCTTCGTGGTGTTCGCCGAGGCCCTGCGTGCCGGCCTGATCGAGCAGGTGCTGCGCGACCGGCTGGTGGCGGTGGTCGGCGTGTCGATGGCGCTCACCCCGCTGCTGCTGCTGGGGATCTCGCGGTTGCTGCGCTCGCACCCGCCGGCGACGCCCACGCGGGAGTTCGACACCGTGCCCGAAGGCCACCCCCAGGTACTGGTCGCCGGTTTCGGTCGTTTCGGGCAGATCGTGGCGCGGCTGCTGGTGGCGCAGAAGATCCCGTTCATCGCCATCGAGCACAGCGCCGAGCAGGTCGACTTCGTGCGCCGCTTCGGCAACGTCGTCTATTACGGTGACCCCTCGCGCCCGGACCTGCTGCGCGCGGCCGGTGCCCAGCACGTGCGCGCATTCGTGGTGGCCATCGACAACCCGGCCAGCAGCCTGCGCACGGTGCGGACCCTGCGCCGCCTCTATCCGGACGCCAAGGTGTTCGCCCGCGCCCGCGACCGCCGTCACGCCTGGGCGCTGATGGACCTGGGCGCGCATGCGGTGCGCGAGATGTTCCACTCCAGCCTGCGCATGGGCGAACGCCTGCTGGTGGCGCTGGGGGTGCCCGCCGACGTCGCCCGCGACCACGCCGAACGTTTCCGCGAACACGACGAACGCATGCTCAACGAGCAGTACCTGGTGCACGATGACGAGGCCGCGCTCATGCAGGGCGCGCAGGACGCACGACGCGAGCTGGAGCAGTTGTTCGAGGCCGATCGCGGCGGGGTCGAGCGGGGGGAATAGGCGACAGGACACAGGGGGCGATTCGCACGGCGGCCGTGCGGCGGTCTTGCCTTTTACCGATCCCCGATTCCCCGCCTTTACCGTGGATCCCGCAGGAAGCGCGCCATCGACACGTCCGGGCGGCTGCCGGCCGGCTGGAACTCGGCGGCGATGTCGACGAAGCCGCGCATCACCGCGATCTCGCGCGGGGTGCGGTTGAGGCTGTCGCGCAGGTCCGGGTCGGCACCGGCGCGAAGCAGCCACTGCACCGTGCGCAGCAGGCCGTGCAACGCGGCCAGGTGCAGCGGGCCAAAGCCGCGCGGGTCCTGTGCGTCGAGGCGGGATTCATGGTCCACCAGCAGTTCCAGCCCGGCGCCGAGGATGTCCTCGTCGGCCGCGCTGCCGGGCTCGGCGCGTGCGCCCAGCAGCAGCAGCAGCGGGGTGGCACCGGCAGCCGGCTCGTCGGCTTCGGCGCCGGCCAGCAGCAGCGTGTCCAGCAGCGCGACCAGGCGGGTGCGGTCGCGCGCGCCAAAGCCGTACATGGCCGCGCAGTGGACCGCGGTGCGTCCCTGGCCGTCGCGGGCATGCACGTCGGCACCGGCCGCCAGCAGCCGCGCGGCCAGGTCGGGCAGGCCCAGGGCGCAGGCCACCATCAGCACGGTCAACTCACCCGGCAGGCGTTGCTCCAGGTCGGCGCCGGCGGCGAGCAGCCGGTCGACGATCTCCACGTGGCGCATGCTGACCGCGGCCGACAGCGCGGTGGCGCCCGACAGCGCGGCCAGCTTCGGGTCGGCGCCGCGCGCCAGCAGCAGGTCGACCACCGCGTGGTGGCCGCCGCCGGCGGCGCGCAGCAGCGCGGTGCAGCCCTGGCTGTCGACCGCATCCACCGGCAGCCCCAGGTCCAGCAAACGGCGGACCGCGTCGGAATCCCCGACGATGGCCGCGGCAGGCACGTCCTGGGCGTGCAAGGCGCGACCGGGCAATGCCCACCCGCGCCAGTCCAGCCAGTCGGCCAGGTCGCGCCGGCCGGAGGCCAGGGCGATCCCCAGCGGGGTCTGTCCGTCGGCGGCCAGCAGCTCGGGCGAGGCGCCGTGCGCGATCAACTGCCGCAGCAGCGGCTCGCGTCCGAGTGCGGCGGCCAGGTGCAGCGCGCTCATGCCGTGGCTGTCGCGGGCGTCCAGCGACACCCCGCCCTGGACCAGGCGGGTGGCCAGCTTCGACCAGCCCAGGCGCACCGCCAGCGTCAGCGGCGGGTCGCCCGCGGGGGAGGGCGAGAAGGGGTCGGCGCCCCGGTCCAGCAGGTCCAGTGCCAGATTCTCCAGGCCGCGGCTGGCCTGCTCGGTCTGCGCGCATGCCGCGACGAAGCGTGCCAGCCCCCCCGTGCCGGCCGGCGACACGCCCCGGCGCAGCAGTGCCTGCAAGGGCGCGAATGCGGCCGGGCCCCGTGACAGCCAGGCGAACACCGCGGTGTCGCCGCGCGCATCGCGTGCTTCCGGGTCGGCCCCGCGCGCCAGCAACCACTCGACCTGGTCGGCCGCGGGCAGCGAATCGCCGTCATGCAGCATCAGCCCGAGTTCCGCCGGCGAGAGCAGCGGCACCAGCGAGGCGAGGCTGCGTTCGCGGCCCTCCCGCAACGCCTCGCGCAGCAGCACCGAGGGCGGGCGGTCGGCGGGGACCGCTTCGGGCTCGTCCTCGCCATCGGACAGGCACGCGGGCATCGCGTAGCCCGCGTCCAGCGCGGCGACCAGCGACCATCGACCCGCCTCCGCGGCGTAGTCGATGGCGCGCTTGCCCGCGTCGTCGCGGTGGTCGCGGTCGAGGCCCAGCGCCAGCAGCCTGCGTACCAGTTCGGGGCTGGAAGACTCGGCGGTGCAGGCCAGCACCAGGGCCGTGCGCCCGTCGTGGTCTATCAGCGCCGCCTCGGCCTCGGCGTCGCGCGGCAGGTGTTCGGCAACGCGCTCGAACACCGGCAGGGTGCCGCCCCGCGCGGCTTCCAGCAGCGCATTGCGGCCGTGGGCATCGCGGGAGGTGGGCGACGCGCCCGCGGCCAGCAGGGTGGTGGCGATCTCGACGTGGCCGGCGTGCACCGCCTCGTGCAGCGCCGTGCGCTGGTGGCGGCCCGGGGCATCCACCTTGGCCTTGAGCTTGAGCAGCAACGCCACCCCGGCCGGGTCGTCTTCCTCGGTGGCGGCGGCGGCCAGCAGCGCCGGCTGGCCGCCGGCGGGCTCGGGCTTCGCGCCGCGCTCGAGCAGGAACCGGGCAAGTCGCCAGTTGCCCGCCGCGCAGGCCACGCCCAGCGGGCTCAAGCCTTCCTGGTTGAGCACGTCGAGTTCGGCCGCGGCATCGCGCAGCAGCGCGGCCACGCCCGGGTCCGAACTGCGCGCGGCGTGGTGCAGCGGGGTGTTGCCCTCGGCATCGGTGGCGCGCGGGTCGGCGCCGTTGGCCAGCAGGGTCATGACCGCGTCGGGGCGCCCGTGCCAGCTGTCGCGGGTGGCGGCGATCAGTGGCGTCATGCCCCCGTGGCCGGCATTGAGGTCGGCACCGCGTGCAATCAGCGCCCGCAGCAGGCGCAGGTCCGGCAGCACCGCGGCCAACACCGCCAGGCCCCGACGGTCGCGGTCCTCCGCCGGTGGTTCGGCATTGGGATCGGCGCCGGCATCCAGCAGTGCCAGCGCCCGCTCAACCCGGCCGCCACGCGCGGCGGCGTACAGCGCGGGCTCGAGCGGCTCGGCCGGCACCTGCCCGGGCGTGGGCAGCGGCTCGTCGACGTGGAGTTCGGCCTCGTCCATCGCGTCGATCACCAGCAGGGGCTCGGCCGGTTGTATGCGCTGCATCGCGACGTGCACCCCCAGCGAGGCGACCAGCAATGCGGCGGCCGCCAGCCAGGCGCCCCCGCCGTCCACGATGCCCGGCCATGCCAGCACCACGACCAGCCCCGCCACCAGCGCGATTCCCGCGGCCAGCGCCAGGCCACGCCATGCCGCGGCGTCGAGGTCGTGCAGCGAGAGCGCGTGCTCGCGCAGCGGACCGCCATCGCGCGACAGGCCCTGCCACAGCGGCCAGCTGCGCCACAGCGCTACGACCACGACGCCTGCCACCACGCTGAGCCCCAGCACCGGCAACAACGCGCCACTGCGCAGCAGCGCCGACAATGGCCATGCGGCCAACAGCCCGATCAACAAGGCGGTGCCGACCCAGAGCGCCAGCAACGAGAGGCCGTCACGGCGCAGCGCGGCCGGCGAGGCCAGTGCGTCCCGCTGGTGCCAGCCGCGCGCCGCCAGCGCCAGCGCCGGTTGCGCCACGACCCCCGACAGCGCGGCCACCACGCCGCCCAGGCCGGCCAGCAGGCACAGCGCCACGCCGACCGCGCCCGCGGCCCACGGCCACCACCCAGGCGGCACGCGCTCAGCCATCCGTGCCCCAGTCCTCCGTCATCGGATCCATCTGGCCGGGCGGCAGCTGCAGGTGGAAGCCGCGCAGTGCGAGGTTCTCGCGCACCACCGCGACATCGACGCGGGCCAGCGTGCGGCCGGGCACCAGCGCCACGTCCATCACGAACTCCAGCCTGCCCAGCGGGTCGAGCACCGGCGGCGGGACGCGCGTGAAGTCGTCGCGCGCGGCCAGGTACAGGTAGGTGTCGGCCTTGCGGAGGCTCTTGTAGACGTAGGCGTGCATGAGGGGCCGGGCGGCACACGGCGGAAGGCGTGGCGCACAGCATACCGTCCGCCGCCGCGGGCGCGGGCGTCCGCGTTCAGCACCCGGCGGGGGCGTTTGTGCCAAGGCGGCCGGTGGCGGTCAGTGGTAGCCGACGTCCGCGGCGATCTTGCCCTTGAAGACGCTGTAGGACCACGCGGTGTAGCCCAGGATCGCCGGCAGCAGCACCACCAGCCCGACCAGCACGAAGCCCTGCGACGACGGCGGCGACGCGGCCTCCCAGATCGTCAGCGCCGGCGGCACGATGTTCGGCCAGATGCCGAGCACCAGCCCCGCGAACCCGAGCGCGAAGAACAGCAGCGACAACAGGAACGGCGCTGCGTCGCGACCCTCGGCCATCACCGCGCGCCACAGCAGGAACGCGTTGGCCAGCGCCGCCAGCGGCACCGGCGCCAGCCACAGGAAGTTCGCCCCCTCGAACCAGCGGTCCATGATCCGGCTGTCCAGGAACGGCAGCCACGCGCTGACCAGGCCCATGAACGCGACCACCACCAGCACCAGTGGCCGGGTCAGGGTGCGCGCCATCCGCTGCATTGCCCCGTCGGTCTTGAGCACCAGCCAGGTGCTGCCCAGCAGGGCGCAACCGAACATCACCGCGACCCCGGTGAGCATCGAGAACGGACTGAACCAGTCGAACGCGCCGCCGACGTACTTGCCTTCCTGCAGCGGCATGCCTTCCACCAGCGCGCCGAGGATCACGCCCTGCGCGAACGCGGCCAGCATCGAGCCCAGCGCGAACGCCCCGCCCCAGAAGCGCTTGGCACGCCTGGCCTTGAAGCGGAACTCGAACGCCACCCCGCGGAACACCAGCGCCACCAGCATCAGCAGCACCGGCAGGTACAGCGCCGACAGCACGATGGCGTAGGCGCGCGGGAACGCCGCAAGCAATCCCGCCCCACCCATCACCAGCCAGGTCTCGTTGCCGTCCCAGATGGGCGCGGCGGTGTTCATCATGTGGTCGAGCTGGCCCTCGTCCTCGGCGAACGGCGCCAGGATCCCCAGGCCCAGCACGAAGCCGTCCAGCAGCACGTACATCAGCACGCCAAAGCCGATCACGCCGAACCAGATCACGGGTAGCCAGTACTCCATCATTGCGTCCTCGGTTGCGGTGGTGCGTGTCGTGGCCGGGTGCTGCCGTCGTTAGCGGTCAAGCGCCCGAGCGCAGGGCGGGCCCGGGAAAAACGCATTCCAACTGCGGCATCAGCGTCGCTCCACCCCTTCCTCCATCGGCTCGTCGGGTACCGACAGGGGGCGTGCGGGCCGCTTCTCGCCGCCGTCGCTGTCGATGGCCGGCTCGTGCGGCAGCGGCCCCTTCCGCACCAGGCCCACCAGGTACCCGGTGCCGGCGCCGAATACGCCCAGGTACACCACCACGAACGTCACCAGCGAGAACAGCACGCTGCCGCCGTCCACCGCGCTGACCGCGTCGGCGGTGCGCAACAGGCCGTAGACCACCCACGGCTGGCGGCCGATCTCGACCACGTACCAGCCTGCCAGGATGGCGACGAATCCCGACATGGTCATCCAGCGCCAGCCACGTAGTACCCACGGCGCCTCGTACAGCCGCCCGCGGCGCCACGCCCACAGCGAGGCCAGCACCAGCAGCAGCATCGCCATGCCGATCGCGACCATCACCCGGAACAGGTAGAACACCGGCGCCACCGGCGGGCGCTCGTCGGCCGGCACGGCGGTCAGCGGCTGGATCTCGCCGTCCCAGCTGTGGGTGAGGATGAGGCTGCCCAGCCGCGGGATGGCGATCTCGTAGTCGTTGCGCTCGGCGGCCTCGTCGGGCACGGCGAACACCACCAGCGGCACGCCTTCGCCGGCCGGCTTGTGTTCCCAGTGCGCCTCCATCGCCGCCAGTTTGGTCGGCTGGTGCTCGCCCACGTTCAGCCCGTGCAGGTCGCCGACGAAGACCTGCGTCGGCACGGTGAGCGCGGCGAACACCACCGACGCCTTCAGCATCCGGCGCGCGGCATCGACGTGCTCGCCGCGCATGAGGTAGCGCGCGGACACGCCGCCGATCACGAAGCAGGTGGTGATGAACGCGGCCAGCACCATGTGCGCCAGCCGGTACGGGAAGGACGGGTTGAAGACGATGTCCCACCAGCTGGCCGGGTGGAATACGCCTTCGATGAGGTCGTAGCCGGCCGGTGTATGCATCCAGCTGTTGGCCGAGATGATCCAGAAGGTGGAGATCAGCGTGCCCAGGGCGACCATGCAGGTGGCCAGGAAGTGCAGCTTCTCGCTGACGCGGTTCCAGCCGAACAGCATCACGCCCAGGAACGTGGCCTCCAGGAAGAACGCGGTCAGCACCTCGTAACTCAGCAGCGGGCCGAGGATGTTGCCCGCGCGCTCGCTCAGCACCGACCAGTTGGTGCCGAACTGGAAGCTCATGACGATGCCGCTGACCACGCCCATGCCGAAGGACACGGCGAAGATCTTGGTCCAGAAGAAATACAGGTCGCGCCAGACGGTGTCGCGCGTGCGCAGCCAGCGCCATT
This sequence comes from Novilysobacter viscosus, assembly GCF_046600715.1. Lineage (NCBI taxonomy): Bacteria > Pseudomonadati > Pseudomonadota > Gammaproteobacteria > Lysobacterales > Lysobacteraceae > Novilysobacter > Novilysobacter viscosus. Next base: position 13,048 of record NZ_JBJMAV010000014.1, read on the forward strand.
CCACGAACGCCAGCCAGCTGGCCAGGCCGATGGTGAAGGAGGGAAACAGGATGTGGAACGAAATGACGAAGCCGAACTGGATCCGCGACAGCATCAGCGGCGAGAGAAGCTCTTCCACGCAACGCGCCTCCGCGGCACGCGGGGGAGTGCCGCGCCGTCCATTGTGCGCCGGCTCCTGTAGGCGGTCCACCCGACCGTGACCGACGGCCCGATCGCGCACCGCCACCCACTGGTACGCTGCGGCGGTTTTCACTGTCGAGTCGAGTCCCGATGCGCATGGCCCCGTTGACGCTTGCCCTGTGTTGTTCCCTTGCCTTCTTGCCAGCCGCGGCCGCGCAGGACGCAGCCGCCGACGCCCACGCCGGTACCCCCATCACGCTGGCACAGGCGATGGCCGACCCCGACTGGATCGGGCCGCCGGTGGAGCAGTTCTGGTGGTCGTGGGACGGCGCGCGCGCGCAGTACCAGCTCAAGCGCGCGGGGGAATCGATCCGCGACACGTTCGAAGTACCGGTGGCCGGTGGCGCGCCGCGCAAGGTCGACGGCGCCGACCGCGCGCAGCTCGACGCCACCAACCCGGCATTCGACGCGCAGCGCACCCGCATGGCGTTCGCGCGCAACGGCGACATCTTCGTGCGCGACCTGCGCAGCGGCGCGCTGACCCAGGTGACCCGCAGCGAGGCGGCCGAGTCCCGGCCGCAATGGGGCCTCGGCGGCAACCTGGTGTTCCGCGCCGGCAACGACTGGTTCCAGTGGCGGGCCGGACAGGGCGTGTCGCAGGCGGCGGTGGTCAAGGCCGAGGTCGACCCGGCCAAGCCGCCCAAGGACGACGCGCTGCGCGACCGCCAGTTCGAGTTGATCGAAACGCTGCGCAACGAACGCGACCGCCGCGACGCAGTGCGCGAGCAGAACGAGGCATGGCGAAAGTCCGACCCCACGCGCGCGCCGGCCATCGCCTACCTGGGCGACGAGGTCGAGGTGGTCGACAGCGCGCTGTCGCCCGACGGCCGCAGCCTGCTGGTGGTGACGCACAAGAAGGACGGCAAGGAAGGCACCGCCGGCAAGATGCCCAAGTACGTGACCGAATCGGGCTACGAGGAATTCGAGGAGGTCCGCACCCGCGTCGGCCACGACGCCCCGCTGGCGCACGCGCTGTGGCTGGTCGATACCTCCAGCGGGCAGGTGCGCGGCCTGGCGTTCAACGGCCTGCCGGGCATCGGCACCGACCCCCTGGCGGACCTGCGCAAGGCGGCGGGCGACGAGCCGCTGAAGGGCCTGCGCGACGTGCGCGTCGAGACCGACGCATCGGGCAGTGCCCCCGCGATCCACTGGAGCGCGGATTCGCGCACCGCTGCGGTGCTGCTGCGCGCCGTCGACAACAAGGACCGCTGGATCGCCACGGTCAGCCCGGGCGAGGCCGAACTGCACACCCGCCACCGCCTGACCGACCCGGCGTGGATCAACTGGAACTTCAACGACTTCGGCTGGACGCCGGACGGCGCGCTGTGGCTGCTGTCGGAGCAGTCGGGTTACTCCCACCTGTACGTCAGCGAAGGCGGCCGCGCGCCGCGCGCGCTGACCGCCGGCGAATGGGAAGTCTCCAGCCCGGTGCTGGGCGCGGATGGCCGCACCTTCCACTTCCTGTGCAACCGGGCGTGGCCGGGCGACTACGAGGTCTGCGCCGTCGACCGCGACGGTGGCGAAGTGCGCGAGCTGACCTCGCTGGACGGGGTGGAGAACTTCGCGCTGTCACCGGACGGCTCGCGGCTGCTGGTGCGCCACTCGGCCAGCTACCTGCCGCCGCAGCTGTCGGTGGTCGACCCTGCCGGCGGCAGTGCCACGCAGCTCACCGACACCCGCAGCGCCGAGTTCAAGGCGCGCCGGTGGGTGCAGCCCGAGTACGTGCAGGTCCCCTCCACGCACGGCGCCGGCATGATCCGCGGCAAGTACTACGGCCCGGCCAATCCCGAGCCCGGCAGGCGCTACCCGATCGTGATGTTCGTGCACGGCGCCGGCTACCTGCAGAACGTGTCCGAGCGCTACCCGAACTACTTCCGCGAGCAGATGTTCCACAACCTGCTGGTGCAGGACGGCTACATCGTGCTCGACCTGGACTACCGCGCCTCGGAGGGCTACGGCCGCGACTGGCGCACCGCGATCTACCGGCAGATGGGCCACCCGGAACTGGAGGACTACCTGGACGGCCTGGCGTGGCTGGGCCGGGAAAAGCAGGGCGATACCGACCGCGCCGGCATCTACGGCGGCAGCTACGGTGGCTTCCTCACCTTCATGGCGCTGTTCCGCGAGCCCGGCACCTTCAAGGCCGGCGCCGCGCTGCGCCCGGTGACCGACTGGACCCAGTACAACCACGAGTACACCTCCAACATCCTCAACACGCCCGCGCTGGACCCGCAGGCGCACCGCAAGTCCTCGCCGATCGACTACGCCGAAGGCCTGCAGGACCACCTGCTGATCGCCCACGGCATGATCGACAACAACGTGTTCTACAAGGACTCGGTGATGCTGGCGCAGCGCCTGATCGAGCTGCGCAAGGACAAGTGGGAGCTGGCCAGCTACCCGCTGGAGCGCCACGGCTTCGTGCACAGCGACAGCTGGTACGACGAATACCGCCGCATCCACGAGCTTTTCGAGGAGGCGCTGAAGTAGCCGCGCCGCGGCAGGAGATGACGATGGAACGGCCCGCTTCGGCGGGCCGTTTCCGTTCCGGGGGTCAGCGCGCTGCGTCGTCGGACCCGTCGGCGTCGCCCGGTGCTTCCAGGATGATCCGCGCGTGCCGCTGGTAGCTCCAGTACGCCCACGCCCAGTTGATCAGCACGATCAGCCGGTTGCGGAAACCGATCAGGAAGAACACGTGCGCGGCCAGCCAGAACCACCAGGCCAGCAATCCGGACAGCTTCCACCCGTGCAGGTCGACCACCGCGGCCATGCGGCCGATGGTGGCGAGGTTGCCGAAGTCGCGGTAGCGGAACGCCGGCGCCGGCTGTCCCGCAAGCCGCGCACGGATGACGCGCGCCACGTGCGCGCCCATCTGCTTGGCCGCCGGTGCCACGCCCGGGACCGGTCGGCCGTCCTGCTCGACAGCGGCGAGGTCGCCCGCGACGAAGACCTCCGGATGCCCCGGCACGCTGAGGTCCCCGGCCACGCGAACGCGTCCGGCACGGTCACGCGGCGCGTCCAGCAGCGCCCCCAGCGGCGAGGCCGCGACGCCCGCCGCCCACAGCACGGTGCGCGCCGGCACCTCGACCCCGCCGATGCGGAACCCGCTGGCGTCGATGGCCTCCACCGGCTGGCCGGTCAGCACCTCCACGCCGAGCCGCTCCAGCTGCGCGCGGGCACGCGCCGACAGCGATTCCGGGAACGACGCCAGCACCCGCGGGCCGGCCTCGACCAGCCGCACCCGGGCCTGCGCGGGATCGATGCGGCGGAACTCCTCGCGCAGGGTGTGGCGCGCGATCTCCGCCAGCGTCCCGGCCAGCTCCACGCCGGTGGGACCTCCGCCCACCACCGCGAAGCTGAGCCACGCGGCGCGTTCGGCGGGATCGTCGGCGGCCTCGGCGCGTTCGAAGGCCAGCAGCAGGCGGCGGCGGATCGCCAGCGCGTCGTCCAGGGTCTTGAGCCCCGGCGCATGTTGCGCCCAGTCGTCGTGGCCGAAGTACGCGTGGGTGGCGCCGCTGGCCACCAGCAGCAGGTCGTAGTGCAACGCATCGCCGTCAGCCAGGCGTATGCGGCGCGCCGGCAGGTCGATGCCGATGGCCTCGCCCAGGCGCACCTCGACATTGCGCTGTCCGCGCAGTATGTGGCGCAGGGGCGCGGCGATGTCCGGTGCCGACAGGCCCGCGGTCGCCACCTGGTACAGCAGCGGCTGGAACAGGTGGTGGTTGCGCCGGTCCAGCAGGGTGATGCGCACTGGCGCGCCCGCCAGCGCGCGGGTGGCCCACAGGCCGGCGAAGCCACCGCCGATGACCACCACCCGTGGCGGCGCGTTCATGCGCGGCGGGTGTCCGTGCGCGGGAACACCCCCTGCGCGGCGTACGGCGCGGGCGTCCTCATGCGTCCATCGCCCCATCCAGCAGCGCTTCCAGCCTGCGCTGGTCGGCGGCGAAGCGGCGGATGCCGTCGGCCAGTTTTTCCGTGGCCATCGGGTCTTCGTTGTGGTGCCAGCGGAATGTCGCTTCCGACGCTTCACCGGGTGCGGGCACGCGCTCGCCGTCGTCGACCAGCGCGGCCGGCAGCGGTGTGGTGTCCCGCGACAGCGCTTCCAGCAGGTCGGGCGAGATCGTCAGCCGGTCGCACCCGGCCAGCGCGCGCACCTGCCCCGCAGTGCGGAAGCTCGCGCCCATCACCACCGTGTCGTAGCCGTGGCGCTTGTAGTACTGCCAGATGCGTCGCACCGACTTCACGCCCGGGTCGTCCGCGGGCGCGGCCGGCGGGTCGGCGCCGTTGGCCAGGTGCCAGTCCAGGATCCGCCCTACGAAGGGTGAGATGAGATACACGCCCGCCTCCGCGCATGCCAATGCCTGGGCGAAGGAGAACAGCAGCGTCAGGTTGCAGTGGATGCCTTCGCGTTCGAGCTGCTGGGCGGCGCGGATGCCCTCCCAGGTCGCCGCCACCTTGACCAGCAGGCGGTCGCGGCCAATGCCGGCGTCGTCGTACAGCGCGACCAGCTTGCGCGCCTGCGCAACGGTGCCCTCGGTGTCGAAGCTCAGGCGCGCATCGACCTCGGTCGACACGCGTCCCGGGACGAGCTTGAGGATCTCGCCGCCGATCGCCACCGCCAGGCGGTCACCGGCGTCGGCCACGCGCGCGGTGCGATCGTCGCCGCGTGCATCGTTGACCGCGGCCTGCAGCAGCGGTGCGTACGCCGGCAGCGAGGCGGCCTTCAGCAGCAGCGAGGGGTTGGTGGTCGCGTCCTGCGGCTTGAAGCGTGCGATGGCCTCGATGTCGCCTGTGTCGGCCACCACCGTGGAGAGGTCGCGTAGCTGCTGCAGTGCATCGGTCATGTGGCGTCGTGCCTGTCGTCGATCGAAGTCGGGCGGCATTGTGCGTGAACGCCGGGGGCGCCGCCACGCGCGGGCCTGCGCTAGGCTCGACGGCCCTTCCACTGCGGGACCGCCCATGGCCGACACCGAGAAACGCATCGCCGTGCTGATCGACGCCGACAACGCGCCCGCCGCCAAGGCCGACGTGATCCTGGCCGAGGTCGCGCGCTACGGCGTGGCCAACGTGCGCCGCGCCTACGGCGACTGGAAGAACCCGCACATCAAGAACTGGGAGGCGGTGTTGCACGAGTACGCGATCCGCCCGGTGCAGCAGTTTGCCTACAGCCGCGGCAAGAACGCCTCGGACATGGCGATGGTGATCGACGCGATGGACCTGCTGTACGCGCGCAACCTCGACGGGTTCGCGATCGTGTCCTCGGATGCGGATTTCACCCCGCTGGTGATGCGGCTGCTGACCGACGGCATGAAGGTGTATGGCTTTGGCGAGAAGAAGACCCCCGACCCGTTCGTCAACGCCTGTTCCAAGTTCACCTACGTCGAGGCGCTGGGCGAGCCGTCGGCCGTCGGCGACACCACCGCCACCCGGGCGCGCACCGCCACCGAGCTGCGCGGCGACGCCAAGCTGGTGCAACTGCTGCGGGGCGCGGTGGACCTGGCCAGCGACGACGACGGCTGGTCCAACCTGGGCGCGGTCGGCCACCAGATCGCCAACCAGGCCTCGTTCGACCCGCGCAACCACGGCTACCGCAAGCTCAGCGACCTGATCGAGGCGACCGGGCTGTTCGAGGTCAAGCGCGAGCAGCAGAACATCTCGATCCGCGACAAGCCGGTGGCACGTCCGCGCAAGGCGGCCGCACGCAACCGCTGAGGGTCAGTACAGGTCGACCGGGTCCACATCCAGTGACCATCGCACCCGGCGCGCGTCGGGCAGCGCGCGGATCGCCGGCAGCGCGGCATCGAGCGCGGCGTGCAGCGGGCCGCGGGTGGTGCACGACAGCAACAGCTGGGCGCGCTGGAAGCCGGCGCGGCGCGGCATCGGCGCCGGCAGCGGGCCACTGAGTTCAAGCGCGTCGCCCGCCAACCCGGCCAGTGCCTCGCGTGCATCGCGCAGGAAGGCATGGGCCACGTCCAGCTGCCTGGCCTCCGCGCGCATCAGTGCCAGGTGGGCGAACGGCGGGAAGCCCGCGGCCTCGCGGTGCTCCAGTTCTTCCGCCGCAAACGCGGGATAACCGCCCGACAGCAGCGTCGACAGCAGCGGGTGGTCCGGATGGTGGGTCTGCAGCAGCACCTCGCCCGGCTTCTCCGCGCGACCGGCGCGACCGGCCACCTGGATCAGGAGTTGGGCGAGCTTCTCCGGCGCGCGGAAGTCGGCCGAGAACAGGCCCTCGTCGATGCCCACCACGGCCACCCGGGTCAGGTTCGGCAGGTCGTGGCCCTTGGCCAGCATCTGGGTGCCGACGAGGATCCCGGGTGCGTCGCCGAAGCCCGCCAGCGCCTGCTCCAGCGCGTCGCGGCGCTGGGTGGTGCCGCGGTCGATGCGCAACACCGGCAGGTCGGGGAAACGCCCGGCCAGCGCTTCCTCGATGCGCTCGGTACCGGCGCCCTGCGGCTGCAGCGCCAGCCCGCCGCAGTCCGGGCATGCATTGGGCACCGGCCGTCGCGCGCCGCAGTGGTGGCACTGCAGTCGCCGGCCGCCGCCGTGCACGGTCATCGGCGTGCCGCGCTCGGGGGTACTGCAGCGCGTGCAGTGCGCCGCCCAGCCGCAGTCGTGGCACAGCAGCACCGGGGCGTAGCCGCGGCGGTTCTTGAACACCAGCGCCTGGCCCCCCGCGTCCAGCACCTGTTGCAGGTCCGCCAGCAGCGCCGGCGACAACCCGGCCTGCAGGGGCCGCTTGCGGATATCGACCACCCGTACCCGCGGCGGCCGGGCGTGGCCGGCACGGCGGCTCAGCCGCAGGTGGGCGTAGCGGCCGGTGATGGCGTTGTGCAGCGACTCCAGCGACGGCGTCGCGCTGCCCAGCACCACCGGTACGCCCAGCGCCTTGCCGCGCACCAGCGCGAAGTCGCGGGCGTGGTAGCGGATGCCGTCGAGCTGCTTGAAGCTGCCGTCGTGCTCTTCGTCGACCACGATCAGGCCCGCTTCGGGCAGCGGCAGGAACACCGCCGAGCGCGTCCCGACCACCACCCGCGCCTGTCCGCGCAGGCACGCTGTCCACGTGCGCACCCGCTCGCCGTCGGACAGGCCCGAATGCAGCGCGTGCACCGGTATCCCCAGGCGCTCGCGGAAGCGGGCCAGCGTCTGCGGGGTCAGGCCGATCTCGGGCACCAGCACCAGCGCCTGGCGGCCGCGCGCCAGGCAATCGGCAATCGCGCGCAGGTACACCTCGGTCTTGCCGCTGCCGGTAACGCCGTCCAGCAGCATCGGGGCAAACCCGTCGCCGGCATCGGCGATGGCGTCGATCGCGACCTGCTGCTCGTCGTTGGGGGTGGGCCCGGCCGTGCCCGCGGACAGGTCCACCGCCGTCACGGCCTCCAGCCCCACGCGTTCGACCAGGCCGCGCCCGTCCAGGCTGCGCAGCGCGGCGCGCCAGCCCTCGTGGTGCGCTGCGAGCGTCGCCTCGTCGACCGTCGCGGCCTGCAATGCCTCGGCCAGCTGCCGCGGGCGCCCGGCGCGCATGCCACCCAGCGCGGTGGCACCGGCCCGGGTCAGCCGCCAGCCCCAGCGGCGCGTATCGGGCAGGGGCTCGCCGTGGCGCAACGGGCCGGGCAGCGCGGTGGCGAGCACCTCGCCCAGCGGAGCATGGGAGTAGCGTGCCAGCCAGCGCAGGGAGTCCAGCAGTTCGCCGTGCAGCAGCGGGGCATGGTCCAGCAGGGCGGCGACGGGCTTGAGCGTGTCGGCGTCGGCCGGCATCGGTGCCGACCCGACCACCACCCCGATCCGTTCGCCGGAGGTGCCGAACGCCACCCGGACCCGGCACCCGACCGGGACCGTCGGCGGCGCCCCCGCCAGCGGCGCGTAGTCGAACAGGCGCGGCAGCGGGACCGGCACCGCGACCTGCCAGGTGACCGGCGCGGCGCGGCCGGCGGGGGGTGGGGTGTCGCGGGCCGGCGGCATCGCGCCAGTCTAGCGCCCGCCCTGCGGCGTGACCGACGCCGTGCGCTCGATCCGGGGCGGACGTCTGGCGCGGGCGGCGGACCGGGGACAGTTGCGGGCCATAGCTGCCGGTTGCGTGATGAAGTTCACGCAAGTCCGCGCCGTCCAACGGAAAACCCCGTTATCCACATCGCATGTGGATAACTCTGTGGACGGAGTCCGGACAGGCGGTCGCAAGTGTAGTCCCACAAGCGCTCCGGCCATCTTGGTCAAAAAAACGCCATTGCGACTATTACTATTTATTTCAATGGCTTAGCCGTGAAACATGGCAAGCGCACGGGCAGGTGGAAAAGTGAAAGTAAGCAATGTGACGGCGGCGTTACTGCTGTGCACAACCGCTTTTTCGAGGAAACCCGCGTCACGGCTGGAGGAGCAGGTTTCAGCAACATGTCAAGCACCGTCTGGCGGCTCTTCTTGCGACGGGCATCACGTGCGCGCTCGCTATCATGCCGGCCCCTGGTGATGCCCCGCCGATGACCGTCCCACCCGTCCCTCCAGCTACAGGCGCCGCCCGCCCCGCCGCCGCCTCCATGGCGGCGCTGACCGCGCTGGCCGCCTTCCTGCGGGGCGTGGAGCGCAGGGGCGCGGTACTGGCCGAGCTGCAGGCCGGCGACAGCCGTACCGGCGATGCCGCGCTGGGCGCGGCGATGCGCGGTTTCATCCACGAGGCCCGCGATCTGCCGATGGCCGACTGGCCGGTCCGGTTCTGGATACGGCTGCTGGCCGAGCCCGGACTGGCCCGCCGCACGCCGGTGGCGATCGAGCTGGATGCGGCCGACGCCCTGGCCGGGCTGGGCGGCGGTCCGCGCGCTGCCCTGCTGCTTCGGCTGGCCGCGGGCCTGTCGGAACCCGACGCCGCGCGCGTGCTGGGGGTGGCGCTGCCCAGTTACCGGCTGGCCCTGCAGCGGGCACTGCCGCGGCATGGCGATGGCCGGGCCGATCCACAGGCCTGGGCGCGGGTGCGCGAAGCGGTGCATCGGCGGATCAAGACCCTGGAGCCGGACCGCCTGGTCAGGTTGACGCGTCTGCGCGAGGCGGCGCTCGCCGGCGGCCCGGCGCCGCTGCCGCGAGCCGTG
>NZ_JBJMAV010000015.1:0-16268 GCF_046600715.1 Novilysobacter viscosus
CTTCGCGATCCGCGAAGGCGGCCGTACCGTCGGCGCCGGCGTGGTGAGCAAGATCATCAAGTAATGCGTTGATCCGGGCGCGCTCGCGCGCCCGGTGTTGTCGGATCGCCCCGGCGCTGTAGCCGGGATCCGGTGACCCGGGGTCGAACCCGGGACACTGGCGGATCCATCGCCCTGCGCGGCAACAGCCAGGCGAGCCGGTGACGGCTCGCCGTTGCCGTCTAAGGAAAACCCGCAAGAAACTGTACGCCAGTAGCTCAATTGGCAGAGCAGCGGTCTCCAAAACCGCAGGTTGGGGGTTCGAGTCCCTCCTGGCGTGCCACTGATGATGCAACCGCTCCGGCGGTCGCACGACGAGCCGGATGAACAGCAAGGTCGAACAACCCAAGTCCAGCGCTGCTGGCGACGTCGTCAAGTACGGGCTGGCCATCGCGCTGGTGGCCGCTGGCGTCTTCGGCTACATCTGGTTCGCGCAGTGGCCGGGCGCGCTGCGCGCGTTGCTGGTCGCGGGTGGCCTGCTGGCCGGCGCGCTGGTGTTCTTCGCCAGCAGCAAGGGCGAGGAGACCCGCGAGTTCCTGTCGGAAGCGCGCTTCGAGCTGCGCAAGGTCGTCTGGCCGACCCGGCAGGAAGCGCTGCGCACCACGTGGGTGGTGATGATCGCAGTGCTGATCCTGAGCCTGATCCTGGCCGGGTTCGATGCGGTCATCCAGTTTTTCATCAAGCTGTTCCTGGGGCGCTGAGGCATGAGCGAAAACGAAAACAAGCGCTGGTACGTGGTCCACGCCTACTCGGGCTTCGAGAAGTCGGTGGCCCAGGCGCTGCGTGACCGCATCGTCCGCGCCGAGATGCAGGACCGCTTCGGCGACGTGCTGGTCCCCACCGAGGAAGTGGTCGAGATGCGCGCCGGCCAGAAGCGCCGTAGCGAGCGCAAGTTCTTCCCCGGCTATGTGCTGGTGCAGATCGAGACCCACGACGAGAACGGCATCCCCCGGATCAACAGCGAGAGCTGGCACCTGATCAAGGAGACGCCGAAGGTGATGGGGTTCATCGGCGGCACCGCCGACCGCCCGCTGCCGATCGCCGACCACGAAGCCGCCGCCATCCTCAACCGGGTGCTGGAGGGGGTCGAGAAGCCCAAGCCGAAGGTGCTGTTCGAGGCCGGCCAGATGGTCCGCGTCGTGGACGGTCCGTTCAACGACTTCAACGGCGTGGTCGAGGAAATCAATTACGAGAAGAGCCGCCTGCGCGTCGCAGTGCTGATCTTCGGGCGCTCGACCCCGGTCGAGCTGGAATTCGGGCAGGTCGAGAAGGCCTGACCCGGCTGATTCGCCCGGGCGAGTGGTTCGCCCGGGCAACAACGCGAGGAGCCCCGCAGCCGACGGCGTGCAGGCGACCGTACTCGCAGGAGCAACGCAATGGCTAAGAAAGTTCTGGGTTACATCAAATTGCAGGTGAAGGCCGGCCAGGCCAATCCGTCGCCGCCCGTGGGCCCCGCCCTCGGCCAGCGCGGCCTGAACATCATGGAGTTCTGCAAGGCATTCAATGCCGCGACCTCCAAGCTGGAGCCTGGCCTGCCGATCCCGACCGTTATCACCGCGTACTCGGATCGCACCTTCACCTTCATCACCAAGACGCCGCCCGCGTCGATCCTGTTGAAGAAGGCCGTGGGGATCACCTCCGGGTCCAAGCGCCCCAACACCGACAAGGTGGGCAAGGTCACCCGCGCCCAGCTCGAGGAGATCGCCAGGACGAAGGAGCCCGACCTGACCGCGGCCGATCTTGAAGCGGCGGTGCGGACGATTGCGGGCTCGGCCCGTTCCATGGGTCTGGTGGTGGAGGGTTAAGACATGGCGATGACCAAGCGTGAGAAGGCCATCAAGGCCGCTGTGGTACCGGGCAAGGCGTACGCCTTCGACGACGCCATCCAGATCGTGAAGACCGCGACGAAGTCCAAGTTCGTCGAGTCCGTGGACGTCGCGGTGCGCCTGGGCGTGGACGCGAAGAAGTCCGACCAGCAGGTGCGCGGTTCGACCGTGCTGCCGGCCGGTACCGGCAAGTCCGTCCGCGTCGCGGTGTTCTGCCCCCCGGGTGCGAAGGCCGACGAGGCCCTGGCAGCCGGCGCCGACGCCGTTGGCATGGATGACCTGGCCGAGAAGATGCAGGGTGGCGACCTGAACTACGACGTCGTGATTGCAACGCCGGACGCGATGCGCGTCGTCGGCAAGCTGGGCACCCTTCTTGGTCCGCGCGGCCTGATGCCGAACCCGAAGGTCGGTACGGTTTCGCCGAACCCCGGCGATGCGGTCAAGAACGCCAAGGGCGGCCAGGTCCGGTACCGCACCGACAAGGCCGGCATCATCCATTGCACGATCGGCAAGGCCGATTTCGACGATGCCTCGCTCAAGAGCAACCTGGAAGCGCTGCTGCTGGACCTGGTCAAGGCCAAGCCGGCGACCTCCAAGGGCCAGTACCTGCAGAAGGTATCGGTCAGCTCGACCATGGGTCCCGGCGTGGCCGTTGACCAGTCGAGCCTGGCGCTGAAGTGACGTTGGACCCGCGTGCGATGCACGCGGGTTCGTGATCGGGTCCATCGCTCGCCGCGCCAGTGGGGGCGATGGACGGTTTCAACGGTGTCGGAGGCAGTTTTCCGGCATCGCATTTTTGAGGGCATCGCACGGGGTCCATACCCCGCGCGATCGCCGTCAAAGACCGCAGGCGCGGTCTGCGCGCAATGACGACGGGCACGGAAGCTCGATACGGCAAGGAGTCGTCGTCAATGCCGGCGGGAGCGCTTAATCCGGTCCTTCGGGACCAGGGCCTGCGTAGATGGTGCCGCCCCCTCTGGAAATCTCTGGAAGGGCCGCCACCGGGACGCGAGAGCGTCCCCGACGCCAATGGAAGGTGTCGCCCAGGACCGTCTGCGGCAGGAGCCGCGGGCGGAATTCAATTGGAGGAGTGCAATGGCTCTTAATCTGTCCCAGAAGCAAGAAGTCGTCGCCGAAGTGGCTGAAGTCGCCTCGAAGGCCCACTCCCTGGTCGCTGCCGAGTACGCAGGCGTCCCGGTCAGCCAGCTGACCGCGATGCGCAAGAAGGCTCGCGAATCCGGCGTTTACCTGCGCGTGGTCAAGAACACCTTGGCCTCGCGTGCGGTCGCCGGGACCGATTACGAGTGCGTCCAGGACGTGCTCGTCGGTCCGCTGCTGTATGCGTTCTCGACCGAGGAGCCCGGCGCTGCCGGGCGCCTGATCAAGGAATTCGCCAAGGGCAACGACAAGCTGCAGGCCAAGGTCGTCGCGTTGGGGGGCCAGCTGTATCCGGCCAGCCACGTCGACGTGCTGGCTTCGCTCCCGACCCGTGACCAGGCGCTGGCGATGCTCGCCCGCGTGCTGTCCGAGCCGGCCGCGATGTTCGCGCGCGCGGTCAAGGCCGTGGCCGACAAGCAGGGCGGTGGCGAAGAAGCCCCCGCCGCCGAAGCGACGGCGGAAACGGCCTGAACGGCCGACCCGCCCCGGCGGGTGTTTTCCGAACCCCATTCGTAAGATCAATTTCCAGAGGTAAATGAAAATGTCCCTGTCCAACGAGCAGATCGTCGACGCCATCGCCGAGAAGTCCCTGATGGAAGTGATGGAGCTGGTGAAGGCCATCGAAGACAAGTTCGGCGTCTCCGCCGCCGCCCCGGTTGCCGCTGCCGGCCCCGCCGCCGCGGCCGCCCCGGTCGAGGAGCAGACCGAGTTCACCGTCGTGCTGAAGGCTGCCGGCGAGAAGAAGGTCGAAGTCATCAAGGCCGTCCGTGCCATCACCGGCCTGGGCCTGAAGGAAGCCAAGGACCTGGTCGAAGGCGCACCGAAGGACGTGAAGGAAGGCGTGTCCAAGGACGAGGCCGAGAAGCTGAAGAAGGATCTCGAGGCCGCTGGCGCGACCGCCGAGCTGAAGTAAGCAGTACTTGCGTCGCCGGGCGTTACAGGCGACCACGAAGGCTGGGGGCGAAAGCCCCCGGCCTTTGGCCGTTCCAGTTGATATCGATACGCGTCACTGAACCACCGACAAAGAGTTGGCAGTTGGAAGTAGCGGGAGATGGCGTGCTGGTGCCGGCAATACCAGCGACTTCCAACTGACTATTCCCCCGGATCGCAGTGCGATCCCCCAGGGCCGCGCGGACCGATCCCCGCGCACCGCTGCCAGGCAGCGGGCCCACATGTAAACCGAGGCGGTAGCTCCCATGACCACAGCTTCCACGACCAATTACTCGTTCACCGAAAAGAAGCGCATCCGCAAGGACTTCGGAAAGCGCAAGTCGATCCTGGAGGTCCCATTCCTCCTGGCGATCCAGGTGGACTCCTATCGCGCTTTCCTGCAGGAAAACGTCGAACCGTCCAAGCGCGCCGACCGTGGCCTGCACGCCGCGCTCAAGTCGGTGTTCCCGATCAGCAGCTACAGCGGCAACGCCGCGCTGGAGTACGTGGGCTACAAGCTGGGCGAGCCCGCGTTCGACGAGCGCGAGTGCCGCAACCGCGGCCTGAGCTACGGCGCCCCGCTGCGCGTGACGGTGCGCCTGGTGATCTACGACCGCGAGTCCTCGACCAAGGCCATCAAGTACGTGAAGGAGCAGGAGGTCTACATGGGCGAGATCCCGCTCATGACCGACAACGGCACCTTCATCGTCAATGGCACCGAGCGCGTCATCGTCTCCCAGCTGCACCGCAGCCCGGGCGTGTTCTTCGACCATGACCGCGGCAAGACCCACTCCTCGGGCAAGCTGCTCTACAGCGCCCGCATCATCCCCTACCGCGGCTCCTGGCTGGACTTCGAGTTCGACCCGAAGGATGGCCTGTTCACCCGCATCGACCGTCGCCGCAAGCTGCCGGTGACCGTGCTGCTGCGTGCGTTGGGCTACAACAACGAAGAGATGCTGGCCGAGTTCTTCGAGGTCAACACCTTCCATATCGATCCCAAGGAAGGCGTCCAGCTGGAGCTGGTGCCCGAGCGCCTGCGCGGTGAAACCCTCGACTTCGATCTCTCCGATGGGGAGAAGATCATCGTCGAGGCGGGCCGCCGCATCACCGCGCGCAACGTCAAGCAGCTCGAGCAGGCCGGCGTTGCCGCGCTGGCGGTGCCCGACAGCTACCTGGTGGGGCGCATCCTGTCGCACGATGTCGTCGACGCCACCACCGGCGAGCTGATCGCCAGCGCCAACGACGAGATCACCGAAGAGCAGCTCGAGGCCTTCCGCAAGGCCGGGATCGAGGTGGTCGGGACCATCTGGGTCAATGACCTGGACCGTGGCCCGTTCATCTCCAACACGCTGCGCATCGACCCGAGCAAGACCCAGCTCGAGGCGCTGGTGGAGATCTACCGGATGATGCGTCCGGGCGAGCCGCCGACCAAGGACGCCGCGCAGAACCTGTTCCACAACCTGTTCTTCACCTTCGACCGCTACGACCTGTCGGGCGTGGGCCGGATGAAGTTCAACCGCCGTATCGGGCGCAAGGAAACCACCGGTGCGTCGGTGCTTTACGACGCCAAGTACTTCGCCGAGCGCAAGGACGAGGAGTCCAAGCGCTTGCGCCAGGAGTGCGGCGGTGGCTCGGACATCCTCGACGTGCTCAAGGTCCTGACCGAGATCCGCAACGGCCGTGGCACGGTCGACGACATCGACCACCTGGGCAACCGCCGCGTGCGTTCGGTCGGTGAAATGGCCGAGAACACCTTCCGCGTGGGCCTGGTCCGCGTCGAGCGCGCGGTCAAGGAGCGCCTGTCGATGGCCGAGTCCGAGGGCCTGACCCCGCAGGAGCTGATCAACGCCAAGCCGGTGGCCGCCGCGATCAAGGAGTTCTTCGGCTCCTCGCAGCTGTCGCAGTTCATGGACCAGAACAACCCGCTGTCGGAAGTCACCCACAAGCGCCGCGTATCGGCCCTTGGCCCGGGCGGCCTGACCCGTGAGCGCGCCGGCTTCGAAGTGCGCGACGTGCACCCCACGCATTACGGCCGCGTCTGCACCATCGAGACGCCGGAAGGCCCGAACATCGGCCTTATCAACTCCCTTGCCGTGTTCGCCCGCACCAACCAGTACGGCTTCCTCGAGACGCCGTACCGCAAGGTCGTGGACGGCAAGGTCACCGACGACGTCGAGTACCTGTCGGCGATCGAGGAGAACGAGTACGTCATCGCCCAGGCCAATGCCACCCAGGACGACAAGGGCAAGTTGACCGCGCAGTTCGTGGCCTGCCGCTTCCAGGGCGAGTCGCTGCTCAAGCCGCCGGCCGAGGTCGACTTCATGGACGTCTCGCCGATGCAGACCGTGTCGGTCGCCGCGGCGCTGGTTCCGTTCCTGGAGCACGACGACGCCAACCGCGCACTGATGGGCGCCAACATGCAGCGCCAGGCCGTGCCGACGCTGCGCTCGCAGAAGCCGCTGGTGGGCACGGGCATCGAGCGCGCCGTGGCGCGCGACTCGGGCGTGACGGTCAACGCGCTGCGCGGCGGCACGATCGAGCAGATCGACGCGGCCCGCATCGTGGTCAAGGCGAATGAGGATGAGATTTCCGGTGAGACCGATGCCGGCGTCGACATCTACAACCTGATCAAGTACACGCGTTCCAACCAGAACACCTGCATCAACCAGACCCCGCTGGTGAAGGTGGGCGACGTGATCGCCCGCGGCGACGTGCTGGCCGACGGCCCGTCCACCGACATCGGTGAGCTGGCGCTCGGGCAGAACATGCTGGTCGCCTTCATGCCGTGGAACGGCTACAACTTCGAGGACTCGATCCTGCTCTCCGAGCGCGTGGTCGAGGAGGATCGCTACACCACGATCCATATCGAAGAACTCACCGCTGTCGCCCGCGACACCAAGCTGGGGCCGGAGGAGATCTCCGCCGACATCCCCAACGTCTCCGAGAGCGCACTCAACCGCCTCGACGAGTCCGGCGTGGTCTACATCGGCGCCGAGGTGCGTGCCGGCGACATCCTGGTCGGCAAGGTCACGCCCAAGGGCGAGAGCCAGCTGACCCCGGAAGAGAAGCTGCTGCGTGCGATCTTCGGCGAGAAGGCCTCCGACGTTAAGGACAGCTCGCTGCGCGTGCCCCCGGGCATGGACGGCACCGTCATCGACGTGCAGGTCTTCACCCGCGACGGCATCGAGAAGGACAAGCGCGCCAAGCAGATCGAGGAATCCGAGATCCGCCGCGTCAAGAAGGATTTCGACGACCAGTTCCGCATCCTGGAAGGGGCGATCTACGCGCGCCTGCGCGGCCAGTTGATCGGCAAGGTCGCCAATGGCGGCCCGGGCGTGAAGAAGGGCGAGACCGTCACCAGCCTGGTGCTGGACGGCCTGAAGCGGTCGGAGTGGTTCGGCCTGCGCATGAAGGACGAGGAAGCCGTCGAGGCGATCGAGCGCGCCCAGAAGCAAATCGAGGTGCACGAGAAGGAATTCGAGAAGCGCTTCGCCGACAAGCGCGGCAAGATCACCCAGGGCGATGACCTTGCCCCGGGCGTGCTGAAGATGGTCAAGGTGTTCCTGGCGGTGAAGCGCCGCATCCAGCCGGGCGACAAGATGGCCGGCCGACACGGCAACAAGGGCGTGGTGTCCACGATCGTCCCGGTCGAGGACATGCCCTACAGCGCCAGCGGCGAGACCGTCGACATCGTGCTCAACCCGCTGGGCGTGCCGAGCCGAATGAACATCGGCCAGATCCTCGAAGTGCACCTGGGCTGGGCCGCCAAGGGGCTGGGCCAGAAGATCCAGCGCATGCTCGAGGCGCAGCAGAAGATCGCCGACCTGCGCAAGTTCCTGGACGACATCTACAACCACGACATCAAGCTGCACGGCGAGCGCGTCGACCTCAAGCAGTTCAGCGACGAGGAACTCCTCACGCTGGCCCGCAACCTGGTCGATGGCGTGCCGATGGCCACGCCGGTGTTCGACGGCGCGGCCGAGACCGAGATCAAGCGCATGCTCGAGCTCGCCGAACTGCCATCCAGTGGCCAGACCGTGCTGCACGACGGTCGCACCGGCGAGGCGTTCGATCGACCGGTCACCATCGGCTACATGCACATGCTGAAGCTGAACCACCTGGTCGACGACAAGATGCATGCACGCTCGACCGGCCCGTACTCGCTCGTCACCCAGCAGCCGCTGGGCGGCAAGGCGCAGTTCGGCGGCCAGCGCTTCGGTGAGATGGAAGTCTGGGCACTGGAGGCCTACGGCGCGGCCTACACCCTGCAGGAAATGCTGACGGTGAAGTCCGATGACGTGCAGGGCCGCAACCAGATGTACAAGAACATCGTCGACGGCGAGTACGAGATGGTCGCCGGCATGCCGGAGTCCTTCAACGTACTGGTGAAGGAAATCCGCTCGCTCGCGATCAACATGGAGCTGGAAGAGAACTGAGGTCGAGCCGGGGGCGCCGCACCCAGCGCGCGCCCCGGCCCGTATCCCCGTTAGCCAGCCCTTCGACGATTTACTCCTCCACGGAGAAAGAAAATGAAAGACCTGCTCAACCTGTTCAACCAGCAGCGTCCCGTGCTCGACTTCGACGCGATCAAGATCGCGCTGGCGTCGCCGGACCTGATCCGTTCGTGGTCCTTCGGCGAGGTCAAGAAGCCCGAGACCATCAACTACCGCACCTTCAAGCCCGAGCGCGACGGCCTGTTCTGCGCCGCCATCTTCGGACCGATCAAGGACTACGAGTGCCTGTGCGGCAAGTACAAGCGCATGAAGCACCGCGGCGTGGTCTGCGAGAAGTGCGGCACCGAGGTCACCCTGGCCAAGGTGCGCCGCGAGCGCATGGGCCACATCGACCTGGCCAGCCCGGTCGCGCACATCTGGTTCCTCAAGTCGCTGCCTTCGCGCATCGGCCTGATGCTGGACATGACCCTGCGTGACATCGAGCGGATCCTGTACTTCGAGGCGTTCGTGGTGACCGAGCCGGGCCTGTCGCCGCTCGAGCGCGGCCAGCTGCTCAATGAAGAGCAGTTCATGCAGGCGCGCCAGGAGCACGGCGACGACTTCGAGGCCGCGATGGGTGCCGAGGCTGTCTACGACCTGCTGCGCACGATCGACCTGCAGTCGGAGATGGTCCAGCTGCGCGAGGACATCGCCGCCACGGGTTCGGAAACCAAGCTCAAGCGACTGACCAAGCGGATCAAGCTGGTCGAGGCGTTCCTGGAGTCGGGCAACCGTCCGGAATGGATGGTCATGACCGTGCTGCCGGTGCTGCCGCCGGACCTGCGTCCGCTGGTGCCCCTGGACGGCGGCCGCTTCGCGACCTCCGACCTCAACGACCTGTACCGCCGCGTCATCAACCGCAACAACCGCCTGCGTCGCCTGCTGGAGCTCAACGCGCCCGACATCATCGTGCGCAACGAGAAGCGCATGCTGCAGGAGTCGGTCGATGCCCTGATGGACAACGGCCGCCGCGGCCGCGCCATCACCGGCACCAACAAGCGTCCGCTCAAGTCGCTGGCCGACATGATCAAGGGCAAGCAGGGCCGGTTCCGCCAGAACCTGCTCGGCAAGCGCGTGGACTACTCGGGCCGTTCGGTCATCGTGGTCGGCCCGTACCTGAAGCTGCACCAGTGCGGCCTGCCCAAGAAGATGGCGCTTGAGCTGTTCAAGCCCTTCATCTTCGCCAAGCTGCAGCGCCGCGGCCTGGCCACCACCATCAAGGCGGCCAAGAAGCTGGTCGAGCGCGAAGAGGCGGAAGTCTGGGACATCCTCGAGGAAGTCATCCGCGAGCACCCCGTGCTACTCAACCGCGCGCCGACCCTGCACCGGCTGGGCATCCAGGCGTTCGAGCCGGTGCTGATCGAGGGCAAGGCCATCCAGCTGCACCCGCTGGTCTGCACCGCGTTCAACGCCGACTTCGACGGTGACCAGATGGCCGTCCACGTGCCGCTTTCGCTGGAAGCCCAGCTGGAAGCGCGTGCGCTGATGATGGCGTCCAACAACATCCTGTCGCCCGCCAACGGCGAGCCGATCATCGTGCCGTCGCAGGACGTCGTGCTGGGCCTGTACTACATGACCCGCGAGCTGGTCGGCAAGAAGGGCGAGGGCATGGCCTTCGCCAACGTCGCCGAGGTCAAGCGCGCCTATGACAACCGCGTCGTGGAGCTGCACGCCAAGGTCAAGGTCCGCATCACCGAGACGGTGACCGGGGAAGACGGCGAACGCAGCCGCAAGACGTCGATCGTCGACACGACCGTCGGCCGTGCACTGCTGCAGGAAATCCTGCCGGAGGGCCTGCCGTACGCACTGGCCAACGTCGAGCTGACCAAGAAGAACATCAGCCGCCTGATCAACTCCTGCTACCGCATGCTGGGGCTGAAGGACACCGTCGTGTTCGCCGACCAGCTGATGTACACCGGCTTTGCCTACGCCACGCGTGCGGGTGTGTCGATCGGCATCGACGACATGACCATCCCGCTTGAGAAGAAGGGCATCCTGGACGAGGCCGAGGCCGAGGTCCTGGAAATCCAGCAGCAGTACCAGTCGGGCCTGGTCACCGCCGGCGAGCGATACAACAAGGTCGTCGATATCTGGTCGCGCACCAACGAGCGCGTGGCCAAGGCGATGATGGACGCGATCGGCACCGAGAAGGTGCAGAACGCCGCGGGCGAGACCGTCGACCAGAAGTCGATGAACTCGATCTACATCATGGCCGACTCCGGCGCGCGTGGTTCGCAGGCGCAGATCCGCCAGCTGGCCGGCATGCGCGGCCTGATGGCCAAGCCCGACGGCTCGATCATCGAGACGCCGATCACCGCGAACTTCCGCGAAGGCCTGAACGTCCTGCAGTACTTCATCTCGACCCACGGTGCACGAAAGGGCCTGGCCGATACCGCGCTGAAGACCGCGAATTCCGGTTACCTGACCCGTCGCCTGGTCGACGTGGCGCAGGACGTGGTCATCACCCAGACCGACTGCGGCACGATGGCCGGCCTGACCATGACGCCGATCGTGGAAGGTGGCGACGTGGTCGAGCCGCTGCGCGACCGCGTCCTGGGCCGCATGGTCGCCGAGGACGTGTTCCTCCCCGGCGAGGACGAGGATCCGATCGTCACCCGCAACACCCTGCTCGACGAGCAGTGGGTGGCCAGGCTGGAGGACGCCAGCGTCCAGTCGATCAAGGTGCGCTCGACGATCACCTGCGAATCGTCCTTCGGCGTGTGCGCGCACTGCTACGGCCGCGACCTGGGCCGTGGCCACCTGGTCAACCATGGCGAGGCCGTCGGCGTCGTCGCGGCCCAGTCCATCGGCGAGCCGGGTACCCAGCTGACCATGCGTACGTTCCACATCGGTGGTGCGGCATCGCGTGCGGCGGCGATCGACAACGTCACCGTCAAGACCACTGGTTCGGTCAAGTTCAACAACCTAAAGCACGTTTCGCACGCCGCCGGCCATCTGGTCGCGGTGTCGCGCTCGGGCGAGTTGTCGATCCTCGACACCCATGGCCGCGAGCGCGAGCGTTACAAGCTGCCCTACGGCGCAACCGTGGCGCTCAAGGACGGCGGCGCGGTCAAGGCCGGCCAGCAGGTCGCCAACTGGGACCCGCATAACCACCCGATCGTGTCGGAAGTGGCCGGGTTCATCCGCTTCGTCGACTTCGTCGACGGCGTGACCGTGATCGAGAAGACCGACGAACTGACCGGCCTGGCCTCGCGCGAGATCACCGACCCCAAGCGCCGCGGCACCCAGGCCAAGGACCTGCGTCCGATCGTCCGCATCGTCGACAAGAACGGCAACGACCTGTCGATCCCGGGGACCGACCTGCCGGCGCAGTACCTGCTGCCGCCCAAGTCGATCGTCAACCTGCAGGACGGCGCCCCGGTGGGCGTGGGCGACGTGGTCGCCAAGATCCCGCAGGAGGCGTCCAAGACCCGTGACATCACCGGCGGCCTGCCGCGCGTGGCCGACCTGTTCGAGGCGCGCAAGCCCAAGGATCCGGCGATCCTGGCCGAGCGCTCGGGCATCGTCAGCTTCGGCAAGGACACCAAGGGCAAGCAGCGCCTGATCATCCGCGACACCGATGGCAGCGAGCATGAGGAGCTGATCCCCAAGTACCGCCAGATCATCGTGTTCGAAGGCGAGCACGTGGAGAAGGGCGAGACCGTGGTGGACGGCGAGTCGACGCCGCAGGACATCCTGCGCCTGCTGGGCGTGGAGCCGCTGGCGGTCTACCTGACCAAGGAAATCCAGGACGTCTACCGGCTGCAGGGCGTGAAGATCAACGACAAGCACATCGAGGTGATCGTTCGCCAGATGTTGCGCAAGGTGGAGATCACCGACGGCGGGGACAGCAAGTTCCTGCACGGCGAGCAGGTCGAGCGCCAGCGGTTTGTCGAGGAGCTGGCCCGGGTCGTGGGCCGCAACGAGATCGTGCCGCAGTTCGAGCCGGTCCTGCTGGGCATCACCAAGGCGTCGCTGGCCACCGAGTCGTTCATCTCGGCCGCGTCGTTCCAGGAGACCACCCGCGTGCTGACCGAAGCCGCCGTGCGCGGTACCCGTGACGGCCTGCGTGGCCTGAAGGAGAACGTGATCGTCGGCCGCCTGATCCCGGCCGGCACCGGCCTGGCGTACCACACCCAGCGGCGCAAGAACGCCTCGGGCCTGACCGACTCGGAAATGGAGGCGCTGGCCGCCCCGGTTTCCGTCGAGGCAGAGGCCGGGGTGGACGCGGGCGAGGAGTCCAGCGCCACGTAACATGCGGTAACCGGCGGGCCCGCCCTTGGCGGGCCCGCCCCAGATCACCAAATGAGGCGCAGGGAGCGCCTCGTGTTGGGCCCAGGGCAGGGCGGGATCACAGGAGGCGTCGTGGACCACCCCGGTGGCGCGATCGTTGCTCCGCACTGGCTCGCGTTGACGGCAACGTTAGGCGCGGGCTATACTTTTCCGTCTCGGTGGGCCGGTTGTATCCGGCTTGCCGTTCGTTTTTCAACAAGGCCCATGGCACTCCGCCCGGCCTTACTTCAAAGAGTTCCAGATGGCGACGATCAATCAGCTGGTCCGCAAGCCGCGGCAGGCGCCTACGTTCAAGAGCACTTCCCCGGCGCTCGATAACTGCCCGCAGCGCCGTGGCGTCTGCACCCGTGTCTACACCACGACCCCGAAGAAGCCCAACTCGGCCCTTCGCAAGGTCGCCAAGGTGCGCCTGACCAACGGTTACGAGGTCATCTCGTACATCGGTGGCGAAGGCCACAACCTGCAGGAGCACTCCGTGGTCCTGATCCGCGGCGGCCGCGTCAAGGACCTGCCGGGCGTGCGCTACCACACTGTCCGCGGTTCGCTGGACGCCGCCGGCGTCACCAAGCGTCGCCAGGCCCGTTCGAAGTACGGCGCCAAGCGCCCGAAGTCCTGAGGAATCTGACCCATGTCGCGTAAAGGCTCCACCCCGCAGCGTTCCATCCTGCCCGACCCCAAGCACGGCAGCGAGACGATCGCGCGCTTCATCAACATGGTCATGCTGAGCGGCAAGAAGTCCGTCGCCGAGAAGATCGTCTACGGCGCCATGGATGCCATCGGCGAGAAGAACCCCAATGCGCTCGAGCTGGTCGAGAAGGCGCTGGGCAACGTGTCGCCGGCGGTTGAGGTCAAGTCCCGCCGCGTCGGTGGCGCGACCTACCAGGTGCCGGTCGAAGTGCGCCAGTCGCGCCGCATGGCGCTGGCCATGCGCTGGCTGATCGAGTCGGCCCGCAAGCGTGGCGAGAACAGCATGCCCCGCAAGCTGGCAGCCGAACTGATCGATGCCTCCGAAAGCCGGGGCGGCGCGATCAAGAAACGTGAAGAGACCCACCGCATGGCGGAAGCGAACAAGGCGTTCGCCCACTACCGCTGGTGAGTCGAGGGCGTCGATGACGACGCCCGCCGGGTGTCGTTGGCGCACAGCGCCCTGACGCCCCTCCGTGACGCCGGCAACCGGCGTCGCATGTCGAATCGGAGGCCGCCGCAAGGCGGCATCCGGCCATTTCCGGCCCCGCTTTCAACGGGCCCAAAAATACGAGAATCGCCGTGGCTCGCACCACTCCCATCGAGCGTTACCGCAACTTCGGCATCATGGCCCACATCGATGCCGGCAAGACCACCACGTCCGAGCGCATCCTGTTCTACACGGGTGTCAGCCACAAGATCGGCGAAGTCCATGACGGCGCCGCCACGATGGACTGGATGGAGCAGGAGCAGGAGCGCGGCATCACGATCACGTCGGCGGCAACCACCGCCTTCTGGTCGGGCATGGACAAGTCGCTGCCGCAGCACCGCTTCAACATCATCGACACCCCGGGCCACGTCGACTTCACCATCGAGGTGGAGCGTTCGCTCCGCGTGCTCGATGGCGCGGTGTTCGTCCTGTGTGCGGTCGGTGGCGTGCAGCCGCAGTCCGAGACCGTGTGGCGCCAGGCCAACAAGTACTCCGTGCCCCGCCTTGCGTTCGTCAACAAGATGGACCGAACCGGTGCCAACTTCGACAAGGTCGTCGAGCAGCTGAAGTCGCGCCTGGGTGCCTACCCCGTGCCGATGCAGGTGCCGATCGGCGCCGAGGACGGCTTCGAGGGCGTGGTCGACCTGCTGAAGATGAAGGCGATCCACTGGGACAATGCGTCGCAGGGCACCACCTTCGAATACCGCGAAATCCCCGCCGACCTGGCCGACAAGGCCGCCGAGGCGCGTAGCTTCATGATCGAGGCCGCCGCAGAGGCTTCCGAAGAGTTGATGGACAAGTACCTCAACGGCGGCGAGCTCACGGAGGCCGAGATCATCGCCGGCCTGCGCGAGCGCACGCTGCAGGTCGAGGTCATCCCGGTGTTCTGTGGCACGGCGTTCAAGAACAAGGGCGTGCAGGCCATGCTCGACGGCGTGATCCAGCTGCTGCCTTCGCCGGCCGATCGCCCGCCGGTGCAGGGCATCGACGAGGACGAGAAGGAGGACACCCGCAAGGCGTCCGACAGCGAGCCGTTCTCCGCGCTCGCCTTCAAGATCATGACCGATCCGTTCGTGGGTTCGCTGACCTTCTTCCGCGTCTACTCGGGCACGCTCAATTCCGGCGACCAGGTCTACAACCCGGTGAAGTCGCGCAAGGAGCGCGTGGGTCGCATCCTGCAGATGCACTCCAACAACCGCGAGGAAATCAAGGAAGTCCGCGCCGGCGACATCGCCGCGGCCGTGGGCCTGAAGGACGTGACCACCGGCGACACCCTGTGCGCCCAGGACCACATCATCACGCTGGAGCGCATGGTGTTCCCGGAGCCCGTGATCTCGATGGCGGTGGAGCCCAAGACCAAGTCCGACCAGGAGAAGATGGGCCTGGCGCTGGGTCGACTCGCGCAGGAGGATCCGTCCTTCCGCGTGCGTACCGACGAGGAATCCGGCCAGACCATCATCGCCGGCATGGGCGAGTTGCACCTTGACATCATCGTCGACCGCATGCGGCGCGAGTTCAACGTCGAGGCCAATGTCGGCAAGCCGCAGGTGGCCTACCGAGAGACCATCCGCAAGGCGGTCAAGTCCGAAGGCAAGTTCGTGCGCCAGTCGGGCGGCAAGGGCCAGTTCGGCCACGTATGGCTGGAGATCGAGCCCGCCGAGACCGGCGCGGGATATTCGTTCGAGAACGCCATCGTCGGCGGCGTCGTGCCCAAGGAATACATCCCGGCGGTCGACAAGGGCATCCAGGAAGCCGTTGCCAACGGCATCATGGCCGGCTATCCGATCGTGGACGTCAAGGTGAAGCTGGTCGACGGCTCGTACCATGAGGTCGACTCCTCGGAAATGGCGTTCAAGATCGCCGGTTCGATGGGCTTCAAGGATGGCTTCATGAAGGCCAGCCCGGTGCTGCTCGAGCCGATGATGAAGGTCGAGATCGTCACTCCCGAGGATTACCTCGGCGACGTGATGGGCGACGTCAGCCGTCGTCGCGGCATCCTCCAGGGGCAGGACGACAGTCCGTCGGGCAAGATCATCAACGCCATGATTCCGCTGGGCGAGATGTTCGGCTACGCGACCACCTTGCGCTCCATGTCGCAGGGCCGCGCGACCTTCACGATGGAGTTCGATCATTACGCCGAGGCGCCGACCAACATCGCCGAAACCGTGATGAAGAAGTCCTGATCCCCGGATCCGGCGGGCCGCGCGTCCGCCAACCCCTACAAGAAAATCCAACTCAAGTTCAGAGGTAATGCATCATGGCCAAGGGTAAGTTCGAGCGCACCAAGCCGCACGTGAACGTCGGCACGATCGGTCACGTCGACCACGGCAAGACGACGCTGACGGCGGCGCTGAC
>NZ_JBJMAV010000016.1:0-6318 GCF_046600715.1 Novilysobacter viscosus
TGCTGGCGGCGTGGCGGCAGCGCTCCGAGCGCGAGCGGGCGCGCCTGCGGCATGCCGACGCGGTGCTGCGTGCCGCCCATCCGAGGCGGCGCGTCGCCCAACTGCGCGACCGCCTCGCATCGCTCGCACCGCGTCCGCAAGCCGGCATCGCGCGCCGGCTGGGCCACGACGCGCTGCGCCTGCGCGCGCTGGCGCGTTCGCTGGAGGCGGTCAGCCCGCTGGCCACGGTGGCGCGCGGGTATGCGATCGTGCGCCACGACTCCGGGCGGGTGGTGAGAAGCGTGCTGGACACGGCGCCCGGCGATGCACTCGAGGCGCGCGTCACCGACGGCTGGCTGAAGCTGCGTGTCGAGGGCTCGCGTCCGGAGTGACCGCTGCGGAAGCGGCCTGGGCGGTGCCTGCCCTCTTTACCTTTGCAGGAGCGGGGTGAGCCGCGGTCCACCGCGTCAGCCCCACGACTGGCGCGGTCGCGTGCAGGGTGCGGAAGGTCGCGTAGACGACCCCGCGTTAACCCGCCCTGGGCCAGCCTGCTCCCCGGAGGTGCCCATGCCCGTGCTCAAGAAGTCCTACCCCTACTACCTGGCCAACCGCCCGGTCCCCGCCAACACCGACCTGGAGGTCCGTGACAAGTACAGCGGCAAGCGTGCCACCCGCGTGGCGATGGCCGATGCCGCGACGGTGCGCAAGGCAATCGTGGCCGCGCACAAGGCGCGGGGTGCGATGGCCGCCATGCCGCCGCACGCCCGCCGCGACGTGCTCGAGCACTGCGCGACGCGTTTCGAAGCGCGCCAGGAGGAACTGGCGATTGCGTTGTGCATAGAGGCCGGCAAACCGATCCGCGACGCGCGCGGTGAGGTCACCCGCCTGATCGAGACCTTCCGCATTGCCGCCGGCGAGGCCACCCGCATCGGCGGTGAGGTGCTGGAACTGGCCATCAGCGCACGAACCGAGGACTACCGCGGCATGACCCGCCGCGTGCCGATCGGCGTGTGCAGCTTCATCACCCCGTTCAACTTCCCGCTCAACCTGGTCGCGCACAAGGTCGCGCCCGCCATCGCCGCAGGCTGCCCGTTCGTACTCAAGCCGGCAGCCAAGACCCCGATCGGTGCGTTGATCATTGCCGAAGTGCTCGCCGAGACGGACCTTCCCAAGGGCGCATTCTCGGTGATGCCGTGTTCCAACGCCGATGCCGCGCAACTGGTCGAGGACGAGCGCATCGCCCTGCTGAGCTTCACCGGCGGCCTGGTCGGATGGGAGCTGAAGGCACGCGCGGGGCGCAAGAAGGTCACGCTGGAACTGGGCGGGAACGCCGCCTGCATCGTCGATGCCGACCCCGGCGCCTCGCTGGACCACGTGGTTGAACGGCTGGTCTCGGGTGCCTATTACCAGAGCGGGCAGAGTTGCATCAGCGTGCAGCGGATCCTGGTGCACGCCGATGTCCACGACCGGCTGCGACGCAAGCTCAAGGCCGCCGTCGCCAGGTTGCGGACGGGTGATCCGCGCGAGGAAACCACGTTCATCGGGCCGATGATCGACGAGGACGCGGCCAAGCGCGTGGAGCGCTGGATCACGGCAGCCCGCAAGGCCGGCGCCAAGGTGCTGGCAGGCGGCCCCCGCGACGGCAACATGCTGCCGGCCGCACTGCTGGAAAAAGTGCCGCACGACGCGGACCTCTATCGCCGTGAGGCGTTCGGCCCGGTGGCGATGATCGAGCCGTTCGATGACTTCGATGCCGCCATCGCCACCGTCAACGACAGCGACTTCGGGCTGCAGGCCGGCGTGTTCACCGCCCGCCTCGACCACGCGATGCGTGCGTGGGACCGGTTGGAGGTCGGCGGCGTTGTGGTCGGGGATGTCCCGAGCGTGCGCGTGGACAACATGCCCTACGGCGGCGTGAAGCAGTCCGGGCTCGGCCGGGAAGGCGTGCGCTGCGCGATCGAGGACATGACCGAACCGCGGCTGCTGGTGATCCGGGACCCCCTGCGCAAGTAGCAAGTAGGCGTTCCAGCCGTGGGCAACGCTCGCATGCCCGCCGACCCACCAGGGGGGGGCAGCGGCCGCCCGCTCGGACTACATCCCCAGCCCCGACGCCACCGCGTTGGCCGTGGGCGATTCGGCGGGGTGGCCGAACAGGTAGCCCTGCCCGTGTGCACACCCCAGCTCGCGCAACGCGGTGCGCTGGGCTTCGGTCTCCACGCCCTCTCCGATGGTGTGGATCCCCAGGGTGCCCGCCAGGGCCTGGATCGCACGCACGACCGCAACCGATTCGGGGCGGCTTGCGCCGGTCAGGCCGGCGACGAAGCTCTGGTCGATCTTCAGGCATTCGATCGGGAACCGGTGCAGGTACGACAGTGCCGAGTAGCCCGTTCCGAAGTCGTCCAACTGGGCGAGGATGCCGTGGCCGCGCAACTGCTCCAGAGTCCGCAGGGCGCGCGGCACGTCGTCCAGCAACGCGACCTCGGTGATCTCGATCCGCAGCCGGGCGGGATCGGCGCCACTGGACTCCACCAGCCGCATCAGGCGGTCGGCGAAGTCGCCGGCGCGGAAATGCCGCGGCGAGACGTTCATCGACACGTAGCCGGTGCCGCCCTGTGCCAGGCGATCGGCGACCTGGCGGTAGAGGATCCAGTCGACCTCGTCGATCAACCCGCTGTGCTCGCCCACGCCGATGAAGGCCCCGGGCAGCAGCATGCCGCGGCGCTCGTGCCGCCAGCGCAGCAGCGCCTCATGGCCGATCACCCTGCCATCGGCCAGCCGCACGATGGGCTGGTAGAACGCCATGAACCCCTCGCCGTTGATCGCCCGGCGCAGGTCGGCCTCCAGGTCCAGGATCTGCCCGGCCTGCTCGCGCATGTGCTCGTCGAACACCGCCCAGCGGTCACGGCCCGACGCCTTGGCGCGATACATCGCCGCGTCGGCGTCGCGCAGCAGTTCCACGCCGCTCTGGTAACGCGGCTGCCACATCGCGATGCCGATGCTGGCCGAGGGAAACACCTCGCGCCCCGCCACCCAGCACGGCTGGCCCAACGCGACGATGATGCGCTGCGCCAGCTCCTGCGCGGACGACAGGCCGTCGATGTCCTGCACCAGCACGGCGAATTCGTCGCCGCCCAGGCGGGAGACCGAGTCACCCCCGCGCACGGCCGAGACGATGCGCCGCCCCGCTTCGACCAGCAGCTCGTCGCCTGCCGAGTGGCCCACGCTGTCGTTGACCAGCTTGAAGCGGTCCAGGTCCAGGAACAGCACCGCGAAATGGCGCGACACGTCCTTTCGCGCCCGCGAGATTGCATCGCCCAGGCGGTCCAGCAGCTGCGCGCGATTGGGCAGGCCGGTGAGTGCATCGTGCCGGGCCTGGTGGGTCAGCTTCTCCTCGGCGCGCGTGCGCTCGCCGATCTGCTCCATCAGCTCGGAATTCGCGCGCGCCAGCTCGCGCGTGCGTGACTGCACCCGTTGCTCGAGTTCACCGTGCGCCGCCAGCAGCCGGTCCTGCGCCTGCTTGCGTGCCAGGCCGATGCTGATGTGGTGGGCGACGAAGGTCAGCAGTTCCTGGTCCCGCGGGCTGAACACCACGTCGGGCGAGTAGCTCTGGACCGCGATGACGCCGACCACGTCGTCCTCGCGCATCAGCGGGACGCCCAGCCAACAATGGGCCAGCGTGCCGTGGCTGCGCGCCGCGCCGCACGCCTGCAGCATGTCGACCTGCGAGCGGTCGGCGAGCAGCGGATTGCCATTGCGCAACACGTACTCGGTCAGGCCCGCCGACAGGCGCCGTGTTTCCCGGCGCGGGTCGCGTTCGTCGATGGAGTACGGGAACTCGAGCCACTCCCCGTCCTCGGACACCAGTGCGATGTAGAAGTTGCGCGCGTACAGCAGCTCGCCCACCACCTCGTGGACGCGTGCATAGAAGTGTTCAAGCGTTTCGGATGTCATCGACATCTCGGCGATGCGGAACAGCGCGCGCTGCAGTTGCTCGGAGCGGTGGCGCTCGACGATCTCGGCCTGGAGGTGGCGATTGCTCTGCTGCAGCTCCTGGGTGCGTTCCTCGACCCGGCGTTCGAGCTCCTCGCGCGCCTGGTGGCGGTCCAGCGCGGTCAGGATGTGCTGGGCGACGAACGACAGCAGCGCGCGCTCCTCCTCGCCGTAGGTTTCATCGCGGTCGTAGCTCTGCACCACGATCGCGCCGCAGACATGGTCCTCGCGCTTCATCGGCACGCCCAGCCAGTCGCGGCTGTCGGGCCCGTGCCGCTCGTCGAAGGCCACCCCCAACCGGCGGCGCACCTCGTCGGACGAGCCCTGCACCGGTTCGCCGTGGTGCAGCAGCGCCAGGGTCAGGCTGTTGGGCATGTCTTCGCCATTGATCTCCTTGTCGGGCTGGGCCACGAAGGTGTCGAGGCGATCGGCGAAGTACAGGAAGCGGAAACTGTCGACGACATCGTCGTAGAGCACGATGTAGAAGTTCTCGGCGTACATCAGGCCGCCAACGACGCCGTGGATGCGCCGCAGCATCCCGGACATCTCCATGTCCGAACCGGCCAGGTCGGCGATTTCGTAGAGCGCCTGCTGCAGGCGCTCGGACTTCTCCAGCTGCTCGGCGCGGGCGTGCGCGCGTGCGCTGGCGATGTAGGACTCCACGACCCGCTGGGCCATGCTCGACCACGCGTCCATGGACTGCGGCGCGAGTGGCTCGGGCAGCTGGGCGGCGATCACCACCGGGGTCCCGTCCTGCGTGGTCCAGGACAGCCCGACGCTGCAGGAGTCCTCCGGCGTGGCGGCCGAGCCTCCCCACAGTGCCTCGACCGTGTCGCGAAGCTCGCCGCGCACGTCACCGCAGTCGGACGCGACCACGCCGCCCCCCGCCTCCTTCCAGCGCACCGAGACGCTCGAGCCCGAAGGCAGCGCCCGCTGCAGGACGCCGGCGAGCGGATCCATGAACGGCACCCGTTCCCGGATCGAATCCATCGTCCCCGTTGCCGTGACGTGCCCCAAGCCGTTCGCCCCCTGTCGCCGGCGCGAGCATACCGCGCCGCGCCCCCGGCCAGCCCGGATGCGGCCGGAGGCGACCCTTTCCACCCCGCTGGCGCGTTGGTTCGGGGATGCTGACACCCGTCCCGACTGCCACCCCTGCCCCGCGCCCGGACCCTGCGCCGCGCGCCGGTGGCTTTCCGCCGGCAACGTCGACCCGTACCCTTGCGTCGATGGATGCCGTCCCCGACCCCGCCGTCGCGCCTGCCCCGGAGCCGGCCGACGAGGTGCTGATGCAGGCCTGGATAGGCGGCGACGTACTGGCCTTCGAGCAGCTCTATGCCCGCCACCGCGCGCCGCTGTACCGCTTCCTCCTGCGCCACACCCGTGATGTCCCGTTGGCGGAGGAGATCTTCCAGGACACCTGGCAGCGGGTGATCGGGGCACGCGGCGGCTGGGCCCCCGAGGCCGCGTTCAGTGCATGGCTGTTCCGCATCGCCCACAATCGCCTGGGTGACCACTGGCGCGCGCTCAAGCACCGCCCTGCCGCGCCGGGCGATGCCGACCTGCGTGCAGCGCGCATCCCGGACCCGACCACGCCCGAGCGGGAGCTCTCGGAGTTCGAGCAGCGCCGGCGCCTGCAACGCGCGATCGAAGACCTGCCCGACGAGCAACGCGAAACCGTGCTGCTCCGGCTCGAACAGGAACTGAGCCTTGAGGAGATCGGGCACGTCACCGGCGTTGGGCGCGAAACCGTGAAATCCAGGCTGCGCTATGCGATGGACAAGCTGCGCGCGAGGCTCAACGAATGACGACCCGCCCACCCGGACATCCCGAGCGCGACCCCCTGACCCCCGAAGAGCGGGAGATGGCCGCGCGGCTGGCGCGGCTGGGTCCCCACGACGGACCATCGGCTGTGCTGGACGCCCGCATCATTGCCGCTGCGCACGCCGCCGCCAGCGATGACGCCGGCGCCGCGCCGGCGCCGCGACGCCGCGGCGTTCGGCGCGCCCTGCTGCTGCCGGCCGGGTGGCTCACCGGCGTCGGCCTGGCGGCTTCGATGGCACTGGTGCTGGGCGTGGCCTGGCAGCTGCGACCACCGCCGACGGTGGTTCCCGCGCGGGGAGAGGCACCCCTGGCCGACGGCGGTTTCGTTCCCGCGCAGCCGGTCGCATCGGCCCGGCCGCGGCTGATCGCGCCGCCCGCGCCGCCAAGCGAGCCAAGCGAGGCCGGACCTGCCCGACGCGTCGTCCCGGAGGCGTCCGAAACGCCGGTCGGGGCAACCCAGAGCCGCACGACCGACGAGGCGGACATGGCCGGCTCCAGTACCGATCGCGCGGCCGATGCCGCGCCCGC
>NZ_JBJMAV010000017.1:0-5705 GCF_046600715.1 Novilysobacter viscosus
TTGGGATACGGGCTTTGACCCGTCGAGGCGGCTGCTCGGTTACCGGATCGCCAAAAGAACAAGGCCGGTCCCTTTCGGGAACCGGCCTTGGGTGTAAATGCCCAGCGATGACCTACTCTTGCATGGCTTAGGCCACACTACCATCGGCGCATGTGCGTTTCACTTCCGAGTTCGGGATGGGATCGGGTGGTGCCACACCGCTATTGTCACTGGACAAGGGGGTGGAGTCGCGCCTGCGGCGCGGACTCTCATGGGTTGGGACGTAGCGAGCGTGATTATTTTGGTCTGGAATGTCGTCGACGTATCGTCGAGTCCAAGGCCACTTGAGGTTATATGGTCAAGCCACACGGATCATTAGTACTGGTTAGCTCAACACATTGCTGTGCTTACACACCCAGCCTATCAACCACCTGGTCTTGATGGTTCCTTTAGGGGAGTCAAGCTCCCGGGAGATCTCATCTTGAGGCGCGCTTCCCGCTTAGATGCTTTCAGCGGTTATCGCTTCCGAACATAGCTACCCGGCAATACCACTGGCGTGATAACCGGAACACCAGAGGTTCGTCCACTCCGGTCCTCTCGTACTAGGAGCAGCCCCTCTCAAATCTCCAACGCCCATGGCAGATAGGGACCGAACTGTCTCACGACGTTCTGAACCCAGCTCGCGTACCACTTTAAATGGCGAACAGCCATACCCTTGGGACCGACTACAGCCCCAGGATGTGATGAGCCGACATCGAGGTGCCAAACACCGCCGTCGATATGAACTCTTGGGCGGTATCAGCCTGTTATCCCCGGAGTACCTTTTATCCGTTGAGCGATGGCCCTTCCATACAGAACCACCGGATCACTAAGACCTACTTTCGTACCTGCTTGATCCGTCGATCTTGCAGTCAAGCACGCTTATGCCTTTGCACACAGTGCGCGATGTCCGACCGCGCTGAGCGTACCTTCGTGCTCCTCCGTTACACTTTGGGAGGAGACCGCCCCAGTCAAACTACCCACCATACATGGTCCCCGATCCGGATTACGGACCCAGGTTAGAACGTCAAGCACGACAGGGTGGTATTTCAAGGTTGGCTCCACCCCGGCTAGCGCCAGGGTTTCATAGCCTCCCACCTATCCTACACAGACGAACTCAACGTTCAATGTAAAGCTATAGTAAAGGTTCACGGGGTCTTTCCGTCTTGCCACGGGAACGCTGCATCTTCACAGCGATTTCAATTTCACTGAGTCTCGGGTGGAGACAGCGCCGCTGTCGTTACGCCATTCGTGCAGGTCGGAACTTACCCGACAAGGAATTTCGCTACCTTAGGACCGTTATAGTTACGGCCGCCGTTTACTGGGGCTTCGATCAAGAGCTTCGCCTTGCGGCTGACCCCATCAATTAACCTTCCAGCACCGGGCAGGCGTCACACCCTATACGTCCACTTTCGTGTTTGCAGAGTGCTGTGTTTTTGATAAACAGTCGCAGCGGCCTGGTCACTGCGACCCCCGACAGCTATAGCTCGCATGAGCCACCATCAGGGGTGCACCTTCTCCCGAAGTTACGGTGCCATGTTGCCTAGTTCCTTCACCCGAGTTCTCTCAAGCGCCTGAGAATTCTCATCCTGCCCACCTGTGTCGGTTTACGGTACGGTCTGCGTAAGCTGAAGCTTAGGAGCTTTTCCTGGAAGCGTGGTATCGGTAACTTCGCCCTAAAGGGCTCGTCTCGCTGCTCGGCGTTAATGACCCCCCGGATTTGCCTAAGGGATCCGCCTACCTGCTTTCCCCGGGACAACCAACGCCCGGTATACCTAACCTTCTCCGTCCCTCCATCGCACTTACGCGAGGTGCTGGAATATTAACCAGCTTCCCATCGACTACGCATTTCTGCCTCGCCTTAGGGGCCGACTCACCCTGCGTCGATTAACGTTGCGCAAGGAAACCTTGGGCTTTCGGCGTGGGGGCTTTTCACCCCCATTATCGTTACTCATGTCAGCATTCGCACTTCCGATACCTCCAGCAGACTTCTCAATCCACCTTCATCGGCTTACGGAACGCTCCTCTACCGCGCATACAAAGTATGCACCCCAAGCTTCGGTTCAGTACTTAGCCCCGTTAAATCTTCCGCGCAGACCGACTCGACCAGTGAGCTATTACGCTTTCTTTAAAGGGTGGCTGCTTCTAAGCCAACCTCCTGGCTGTCTGTGCCTTTCCACATCGTTTTCCACTCAGTACTGATTTGGGACCTTAGCTGTGGGTCTGGGTTGTTTCCCTTTTCACGACGGACGTTAGCACCCGCCGTGTGTCTCCCGGATAGTACGTGCTGGTATTCGGAGTTTGCCATGGTTTGGTAAGTCGCAATGACCCCCTAGCCATAACAGTGCTCTACCCCCAGCAGTATTCGTCCGAGGCGCTACCTAAATAGCTTTCGAGGAGAACCAGCTATCTCCGGGTTCGATTAGCTTTTCACTCCTAATCACACCTCATCCCCTACCTTTGCAACGGGAGTGGGTTCGGGCCTCCAGTTGATGTTACTCAACCTTCACCCTGGGCATGACTAGATCACCCGGTTTCGGGTCTACTGCCCGCGACTATGCGCCCTTATCAGACTCGGTTTCCCTTCGCCTCCCCTATACGGTTAAGCTTGCCACGAACAGTAAGTCGCTGACCCATTATACAAAAGGTACGCAGTCACCCCGAAGGGCTCCTACTGCTTGTACGCACACGGTTTCAGGGTCTATTTCACTCCCTTCACCAGGGTTCTTTTCGCCTTTCCCTCACGGTACTGGTTCACTATCGGTCGGTCAGGAGTATTTAGCCTTGGAGGATGGTCCCCCCATGTTCAGACAGGGTTTCTCGTGCCCCGCCCTACTCGATTTCACTGAAAGAGCCTTTTCGCATACCGGGCTGTCACCGTCTATGGCCAACCTTTCCAGGTTGTTTTGCTAAAACTCAAACAGCTTAAGGGCTGCTCCCCGTTCGCTCGTCACTACTTAGGGAATCTCGGTTGATTTCTTTTCCTCCGGTTACTTAGATATTTCAGTTCACCGGGTTCGCCTTGCATGGCTATGTATTCACCATGCAATACTCCTTGCGGAGTGGGTTTCCCCATTCGGACATCGCGGGATCAATGCTTGTTGCCAGCTCCCCCACGCTTTTCGCAGGCTGCCACGTCCTTCATCGCCTCTGACCGCCAAGGCATCCACCGTGTGCGCTTATTCACTTGACCATATAACCCCAAGTCGCCTCGGGATCATACGTTGCGTGAACACAACGTCTCACTTCAAATATTAGGGCCTCTAGGGCCCCGCCTTAGCCTCTACGACACGTCATGGACATTCCGTCTCAAAACGCTCGCTACGTCCCAGTTTTCAAAGAACACGACGCGGGCCACAGTGCCCGATCGCTTCAAATCTTGAGTGTGCGCAGATTCATTCAGAGTTCGCCGGCAGCCTGGCGGCACACCGGACCACGCGATGTGGTGGGTCTGGGAGGACTCGAACCACCGGCCTCACCCTTATCAGGGGTGCGCTCTAACCACCTGAGCTACAGACCCAATGTGTCGCCTTCCCAGGAACCCGCCACCGTTGGTGGAGCTTGTCGGGATCGAACCGACGACCCCCTGCTTGCAAAGCAGGTGCTCTCCCAGCTGAGCTAAAGCCCCATGCTTCAACAGCAAAAAAGGGACGCTCCCGCATCAGCCCTGCGGCTGATCGGAACTCTGAATGCAGGTCACTTGTGCGGACGCCTGACAGGCTTTGATTACGCTGTCTTTTGTCTCTAAAGGAGGTGATCCAGCCGCACCTTCCGATACGGCTACCTTGTTACGACTTCACCCCAGTCATGAATCACTCCGTGGTAACCGTCCCCCTTGCGGTTAGACTAGCTACTTCTGGAGCAACCCACTCCCATGGTGTGACGGGCGGTGTGTACAAGGCCCGGGAACGTATTCACCGCAGCAATGCTGATCTGCGATTACTAGCGATTCCGACTTCACGGAGTCGAGTTGCAGACTCCGATCCGGACTGAGATGGGGTTTCTGGGATTGGCTCACCGTCGCCGGCTTGCAGCCCTCTGTCCCCACCATTGTAGTACGTGTGTAGCCCTGGCCGTAAGGGCCATGATGACTTGACGTCATCCCCACCTTCCTCCGGTTTGTCACCGGCGGTCTCCTTAGAGTTCCCACCATTACGTGCTGGCAACTAAGGACAAGGGTTGCGCTCGTTGCGGGACTTAACCCAACATCTCACGACACGAGCTGACGACAGCCATGCAGCACCTGTGTCACGGTTCCCGAAGGCACCCGCCCATCTCTGGGCAGTTCCGTGCATGTCAAGGCCAGGTAAGGTTCTTCGCGTTGCATCGAATTAAACCACATACTCCACCGCTTGTGCGGGCCCCCGTCAATTCCTTTGAGTTTCAGTCTTGCGACCGTACTTCCCAGGCGGCGAACTTAACGCGTTAGCTTCGATACTGAGAGCCTAATTGCTCCCAACATCCAGTTCGCATCGTTTAGGGCGTGGACTACCAGGGTATCTAATCCTGTTTGCTCCCCACGCTTTCGTGCCTCAGTGTCAGTGCTGGTCCAGGTAGTCGCCTTCGCCACGGATGTTCCTCCCGATATCTACGCATTTCACTGCTACACCGGGAATTCCACTACCCTCTACCGCACTCTAGACTGCCAGTATCCAATGCCATTCCCAGGTTGAGCCCAGGGCTTTCACATCAGACTTAACAAACCACCTACGCACGCTTTACGCCCAGTAATTCCGAGTAACGCTTGCACCCTTCGTATTACCGCGGCTGCTGGCACGAAGTTAGCCGGTGCTTATTCTTTGGGTACCGTCATGACACCGGGGTATTAGCCCAGTGCTTTTCTTCCCCAACAAAAGTGCTTTACAACCCGAAGGCCTTCTTCACACACGCGGCATGGCTGGATCAGGCTTGCGCCCATTGTCCAATATTCCCCACTGCTGCCTCCCGTAGGAGTCTGGACCGTGTCTCAGTTCCAGTGTGGCTGATCATCCTCTCAGACCAGCTACGGATCGTCGCCTTGGTGGGCCTTTACCCCGCCAACTAGCTAATCCGACGTCGGCTCATCTATCCGCGCCAGGCCCGAAGGTCCCCGGCTTTCACCCGTAGGTCGTATGCGGTATTAGCGTAAGTTTCCCTACGTTATCCCCCACGAATAGGCAGATTCCGACGTATTCCTCACCCGTCCGCCACTCGCCACCCAGAGAGCAAGCTCTCCTGTGCTGCCGTTCGACTTGCATGTGTTAGGCCTGCCGCCAGCGTTCACTCTGAGCCAGGATCAAACTCTTCACTTAAGTTTTTTGCCAGGTCCGAAAACCCAGCCAATGCTTCGAGTGCAGAGCCCGTTCCGGGCACCAAATTACTCGCTTGTCATTGCTGACATTTGAATCAAATTGTGCTCGTAACGAACGTCTGCTGATGGACAACCATCGCCACCGGCCAGACGCCCGCACAAGTCACCTGCGCACACTGTCAAAGATCATGGGAACCGGCCTCAACGCCGCGCCCCCTGCCCAGGCACCTCAGTGCCCAAGCGAGCCGCACATCTTACAGCAGATTTCCGGGCCGTCAACACCTTCTCGACACGGTTTCTGCTGCAGATCCCACCCGTTCAGGGCCGCCCCCAAAGGCCGCCCCCTCAACAGGGCCGCGCATTGTGCACATGCGCTTCACGCTTGGGAAGGGGGTGG
>NZ_JBJMAV010000018.1:0-5421 GCF_046600715.1 Novilysobacter viscosus
ACGGGCAGCCTGGGCGGCACGGGCGGCCTGCTCGGCCTCGGCAGCCTCCCGGGCCGCCTTTGCGGCAGCCGCCTTGCGGGCGGCTTCGGCACGCGCTGCGGCCGCGCGCAGCTTGGCCAGCAGTTGTTCCAGGCCCTTGGCATCGCGCCCGAGGGCCCGCTCGCGGTCGCTGCGGTCGCGATAGCGGCGGTCCAGGCCGGACACCACCCCGGCCCGCTCCCGGCGATCGGCCTGGAGCCCGGCGAGCTCCGTCTCCAGCTGCGCGCGGGTGGCTTCCAGCTGCGCCTTGCGGGCGACAATTTCCTGTTCAACCGCCTCCATCGTGCGCACGCTCGCGGCCAGCTCGGCGATCCGGCCGGCGCGGTGGCGCTGCAGGTAGCGGTGGTAGGTCAGTACCCGGTTGGCATCGGCTAGCCGGTCCTGTGCCAGCAGCGCCTTGAGCGGTGCGTCCTCGCGTTCGCGGTAGGCCGCCCGCAGCAGCGACTTCAACTGTTCGCGCTGCATGCCCAGGCGGGCCTGCATCTGTTCGCGCCGCTGCTGCAGGTCGGCCAGCGCCTGCTCGTCCGCGGCCAGGCGTTGGCGGGTCTCGCGCAGGCGCCGGGTGGAGGTCCCGACTGCTTCGTCGGCCTGGCGCAGGGCCCGTGCCGCGCCGCCCCGCTCACCCTCCAGCTTGCGGCGCTCGGCGGCCACCGAGTCGAGTTCGCGGCGGACGGTCTCCAGCCGTTGTTGCGCCGAGCGTGCGTCCTGCGCCGGCGCCGGGGCGACAACCGCGGCCAGCAGCATCGCCAATATCGAGCGGCGCCAGGCGCGCATCAACCGGCGGCGCCATCCGCGACAAGCAGCGACCGGCCGGACATGTCCGCCGGCTGCGGCAGGCCGAGCAACTCCAGCACCGTCGGCGCCACGTCGCGCAGCGCACCTCCAGCGCGCAGGCCCGCGGCGCGCGGCCCCATGTACACGAAGGGCACCGGCCCCACGGTATGCGCGGTATGGGCTTGCCCGGTGCTGGCATCACGCATCATTTCAAGGTTTCCGTGGTCGGCCGTCACCAGCAGCGCGCCGCCGGCATCGCCCACCGCGCGCACGATGGCCCCGATCGCCACGTCGACCGCCTCGGCTGCCAACACCGCTGCGGCCAGGTTGCCGGTGTGGCCGACCATGTCGGGATTGGCGATGTTGCACACGGCCAGGTCGAAGTCGCGGTTGCGCACCGCCGCCACCAGGCGCTCGGTGACTTCCGGACAGCTCATCTCCGGCTGCAGGTCATAGGTGGCGACCTTCGGGCTGGGCACCAGGATGCGGTCCTCGCCCTCGAACGGCGCCTCGCGACCGCCGCTGAAGAAAAATGTCACGTGGGCGTACTTCTCGGTCTCGGCGATACGCAACTGGCGCAGGCCGGCGGTGGAGACCACCTCGCCCAGCGTGTCACGCAGGTCGTCGGGGGCGAACGCGACCTGGGCCGGCAGCCTCGCGTCGTATTCGGTCAGGCAGACGAACCGCGACAGGTGCGGACGACGCGCCTCGAAGCCATGGAAACCGTCGGCCACGAAAGCACCCGCGAGCTGCCGGGCACGGTCGGCGCGAAAGTTCATGAACACCAGCGCGTCGCCGTCGCGCATGGTCGCGCCATCGTCGATCACGGTGGGCAGAACGAATTCGTCGTTCTCGCCGCGGGCGTAGGCGTCGGCCAGCGCGGTCCGCGCATCGGGCGCGTGGTGGTCGCTGGACGCCTCCACCATCGCGTCCCACGCGCGCCGCAGCCGGTCCCAGCGCTGGTCGCGGTCCATGGCGTAGTAGCGGCCGCTGATGGAGGCGATCCGGGCGTTGCCGGTGGCGTCGCAGGCGGCCTGCAGGGCGTCGATGCTGGGCGCGGCCGACCTGGGCGGCATGTCGCGGCCATCAAGGAAAGCGTGCACGGCGACCTTTGGGACCCCTTCGCGGGCGGCCAGGGCGATCATGGCGTGCAGGTGGCGTTCGTGGCTGTGCACGCCGCCCGGCGACAGCAGGCCCATCAGGTGCAGGGTGCGCCCTTCTTTCCTTGCGTCATGGCACGCGGCAAGCAACTGCGCATTGGTGTCGAAGCTGCCGTCCTCGATGGCGGCGTCGATCCGGGTCAGGTCCTGGTAGACGATTCGGCCGGCGCCCAGGTTCATGTGGCCGACCTCCGAGTTGCCCATCTGCCCGTCCGGCAGCCCCACGTGGCGACCCTCCGTGTGGATGAGCGTGTGCGGGGAGGCGGACACGAGGGCGTCCCAGTTCGGCAGGTGGGCCTGGGCCAGTGCGTTGTCCTCCCGTTCCTCGCGGTGGCCCCACCCGTCCAGGATCAACAGCACGACGGGGCGGATGGCGGCTTGGGACGGGCGCGGATCGACGGGCACTGAAGGGTCCGGTGACTAAAGGCAGGTGCCGATTGTATCCAAGCAGGTTAAACCTGAGCCCCGGTCGCGGCATCACACGCGCACTGTCCAAGGAATCGACCATGACCCGCATCCGCATCGCACGTCCCCTGCCCCTCTCCCTGTCGCCCGTCGCTCTGTCGATCGCGCTCGCCCTGTGCGCGGCGCCGGCGCTGGCGCAGACCAGCATCGACAAAGTCAACGGCAGCATCACCGCCGAAGCCGGCCAGGCCTATGGCGACCTGCAGACCGTCAATGGCAGCATCCGGATCGAGGCCGGCGCTCGCGTCGCCGACGTCGGCACCGTCAACGGCAGCGTCAAGGTGGCGGAGAACGCCGTCGTCGAAAGCCTTTCGACGGTCAACGGAAGCATCCGTGCCGACGCTGGACTGGACGCCGAGGGTGACGTGGGCACGGTCAACGGCAGCGTCTTCATCGGTCGCGGCGGGTCCATCGGCGGAGACGTCGGCACTGTCAACGGTTCCATCGGGCTGGTCGACGTGGACCTGGCCGGCGGCATCGAGACCGTCAATGG
Organism: Novilysobacter viscosus; assembly: GCF_046600715.1. Lineage (NCBI taxonomy): Bacteria > Pseudomonadati > Pseudomonadota > Gammaproteobacteria > Lysobacterales > Lysobacteraceae > Novilysobacter > Novilysobacter viscosus. The sequence continues at coordinate 2,932 of NZ_JBJMAV010000018.1, forward strand.
CGACCTGACCGTCGGCGCCGGTTCCCACGTGCGTGGCGGGATCCGCTACACCAAGCCCAGTCGTAACTGGATCGGGTTCGGCAAGAAGCGCGATCCGCGCGTGATCATCGGACCGGGCGCCCGCGTCGATGGGCCGCTGGTCTTCGAGCGCAAGGTCAGGCTGTACGTGCACAGCACCGCCCGCATCGGCGCGGTGACCGGCGCGACCGCGCAGCGCTACGAGGGCGATCGCGCGCCGCGCGACTGATACGGACCTTCCAGCGCCTGAATAGCGGTAGCGCCACCACGCCGCGGGGGCGGTTCCGCCGCTCCCGCGGGTGCCCTAGCGGAGGGGCACCACGTGGGGCATAGAATGGGGATTCCGCCGACACCCTCGGCCGTATCGGAGCTCCCATGACTCGCACTCCGCTTTCCACCGCCACCTCGCTGGTGGCCGCCGCGCTGGTGCTCGCGGCCTGCAACAAGCCGGCCGATGCGCCGGAACCCACCGCCACCGACCCCGCCGCCTCGAGCACGGCCGAGCACACGTTCGAACCGGCAATCACCGTCGAGGACTTCCGGAGCCACGTGCGCACGCTGTCCTCGGACGAGTTCGCCGGACGCGCGCCGGGCAGCATCGGCGAGGAAAAGACCGTCGAGTACCTGACCGCGCAGTTCCAGCGCCTGGGACTGAAGCCGGGCAACGGCGACAGCTACCTGCAGAACGTCGACATGGTCGAGACCACGGCCGACGAATCGACCACGCTCGAGCTTGACGTCAAGGGGGAGCCCCGCACGCTGGCGTTCGGTACCGAGATGATGGTCGGCACCCGTACCGGGCAACCACAGGTCGACATCAATGACAGCGAACTGGTGTTCGTCGGCTACGGCGTGAACGCGCCGGAGCTTGGCTGGAACGACTACGAAGGGGTCGATGTCGAAGGAAAGACCGTGGTCATGTTCGTCAACGACCCGGGTTTCCACGCCAAGGATGCCGAGCTGTTCGAAGGCAACCGGATGACCTACTACGGGCGCTGGACCTACAAGTATGAAGAGGCGGCGCGCCAAGGGGCGGCCGCGGCGCTGATCATCCATGACGATGCGGGCGCCTCCTACGGCTGGGACGTGGTCAAGAACTCGTGGTCGGGACCGCAGTTCGACCTTTCGGTAAAAGACGACCCCGAGCCCCGACTTCCCGCGCAGGGCTGGCTCACCGGCGAGGCCGCGCGCGACCTGCTGGGCGACCTCGGCCACGACCTGGACGCGCTGTACGCCGCAGCCAACAAGCCGGGGTTCAAGGCGATCCCGCTGGACGCGCGCCTCTCCCTCTCGTTGAAGAGCACGACTTCGCAGAAGAGCTCGCCCAACCTGGTTGCGGTCCTGCCCGGCGCCACGCGGCCGGAAGAAACCATCGTCTACATGGGCCATTGGGACCACCTGGGCCAGCATGAGGGCGAGGGCGACACGATCTACAACGGCGCCGTGGACAACGCCACCGGCATTGCCGGCATCCTGGAGATCGCCGAGGCGTTCGTGCACCAGAATCCCAAGCCCGACCGTTCCATCATGCTGCTGGCGGTGACGCTGGAGGAATCGGGTCTGCTGGGTTCCAAGTACTACGTGGCCAACCCGACGGTGCCGCTGGACCAGACCGTGGCGGTGATCAACCTCGACGCCATGTCGGTGTCGGGTCCGTCGCGCGACTTCACCGTGGTCGGCATGGGGAACTCCGAGCTGGAAGACCTGCTCAAGACGCAGGCCGACACCCAGCAGCGCGTGCTCCGCGAGGAGTCGTCACCGCAGAGCGGCTTCTACTTCCGCTCCGACCATTTCAACTTCGCCAAGGCCGGCGTGCCCGCGCTGTATGCGAAGGGTGGTGACGACCTGGTCGATGGCGGCACGGAAGCGGGCCAGGCCGCACAGGCCGACTACCGCGACAAGCGCTACCACCAGGTCGGCGACGAGTTCGACGAGAGCTGGAACCTCGAAGGTGCAGTGCAGGACCTGCAGGCCCTCTACGGCGTAGGCCAGGCCCTGGCGGGCAGCGAGCAGTGGCCCCGCTGGTACGAGGGCAACCCGTTCCTGGCTGCACAGCAGAAGCTGAGGCCGGCTGTGACGGAGTAATACCGCACCCGGTGGGACGCACTACATGCAGCATTACGAGGAACGGCGCCCTTCCAGGCGCCGTTTCCTTTTTTGACATGAGCTCGGAAACAGTCTGCCAACAGACCATGTAGCTGATGCACGCCTTCGCGCGGTACTCGCCACACCGGGACTGAACCGCGTTCCGCAGGATGCCGAATAGGGAAATCGCCATTGGCCGCACCACGAGGCGCCGGCGTGGTAAGCGTGGGCCTGTTTGCCCGCCGCGGAGCGGACGTAGTGATTGTGGGCGGATCGCCGCCGCGGGTGCTCTGAGCGCTTGAGCGGTCCGATCGTCTGATCGATCAGATCACGCCGGGCGCCGCCTGAGGGCGCATCGCCCCGCCCCGACGGACGTCGCTGCTACCT
>NZ_JBJMAV010000019.1:0-4131 GCF_046600715.1 Novilysobacter viscosus
ACTCGCCAACGTGTCGTGCGTCGCGGGCTCATCCGGCACCGGCTCCGGCCGCTCTCCTTCGGCAATATCAGGCTGCTGGCCGCACACCGGCTTGGCTGCTCGGCTCAATCATTGCGGGGCCATCTTCGGCGGCATGTCGCCTTGCGGGTTCCGGGTAAAGCGCCGGTCGGCCTGGGCTGCTAATGTTCCAGCTCACGGGTGGTGCGGGCCTCGCCGCTGCACGTTCTGCCGGCATCCGGGGCAGCACCACCTAACTAGTCATTCAAGCCGAACCCGCTTCGCGGGTCGGCTTAATTCCGGTGTTAGAGCCCATTGGATACATGGCAGCCAATCACAGTCTCTGAGCTTGAGGCGATCGTTGCAGAACAGCTTGCCAGCTGCTCGGCTGAGCAACAGGCGGCTTTTGCCGCCTATCGCGTTCGTTTCTATCCTTTACCTCTTTCCCGCTTCGGCGCGGTTGAAAGTGCTTTGGTCGTCGCAGAGCTCCCCGATGGCTTGCTCTACTTCGAGGACGTTGAGGAGGGATTTGAGGTTGGCATTCCCGACTCTCGCGGGATTTTGCCAGATCAAGGTTGCAACCAATTTGAGCTTACCCATGTGCTTCATCGGGCTGGGCTCTAACAATTCATTCAAGCCGAAGCCGCTTCGCGGCTCGGCTTAATTCAGGTGTTATGCGGCAGCGGGAACACCACGTAGCGCCTGCAGAAAAATCTGATGATGGGATGTGCCGTCGGCCGACTGCCGCCGATCGCGCGAACATGCTAAAAAGCGCTGCAGTCGCAGCATCACAACGTACTTTGCGATCTGCGACTGCAGCGCTTTTTGGACACTGGGGACGGCGGCGAGGCATTTCGGCCACTGAAGCGCTGTCGTTTTTGAGACACGCGGCCAGTACGGTGGCCGCAGCCCCATAACAATTCGTCCAACCGGAACCCGCTTCGCCGCTTCGTTGAAAGGTGTCGTGGATCGGTTGCCATCACCCACCGCCTGGCGGGCGGGTCCGGTTAACTCAGGCGTTAGGGCTCATAGGAAGGTTATGCGCTGGCTCGTCACAACAGCACTAGGTTCTTGCATCCTTCTCGGGTGCGGTGGACAGCCAGCGCCTACGGCGCGAGCCACCGTGCCGCCCATTTCAGCTACTAGCGCTCCGGCAACTGACCAAGATGATTGTCCACGCTTGCAAAGCATCAGCGCACCTGTCGGTCCTGAGACCCTGATAACGCTGTGCTTCGGCCAGACGGCACCTCTACCTGCTGGCGGAAGCATTACATTTGCCGCTTACGATGATCGGCGCTGCCCATCGGACGTTAAGTGCATTTGGCAAGGCGAGGCTTGGGGAACAGTGACATACGTTGCACCTGGTGCGGATCCGCGCCGCGTAGTACTGCCGTGGAACGGAGGTGCCTACGCGTGGCGCAGCCATGTCGCCGTCGGCCACCATGATCTAGAGTTGCGGCGGTTGGAGCCTCGCCCGCTCACCGGACGGGCTATCCCCGCATCCTCATACAGCGCACTAGTTGCCGTACGGGTTCGCCCAAACCCGAGTATCCGGGGTGAGCCCTAACTATTCGTTCAAGCCGAACCCGCTTCGCGGGTCGGCTTAACTCAGGTGTTAGGCGGTACTGCTGATAGCTGTTCGGCAGTCGCTCCTTCGGCCACTGCCTCGCCAACGTGTTGTGCGTCGCGGGCTCAGCCGGCACCGGCTCCGGCCAATTTTCTTCGGCAACATCTCGCTACTGGCCGTACACCGGCTTGGCCGCTCGGCTCAATCATTGCGGGGCCATCTTCGGCTGCATGTCGCCTTGCGGGTTCCGGGTAAAGCGCCGGTCGGCCTGGGCTGCTAATGTTCCGGCTCACGGGTGGTGCGGGCCTCGCTCTTGCACGTTCTGCCGGCATCCGGGGCAGCACCACCTAACTAGTCATTCAAGCCGAACCCGCTTCGCGGGTCGGCTTAATTCTTGTGTTAGGCGGTACTGCTGAGAGTTGTTCCGCAGTCGCTCCTTCGGCCGCTCAATCGCCAACGTGTCGTGCGTCGCGGGCTCATCCGGCGCCGGCTCCGGCCGCTCTCCTTCGGCAAAACCTCGCCACTGGCCGCACACGGGCTTGGCCGCTCGGCTCAATCATTGCGGGGCCATCTTCGGCGGCATGTCGCCGTGCGGGTTCCGGGTAAAGCGCCGGTCGGCTCGGGCTGGTAGTGTTCCGCCAGGAGGCGGGTTGGCCGCGGTTGGCGCTGGCGAGTTCAGCCAGTCATCGGAGCAGCACCGCCTAACAAGTCATTCAAGCCGAACCCGCTTCGCGGGTCGGCTTAATTCAGGTGTTAGGCGGTACTGCTGAGAGTTGTTCGGCAGTCGCTCCTTCGGCCGCTCACTCGCCAACGTGTCGTGCGTCGCGGGCTCATCCGGCACCGGCTCCGGCCGCTCTCCTTCGGCAATATCAGGCTGCTGGCCGCACACCGGCTTGGCTGCGCGGCTCAATCATTGCGGGGCCCTCTTCGGCTCCATGTCGCCTTGCGGGTTCCGGGTAAAGCGCCGGTCGGCCTGGGCTGCTAATGTTCCAGCTCACGGGTGGTGCGGGACTCGCCGCTGCACGTTCTGCCGGCATCCGGGCAGCACCACCTAACTAGTCATTCAAGCCGAACCCGCTTCGCGGGTCGGCTTAATTCCGGTGTTAGCTGCCATGGGAGCCGATCGCCAATTGAGCCCGTTTCAAGACCGCTGTCGGTCTGAGCTCTCTGCCGCTTTGGCGTCAATGGGAATGGCGCTCACCAACGGCGAGCTTCTGGGCACCAACGAGACTTACATCCGCGCGTCCGTCGGCGACTCGGACCTTACCGTGTACATCTACGTGGATGAGGCGCAGTACCACAACACCCAAGGTCTGACCGGCCTCTATGAGTGCCAGGACTACTCCTCTCCAGAGTCTCTACAGCAGGCGTTCGTATCCGGCGTCTGCGCTGCCTTTGCGGAATGGATGGCAGCTAACAATTCATTCAAGCCGAAGCCGCTTCGCGGCTCGGCTTAACTCAGGTGTTAGGCGGCACTGCTGAGCGTTGTTCGGCGGTCGCTTCTTCGGACACTGGCTCGCCAACGCGTCGTGCGTCGCGGGCTCAACCGGCGCCGGCTCCGGCCGCTCTCCTCCGTCAACATTTCGCTACTGGCCGCACACTGGCTTAGCTGCTCGGCTCAATCATTGCGGAGCCATCTTCGGCTGCATGTCGCCATGCGGGTTCCGGGTAAAGCGCCGGTCGGCCTAGGCTGCTAATGTTCCAGCTCACGGGTGGTGCGGGCCTCGCCGCTGCACGCTCTGCCGGCATCCGGGGCAGCACCACCTAACTAGTCATTCAAGCCGAACCCGCTTCGCGGGTCGGCTTAATTCCGGTGTTAGGCGGCACAGCAGGGTAGGCGCGTCGTGAACAATGAACAGCACATCTCGCTGGAGGGTTCCTGCCACTGCGGAGGTGTGCGCCTGACGCTTCCCGCGGTGCCGGAAACTGCCACGAGCTGCAATTGCTCCTTGTGCCGCCGCACCGGGGGCATCTGGGCGTACTACGAGCTTGGTAGCGTTGCTATCCAGGGGCATCCTGCCAACACGGAGAGCTACATGTGGGGTGATCGCGCCCTGCGAAACTTCCGTTGTAAGAGCTGTGGCATCGCAACCCACTGGGAGCCGGTCGCCCCAACGCCGGGCGCTCGCCAAGGTGTGAACCTCCGGAACTTTGAGCCGGAGCTGTTGGCGTCGGTCCCCGTCCGGCGCTTTGATGGCGCCGACACGTGGAAGTTTCTGGATTGAATAGCTTCTTGCGGGCGGCGGTCGTAGCGTTACGGGTGCCGCCTAACAACTCGTCCAAGCCGACGCCGCTTCGCGGCGCGGCTTAACTCAGGTGTTAGGCGGCACTGCTGAGCGTTGTTCGGCAGTCGCTCCTTCGGCCGCTGCCTCGCCAACGTGTCGTGCGTCGCGGGCTCACCCGGCGCCGGCTCCGGCCGCTCTCCTTCGGCAACATCAGGCTGCTGGCCGCACACCGGCTTGGCTGCTCGGCTCAATCATTGCGGGGCCATCTTCGGCGGCATGTCGCCTTGCGGGTTCCGGGTAAAGCGCCGGTCGGCCTGGGCTGCTAATGTTCCAGCTCACGGG